>UQOX01000012.1 GCA_900542765.1 uncultured Porphyromonadaceae bacterium | reverse complement strand
GGGACACAAGGATTTTCAGTCCTTTGCTCTACCAACTGAGCTATGGCACCATCGCTTTTGCGTGTGCAAATGTAGGGGCTTTTTTTTATTCTGCCTAATTTTTTGAGAAAAAAATGTCGAAATCGATGTTTTTTCTCGAATAATCGGGAAATCGGATTCTTTTTTTCTCTTTTTGAGCCGTTTTTTCTATGGTGTCCTGAGTCGGCTCGGTATAGCCTTGGACCGAAAACTTCGTCGTCTTTTATTGTCTCTGCGCACAGCTTTTCCTATCTTTGTGACAAACTCTATCTATGGCATTGAAAATTCTGCATACGGCCGATTGGCATTTGGGTCAGACGTTTTATTCCTATGAACGCCATGACGAGCATGAAGCCTTTCTTTCGTGGCTGTGCGGGCAACTTGTCGCCCAGCGAGCCGATGTGCTCTTGATTGCGGGTGATGTTTTCGATACGCCCAATCCGTCGGCTCTTTCGCAACGCCTTTTTTATCGCTTCCTGCGTCGGGCGACCGAGGAGAATCGTGCGTTGCAGATTGTCGTCATTGCGGGCAATCACGATTCGGCGGCGCGCCTCGAAGCTCCCGATCCGCTCTTTGAGGAGATGCGGGTGGTGGTGCGCGGTCTTGTGCGGCGCACCCCGGCGGGCGATATCGACCTCGACCGTCTCATTGTGCCGCTGGGTCACGCGCTTCACCCCGAGGCATATTGCCTGGCGGTGCCTTTCCTGCGGCAGGGCGACTACCCGCGTGCCGAGAATTATGGGCAGGGGGTAGCGGCGCTTTACCGGGCGTTGTGCGAACGGGCTTCCCGGTTGGGCAAACCTCTGGTGGCCATGGGGCATTTGCAGGCTACGGGGGCGGAGGTGTCGGAGAACGACCGTTCTGAACGCACGGTCATCGGTGGTCTCGAATGTGTGTCGCCCGAGGCTTTCGATGCGTCGCTCCGTTACACGGCGCTGGGGCATCTGCATCGCTCCCAACGGGTGTCGCGACGTGAAAATGTGCGGTATGCCGGGGCTCCGATACCGATGTCGTTTGCCGAGCGCAACAATCGTCACGGTGTGGTGAGTGTCACGCTCGACGGCGACTCGACCGCCATCGAATGGCTCCCCTTTGAACCGCCGGTGCCGTTGGTGTCGATAAGTGGAACAAGTGAGACGATTTTTGAGTCCATCGCTCAGTTACCCCGGGGCGAGGCCGATGCACACGCCCCTTATCTCGAAATAAAGGTGCGTCTCACGCAGCCCGAGCCGTCGTTGCGCCGTCGCATCGAGGAAGCCTTGGTGGGGCGGCGGGTGCGTCTGGCGCGTTTGGCTCCGGAGTTGCCGGGGCAGGGAGCCGGCGGGGAGGCAGTCGCTTTTGCCGATGACTGGCAGGAGGTGTCGCCCATGCAGATTGCCCGGGACCATTATCAGAAAATCTATCAAACTGAAATGCCGGCAGAGATGACCACTTTGCTGCAACAGGTGATGAGGGAGGCGCAGCCATGAAGATATTAGCCATACGCGGGAAAAACCTCGCTTCGCTCGAAGGTGAATTTGCGGTCGATTTTACAAGCGAACCTCTTGCCTCGGCCGGCCTTTTTGCCATTACAGGACCTACCGGCGCCGGAAAGTCGACGCTGCTCGATGCCTTGTGTCTCGCGCTTTTCGACAAGACACCCCGCATGAACCGGGCGCGGGAAAACGGTGTGCTGCTGCCCGATGTCTCCGACAAGACCCTCTCGCAGAACGACTGCCGCTCGTTGCTGCGGCGGGGAACAGCCGAGGGATATGCCGAGACCGATTTTCAGGCGCTCAACGGCGACCTTTATCGGGCCCGTTGGGCTGTGCGTCGGGCCCGGGGGCGTGCCGAGGGGTCGTTGCAGCCTTCGGAGATGCGGCTTTACAATCTCTCCACCGGTGTCGAAGAACAGGGCGGAAAAGGGGAGATTTTGCGTCGCATCACCCAGTTGCTGGGACTGACGTTCGACCAGTTCACACGGGCGGTGCTGCTGGCCCAGGGCGACTTCGCCACCTTCCTCAAAGCCCCCGAGGAGGAAAAGGCCGACCTGCTCGAAAAACTCACGGGAACCGAGATATATTCGCGCATATCGCAACTCCTGTACCAGCGCAACAAGGAGATGCAGGAGCGTTACAACGATCTCTCCCGGCAACTCGAACTGATTCCTTTGCTCACCGCCGAGGAGCGGGCGGCTTCTGTCGCGGAGCTTGGCGCCTGCCGCTTGGCCGAGGAAGAGTCGTCCAAGCGTTGCGAGGCACTTAAAGGACAGTTGCGTTGGCTCGATGAGCGAGCCGGGTTGGCGGCTCGTCGTCGTGAGGCCGACGTCGAGCATGAAAAGGCGCGGACGGCCTATGATGAGGCGGCCCCGCGTCGGGAATACTTCGGCCGCTATGATTTGGCGCAGGAGATAAGAGATGACTACCAGTCACTGCGTCTCTGCGAGGAGAGCCGAAAGTCGGAACAGACCCGCCTCGATGCCCTGGCCGTCGAGAGTCGCCGGTGTGCCCAGGATTTGGCACGGAAAGAGGCGCAGCGAAAAGACGTGGAACAGAAACGCCTCCTCCTGAGAACCGATTGGGACGCCTCGGCTCCCGAACGTCTCCACGCCGCGGAACTCGATACCCGGCTGGCGGTGAGCCATCAGGCTCTCACCGCCGCCCGGAAGAGTTGCGAGAAAGCCTCTGCCGACCTGGCTGCCGCGCGGAAAATGCGCCTCGACCGCCAGTCGGCTCTCGAACAGGCCCGTCGGGACCTTGCCTCTATCGAGATGTGGCAGGCGAAGAACCGCGACTACGAGCCACTGGTCGGCCATCGGGCCCTCATCAAGGAGTTGCTCTCGGACTTTTCCCGCCTGGTGCGGGAACGTGCGGCCGAGGAGCACATGCAAGCCGATAATGCCAAATTGTTGCAGAACTATGAGACGGAGTTGGCCGCCCAGCAGGAGGAGAGCCGACGCCTCGATACCATCATGCCGAGCGAGGTCTATCTGCTTCGGGCCCGCTTGGTCGAGGGGGAGCCTTGCCCCGTTTGCGGCAGCCCCCATCACTATTTGACCGCCAAGGAGGCCAAGACCTTGCGGGAGGAGGAGCTCGAACGCCAAAAGAAGGAGACTTCGCAAAGAATCGAGACGCTGACCCGTCATGTCGAAAATGCCCGTCAGGCCGATGTGTTGCACCGTTCCCGCATCGAGAGTTACCGCCGGCAAGAGACGGAGCGTTCCCAAAAGCTCGATGAGCTGTTGCACCTCCTTGTCCCGGCTTGGCGCCAGGAAGAACAACTCGATGCACGCCTCGATGCCTATGCCGCCTCGTGGAATGACAAACAGACGGCGCGGGTGCGCTTGCAGAGCCTCGTCGAGTCCCTCTCGGGAGAGCTGCCGGCCTTGGACGAAAACCTGAAAAAGCTCGAATCCATCGAAAAAAACGAACGTCACTCCCTCGATGCGGCGTGCCGCTCGCACGAGGAGTTGCAGACATGCCGTCGTTCTTTGCTGGGAGGAAAACCGTTGCCCGACGTCGAAGCCGCGCATGAACGCGAAACCCGTCGTCTCGACGAACAATGGGCTGAGGAAAATCGCCTCTACAACGAACTCAACAGCCGGGCCGAGCATCTCAACGGCACCATGTCGCAACTGACTCGCCATCTCTCCGATTTGCAACAGCAGTCCAAGGCCGGGCAGCGACGCATCGAGGAGTGGCTCGACACCCACCGCACGATAACGGCATCGATGCTGTCGGAGTTGATGTCTCATACCCCGGCCTGGGTGGCCGAGGAGAAAAAGAGCCTGGCTCTTTTGCAGGAACAGCTCTCGGCCTCGGCCACGCGATGCAAGGAAAGAGCCGAAGCGTTGCTCCGGCACGAAACGCAGCCCGACAAACCTTCGCTCGACGACCCGGCTCTCTTGCAGCAGCAACTGGCCGAGCAGTCGGCCAGCCTGCGGCAACAAAGCGCCCGCATGGCCGAGATACAGGCGCGCCTCGATGCCGACGACAAAAACCGGCAGGCGACGGCCCATCTTGTCGAGCAACAGGCGGCGCTCGTGCCCGAAAAACAAAACTGGGAGCGGCTCAATGAGCTTTACGGTTCGGCCGACGGGCAGAAGTTCCGTCGCATAGCGCAGGGTTATACCCTCGACCGCCTGCTGCTTTATGCCAATCTGCATTTACGCGGCCTTTCGTCGCGTTACACGCTGCAACGGGTCTCCCGGTCGCTGGCGTTGCAGGTGGCCGACAACGACATGTTGGGCGAGATACGCAGTGTGCACACCCTTTCGGGCGGTGAGTCGTTCCTTATTTCGCTGGCGCTGGCGTTGGGGCTCTCGTCGCTCTCGTCCTACCGCATGAATATCGAGTCGCTCTTCATCGACGAGGGCTTCGGTTCGCTCGATGCCGACACCCTGCGCACCGCCATGGAAGCTCTCGAACATTTGCAGATACAAGGCCGCAAGATAGGCGTCATCTCGCATGTTGCCGAGATGACCGAGCGCATACCCGTGCAGGTGCAGGTCGAACGCGTCTCCAACGGGTGCAGTCGAGTGCGGGTGGTGGAGACATAGCATTGACCGGCATTTGAAATGTCGGAATAAAATTTTTCCCGAATATATGTTTGATAAATTCAAATCAAAACATTACCTTTGCGCACGCAAAGCCAATCGGGGTGTAGCACAGTTGGCAGCGCGCCACGTTCGGGACGTGGAGGTCGGAAGTTCGAGTCTTCTCACCCCGACACAATACCTCGCAACTATTTGATTGTCAGATAGTTGTGAGGTATTTGATTTTTCGGCCGGGACAAAAACGGGACCCTCATGCGGCTTTGGAAATTCTTCTTTCCCATGTGTGAGAGCCGTAAGGGGATATGTGTCGAAATGAATCGGGAAGAGGTGCTTTGTGGGAAATGCGGCCGGCTATGTCGATGTGTTTTTATGAGCCTTTGTTTTCCCAGGGAATCAAACAAGAGACGGGAGAAGTGATGTCGTAAGCAGGGCAACTCCGTCGAAATAATGAAAAAAAAGAGTACGGATTAACAAATCCGTACTCCGGCAGCATCAATAAACATCAATTTCTATAAAATCATTATCGTCTATTAATTTATTGAATTTTCTGAATTTGAAGGATAATATGATGCGGAATATGCCATATAAGATGAATGATATTCCAATGAAAACGAGAATAAAGATTCCGCCATATATGGGGGTAACCAGGAATATGAAGGAGCAGATCAAACTCAGAATGCTGCACCCCAGCAACCAGCCCCAGCCCCTGATGGGAATTTTTGAGAGTTCACAGGATTCTATCGTGTCGCTGTCGGTCGGCTTTTATTTCTGTCGGTAGATGCAGCGGTTCTTTTGCGGGGTGGCGAATTTTTTGAAAAACTGGCGGGCGGCCAGTCGGTAGACCAGTCCGCCGAAGTGTTTGGCCCGTTGGGGGCATACCGCGATGCAGTGGGCGCAGGAGAGGCATTTCCCGGGGTCGAGATGCCGCGGGTCTTCTTTGTCGATGGCTCCGGCCGGGCATTGTGCGGCGCAGATACCGCAACCGTTGCAGTGCCGGTTGGTCTTGGGTTTCAGCGGCGGATTCATCGTGGGGCGATAGGGATAGTTGCCCGGCACGTCGATGCGGGGTGATGTTGCCCATTCGGGGTGGGTTGTCAGCCATTGCCGGCTTTCTTGCCCGAATTGTTTGGCTTCGGCCAGGTCGGCGGCATCGGGGCGTCCCGCGGCTACGCGGGGGAAGATGGAGTGCTGGGCGATGAAGAGCCCGGCCGAGATGACCGAGAAGCCTTGTTCCTCGACTCGGTCGCGCAGTTCGCGCAAGGCGTCGTCGTAGTGGCGGTTGCCGTAGACGCAGGCGATGATGGCGGGCGTCTTTTCACCGTGTATCTGTTCCAATGCTTTTGCGGCCGGTTGTGGTATGCGCCCGGCGTAGACGGGCATGACGAAGAGGGCTATTTCGCCGGCCGGGATTGTAACGGCTTCTTTCGGAGCCTGCAACAGCAGGTCGTGGAAGCGTATGTCGGGATTCCCGATTCCGGCTGCGATGGCGTCGGTGATTTGTCGGGTCGTGCCGGCTGCGCTGAAAAAAATGGCATGGGTGCGGAGAATGTCCATCGTTTTGTCTTTTGAGGTTTCCGCAAAGATAAGAAATAGGCTCTACAAATGGCCGCTCCTCCTGCCGAAAAAAGGCTTGCCGGGAATCCTTTTCGTGCGGAGGCTAATTTCCCCGGTGAAACCGCGGTGCCCGATGTCAATCCTCCGATACTTCGGCAACGGGACCTCCGCTTAGGAACTCTTCTGCCGACGGGTGGGCAAATTCGAAGCCCGCCTCTTGCAATCGTTTCGAGAGAACCTGTTGACCCTCGGTGAAGAACTGCGCGCTCTCGCCATAGAGCAGGTAGAAGAAAAATTTCGGTATGGCAATCAGTTGGCTGAGTCCGTCGATTTGCGCCAATACGCGTGCCAGTTCATGCTGGGAGACGCAGCCCGGGGAAGTGAAGTTGTAGACCCCATGCATATTGTTGTCGCCCAACAGCCGGGCGTAGGTCCGACAGAGGTCGGGGAGGCTTATCCACGGAAAGGGTTGCTCTCCGTTGCCGATGACGATGCCTGCATGCAGGCGCCGCTGTGCCTGCAACAGGGGGAGCAGGGCACCTCCCTCGCGCGACAGGACGACTCCGTAGCGGGGTATGACCAGGCGCATGGTGCCGGGACATTCACGGGCGGCCTCTTCCCAGTCGCAGCACAGCAACGAGAGGAACCCGTTGCCGTGTGAGGCATTGTACTCGTCCCATTCGCCCCATGAGGGGTAGTAGCCGGCTGCCGATGTCGAGATGAAGACCTGGGGGGCGGGGGTGGCCTCTTTTAACGCCCGGGTCAGGGCGCGGGTCGTGCCGATGCGGCTTTCGTAGATTTGTTTTTTATAGGTGTGGGTCCAACGTTTGTTGACGGGAGCTCCGGCCAGGTTGATGACGGCATCGCACTCCGACAGGGCGCGACACAGGAGCGCCTTGTTTTCGGGTCGGAACATCTGTCGTTCCAAGGGGACGATTTTGTGCCCCTCGTCGGTCAGGAATTGGGCGAGGTGGCTGCCGATGAAGCCGCTCGCTCCGCTCATGGCTATTTTCATGGGTAGGCGGTTTGGTATGACAAACATGAAAGTTGCCCGGCAGGAATCCCGTATAATGCTTGCCTCCGCAGTAGAGATGTGTGCCGTGAGACTATAACAACCGATGGTGCTGAAAAGATGGCGCAACGTTCCTTCTTTTGTCGGGAAATCTCGGACATGTGGTGTCCCGGTGATTTCATGACCCTGTTTTTTTTCGATGAAACCGCCGAATCGTGTCGATTGTCAGCTCCGTGTCATTGTGCACAGCTCCCCCTCTCCGTGTCGTCCTTGCCGGCCCCCCTCTTGTAAAAAAACGCCAGCTATCCCTGAATTACCGGGATAGCTGGCGATGAGAAATGTGGGTCTGTGGTCGCGGGTCATTGCCAGCCGCCGCCCAACGCCTTGTAGAGTTGCACAAAGGCGAGCTGCTTGCCGAGAATGGCTTCGTTGAGGCTGATTTGTGCGTCGAAATAACCACGTTGGGCATCGAGCACGTCGAGGTAACTGATGTAACCGTTGATGTATTGCAGGTTGGCAAGTTGGTTGTTGCTGTATGCTGCCTGTTCGAGTTTCTGCCGTGAACTGAACACCTCCTCGCTCATGTTGTAGGTGACTATGGCGTCGTGCACGTCCTTGAAAGCGACAAGCACCTGTTTCTCGTAGAGGTAGACGCTGCGTTCGTAGGCGGCTTTCTTGGCTTTGTGCTGGGAGATGTTCTTTCCCATGTTGAAGAGCGGTGTGAGGAGCGTCCCGCTCAGGAAATGGGCGGGCGACTGGAAGATGTTCTTGATGTCGTCGCTTTCCATGCCGAATTCGGCGGTGAGCGTGATTTGCGGGAACATGCTGGTGAAGGCGATGCCCACTTCGGCGTTGGCGGCCATGAGGGCTTTTTCGGCGGCTCTCACGTCGGGACGGCGTTCGAGCAGGGCCGAGGGCAATCCGGCGGGCAGATATTGAGGCAGGCGGTTGATGTTCCGGTCGTTCTGCCGGGCGATTTCCCGGGGGAATGTCCCGGTGAGCAAGGCTATTTCGTTTTTCTTGATGGCGATAGCGCGTTCGAGGTCGGGCACGAGGGTCGCGGTGCGGGCGAGCTCCACGCGGGCTTGTTGGAAGGAGGTCTCTGAGGTGAGTCCGCCTTCAAAACGCAGGCGGGCAAGCCGCACGCCTTCTTGACGGGCTCGCAGGGTCTGACGCACAATGGCGAGCTCGTGGTCGAGGGCTATCAGTTCAAAGTAGGATTGTGCCACTTGTGCTACGAGGCTCACTTGCAGGGCTCGTTGGTTTTCGATGGCTTCGAGCAGTTCGGCTTTGCTCCGTTCGGCTCCCCAGCGGAGTTTCCCCCACAGGTCGACCTCCCACGACAGCACGGCGCGGGCATGGAGCTCGGGGTCGTTGCTGTAATCGTCGCCGCCGTAATTGGTCGCGTCTTTATCGGCATAAATGCGGCCGTTGAGTTGGGGCAATATCTTGCTGATGTCGACGCGGCGCAAGGCAGCCAGCTCTTTGATGCGGGCCGAGGCGGCGAGCATGTCTTTGTTGTGTTCGAGCGTTTGGGTGATGAGGTTCTGCAAGATGGTGTCGGTGTACACGGTCCACCAGTGCATGTCGGCTACCGAGAAGGTGTCGGGAAGGGCGGCGGTGGAGTCTATCCGTTCGGGCAGGGCCATCTCGGGGCGGGAATATTTCTTCCCGACCTTGCACGAGGTTACCGCCCCCAAGGTAAGGGCGCAGAGCAGTAGGGCGATGTATCGGGTCGTTTTCATGCGCGTTTTACTTTCAGGGCTTTCTGTTTCAAAGCCGCTTTGAGTTTATAGATATATACAAAGAAGAAAGGCACGAGCAGAATGCCGATGGCTACGGCGGCAATCATACCGAAGAAAACGCCGGTGCCGATAGCCTGCCGGCTGGCCGAGCCGGGGCCGCTGGCCAATACCATGGGCAACATACCCAAGATGAATGCCAATGAGGTCATGAGAATGGGGCGGAAACGCAGGCGGGCGGCATTGAGGGTGGCTTCGATGAGCGGAGTGCCCGCGTCGACCTGCTCTTTGGCAAACTCGACGATGAGAATGGCGTTCTTGGCCGCCATACCCATGAGCATCACAAGTCCTATTTGGAAGTAGACGTCGTTTTCGAGGCCGCAGACCCAAATGCCGAGATAGGCGCCCAGGGCCGCCACAGGCAGCGAGAGCAAGATGGCCACGGGGATAATCCAACTCTCGTAGAGGGCGGCCAGGAAGAGGAATACAAAGACGAAGACGAGTGCCAGAATGAGGCCGGTCTGCCCGCCGGCTTTTTTCTCTTGATAGGAGAGGCCGCTCCATTCGACGCCGATGTTCGACGGGAGATGCCGTTGCACAATCTCTTCGAGTGTGTTCATGGCTTGTCCCGTACTGTATCCTTTGGCGGCCTCACCGCGGATTACAGCGGCGTTGAACATGTTGAAGCGCTTGATGCTTCCCGGACCTGTCGTGTAGGAGGCATCGCCCAGTGAGGTGAGGGGTATCATGGCGTTGTCTTTTCCGCGGACGAAAAAGAGATTGAGGTTTTCCTTGAATTTCCGATATGAGGCTTCGGCCTGGATATATACCCGGTAAATGCGGTTGAACATGTTGAAGTCGTTGACGTAGACCGACCCCGTGTAGGCTTTCATGGTCGAGAATACGTCGGTCAGGGGGACGCCGGCGAACTTCACCTTGTCGCGGTCTACGTTGAAGTAGAGTTGGGGTATCTCGGCTTGCAACGACGACGACAGTCCCGAGAGTTCTTTCCGTTGTGAGGCGTAGAACATGAGGGTGTCGACGGCCTGCACGAGGTTGTCGAACGTGGCGTCGCCGCGGGCTTCGAGTTGCATCTCGAAACCTCCCGAGCTACCCAGCCCCGGAATCACCGGCGGGGTCGAGAGGTAAACCTTGCTCTCGGGGTATTTCTCCAACTCTTCGCGTATGCGGGCCATGATGTCGCTGATTGATTCGTCCTTGCGTTCGTCCCACGGTTTGAGAATGACGGTCAGTTCGCTGCGGGCTTGGTTGGTACCGACACGCGGGCTGGTACCCGTTACATTCTGCACATAAGAGACCGCCGGGTCGTCCATGATGTAGGCGATGGCGCGGTTGGTTACCGTGCGGGTGCGTTCGAGCGTGGCCCCTTCGGGCAGTTCGAGCTCGACCTTGAAGTACCCCTGGTCTTCGGTGGGAAGGAAGCTGGTGGGTATTAAATAGTTGAGCGAGAATATGATGACAAGACCTATCCCGAAGGCGGCCATGATGCGCCGCGGGTTGGCGATGCAGGCCCGTATGCCGTTCATGTACTTGTGGTTGCCCGTGTGCAGCCACATGTTGATGTAGCGGAAGACGATGTTCTTTTTCTTGTTGGGGTCATCGGGTTTGAGAATCAAGGAACACATGACCGGGCTCAACGTGAGGGCCACCACCGTGGAGATGATGACCGACACGGCAATGGTGATGGTGAACTGGCGGTAGAGCATGCCGGTGATGCCCGAGAGGAAGCTCACGGGAACGAATACGGCCACGAGGACGAGCGAGGTGGCGATGAGGGCGCTGCTCAGGCCGTTCATGGCTTTCTTGGTTGCCTCGTAAGGGGAGAGTTTTTCGTCGTCCATGATGCGTTCCACGTTTTCGACCACGACGATGGCGTCGTCGACGACGATACCGATGGCGAGAACGAGTCCGAGCAAGGTGAGCATGTTGAGTGAGAAGCCGAAGATGAGCATGCACCCGAACGTACCGATGAGCGAGATGGGTACCGCCACGACGGGAATGAGCGTGGCGCGCCAGCTTTGCAGGGAGAAAAAGACGACGATGATGACCAGGAAGAGGGCCTCGAAGAGGGTTTTGTAGACCTCATGTATCGACTCGGAGATGTAGGTCGTCATGTCGAACGGTATCTCGTAGGTAAGGCCGTCGGGGAAGTTGCGGCTGATTTCTTCCATGGAGGCTTTTACGTTCTCGGCCACTTCCATGGCGTTGGCGCCGGGAAGCATGTAGATGGTAAGTACCGCGGCATTACCGCCGTTGATGCCACTCTCGGTGTTGTATGAAGAGGCTTCGAGCGACACGCGGGCCACGTCGCTGAGGCGGATAATCGAGCCGTCGGCATTGGCTCGTACGACGATGTCCTCGAACTGGCTTACCGTGGAGAGGCGTCCCTGCGTGGTGATAGGTATCGTGATGTCGACGTCGCTCACCGGCTGTTGCCCCATGACACCGGCGGCCGCTTCGGTATTTTGGTCTTTGAGTGCGGTTTGCAGGTCTTTCACGGTGAGGCCGAAACTGGCCAGCTTGTCGGGTTGCACCCAGATCTGCATGGCGTAGTAGCGGCTTCCGACGTTCGATACGCGGCCCACGCCGGGAATGCGGCGCAGGAGGTCTACGACATTCAGCGTGGCGAAGTTGCTGAGGTAGATTTCATCGAATTTGGGGTCGTTTGATGTTAGGCAGATTGTCATCAACTGGCTGGCGGCCTGTTTCTCGACCGATATGCCGTTTTGCACCACTTCGCTGGGCAGTCGCGACTCGGCCAGTTTCAGGCGGTTCTGCACTTCGACGGCGGCGAGGTTGGCATCGGTCGATACGTCGAAGGTGACGGTAGCCGAGAACCCTCCCGAGTTGGAACTGCTCGACTCCATGTATATCATGCCCGGGGTGCCGTTCAACTCCTGTTCGATGGGCGTGGCAACGGCTTGCGACACCGTGGTGGCGCTGGCACCGGGATATGAGGCGCTGATTTTTACCACCGGCGGGGTGATTTGCGGATATTGGTCGATAGGCAAGAGGGTCAGTCCGATAAATCCCACGATGACAATGAGAATGGAGATGACCATCGAAAAGACCGGGTGGTCGATGAAGAAATTCACTTTCATGGCGGTGCTGAGATTACGGTTGGGCTTCCAAATACTGGTTGTCGACTTTCACTTTCATGCCCGGGGTGAGCTTGTGATAGCCTTCGACAACGATTTCTTCGTCGGTCGACAAGCCGCGTTCGACGACAACCATGTTTTCCTGTTGGGGTCCGAGTTCGATGAAGCGCTTCTCGGCTGTGCCGTTTTCACGCACCACATAGATGTAGGCACCGCCTTTTTCGATGATGACGGCCTTCAACGGTACGGTTACGGCATTTTCGCGCACGTCGAGCAATAGCAGCACCTTGGTCGACTGGCCCGGCAGGAGCACATGGTCGGGGTTGGGCATCTCGGCGCGCACCGAGAAAGTCCCGGTGAGCGGGTCGACCTGCGGCTCGGCGAAGTCGACCAGACCTTTGTAGGGATATTGCGTGTTGTCGGCCAAGGTAATGGTGATGTAGGGTTGCCACGAGCGGTTCTCGACCTTCTGGCCCAAGTTTACGTTACGCTCCTTGCTGCGCAGGTAGTCGAGGGCGGTCATGCTGAAATCGACCAGCACCGTGTCGCTCTTGACGATGGTGGCCAGTTGCGATTTGCCGTTGGTGCCCACCAGCGTTCCGAGGTCGACGAGGCGCTCGCTGATGTTGCCGGCGATGGGCGACCGCACGACGGTGTAGTCGAGTTCCATGAGGGCTTGGTCGAGGTCGGCCTGGCTCATGATGACCGAGGCTTTGGCGCTTTCATAAGCCGCGATGGCGTTGTCGAGGTCGAGCTGGCTGGCCGCGTTCTGCTCATAAAGCGGGCGGATACGTTCCAAGTCGTGCTGCGCCTTGCTTTCCTGGGCCTGGTCTTTTTTCAGTTGGGCGGCCGCTTTGTCGGCTTTGGCCTTGTACTGGCGTTGGTCGATGACAAACAGCACTTGGTTCTTTTTTACATAAGTACCCTCTTCAAACAGCATCTGTTCGAGGAAGCCTTCGACACGCGCATGCACCTCGACAAATTGCTGGGCTCGTACGCGGCCCACATATTCGCCATACACGCCGACATCGTTTTGCTCGGCTTTCATGGTTGCCACGATGGCATATTCTTCTTGCGGTTTCTCCTTGCGGGAGAAAATGAAATATGCGCCGATGAGAAGTGCGATGAGCAGGAGTATGCCCCACAATTTCTTGTCGGCGAGTTGTTTTGCATTTACAGATAAGACGGGTCGTTTCATAAGCGAATCCTGAGGTTACGGATAGATGGGTGAATGTCTCTTGTTGCGACGGTTGGGTATCGAACCGTATTTTCTTGTCTTCAAAAATTTGCCGCAAAGGTACGATACTTTAATGAGGAAATGTCTTTTGTGTGCGATTTATTAGTGAAATAAAGTTTTTTTAAATACTTGAACCTCACGCAAAAGTGAATCATCGGTTTTCGGTGAGACCATCGTCGGCCTCCTTTTTTTGAGTTTTTTTGTCAAACGACTTCCGATTTTATGAGAAATAAACCAAAAATCCCTTCCCCGCAACAAAAGGTTGCAAGGAACAATCAACGTCGATAGGCCACTTTCAATTCGCGACAAAGAAGCCCGTTGATGTTTTTTTATGCTTCAAAAGATAATTTAAAAACGATTCCCCCCGACTTGGCCGACGGTACTCTACTGAGCCGGCGGAAAACAGGAACCCCGGCCGGTTGTGTAAACGCCCCTTGGGCGGCATGTCAAGAAAAAATCCAAGAGATACTTAGGATTTCCAACCAAATTTATCATCACACCCGAAGGATACATACATGAGATTCTTGTAGGAGAAAATTTGCTGTTTTATGATGCGTTGGATCAACGGTTCAAATAGAAACACGTTAAAAAACAGTTCAACAAGCGGATTTTTTCCGCTTGTTGAACCGGACATTCAGATAAACCTCTTTTGAAGGCTATTAATATTCTTCCTCGTTGAAGAAGAAGTCTTCTTTGCTGGGGTAGTCGGGCCAAATATCTTCGATGCATTCGTAAATTTCGCCTTCGTCTTCCATTTCTTGGAGGTTCTCGATGACTTCGAGGGGGGCTCCCGAACGCATGGCATAATCAATCAATTCGTCTTTGGTGGCAGGCCAAGGGGCGTCTTCGAGTTTCGATGCTAATTCCAAAGTCCAGTACATAATAAGTAATGATTAGAACGGTTTTGAATTTTCCCGCAAAAGTAGAACAAATATTTTCATTTGCAACCTTTATCCCAATAAATTTCATCTTTTCCGGCGGCAAAATTGCATTGTCGCGAAAGAATGAAAAGATAATCGGACAAACGGTTGATGTACTGCAATAAAAGGGGGTCGATGGGGTGGGTCGCGTGCAGTTCGCAGATGCGCCGTTCGGCGCGTCGGCACACGGTGCGGCACACATGGGTCTGGGCCGATGTGGTGGTGCCGCCGGGGAGTACGAAGTTGCGCAGCGGGGGGAGGGTGGCGTCGAGCTGGTCGATGCGGCGTTCGAGTCGTTCTACCTCTTCGGGGTAGATGCGGCTGGCTTCGCGCAGGGTGGTGTCGGCGGTATCGGTGGCGAGGTGCGAGCCGATGGAGAAGAGGCGGTGTTGTATGTCGAGGAGCAGGTGGGCGTCGTCGGGCATATTGTCGGGCAGGAGGGTGCGCAGCAGTCCGATGTGGGCATTCAGTTCGTCGATGGTGCCGTAGGCTTCGAGGCGCAGGTCTTGTTTGGCTACGCGTTTTCCGCCTACGAGCGAGGTCTCGCCGTGGTCGCCGGTGCCGGTGTAGAGGTTGCTTTTTTTCATGTTGTTTCTTTGGGGGTATAATGCCGATGTGGGCGTAAAGGTTTTTGTGGTGGGTTGTTTTTTTAGAAGGCAACGATGTAGTTTTGCCGATTGAGCTTGGGGTAGCAAATGGCGATGCCCATGTTGCAGAGGTCGAATGTTGCCCTGATTTGCGGGTTTTGCATCAGGAATTTTTCCCAGCAACGGTGAATCGATTTTCCTTTTCTGATGCCGTCGATAATGATGATGCTTTTGTCGTTGAGCAGCGGGGCGATGTGTTCGAGGGTGGTTTGGCATTGCCCCGCGTCGGGCTGGGCATGCACATAGATGAGGTGCGGTTGTTCTCCTTGGGCATGCAGGAGGTCGAGCCCGGCTTGCATCGGCAGGTTGAGGTAGGTGGCTTTTCCCGGCAGACGCATGAGGAGCTGTTCGGCGGCGGTGCGGGCGATGGGGTCGGGCTCGATGCAGAAGTGGCGGGCCGAGGGGCACCCATTTTGCAGATAGAGGGTGGCATAGCCGCCTCCGGTGCCGCACTCGACGATGCATTGTGGTTTGAATCGGTTGGCCAACCTGAACAGCAACCGTCCTTTGCGTTTGCTGAAATCCTGCTTGTCGTGGAGCAGCCGGTGCAACTCCTCGATTTGCTGGTAGGCGTAGTAGCCCGATTTTTCTTCGATGACTTTTGTAATCAGCCCGTAGGCAAAGGGCGAATGCACGCCATAGCCTTTCCGGTGCCGTATTTTGCGGAACTCGCGCAGGCAGAATTGTTTGACGCTTTTTACGTTGAGGGGGCGTTGCATGACCGTTTGTTGTCTCTTCTTACACAAAAATAATCCTTTTTTGTGAACCGTGAAAGTTTTTTGCCGATAGGGCGGTGATGCCGTTGTTTTTTTGCATCTTTGCCCAGGTATCATTTGTCTTGAAAATTATGTCTATGGAAGAAGAACCGATAAAGCCGTGGCGTGTGCTGAGCAGTCGTTATATTGCTGAACAGCCTTGGTTCACCGTGCGGCACGAGCATGTGCAGTTGCCCAACGGGAGCGAGATTCCCGATTATTATGTTTTTGAGTATCCCGACTGGATCAACGTGATAGCCATTACGACCGAGGGGAAGTTTGTCTTTGAGCGTCAGTACCGACATGCCGCGGGACTGGTGTCGTATGAGTTGTGTGCGGGGGTGTGTGAACCCGATGATGCCTCGCCGCTCGACTCGGCTCGGAGGGAGTTGCTCGAAGAGACGGGTTATGGCAACGGGGAGTGGGAGGAGCTCATGATTCTCTCGCCCAATCCGGGGACGCACACCAACCTTACTTATTGTTATCTGGCGCGGAATGTCGAGCCGGTTGCTCCCCGGCATCTCGAAACGACCGAGGATATTGCCGTCGAACTCCTGTCGCTCGACGAGGTGCGGGCGTTGCTCGATTGCAACGGGGTGTTGCAGGCCCTGCATGCGGCCCCGTTGTGGAAGTATATGGCGTTGTATGGCATGCGCGAGGGGAAGTGACCGTTGTTTCGCTCCCTGCCGAATGATAGAAGAGCCGCCACCGAAGGATTCCGGTGGCGGCTCTTGTCTTATTGGACGGTGTCGTGCTTATTTCATGCGGGCGGCAAAGGCGGCCATTTTTATGGCGGTGACGGCGGCTTCGTCGCCTTTGTTGCCATATTTGCCTCCGGCACGGTCGAGGGCTTGTTGTTTGTTGTTGGTTGTGAGAACACCGAAGATGACCGGTATGTCGAGTGTGGCGTTGAGGCGGGTCGTGCCTTCGGTGACGCCTTGGCACACATAGTCGAAGTGGGGGGTGTCGCCTTGTATCACGCAACCCAACACGATGACGGCGTCGGGACGGTAGTGGGCGGCGGTGCGTTGGGCTCCGAAGGTGAGCTCATAGGTCCCCGGTACATACTCGACGAAGATGTTTTCGGGTTTCACGCCGTGTTTTTCGAGGGTGTCGCAAGCCCCTTTGAGGAGTTGGCCAGTGATGTCGGCATTCCATTCGGCGCAAACGACGGCCACGCGCAGTTGCGGCGAATAGGGTACGGTGTTGTTGTCGCAGGCCGAGAGGTTCTGATAGGCTGTTGCCATGACTTTTCTTGTTTTGGGTGAGGTGATTATACATAAAAAGGGTATCTCCACGAGGTACCCTTTTGGTGCGTTACGGCACAGATATTAGAGTTTTGATTGTGCGCGTTCGATGTATTTGTCGATGTCGCGGGCAACCGACGAGGTGGCGTAGTCGTTCTTGATTTGGTTATAAAGGGCGAGGGCCTTGTTGTAGTTGCCCATGGCTTCGGCGATGGTGGCGGCCTTTTGCAGGTAGAACGGCGTGAAGAGTTCATTGCCGGCTTTTTTTGCGGCTTTCTCAAATGTCGACAGGGCTTCGCTCATTTGGTCCATGTTGGCGTAGCAGTTGCCAATCATGCCCAAGACGTTCGGCGAAACGAATTTGTCGTCGGCCTTGAATTTTTTGAAGTAATTGAGTGCTTCGCTGTAATTGCCGAGGTTGAAGTGGCAGATGCCGGCATAGGCGGCAGCCAGATTGGCGGCGTCGGTGTGGGCGTAGTCGTCGACGATGGCTTCGAAGCCGATGTAGTCGGCGCCGTTACCGTTGAGGGCCAAGGCGAAGGAGTCGGTATCGAGGTAAAATTCTCCTTTGAACATCTCGGCATAGGCGGTTGCCTCGCGAGGTTCGAAATAGAAGTGACGCAATGCCAGCCATGCGCCTACGGCGATGACAATGACCAGTATCACGATGGAAATGCCTTTTTGGTTTTTCTCGATAAATTGTTCCGAAGAGGAGAGTACCTCGTTCACTTTATCGATTTCGTCGGGGGTGTTTTGTTTTTGTGCCATATTTTTTTGTCGTTTTAATAGCAGGGTAATTGATTTGAGCAGACAAAAGTACGCTTTTATCTTTAATAATAAAAAAATCGACCCGTTTTTTTGCTTTTCCCGGTTGCAGATGAGGCGACAAACCCTATTTTTCTGGCGGGCAGCCGCGGTAAAATGAAAAAGTTTATGTACGTTTGTGTCGCATAAAAAAGGTTTTCAACATGATTCTTTCCCGATTGTCGATTGTCAATTTCAAGAATATCGCGCAGGCCGACCTGTCGTTTTCGCCCGGCCTTAATTGCTTTTTGGGGAACAACGGTATGGGGAAGACCAATCTCCTCGATGCACTTTATTATCTCTCTTTCTGCAAGAGTTCTACGCTGCTGGTCGACTCGCAAAACATTCGCCACGGGGAGGATTTTTTCCTGTTGCAGGGCCTTTATGAGGGGGAGGGTGCCGTCGAAGAGATTTATTGCGGCATGAAGCGGCGCCAGAAAAAGGTGTTCAAGCGCAACAAAAAGGAGTATGACCGGTTGGCCGACCACATCGGGCTTATCCCGCTGGTGATGATTTCTCCGGCCGATGCCGAGTTGATACAAGGCGGAAGCGAGGAGCGTCGCCGTTTTCTCG
Organism: uncultured Porphyromonadaceae bacterium; assembly: GCA_900542765.1. Taxonomy (GTDB): domain Bacteria; phylum Bacteroidota; class Bacteroidia; order Bacteroidales; family UBA11471; genus Caccoplasma; species Caccoplasma merdavium. The sequence goes on along the minus strand of UQOX01000012.1, from coordinate 50,325 downwards.
ACATGGTTATTTCCCAGTTCGACAAAGCCTATCTCGACAAGCTCATACGCTACAACAAGGCGCTCCTGCAACGCAATACCTTGCTCAAACAAGAGATGACCGATCCCGCCCTTTACGAAATCTGGGAGGAGCAGATGGCCTTTGCCGCGACCGACATTTACCGGGCGAGGAAAGCGTTCCTTTCTGCGTTTATTCCTGTCTTCCGGGAATTCTACGATGCCATTTCGGGCGGCGACGAGCCGGTGGGCATTACCTATGTGTCGCACATCGAGCGGGGCGACCTCCGCGATTTGTTGGCCGAGGTGCGGGAGCGCGACCTCATACTGGGCTACACCTCTCGCGGTGTGCACAAGGACGACCTCGAAATGATGCTCGGCGACTATCCGATGAAGCGCATCGGTTCGCAGGGGCAGAACAAGACGTTCTTGATAGCGTTGAAGTTGGCCCAGTTTGACTACCTCAGCCGCAACGGGCATACCCGTCCGCTGCTCCTGCTCGATGACGTCTTTGACAAGCTCGACGCCCGGCGCATGGAACGCATCATTGCCTTGGTTTCGCAAGACCGCTTCGGGCAGATTTTTGTAACCGATACCAACCGGGAATATCTCGATGCCATCGTGCGCCGCACCGGAGGGGACTATCGCCTGTTCGAGGTTGAGAACGGCGATTTCAGCGTGATAGGAGAGTGACCCTATGCAACGGAAAGACCCCCAACGCCTCAGCGAGCTGCTCCCGCAGATTCTCTCCGACCTGCACATCGACCGCCGTCTCGACGAGACGCAGGCGGCGGTGTTGTGGCGCGAGATTTTCGGCCCGGCCGTTACCCAGTACACCACGCGGGTGCAGGTGAGGTCGGGGGTGATGTATGTCACGCTCTCCTCGGCCGTGTTGCGGAACGAACTGTTGAGCTGCAAAGCCTCGCTGTTGCAACGGCTCAACGAGGAGATGGGGCGGAAGGTGATAAATGATATTGTATTTCGATAATCCGACAGAAACGATATGACACAACAACCTCTATTCAAGCATACCGTGCCCGTTCAGGTGCGATTTAACGACATCGACCCGCTGGGGCATGTCAACAACTCGGTCTATTTCACCTTCTATGACCTCGGGAAAGTGAACTATTTCGCGGCTGTACGCCCGCAGATGACGCAGCTGCAAGAGATTGACCTGGTGATTGCCAATGTGAATGCCAACTTCCTGCTGCCGATTTTTGTCCACGATGAGATAGCGGTGCAGACCACGACGCTCTCCATCGGGAACAAGAGCGTGAAACTTTTGCAACAGATTGTCGATGTAAAGACCGGGACGGTGAAGGCCAATTGTGAAACGGCGCTGGTGGGCTTCGATTTCAAGAGCGGGACGACCAAGGTCATTTCGCAGGAATGGCGTGAGGCCATCGAAGCCTATGAGGGTCGTGCGTTTTAAGCGGGACCGTCCGATAAAAAGCAGGCTTGTCTCCGAGGAGGCAAGCCTGCTTTTTTCGATGAAATCGCGGTTTTTTATCGTTCGTATGTGTCGACGTGGCGTTTCTTTTTCTCTTCGAGTATTTCGTCGATGGCGATGAGGATACCCGACTCTTCGACGTCGCCAAACTCGTTGTTGATGGCGGTGCCGAACATGCGCATCGTGGGCGACAGGCTCATGTAGCTGTTGACCAGCGGGGGAATGTTGAAGCCCAATGCGCGTACCTCCTGGTTGAGTATCTTATAATCGTCTTTGAACGAGTTCCCTTCGGGGAAGATGCGCCGCAACTCGTCATAGTCGCTGTTGGTTTCGAGCGGGGTGCGGGGCCATACGAGGTGCTCGGTATCGGCAAAATGCTTGTTGAGGAAGTAGAGTATCATGTTGCGGCCTTTGACCGAGAAGGTGGGATACATGGTCACTTTGCCGAAGAAGTATTTGATTTGCGGGTAGATGACGATAAGGGCTCCCAGCCCGTCCCACAGATTGTCGAGGGCGAAGAGTCCTTTGGCTCCGGCGCGGGTCGACTGGTATTCGACCGAGACAAACGAACGGCCCAACTCGATGGTGTGGGGCATATATTCCTGAATGAATTTCGGCGAGAAGTCGAACATGTGGGCGATGGCGATAATGGGACGCCCTTCTTGGTCATACCGCATGTTTTCACCCAAGATAAAGCGGTATCCGCCGAGAATCTCTTTGGCGTCGGGATCCCACACGATGAGCTGCTGGCAGGGGGGCTCCATCGTGTCGTACATGTCGATGTCGGTCTCCTTCCCGGTACCTCCGCCGGCCGTCCGGAATGCGATTTCGCGCAACCGGCCTATCTCCTGCATGGTGTAGGGGGCGTTCTTGTAGTCGACGACATAGATTTCGTTTCCCCCCTTGTTGGTTGTGCGCAGAAAACGTTCGGGCGTGAGTTCGGCCTCTATTTTTTCTCGTTCAATGGGGGCAATGATTTCTTTCATATCCGTTTGGGTTTGTTTAGACTGTCTCTGATGCTATAAACTTGTTCTTTGACATATTGGGCCCACTCCATGCGGGTTTTGGAGTTGTCGAAGGTCTGCCACGGAATGGGTTTGCCAAAGTGTATGGTGAAGGTTTTCTTCTCGCTGCGGAACATCTCGTCGGGCAGGTAGATCAGCTCGATGTTGAATTTCAGCCCCAGTCGTTTGCGCCAACGGGCAAAGCGGTAGAAGAAAGATGAATTGTATCCTTCGAACCAGATGGGAATGATGTCGCGTTGGTATTGTACGCTTTTGGCGATGAATGCCTTGTTCCAAGTGAGGTCTTTGATTTCGTTCCCTTGTCGGCGCGAAACGAGGCCGGCCGGGAAGACGGCCATCTGCCCGTTGCCTTCATAGGCTTTGCCCAGTGCGTCGGCCTTGTCCTTGTCTTGCTTGCCGTATTTGTTGATGGGCAGGAAATTGTCTGTCAGGGGCTCGATGGCCATGAGCAGGTCGTTGACGACAAACTTGATGTCGCGATTGTATTTCCGCCCCAGCACGGCGATGAGGGCTACGCCGTCGAGACCGCCCAGCGGGTGGTTCGAGGCAAAGATGAAACGGCCTTTCTCGGGTATGTTCTTTTCTCCGTCGAGACGCACGGTGATGTCGAGATATTCGAGCAGGGTCTCGGCGAAGTCGACGCCGCGCACATGGGGGTAGGTCTTCAAGAAGCGGTTGATGCGGTCTTCCTGAATGGTGCGCTTGATGTAGTTGAAGACAAAACGCGGAATCTTTCGCGCGATTCGCGGCGATTTCTTTCTCACAACCTCTTCTACGTCAACGTATAAAATCTTTTTTTCGTCCATCGTTTACCTGGAAAAACGGACAAAGATAGTGATTCTTTATAGAATAAGACTTTTTAAATAAAGAAAAATGTATTTTTCAAACGGTTTTGCCCTCGTTTTGTGGATTTTGTCGCTTCTTGACGGGTGCGCGTGACTGTTGAGAAAATTGTTGAAAAAAAAATAGAAAATATGGTGTGCGTCCGTGTTTTTCTTACTACTTTTACCCACTAAAACATCTACTCGAACAAATTGATGCAATCTTCTGTCTATCATATACCTGCACTGCTTGACGCCTGCATCGGCGGATTGGCCTTGCGACCCGATGGCACTTATGTCGACGTGACCTTTGGCGGAGGCGGACATTCGCGGGCGATACTCGACCGTCTGGGCGAGGGCGGGCATCTCTATGCTTTCGATCAGGACGAAGATGCGTGCGCCAATCGCATCGATGACCCCCGGTTCACCTTTGTGCGAAGCAATTTCCGTTTCCTCAAAAATTTCATGCGTTACCACGGCGTGGAGCAAATCGACGGTTTGCTGGCCGACCTGGGTGTCTCGTTTCATCACTTCGACGCTTCGGAACGCGGATTCTCGTTCCGTCTCGACGGGGCGCTCGACATGCGCATGAACCGCCGTGCCCGCACGACGGCGGCCGATATTGTCGAGGAATACACACAAGAGCAGTTGGCCGACCTGTTCTACCTCTATGGGGAGCTGCGCACGGCCCGTCGCATAGCCGAGGCGATTGTCTCGGCCCGACGCGTGCAGAAAATCGACACGACCGCCCGGTTGGTCGATGTCGTCATGCCCTATATCGATAGACGTCAGGAGAAGAAAGAACTGGCGCAACTCTTTCAGGCGTTGCGCATCGAGGTCAACCACGAGATGGAGGCGTTGCGTCGCATGCTCCTCTCGGCCAGCGAACTGGTGCGTCCCGGCGGACGCATCGCGGTGCTTACCTACCATTCGCTCGAAGACCGCCTGGTGAAAAACTTTTTCAAGACCGGGAATTTCGAGGGCCGTGCCGAGAAAGATTTCTTCGGCCGCATCGAAGCTCCCCTGCGGCCGGTCAACAACAAGGTGATTGTACCCGATGATGAGGAGGTGGCCCGTAACCCGAGAGCCCGCAGTGCCAAATTGCGCATTGCCGAAAAACCTGAATGAGAGATATGGACGAGAATCAAGAAACAAAAGAGAATATCCCGACCTCCGATGAGGCTTCCCTTTCCAAGACGCAGGCTCGTCTTGTGCATTTCATGAAAGAACTTTTCGAGGGAGAAATCGTGTCGTTCGATTTCTTCTATCGCAAGTGGAAGGCGTGTCTTATTCTGTTGATACTCTTGTTCTGCTACATCGGCAACCGGTATAGCTGCCATCGCAAAATGGCCGAGATAGAGCGGTTGCGCACGCGGGAGACCGAGCTGCGCTACGAGGCAACGACCTTGTCGTCGGAGTTGACCGGCGTGAGCCGCCCTTCGCACATCGAGAAACTTTTCGAGGAGAGAGGGGTCGATATTCGTTCGGCCAAAACCCCTTCGTACACATTAAAACGGGAGTCTTATGACGAGTAAGGGGTTGCATTTCAGATATTTGTTGATTGTCATGGCCATCGCTTTGGCGTGTGTGGCCATTCTCTTCAAGATGTCGCGTACGATCATCTTCGAACGGGCCCGGTGGCAGGCCAAGGCCGAAAAGCCGCTCTACGACACGGTGCCCGTCTATGCGACGCGAGGCAATATCTTGGCAGCCGATGGCCGCTTGCTGGCCACGACGATGCCCCGTTATACGATGTATATGGATTTTGCGGCCGACGGCTTCAACCGTGATACCTTCAACCGCTATCTCGACCCCTTGTGCCGGGCGTTGGCCAAGATGCCCGGTGATCGCACGGCCGAGGAGTACAAAGCCCATTTGCGCGCCGGCTTTTCGAGCCGTTACCGCCGTCACTACCGTCTCTCTTACAGCCGCATCTCCTATGTGCAGATGAAAGAGATTCTCGAATACCCTTTCTTCAATCAGAAAAACTCCAACAAGAGCGGCCTCGTGTTTGAAGAGCTGCTGAGCCGCGAACGGCCTTTCGACCAGTTGGCCACCAGCACGGTGGGCAGCGTGTATGCCGCCCGTGAAGACGGGGAGAGCCGGGGCGGAGCCTCGGGCGTGGAGTTGGCCTGCGACTCTTTGCTGCGGGGTACCAACGGCAAGCGGGTGCGTCAGCGCGTGCAGTGGCAGTGGGTCGAGGAGATTCTCAGCAAGCCGGTAGCCGGGAAAGATATTCTCACGACCATTGACGTCGACATACAAGATATGGCCGAGTCGGCCCTGCTCGACAAACTGCAAGAGACGCAGGCCGATTACGGGGTGGCCATTATCATGGAGGTGGAGACGGGGGCCATACGCGCCATCGCCAACCTCGACCGTCAGGCCGACGGTTCCTACAAGGAGGGGGTAAACCATGCGGTGAGCGACCTCATCGAACCGGGCTCGACCTTCAAGACCGCTTCGATGATGGTGGCTTTGGACGCCGGCGTGGTGCGTCCCGATGATATTTTTTACGGTGAAAAGGGCAAGTTTGTCTATGCCCGTCAGCCGATGTATGACCACAACTATCGCAAGGGCGGATATGAAAATCTCACGGCGGCTCAGACCATCTGGTACTCGTCGAACATCGGTATCTCGAAAATCGTCTTGAAAGGGTTTGAGAACGACCCGCGGAAATTTGTCGACGGCCTTTATGCCATAGGACTCAACAAGAAAGTCGACCTGGGTATCCCCGGCGCCTTGGCTCCGGTCATCAAATATCCCGTGACGGCCGACGGCAAGCCCAATCCCGCCTGGTCGAAACTCTCCCTGCCCTGGATGAGCTTCGGCTATGAAGTGACGATTCCTCCCATCTATACCCTCATGTTCTATAATGGCATTGCCAATGGCGGTAAGATGATAAAGCCCTATATCATTGCCGGCGTCAGCGAGAACGGCGATGTGGAAGAAGAGTTCGAGACCGAAGTGGTCACCCGGCAGATGTGCAAGCCGCAAACGCTGAAAGAGATTCAGCAGATGCTGGCCGATGTCGTGCAGAAAGGCACGGCGCATGGCCGCAAGGCGGTAAGTTCGGACTATGTGCAGATTGCCGGGAAGACCGGTACGGCGCAAATCCACCAGGGAAAAGCCGGGTATAAAGGCAACATCGTGCGCCACCGCGTGTCGTTCTGCGGATATTTCCCGGCCGAGAATCCCAAATATTCGGGCATCGTGGTCGTGTCGGCGCCCCGCATCGGTTATCCTTCGGGCGGTACCATGCCCGGAGCCGTGCTCCGCACGGTGGCCGAGGAGATGTATGCCCGCGGTTTCCTCCCCGGTGAGGAAACCCTTGCTCCCGACACGGTCTTTGCCAAGATGCCCACCATCAAGAAAGGAAACCTCGAAGACGCGACCTATGTGTGCCGTCGCCTCTCTTTGCCCTTTGTGGCTCCCGAACCGTCGGGCGAGAATGAAGACGACTGGGTGACCGTACGTTCGCACGACTATACCATTGTCATGAATCGCATCGAACCCAATCGCGTCACGGTGCCCGATGTCGTGGGTATGGGAGCCCGCGATGCCATCTATCTGCTCGAACGGGTCGGCCTGCGGGTCAATGTCGAGGGGCAGGGCAAGGTGGTGCGCCAGTCGTTGCCTGTGGGTCGCCGGGTCTATCGGGGAAACAAAATAACCATCATATTGAAGTAAAAGAGAGAGTATGCAACTGAAAAATCTTCTTCGCGAATTGCATGTGTCCCGCATCGTGGGAAACGACGCGGTCGAAATATCGTCTGTCGAAGCCGACTCGCGCCGGGTGGCTGCCGGCTCGCTTTTTGTGGCCGTGCGCGGTGTCTCGGTCGACGGGCACACCTTTATCTCCAAAGCCGAGGCCCAAGGGGCTGCGGCTATCGTGTGCGAGGAGTTGCCGGCCGAGTTTTCGCCGGCTGTCACCTATGTCGTGACCCCCGAGAGCCGCGAAGCATTGGGCCTGTTGGCCTCGGCTTGGTATGGCGAGCCGTCGCGACAACTCACCTTGGTGGGTGTGACCGGGACCAATGGCAAGACCACCATTGCCACGCTGCTCTATGAGATGTTTCGCCTCTTTGGCGAGAAGGTGGGGTTGCTCTCGACCGTGTGCAACTATGTCGACGACCGGGCTATCCCGACCGACCACACCACCCCTGACCCTCTCACCCTGCACCGCTTGTTGCGCGAGATGGTCGATGCCGGTTGCCGGTATGCTTTCATGGAGGTGAGTTCGCACTCGGTCGACCAGCGACGCATCGCCGGCCTCGAATTTGCCGGAGGTATTTTTACCAATCTCACCCGTGACCACCTCGACTATCATAAGACCGTGCAGGCTTATCTCAAAGCCAAAAAACGTTTCTTCGACGACCTGCCGCAAGATGCCTTTGCCCTTACCAATGCCGACGAGAAAAACGGCGCCGTCATGTTGCAAAACACCCGTGCCGCCAAGCACACTTATGCCTTGAATACGCTGGCCGACTACAAGGGCCGCATCATCGAGAGCCGCCTCGACGGTACGACGCTCGAAGTGAACGGCCGGGAGGTGGAGGTGCAGTTCGTGGGCAAATTCAACGCCTACAATCTGCTGGCGGTCTATGGCGCGGCCTGTCTTCTGGGCGAGAATCCCGAGAAGGTGCTGATAGCCCTCAGCCGGCTGGTCCCGGTTTCGGGACGCTTCCAGACGTTGCACGCCCCGCAGAAATACACGGCTATCATCGACTATGCCCATACGCCCGACGCGCTTACCAATGTCCTCACGTCGATACGCGAGGTGGTGGGTCGCCGGGGGCATGTCATCACCGTGGTGGGTGCCGGAGGCAACCGCGACAAGGGAAAACGTCCGCTCATGGCCCAAGAGGCGGCCAAGTGGAGCGATAAGGTAATCCTCACGTCGGACAACCCCCGCTATGAGAAGCCCCAGGATATTCTCGACGACATGCTGGCCGGCCTCGATGCGGCGCAGCGCCGTCGGACACTGGTCATTGCCGACCGCCGCGAAGCCATACGCGCGGCCACCCAGCTGGCTCAGCCCGGCGATGTGGTGCTTGTCGCCGGCAAAGGCCATGAAGACTACCAGGAGATAGAGGGCGTGAAACACCACTTCAACGACCGCGAAGAGGTGGAACGCCTGTTTAATGAGTAAAACCGGAGAAGAATCATGCTATATCCATTGTTTCAGTTGCTCGATGAGTGGGACATACCCGGAACGGGTGTGTTCCGGTATATTTCGTTCCGTTCGGGCATGGCGCTCATCTTGTCGCTTTTCATTTCGACCATTATCGGTCGGCGCATCATCTCGCGTTTGCAGCGCATGCAGATAGGTGAAATCGTGCGCAACCTCGGTCTCGAAGGCCAAATGAGCAAAAAGGGTACCCCCACGATGGGCGGTATCATCATTATCATCTCGATACTGGTGCCCTGCCTGCTGGTGGGACGTCTCGACAACCTCTACATGATTTTGATGCTTGTCACGACCGTGTGGATGGGTGCCATCGGATTCCTCGATGACTATATGAAACTCAAATATCACAACAAGGAGGGGCTGCACGGGCGGTTCAAGATTTTCGGTCAGGTGGGGCTGGGCCTCATCGTGGGCGTGTCGCTCTATCTGAGTCCCGATGCGGTGATACGCGAGAACATCACGGTGCAGAAAGACGACACGGCCGAGGTGCAGTACCTCCCCGAGAATATCAAGTCGACACAGACGACAATACCTTTTGTCAAGAACAACAACTTCGACTATGCCGACCTGGTGCCTTTCCTCGGCGACCATGCCCAGACGGCCGGCTGGATTATCTTCATACTGGTCACCATTCTCGTGGTGACGGCCGTCTCGAACGGCGCCAATCTCACCGACGGTCTCGACGGTCTGGCTACCGGCTCGTCGGCCATCATCGGGGCGGCACTGGCCATCATGGCCTATCTCTCGGGCCACATAGCCTATGCCTCCTACCTCAATATCATGTATATACCCGGGAGTGAGGAGCTGGTTGTCTTTTCGATGGCCTTCATCGGGGCTACCATCGGCTTCCTCTGGTATAACGCCTACCCGGCACAGGTATTCATGGGCGACACCGGCAGCCTCACCATAGGAGGCATTATCGGTGTCTTTGCCGTGCTCATACACAAGGAGCTGCTCACGCCGTTGTTGTGCGGCATTTTCCTGGTCGAGAGCCTTTCGGTCATCATGCAGGTATCTTATTTTAAATACACCAAACGTCGGTATGGCGAAGGGCGGCGACTTTTCAAGATGGCGCCGTTGCATCACCATTTTCAGAAAGCCGGCGAGAGCATCGACGCCTTGTGGAAAAAGCCCTTTGCACCGATACCCGAGTCGAAGATTGTGATACGCTTCTGGATTATAGGCATCATCTTGGCTGCATTGACGCTGGTAACTTTGAAAATGCGATAAGGAAAAATGAATATGAACAAACGCATGGTCGTATTGGGTGCCGGCGAAAGTGGAGCCGGTGCCGCCGTTTTGGCAAAAGTCAAGGGTTTCGACGTATTTGTCTCGGATATGTCAGGAATCAAGGAAGTTTATAAAAACCTGCTCGACGAATATGGTATCGAGTGGGAAGAAGGTGGACACACCGCCGAGAAAATCCTCTCGGCCGATGAAGTGGTGAAGAGCCCCGGCATACCCGAGACGGCTCCCATGGTCGAGGCGTTGGTCAAGCAGGGCACCCCGATTATCTCCGAAATCGAGTTTGCCGGCCGCTATACCGATGCCCGCATGATTTGCATCACCGGCAGCAACGGCAAGACGACCACGACGTTGCTCACCTATCATATTTTGAAAAAGGCCGGTCTCGACGTGGGATTGGCCGGTAACGTGGGCAAGAGCCTTGCCTTGCAGGTGGCCACCGAGCATCACGATTACTATGTCATCGAGTTGAGCAGTTTCCAGCTCGACAACATGTACCGTTTCAAGGCCGACATTGCCGTGCTGCTCAATATCACGCCCGACCATCTCGACCGTTATGGCTATGACATGCAGAATTATGTCAATGCCAAATTCAGAATCACGCAGAACCAGACCGAAGATGATGCTTTCGTCTTTTGGAACGACGACCCCGTCATCACCCGGGAGCTGTCGAAACACCCCTTGAAGGCACGTCTGTACCCCTTTGCCGATACTCATGAGGAGGGGACAAAGGCTTATGTCGAGAACGAACGTCTCTGCATCGAAACCCCCGGTGAGTTTTTCGACATGGACGAGGCCGAACTCTCCCTGCCCGGCCGGCACAACCTCTATAACTCGATGGCGGCCGGCATCTCGGCCCGCATTCTCGAAATCAGAAAAGAGAAGGTGCGCGAAGCGCTGTCCGACTTCAAGGGCGTCGAACACCGTCTCGAAAAGGTGGCCGATGTGCGCGGCGTGTCGTTTATCAACGATTCCAAAGCCACCAACGTCAATTCGTGCTGGTATGCCCTCGAAAGCATGACGACCCCCGTCGTGCTCATTCTCGGCGGCAAGGACAAGGGGAATGACTATTCCGAAATCGAGTCGCTTGTGGTCGAGAAGGTCAAGGCCATCGTGTGCCTGGGCGTCGACAACCGCAAGTTGCACGATTTCTTCGATGGAAAGGTGACGATGGCCGGCGATGCCTTGTCGATGAAAGAGGCCGTAGACAAGGCTTTTGCCGCGGCAGAACCCGGCGATACGGTGTTGCTCTCACCCTGTTGCGCCAGCTTCGACCTCTTTAAGAGTTACGAAGACCGGGGCCGCCAGTTCAAGGAGTGCGTGCGCAATTTATAACCGACAGCAGCGAAAGGAGCGTGTGGAATGAACGATAACAATACCATATTCAAGGGCGACCGTTTCCTGTGGGGAGTCTACTTCCTGTTGTGCCTCATCTCCATTGTCGAGGTGTATAGCTCATCGAGTTTCCTCACCCGTCGGGGGGGCGACTTCCTGGGCCCGGCCATGCGGCAGATTTCGTTTGTGCTGGCCGGTACGGCATTGGTGGTCATCATGCACAATTTGCATTATAAGTGGTGCAAGTTGCTGATGCTGCTGTTGACGCCCATCTCGCTCGTGCTCATGCTTTGGGTCGATATTTTCGGTTCGAATGTGAACGATGCCAGCCGTTGGCTCAATATCTTTGGCGTGTCGGTACAGCCGTCGGAACTGGCCAAGCTGACCACCATTATCACACTGGCCTTTATCCTGGCCAAGTTCCGTTCCAAGGAGACCGGAAAGGTCACGCCCGATGCCTTCAAGTGGAGCCTTATCGTGATAGGCGTCTTTTGGTTCCTCATCTTCGTCGACAACTTTTCCACCTCGGTTCTGCTGGCTCTCGTGGGCTTTTGCATGATGATGGTGGCCGGCGTCGAAACCAAGAAGCTGGTTGTATTGGTAGCCATTGTGCTTGCTGCTTTGGCGGTGATAATTCCCGTTTCGGTAAAGGTGTTCGAGTATGAAAGCGAACACAAGGAGCCGTTCCCGGTCTTGGGCGATTCGCGGCTCTCCACCATCGGGGCGCGTACGATACGTTTTGCCGAGAATTGGGGAAAGCCCGCCTATGAAGAGAAAATCGACCAGTTCAATTATCAGCCGCAACATGCCTATATGGCCGTGGCCAACGGCGGTTTCTTCGGTGTTTTCCCGGGAAACAGCCGCGAACGCGACTTTCTGCCTCAGGCTTTCTCCGACTTTATCTATGCCATTATCATCGAGGAGATGGGCATGGTGGGCGGTATCGTCGTCATGTTGCTCTATATGTCGATGCTCTTGCGAGCGGGGGTGATAGCCCGACGGTGCGAGAAAGCCTATCCGGCCTTCCTCATCACGGGGCTGGCCATGATGATAGCCTTCCAGGCGCTCATAAACATGGGCGTCTCGGTGGGGTTGCTCCCGGTGACGGGACAGCCGCTCCCGTTGGTGAGCCGCGGCGGTACCTCATTCCTCATCACGAGTGCCTATTTCGGCATTATGCTCAGTGTGAGCCGCTATGCCCGTCAGGCGGGAAAGAACGAAGAAGTTGTTGAGCCTCAGGTCGAGGAGACGGGCGATATTTCGACTCCCAACCCGGCTCAGATGTCAGATAAATAAAGAATATGCCATGTCAGGAAAAATAAGAATGCTGGTAAGCGGCGGTGGTACGGGTGGTCACATCTTCCCGGCCGTCTCGATAGCCAATGCCGTGAAGGAGAAATGCCCCGATGCCGAAATCCTCTTTGTCGGTGCCGAGGACCGTATGGAGATGGAGAAGGTGCCGGCTGCCGGCTATAAGATAGTGGGGCTCCCCATCAGCGGCTTCTCGCGGAGCCATCTGTGGAAAAACTTCCGGGTCCTCTTCCGCCTGTTCAAGAGCCTTCGCAAGGCCCGTTCCATTGTCAAGACGTTCCACCCCGACATCGCCGTGGGCGTGGGTGGATATGCCAGCGGCCCTACGTTGTGGGCGGCCGCCCGCCAAGGTGTGCCGACCCTCATACAGGAGCAGAACTCTTATGCCGGCGTGACCAACAAACTCCTGGCCTCGAAAGCCGTGAAGATATGCGTCGCTTATGAAAACATGGAACGCTTTTTCCCGAAAGAACGGATTGTCCTCACCGGGAACCCCGTGCGACAGTCGTTGCAGGAGGTGACCTGCACGCGCGAAGAGGCGATAGGCTTTTTCGGCCTCGACCCGCAGAAGAAGACCATTCTTGTCGTGGGCGGTAGCCTGGGCGCCCGCACCCTCAACCTCAGTGTCATCGCGGCTCTCGACCGCATTCCCGGCGATGAGGTGCAACTGATATGGCAGAGCGGCGCTTATTATGAAGCGACGGTAAAAGCGGCGTTGGCCGGGAAAAGCTATCCGCATGTCGTGCAGATGCCCTTTATCGCCCGCATGGATATGGCCTATAAAGCCGCCGACCTGGTCATATCGCGCGCCGGAGCCGGGTCTATTTCCGAACTTTGTCTCTTGGGTAAAGCGGCCATTCTGGTGCCTTCGCCCAATGTGGCCGAGGACCATCAGACCAAGAATGCCATGGCCCTCTCGGAGAAAGGCGCCGCCTTGCTCATTCCCGATCGGGAAGCCGAGAACCGCCTCATCGATACCGCCATCGAAAATGTGCAGAATGAGGCGCTGCTCGCCAAGATGCAGGAGCGCATTCTCCAACTGGCGCAACGCGACTCGGCCGCGCGCATTGCCGACATTATCCTCGGAATTGTAGCAGAAAGGAACTCGAAATGAAAGCCTTGACAGCCTACACATCGGTCTATTTTGTCGGTGCCGGAGGCATCGGCATGAGCGCACTCGTGCGCTATTGTCTGGCAAAGGGCTATGCCGTGGCCGGATATGATAAAACGCCCTCGACGCTCACCTCGGCACTCGAAAAGGAGGGAGCGCGACTCTTTTATGACGAATCGGTCGAGTTGATTCCCGCCCCGTTCAGAGACGCGGCGACGACGCTGGTCGTTTATACCCCGGCCGTCCCCGATAGCCATGCCGGTCTTACCTATTTCCGTGAAAACGGTTTTACGGTGGTGAAGCGAGCCGAACTCTTGGGCCTGATTACCCGGGCGAGTCGCGGGCTTTGTGTCGCCGGTACGCATGGTAAGACCACCACGTCGAGCATGGCGGCCCACATGTTGGCCCAGTCGTCGGTGGGGTGCAGCGCATTCCTCGGCGGTATTCTGAAAAACTACGACAGCAATCTGATTCTCTCCGACAAGAGCGATTTGGTCGTCGTGGAGGCCGACGAGTATGACCGCTCGTTCCATCACCTGCAACCCTATATGGCGGTCATTACGGCCACCGATGCCGACCACCTCGACATCTACGGCACCTATGAGGCATATCTCGAAAGTTTCCGCCACTTCACCTCCCTCATACGCCCCGACGGGGTCTTGATTTTGAAAAAAGGCTTGCCTTTGCAGCCTGCACTTGCCGAGGGCGTGCGCCTGTATACCTATTCGCTCGATGACGGTGGCGACTTCTACGCCCGGAATATCCGCATGGGCAACGGGCAGATACTCTTCGACTGGGTCTATCCCGGCGGGGTGGTTGCCGACATCGACCTGGGGGTGCCCGTGCGGGTCAATATCGAGAACGGCGTGGCAGCCATGGCCTTGGCCTGGCTCAATGGCGTCACACCCGACGAGATGCGCCGGGCCATGAAGAGTTTTGCCGGAGCCCGGCGACGTTTCGACTTTTGGATACGCGAGGGCAAGACGATCTTGGTCGACGACTATGCCCATCACCCCGATGAGATAAAAGCCAGCCTTTCCTCGCTGCGGGTCCTGTATGCCGACAAAAAGATTTCGGTCATTTTCCAGCCCCATCTCTATACCAGGACCCGCGATTTTTGCGATCAATTCGCGGCGGCGCTCTCCTTGGCCGATGAGTTGATACTGCTCGACATCTATCCGGCCCGCGAACAACCGATACCGGGGGTCACTTCCCGCATCATCTTCGACAAGGTAAATTGCAAAAAGAAAGCGCTTTGTTCCAAAGAAAAGTTGCTCGAAACGATAAAAGAACGTAACTTTGAAGTCCTTATTACACTCGGAGCCGGCGACATCGACCGTTTGCTGCCGGCCATAAAAGAAGAGATACTCGCTCGATGAAACGCTTTTTTACCTACATATTGGCCGCCTTGTTTTCCCTCTACCTGCTGGTATCGCTGGCATGGGGAAATGCTGCCGCCCGCCATCGCCTTTACAAGGGGTTCAGCGTGACGGTGGTCGACAGTGCGCGGGCTCAATATGTGACGGCGGCCGAGGTGGCGGCTCATCTCTCCAAGTACATCAAGGCCGATGAGAATACCTTGCTCCAAGACATCAATACCGAAGACCTCGAAGAGCAACTTTACCAGAACCGGCTCATCGAGGAGGTGCGTTGTTACAAGACGCCTTCGGGACTGTTGCGGGTCGATATTTCGCAGCGGGTTCCCATCTTGCGTGTGTTGGGCGACAGTGCCGCCTATTTTCTCGACGAACACGGCAAGTTGATGCCTGCCAATCTTCCCGAGGCGGTTGCCGTCCCGGTTGCCACCGGACACATCTCGTCGGCCTATGCCCGGGAGACACTTTATCCCTTTGCCCGTTTCCTGCAAAAAAATGATTTCTGGCGGGCGCAGGTCGAGCAGATCTATGTCGACGCTCACCAAAACGTGGAACTCACCCCCCGGGTGGGCGACCATCGCATATTGATGGGTAAGCTCACGGCTTACGAAGAGAAACTCGACAATCTCAGATGCCTCTACGAACAAGCCTTCTCGAAGTGCGGGTGGAACAAGTACAGCATCATCAACCTTAAATATAAAAACCAGGTGGTGTGCACGCGACGCAAATAATAAAAAACTCAGATATGGAAGATACGAAGAAATATATCGTGGCGGTCGATTTGGGCTCCTCGCACATTTCGGCGGCGGCTGGCCACCGAGATGAGTCGGGCCGTTTCGTGGTCGATGCCGTGGAAACGGCCGAGAGCAAAGATGCCATCAAGCGGGGGCGCATCATCAACGTCTCTGACGTTGCTTTCAAGCTTTCCCTGCTGTTCCATCGTCTCGAAACCCGTCTCTCCCCGAGCAAAATATCCAAAGCCTATGTCGGAGTGAGCGGGCAGTCGATACGTTCGCTCGATTATCCCGTGGTGCGGACGATTTCGATGGAGACTCCCATCGACGCCGCCTTGTTGGGCGAGCTCGAAATGGAGGCCCGGAACCGTGTCCTCGAAAACGGACTGGTTGTCTTCGATGTCATACCCGGCGATTTCAAGGTCGATGGCCGTTCGACCGAAAAACCCTGCGGTGAATACGGCTCGGAGATACGCGCCTCTTACCGTTTGATAGTGGGGAACGAAATTCACAAGCGCAATATCGAAAAGGCTTTTGAACAAGCCCAGATGCCGATAGCCGGTTACATCTGCACGATTCATGCGTCGGCTTCGGCCGTGCTCTCCGACGAAGAACGCCGCCAAGGTTGCGCCCTCGTCGATTTTGGCGCCGAGACGACCACGCTGGCCCTTTATAAGGAGGGCTCTTTGGTCGCGATGTTGACGATACCTCTCGGCGGGAACAATATTACCCGCGACATCACCTCCCTGCATGTGAAGGAGTCCGAAGCCGAGACCATCAAGAAAGCATACCAGCCGCAAAGCGACGCTTCGCAACCGGTCGATTGGGATATGAAAGATTACTATTTCGACTTCTCGGCCGAGGAAATCGAGGAGGTGATTACTTCCCGCATGGGTGAGATTGTCGCCAACGTCAAGGCTCAAATCGCCAATCTGTCGAAAAAATGTCCTTTGTCGGCCGGCATAACGCTCATCGGAGGCGCTTCCCTGATGAAAGGCCAAAAACAACTCCTGGCCAAGGAAACGTCGCTCGGCGTCTATAATGGCACGTTGTTCAACATAACTTTGCCGCAAGGCATCAACGGCATCGCTTCGGTGCAGGTCATCGGCTTGTTGCAGATGGGCCGCGAAGTGTGTGCCGAGCCGCCCGTGGTCGAAAAGAAGGCCGAGCCTGCGGCCCCTGTCGTCGAGCCCAAACCGCTTTTCCCCGAAGAGGAACCGGTGAAGGAGCCGCAAAATCGTCCCGATGAATCTACTGAGACAAAAGCTCCCTTGTGGAAGAAGTTTTGGGACAAGGTCAGCGAAGAAATGGACAAGGAAAATTAACCGATAACTATCTGTACCCATGGACGAATATAATGATAAACCGCAGTTCGAAGTGGCTGAACGTTCGGAATTGCCGGCCATCATCAAGGTGATAGGGGTCGGCGGTGGCGGTGGGAACGCCGTCGAGAACATGTTCAGAACAGGCATCAAAGATGTCTCTTTTGTTCTTTGCAATACCGATAAGCAGGCCATGCGCGGCACCAAGATACCCCGCACCCTCCTTCTCGGTCCCGGCCGTGGTGCCGGAGGCGACCCCAAGGTAGCCCAGGAACTGGCCGAGCAGAGCGTGGAGCAAATCAAGGAGTTGCTCAGCGACGATACCGACATGGTGTTTATCACCGCCGGTATGGGCGGCGGTACCGGGACGGGGGCTTCGCCCGTCATTGCCGGCGTGGCCCGTAGTCTGGGCATTCTCACCGTAGGCATTGTCTCTATCCCCTTTGCCTGGGAAGCGGAGTTTAAGATAAGGCAGGCGCTTGCCGGGGTCGAGAACCTGCGTAAAAATGTCGATGCCCTGCTGGTCATCAACAACGAAAACCTGCGCAAGGTATATCCCGACCTTACCTGGCTCAACGGTTTCAAGAAAGCCGACGAGACCCTCACCATAGCCGCCAAGAGTATTGCCGAGCTGATTACCGTAAAAGGGTATATCAACCTCGACTTTGCCGACGTGCGCCGTACCCTCGAAGACGGAGGCGTGGCGGTGATGAGCAGCGGGTTCGGCGAGGGCGAACACCGTATCACCAAGGCCATCGAAGATGCCCTGCACTCGCCCCTGTTGGCGGCCGACAACCTCTATCGGGCCAAACGCATACTCATCAACCTCTACCTCAGTTCATCGTCCGACGACCAGGTCGTCATGGAGGAGTTCAAGGAACTCAACGAGTTTATGGCCCGCTTCGACGGCGTGAAGACCATCTCGGGCATCACCATCGACGATTCGCTCGAAGCCAAGGTGAAGGTGACGATATTGGCTTCGGACTTCGGCGACGGCGTGATGGACATCGAGGGCGCCTATCCCGGAGAAAAAGAGTATGTCATTCTCTCCCTGTCCCAAATGGACGACAATGCCGTGCTCGAAAAACTCGACCGCACCCCCACCTATGACCGGCCGGGCAATTTTGCCAAGCAGTTGCTGCAAGTGTCGCGGGAAGAGCCCCCCGCCCGCGAGGGCAATTACAATGGCAATGGGGTGATACTCTTTGACAAAATCGAATAAGAACAAAAAAACGAAAAGATATGAGTTTATTTGACCAAATCAGTAATGATATCAAGACCGCCATGCTGGCTCGTGACAAACAACGCCTCGAAGCCCTGCGCGGCATCAAGAAAGAATTTATCGAAGCCAAGACCGCCAAAGGCGCCGATGGCGAGTTGCACGACGACGTGGCTCTGAAAATCCTCGCCAAGATGGCCAAGCAACGCCGTGAAAGTGCCCAAATCTATGCCGAGCAAAACCGTCCCGACCTGGCCGGTCCCGAGTTGGCCGAAGCCGCCGTTATCGAGTCATACCTGCCTCAGCCCATGACCGATGCCGAGCTCGAAGCCGCTCTCAAAGAAATCATCGCCGAGGTGGGTGCCACATCGGCCAAGGAGATGGGAAAGGTGATGGGTGTCGCCTCGAAGAAACTGGCCGGGAAAGCCGACGGAAAAGCCATCTCGGAGAAGGTAAAGGTTTTGTTGGCCTGATGCACAAAAGAAAAATGTTGTTTTTACTAAAAAGATAGATTATGCTTACACTTGCCGCAATCAAAGAGAATCCCGAAGAAATCATTCGGAAGCTGGCAAAAAAACATTTCGACGCCCGTGAGGCCATTGCCAAAGTTTTGGAACTGGATAAAGTGCGTCGCTCCTCACAAATGGAGTTGGACAAGAGCCTCTCCGAATTGAAAACCCTTTCGGCGCAAGTCGGTAAACTCATGAAAGAGGGAAACACCGCCGAAGCCGAAGCCGTGAAAGCCAAAGTGGCCGAAATGAAGGAGTCGAACAAGAAACTCGAAGAGGCCATGACATCGGCCGAAGCGAATATTACCGACATACTCCTCTCTGTCCCCAATACGCCCTGTGATATGGTGCCCGAGGGACGCACGGCCGAAGACAACATCGTGGAGCGTTCGGGCGGAGTCATGCCCAATCTGCCTGCCGATGCTCTGCCCCACTGGGAATTGGCCCGCAAATACGACCTCATCGACTTTGAACTGGGCGTGAAAATCACCGGAGCCGGATTCCCCGTTTATAAAGGTAAAGGTGCCCGCCTGCAACGAGCCCTCATCAGCTTCTTCCTCGACAGCGCCCGCGAAGCCGGTTATCTCGAAGTGCAACCCCCCTATGTGGTCAATGCCGCTTCGGGTTATGGCACCGGACAACTCCCCGACAAGGAGGGCCAGATGTACCATTGCAACGAAGACGACCTCTATCTCATACCTACCGCCGAAGTCCCCGTCACCAACCTCTATCGCGACGTGATACTCGACGAGTCGCAACTTCCTATTCGCAACACCGCTTATTCGGCATGCTTCCGTCGGGAGGCCGGCTCTTATGGCAAAGATGTGCGGGGGCTCAACCGCCTGCACCAGTTCGACAAGGTCGAAATCGTGCAAATACAGCACCCCGACCACTCCTATGAGTCCCTCAAAGAGATGATCGATTATGTGCAGACGCTGGTGGAACGTCTCGAATTGCCGTGGCATATCCTCCGTCTTTGCGGCGGTGACATGAGTTTCACATCGGCCATCACCTTCGACTTCGAGGTATTCTCGGCCGCCCAGAAACGTTGGCTCGAAGTGAGCTCCGTCTCCAACTTCGAGAGCTATCAGGCCAATCGCCTCAAATGCCGTTTCCGTGGTGCCGACAAAAAAATACGTTTGGCACATACCCTCAACGGCAGCGCGCTGGCTCTGCCGCGTATCGTGGCCGCTTTGCTCGAAAACAACCAGACTCCCGAGGGCATTCGCATACCCAAAGTGCTGGTTCCCTATACAGGATTCGACATCATCGACTGATGGGGTTTCCCTGCCACAAGGAAGAGAGAGGTTCGACGCAAAGTCGAGCCTCTCTCTTTTATACTCCGGAGTTGAGAATAAAAGCCCCAATGGTTGCCTATTAAAGAAAAAAGAATAAATTTGCAAAACGAGGAACCTTAAAACTGTTTATCATGGATACCGTGAAACGCATTCTCATCATGGGGGCAACTTCGGGTATAGGCTTGGAGCTTGCCAAGTTGTGTATTGCCAAAGGGTGGCGGGTAGGTATTGCCGGCCGGCGAGCCGAGCCGCTCGAAAAACTTCGCCAGTCGGCGCCCTCGCAGGTGGTGGCAGGTTGTATCGATGTCACTCGGGAGTCGTCGGCTGCGGATATGTTGCAGTTGGTCGAGAATATGGGCGGCATGGATATTTATTGCCATGTCTCGGGTATCGGCGCGCAGAATCCCACACTCGACCCGGCCGTGGAGTTGCGCACGATGGAAACCAATGTCATGGGCTTTACCCGCATGGTGACGGCCGCATACAACTATTTTGCCCAGCGGGGCGGTGGGCAGATTGCCGTTGTCTCTTCCATTGCAGGCACGAAAGGGCTTGGTTCGGCCACGGCCTATTCGGCCTCGAAGCGGTTGCAGAACACCTATCTCGATGCCTTGTCCCAGTTGGCGCACATGCGGAAGTTGAAAATTACCTTTACCGACATACGTCCCGGTTTCGTGGCCACCGACCTGCTCAACAAGGAGCATCACTACCCGATGCTCATGCCCTTGCTGCCTGTGGCCCGTAAGGTGTTCCGTGCCATCGAGCACCGTCGCCGTCGCGTGATTATCGACTGGCGTTTTGCGATATTGGTCTTCTTCTGGCGCCTTATCCCAGCCGGCTTGTGGGAGCGCATGCCCGTGAGCGTCATAAAGAACGAATAGAAAGAAAAACGGCCTTTGCCATTGTGGCAAAGGCCGTTTTTCTTGTTTATGAATCGACAGGATTACATCTTGTTGCTGACGAAGAGGTGGGTCGACGCACGGAACTCGCCGCCGGGAGCGATGTAACGGAATCCGTAGGCTTCGGGGTCGGAGAGGTTGGGAGCGTTTGTGGCCCAGCTTTGCGGTTCGGGGCAGGCGTAGGGCACGTTGCCTCCGTTGTTCCAGAACGTCCAGTATTTGAAGTTCTCATCGACTTCGTAGCAGGCCGACCAGCCGCTGGCGGTGTCGGTCATGATGGCACCGTTGTAGGGGTGGCCGTCAACGGTGAGCGTCTCGTTTACCAAGGCCCACTCCATGGCTTCGCCGCAGGGGGCGATACCTTCGGTGCGCAGGGGGGCTTCGGCGGGGGTGAAGTCGAGCAGTTTTTCGGTGGGGAGCGTGCGCTCGTTCATCTCCATGCGTTTGCCCACGGAGAGGCGCAGGCGGTAGTCACTGGCTTTGCCGTCGGCGGTGAAGGGTACGCGTATGGGGGTGTGGAATCCCATGCCCACGGGCATGTCTTTGTCGCTGAGGTTCTCGAAGACGGTGGTCTGGTGCAGACCGTCGGCGTCGAGGCGGAATATCATGCGACAGCAGAATTCGTGGGGGAAGTCACGGAAGATGGCGTTGTTGAAGGCGTTGCTGTAATAGACGGCTTCGACCTCAGCAAACCCGTCGCCGTCGACGGTGCGCGACACATCGAACGGCTCGCCTTTGATGATGCCGTGGTGGTAGTTGTTCTGGGCCGGAATGGTGATGGGGTATTGGTATTTGCGGCCTTCGAAGGTATAGGTGCCGTCGGCGATGCGGTTGGGCGGGAAGAGCAGGGGCAAGCCGTAGATTTGGGGACGTTCCTTGAAGTTGTCCATCTCATCGGCTTTGGGGGTGCGCAGTATTTCGATGCCGGTGGCAAGATGTTTGAGTTTTACGACATTGGCACCGACCGAGGGCACCATGATGGCTTCGTATCCTCCGGCGGTGAATTGCACGGCCGGGACGCCGTTGAAATTGATTTTCTCAATCATGGTATTCTGTGTTTAAATGATTCGTTCTCAAAAATAGGAAATTATTTTGCATCTCTTCTCATTTGCCGCCTATTTTTCGATAAATTTTTGGACGGGGCAATAAAAAACGGCTGCACCGTTGGGGGCAGCCGTTATAGAGGGCGGGGTCTGTATTAGAGGTTGAGGGCGCTGTTGGTTTTGCGCACGGCCTCCGCGCTGGCTTTGAAGAGGGCTTTCTCTTCGTCGTTGAGTTGGAAGTCGACGACTTTTTCCCAACCGGTGCGGCCCAGCACGACGGGCACGCCGATGCAGATGTCGTTCTCTCCGTATTCGCCTTCGAGGTAGACGCTGCACGGAACCACTTTCTTCTGGTCGCGTATCACGGCTTCGGCCACATAGGCGGCGGCAGCGCCGGGGGCATACCAGGCCGAGGTGCCGAGCAGTTTGGTGAGGGTGGCGCCGCCCACCATGGTGTCGGCTACGACTTTGTCGAGCGTCTCTTTTTCGAGCAGTTGGGCGACGGGCATGCCTTTGTAGGAGGCGAAGCGCACCAAGGGTATCATGGTGGTGTCGCCATGGCCGCCGATGACGATGCCTTCGATTTCGTTGGCGTTGGCGTTGAGGGCTTTGCTCAGGTAGCATTTGAAGCGGGAGCTGTCGAGGGCGCCTCCCATGCCGATGACACGGTTTTTGGGCAGCCCCGAGGTTTTCTGTATCAGATAGGTCATCGTGTCCATGGGGTTGCTGACGCACACGATGATGGCATTGGGCGAGTGAGCGAGAATGCTGTCCGTCACGGCTTTGACGATACCGGCGTTTACGCCGATGAGCTCTTCGCGCGTCATGCCCGGTTTGCGGGGAATACCCGAGGTGATGACAACAACGTCCGAACCGGCCGTCTTGGTATAATCGTTGGTTACGCCGCTGATTTTGGTGTCGAACCCGAGGAGGGTTGCCGTCTGCATCATGTCGAGGGCTTTGCCTTCGGCGACGCCTTCTTTGATGTCGAGCAGAACAACTTCATCGGCCACTTCATTGAATGCCAAAACATTGGCACAGGTGGCACCCACATTACCGGCGCCTACGACTGTGATTTTTGCCATAATTTGAAAATTAAAGGGTTATACAATCTTTTTTACTGTAAGCAAGACTCAGTTTGTAGGACAAAGGTATGGAGATTTTCTTTTATGGAAAATTTTCCCTAATTAAAATTCGATAAAAAACGGCAATCGGGAAATGTCGGCCGCTTGTGGAGCGGGAGCCGGGACGGCCGGTATCCGGAGATGCGTCCGGGAGGAAAAATCCATTTTGTAAGGTTTACCTGTCAAAATAGCCCATAAAATGAAAATTTTCAAGAGGATAGGGGCGGGAAAAGATGTTTTTTTATCAAAAAAGATGCGCGGGTAAAGATAAAATAGCTACCTTTGCGTCGGAAAAAATGAGGCATCATTTTTCTGAACACATTGTGAAGAAGAAACGTTATTATATAACCTTTTAAAATTTAGAACAATGATTAAAGTAGGTATTAATGGTTTCGGCCGCATCGGACGTTTTGTTTTCCGTGCTGCTCAAAAGAGAAACGACATTCAAATCGTTGCTATCAATGACTTGTGCCCCGTAGACTATTTGGCATATATGCTCAAATATGATACGATGCACGGACAATTCGACGGTACCATCGAGGCCGACGTAGAAAACAGCCAACTGATTGTTAACGGTCAGAAAATCCGCGTGACGGCTGAAAAGAATCCCGCCGACCTGAAATGGGACGCCGTAGGTGCTGAATATGTTGTAGAGTCGACCGGTCTCTTCCTGACCAAAGAAAAAGCCCAAGGTCACATCGATGCCGGTGCCAAATATGTCGTTATGTCGGCTCCTTCGAAAGACGACACCCCCATGTTCGTATGCGGTGTAAACGAAAAGACCTATGCCGGTCAGAAATTCGTTTCGAACGCTTCTTGCACCACCAACTGCTTGGCTCCCATCGCCAAAGTATTGAACGACAAATGGGGCATCACCGATGGTTTGATGACCACCGTTCACTCTACCACCGCTACCCAGAAAACCGTTGACGGTCCTTCGATGAAAGACTGGCGTGGTGGCCGTGCCGCTTCGGGCAACATCATTCCCTCGTCGACCGGTGCTGCCAAAGCCGTAGGTAAAGTTATCCCCGAACTCAATGGTAAACTCACCGGTATGTCGATGCGTGTTCCGACCCTCGATGTTTCGGTTGTTGACCTCACCGTAAACTTGGCCAAACCCGCTACCTATGCCGAAATCTGCGCCGCTATGAAAGAGGCTTCGGAAGGCGAACTCAAAGGTGTGCTGGGCTATACCGAAGATGCTGTCGTTTCGTCGGACTTCCTCGGCGACACCCGCACTTCTATCTTCGATGCCAAAGCCGGTATCGCTCTTACCGATACCTTCGTAAAAGTAGTTTCTTGGTATGACAATGAAATCGGTTACTCCAACAAAGTACTCGACCTCATCGCCCACATGGCTACCGTAAACAAATAAGATTTACACTCCTTGTAAATGATAGCGCGAGAGTTGCCCGACACCCCGTCGGGCAACTCTCTTTTTTATGCCTCGACTTCGCGAGGAGAGTAGGTGCGGTAATTTTCGAGGTAGGCGTTGATCCATTGCCGGGCCTTGACGCGGGCATCGCGCATCGAGCCGATGATGCGTATCGGGGTGCGGCGGTCGCAACTTTCGACGTCGAAGTCGAAATCGGTAATCCCTTCGCCTTTCTTGTCGAATTGCGCCCGGCAATGCAGCCGCAGCGGAATGCTGTCGACCGAGGTTTCGTACTCGCTGCGGTAGCGGTTGTCGACCAGGTCGTCGTAGTCGAAGTGGGCAATGAACTGCCCGGCACACAATAGTGCCAGATGGCGGGTGTCTAATGCGGTCATGTCTTGCTCCTTTCTTCCTGTCCGGTGGGGGGAAGGACGACGAAGTCCAAAATCCGAGGTTCCCATTCCTCCGATAAAACAATCCTAAAATAAAGGTCGTCCTTCCCCGTCGGATACCATTTTGTTGAAATATGATTGGTATAAAACCATGAAAATGAAATTACTCAAAAAGGCTTAGAAATAAAAAATATACCTAAAATAATAGGATATTTGAAACTCTTTCCTTACCTTTGCTGCAACAAAGATATGGTAATATAACCACACAATCGTGTGATATTTATCAAATCGGAAGTCCAATAAAAAAATTCCCACATTATGACGAACGATGAACTCATAGGTCGGGTCAGGGAGCTGATAAAAATGCTGCAAATCACTCAGAATGAGTTTGCCGACCGCATCAAAACCGATCGTTCCAATTTCTCGAAGCATGTCAATGGCAAGTTGCCCATCAACGAGTCGCTCATCAACAAGATTGTCGTGGGCCTGGGGGTATCGAAGGAGTGGCTGCTCACCGGTCGGGGCAACGTCTTCTACATGATGCCGCCTCAGCACAGCAAGGCCGTGTCGTTGCCGGCCTCGGCCATACACAGCGACGTGCGTCAGGGAGCGAAAGTCTATGATGTCGATGTGACCGCCGGCAACATGGGGCGCAGCATGATGTTCTCCAACGACCGCCTTATCGGGGCGATAGACGTTCCCTTTATCAGCCCCGACAGCAGCATCGTGCGGGTGAGCGGAGACAGTATGCAGCCGGTCATTTGTTGCGGCGACATGGTGGCCATCAGGGAGGTGCGCAACCTCGACCTCATTTTCTGGGGACAGATATATGTCGTGCTCCTCGACGACTACCGCATGGTGAAGTATGTGCGCAAGCACCAGGATCCCTCGATGGTGATTCTGCGCAGCGCCAACAAGGAATATGACGATATAGAGGTGCGCAAGAGCGACATACGCGACCTCTTCGTGGTGGAACACATCATACGTTTCGACAGTCGCATGTAAGACAATCACAACCTATGGGAAAAAACAAATTACAGAAATTCGACGACATGAGCAGCTATCCGCATGTCTTTCAATACCCCTTTGCCGTTTTGCGGGAGAAAGGTTTTGCGATGCAAGGCCGTTGGAATGCGGATTTTTTCAAGAACGACCACCCCATTGTCCTTGAACTGGGCTGCGGCAAAGGCGAGTATGCCGTGGGACTGGCACGCAAGTATCCGCGCAAGAACTTTATCGGCGTCGACATCAAGGGCGCCCGCATGTGGACCGGCGCAAAAGCCTCCTTGCAGGAAGGACTCTCCAATGTGGCCTTTTTGCGCACGTCGATAGAGCTCATCGACCATTTCTTCGCACCCGGAGAGGTGTCGGAGATATGGATTACCTTCCCCGACCCTCAGATGAAGAAGGCGCGCAAACGCCTCACCTCGACCCGTTTCATGGAGTTGTATCGCCGGGTGTTGCGTCCCGACGGGCTGATACATCTCAAATGCGACAGTCCGTTCCTTTATACCTACACTTGCGAGATGGTGAAGGCCAACCGCTATCCCGTGCGGGTGCAGACCGATGACCTCTACCACTCGGGCATCGACGACGACATTCTCTCCATACGCACGTTTTATGAGCAGCAATGGCTCGACCGCGGCATGACCATCAAATACATACAATTCGTGTGCGAGCCCCGTGACGCCTATGTCGAGCCCGATGTGGAGATAGAGTATGACTCCTATCGCAGTTTCAACCGCAGCAAGCGCAGCGCCGCCGCTTCGGGAAAATAAGGCAACAGAGAACTTTCATTCTTATCTAATATGGCAATATATCCAAAACTGATTCTCGACGCACTGGCTACGGTGCGTTATCCCGGTAACGGGAAAGACCTCGTTGCGGCCGGCATGGTCGAAGACGACATTCGCATCGAGGGCAACAAGGTCTCTTTCTCGCTCATTTTCGAGCGAGCCAACGACCCTTTCCAGAAGTCGGTGGTGAAAGCGGCCGAGACCGCCATTCTCACTTATGTGGGCGAGGAGGTCGACATCAAAGGTAACATACGGGTCAAGAGCCGTCAGGCGCAGGCGCCTGCGCCCGGGAAGCTCCTGCCGCAGGTCAAGAACATCATCGCGGTCTCTTCGGGAAAAGGCGGTGTGGGCAAATCGACCGTCTCGGCCAATCTGGCTGTCGCCTTGGCTCGCCAAGGTTACAAGGTGGGCTTGCTCGATGCCGATATTTTCGGCCCGTCGATGCCCAAGATGTTCGATGTCGAAGACGCCCGTCCCTATGCCGAGAATATCGACGGACGCGATCTTATCCTCCCTGTGGAGAAATACGGCGTAAAGCTCCTCTCGATAGGCTTCTTTGTAAATCCCGAGAGTGCTGTCGTGTGGCGGGGCGGAATGGCCAGCAACGCGCTGAAACAACTCATCGCCGATGCCGCGTGGGGCGACCTCGACTATTTTGTGCTCGACCTGCCCCCGGGAACGAGCGACATTCATCTCACCCTCATACAGACCTTGGCCATCACCGGGGCGATTGTGGTCTCCACTCCCCAACAAGTGGCGCTGGCCGATGCCCGCAAGGGTATCGACATGTTTACCAACGAGAAGGTGAACGTGCCGGTGCTGGGGTTGGTCGAGAATATGTCGTGGTTTACACCGGCCGAACTGCCCGAGAACCGCTATTACCTCTTCGGAAAGGAAGGGGCAAAGCATTTGGCCGAGGAGATGAATATTCCCCTGCTTGGCCAGATTCCCATCGTGCAGAGCATCTGCGAGGGGGGAGACGACGGCCGGCCCGTGGCTCTCGACGAGAATACGGTCACTGGGCAGGCTTTTGCCGAGTTGGCCCGGGCTGTGGTCGAGGCCGTGGATCGTCGCAACGAATCATTGCCTCCGACACAGATTGTCGAGACCCACAAGTCGTAGTTTTGTTTTGGGGGCCGTCCCTCTGTCAGGAGGGAGTACCCAAAAGAAAAAAGCGGCCAGCCTTGCAGAAGGCTGGCCGCTTCGTTTTATCGGAGGGGTGAATTAGCGGGGAAGCGTGCGTATTTTGAGTTTGGCATAGGCGCGTTCGGCTTTGGCCAATGCCTCTTCGACCGTGTCGGCAGACGCCAGAATCACACCCAGGCGGCGGTGCCCCTTGACTTCGGCCTTGCCGAATATGCGTATTTGCACGTCGGGTTCGCTCAATACCTCTTCGAGGTTGTCGAACTCGACCTTGTCGGTATCGCCTTCGACGACGATGGCCTTGGAGGCCGACGGGGCGTGGAAGCGGATTCCCGGGACGGGAAGTCCCAGCACGGCGCGGGCGTGGAGGGCAAACTCCGACAGGTCTTGCGAAATCATCGTTACCATGCCCGTATCGTGCGGACGGGGCGACACTTCACTGAATATCACTTCGTCGCCGCAGATAAACATCTCGACACCGAAGATGCCCCAGCCACCCAGTGCGGCCGTGATTTTGCCGGCAATCTCTTCGGCGGCTTTCAGGGCTTTCTCGCTCATGGCTTGCGGTTGCCACGATTCGCGGTAGTCGCCGTCGACCTGGTGGTGTCCGATGGGTTTGAGGAAGGTGGTGCCACCGATGTGGCGCACGGTGAGGAGGGTTATCTCGTAGTCGAAATTGACAAAGCCTTCGACGATGACGCGTCCGGCTCCGGCGCGTCCGCCTTCTTGGGCGTAGTGCCAGGCGTGGTCGATGTCGGCTTGGGTGCGTATGACGCTTTGGCCGTGGCCCGACGAGCTCATGATGGGTTTTACGACGCAGGGCATGCCTATTTCGGCCACGGCGGCCTCAAATTCTTCCCGGGTCGAGGCGAAGCGGTAGGGCGAGGTTTTCAGCCCCAGTTCTTCGGCGGCGAGGCGGCGTATGCCTTCGCGGTTCATGGTGAGGAAGGTCGCTTTGGCCGTGGGGGTGACGTTGTAACCCTCTTTTTCGAGTTCTACGAGGGTGGGGGTGGCGATGGCCTCGACCTCGGGTATGATGTGGTCGGGTTTCTCTTTTTCGATGATTTCACGCAGCTTGGCTCCGTCGAGCATCGACAGCACATAGGAGCGGTGAGCCACTTGCATAGCGGGGGCGTTGGGGTATTTGTCGAGGGCAACGACTTCCACACCATAGCGTTGTAGTTCGATGGCGACCTCTTTGCCGAGTTCGCCCGAACCGCATAGGACGACTTTGGTTCCGATTTCTGAAAGGGCAGTTCCGAGTTTAGTCATAGTGTAAGGGTTTTGAAGGTAGAAGAAGAGAAAATCGGAAACGCCTGTCTCCGATTTTCCGTGTATGTGAGATTACTTGCGGGTGATGCGGAACCAGTCTGTTTCGAGCCAGCCGCTGTCGTTGCTCTTCCACGGGCGGGTGCAGAAGAGGCCGACCTTGGCACCAATCCATTTGCCTACCTGGGCGGTGAAGGCTTTGCCGACAGGCTCGTATTTCTTGCCGTCGAGGCTGTAATAGAAGGTGCACACGCACTTGTAGTCTTCTTTCTTGGTCGGTTTTTTGGCTCCGGCCTGTTCGAACTTCACACGCAGGTAGAGCTCATCGCTGTCGAGTTTGATGGCGGCATTCTCTTTTTCGATGCCCCCTTTGTCGGCTTTCTTGCAGTCGGCTTGCACGAGGTAGAGGCCGTCGGAGCGGCTGTCGAGAGCCAGCACGGCGTAGTCGAGGCCCATGACCACGAGTCCGGCGCGTTCGCCTTCAACCGTTTTCCCTTTGTTCTTGCGGGGCACGAATTTTACTTTCGTGGTGGCCGTGAAGTTTTCGGTGGGGAGTTTTTGCAACAGCAGGTTGGGAACGTCATAGAGGCTCTTCATGTCGGGGGTGTAGTGCGAGAAGAGGCGCAGTTGTGAGGCGGCGGCATCGCAGAAGTACCACAAGGCATTGGGGTTGCCGTGCCATTGCCATTGCAGGCCGAGGTCCACACTGTCGAACTCGTCGCTTTCGGCGGGGGTGGCTTTCGGGTAGGTCTTGCCTACGTTGGGTTTTTTATAGGTGCTGACCGGTTCGCCGCAGCCGTCGCCGTCTTTGTCGACACCGATGACGGGCCAGCCGTTTTCGAGCCATACCATGGGTTGCAGATGCACGACGCGACCGTAAGCGCCTTTGTCTTGGAAGTGCAGGAACCAGTGTTCTTTGCCGTCGGGGGTGTCGACCCAACCACCTTGGTGCGGGCCGTTGACGTCGGTGTTGCCTTGTGCCATGACGGTGCGGGTTTCATAAGGTCCCCACACGTTTTTTGAACGGAGCACCACCTGCCAACCCGTGGCTACGCCGCCGGCGGGAGAGAAGATGTAGTAGTAGCCGTCGCGTTTATACATTTTGGCACCTTCGATGGTCTCGTTGCCGATGTGGCCGTCATAGATGACACGGTCGGACCCGATGGTGGCGGTGCCGTCGGGAGTCATCTCTATCATGCCGATGATGCTCTTCACTCCGGCGCGGCTGCCGGCATAGCCATGGGCAATGTAGGCGCGGCCGTCTTCGTCCCAGAAGGGGCAGGGGTCGATGATCCCTACTGCGGGGTGAATGAGTATGGGGTCGTCCCAGCGTCCGGCCGGGTCTTTGGTCTTAATCATGTAGATGCCCCGGTCGGGGTCGCCATAGCATACATAGAATTCTCCGTTGTGGTAGCGTATGCTGGGAGCCCACACGCCGTTGCCGTGCTGGGGCTTGGAGAAGTCTTCTTCGGGGGTGAGCCGTTCGGCGGCATAACCGATGAGGGTCCAGTTGACGAGGTCTTTGGAGTGCAGGATTTGCAGGGCCGGTATGCAGTTGAAACTCGATGAGGTCATGTAGTAGTCGTCGCCGACCCGGCAAACGTCGGGGTCGGAGTAGTCTGCGTTGATAATCGGGTTTTTGTATTTCCCGTTACCGAGGTCGGGAACCCATACTTCCGAGATGTTTTGGGCCGCGAGCCCGCCGGTCAGGAGCAGGAGGGCTGCGATGAGGCTGTTTTTTTTCATGGGAGTTTGTTTAGATGTGTTTATATGAGAGATTTGTTTTATCGGTTTTGCCACCAGTTGCCGCCGAGGACGTTCTCGCGGGTGTATTTGCGGGCTTCTTTCTTGGAGAGTTGGCGGCACCAGTCTACTCTTTTCTCGATGCCGGCACCTTCGCCGCTGTTGTGGTATTCGGCATAGCGGGCGGTCTTTTCGTTTTCGGGGTTACGCCAGTTTTCCCAGCCTTCGTAACGGATATGCTTGCCGAGGTCGCACTCCTTGAAGACAACGGCGGCGTAGGCTCGCCACGGACGTCCGAGGTAGACTTTGTTTACGTCGTTCTCGGCGGTGAGGGTGCAGTTGTGGAAGACATAGCCGAAGGGGCTCTCGGCGGCCGTGGAGGCGGCTGTGATGTAAGAGTTCTGCTTGCTGTGTATCTGGCAGTTCTCAAACCAGCAGATGGCCGGGCCGAAGATGAAGTCGGTCGTGCCGTCGATGTAGCAGTTCTCAAAGTAGACGTGGCTCTTTTCGTCACCGGTGAAGAGTGTGTCCTGGTTGCCTTTGAGGCGGCAGTTGCGTACGATGATTTGGTCGCCTTCGGTGTGCAGGGCGACGGCCTGTCCCACACGTCCGGCGTTGTTTTCGATGGTGAGATTTTCGAGTGTTATGCGATGGCCGGCCACCAGCATCGTGTGGGTGCGGAAGGTTCCCATTTTGGCGATGCTGTCTCCGAAGTAGACAATCTCTTTGCCGGCGTAGTCGCCAAAGGTGATGATGGTGCTGTCGGCACTTTCTCCGGTGAGGGTGATGTCGCATTTCCAGGTGGGAATGATGACTTTTTCGTTATAGGTGCCGTTCTTGATAAAGACGGTGATGGGTATGGGGGTGTAGTCGCGTATGGCGTATATGGCTTCTTGTATGGAGGTGTAGTCGCCGCTGCCGTCTTGGGCCACGATGAGGAGTTGCTTGGGGGCTTGGGCTGCCGACACGAAGGTGCAGGCAAGGAAAAAGAAGAGGAAAAATTTCATTCGGTTTTTCATGATGCGAATTTTTATAATTTGGGGTCTAAGATACGCTTTTTTTTCTTTGTGAGGTGTCTCTTTGATGCAAAACAGGGGGACTTTTTGGCTTTTATGGAAAAAAAATCGGTGACGCGCATTTCCTCGCATCACCGATTTTTTGTCGTATGCCAGATAAATTCTTATCTGATGAGCGATACTTCCAAATCGTTCTCGACTTCGGAGGTAGAAATTTTGTCTTCGCGAGACAGCCAACCCAAAGCTGCAAAAATTTGTTTATCTTTCAGTTTGGTCGCTTTTTTCAAATCTTTTACGGTCATGGGACCTTTTTCGTTCAGTGCATTCCACACCAAACCGGCATTCATGCCAATTTCTTCTCTTTTCATAATCAGTAAAAATTTTATTCTAGTTATAGAATATGCCGCAAAGGTATGAATTTATTTTTAAAACAATAAAAAAATAGAAGCTATTTCATGAAAATTTGAAACAGCTTCTATCTGATAATGGGTTTTTTATCGTCAGTTTTTTTTCATTATCCGGTTTTAGTCGTTCATTTCGATGCAAAGCATGATAAACGGGGCGACCCCTTTGGGGTCGTTGTCGCGAATCACTTCGTTGATGTAGTATTCGAACGAACCGTCGCGGTAGGGTTTGCCGCCCAAGCCGGCTACACCGCATACGCGGGTGAGCGAGACGAGACCTTTTTCATCGACTTTGATGAAGTTGTCGAGAATACCTTGATAGGCTTTCTTGGCCATTTCGAGGGTCGAAGGGTCGAGGTAGCCTTTGCGCACGCCTTTGGCAATGGCATAGGCATACATGGGTGTGCACGACATTTCGAGGTAGTTGCCTTCACGGCCGGTTTGGTCGATGACCTGGCACCAGGCTCCGGTTTGCGGGTCTTGGTATTTGGCCAGATTTTTCACGATGCCTTGCAAGATGGTAATTATTTTGTCGCGACCCGGTTGGTCTTGGGGCAGATAGTCGAGGGCATCGACGATGGCCATCATGTACCAGCCGAGGGCGCGTCCCCATACATGAGCCGAGCGGCCGCTCTTGTCCGACCAGGGCAGTGCCTTGATTTCGTCCCAGGCGTGACGGTAGAGGCCGGTCTCCTTGTCGTAGGTGCGTTTGGCGACAAGGAGGAACTGGTTGACGATGTCGGCATAGGCAGCTTCGTTATCGGCATCGAACGTGGCGGTGTATTGTGCATAGTAGGGTTCTCCCATGTAGATGCCGTCGAGCCACATCTGGAACGGATAGACGCGTTTGTGCCAGAATCCGCCTTCGGAGGTGCGGGGTTGTGATGCCAGTTGCGAGCGCAGGGTGTCCATGGCGATTTTGTAGCGGGGGTCTTGCTCGCGTTC
This sequence comes from uncultured Porphyromonadaceae bacterium, assembly GCA_900542765.1. Lineage (GTDB taxonomy): Bacteria > Bacteroidota > Bacteroidia > Bacteroidales > UBA11471 > Caccoplasma > Caccoplasma merdavium. Next base: position 17,233 of record UQOX01000012.1, on the reverse strand, counting down.
ATAGAGACGGAAGAGTATCTTGCCGGGATTGACGTGGTCGAGGTTGTAGTTGCTTTTCTTGTACCCGTAGATGATGCCTTTCTCGTTGATGATGGTGTCGGCAAATTCTTTGACATAGGTGTAGAAAGGCGCTACGATTTTGGCGTATTTCTTGTTGTCGATGTAGTGGTCATGGACGTCGAGGAACGATTGGCATTCGAGGCCGTGGCAGTAGTTCCATTTCAGCCCTTTGCTGAAATCGAGCATCCACCCTTCGGGGTTGCGGATTATCTCCGATTGCGTCATGCGTATCGACATGGGCAGGTCGGGGTCTACTTCGAATTTCTGTTTTTTCTTGGCGTCGATGCTGCCGCAGCAGCCGATGGCCAAGGCTGTGAAAAGTACGATTTTAAAGGTTTTTTTCATAAGCTCTTAGGGTTTTGTGTATTTTATGGTGATGATTTCGTGGTCGGCTTTTATCTGCAAGAGGTAGAGACCGGCGGGTAAAGCGTGTGTTGCCAGATTTTGGCTATGTGCGCCGGCCGGCTGGTTTTTCAAGACGATATTGTCGTGTATTCTCCCGGCCGGGTCGATGAGCGTCATCTCTATGTCGCTCTGTCGGGGAAGGAGGTAATGCACCTCGGCTTCGCCTCTGCCCGGTAACAGTTGGGCCGAGAGTGTCTGTGCGGGTGTGTTGTTCACGGCGGAGGGCTGCTCCTCGTTTTCGATGCGGTCCATCTCGATGCAGAGGAGGATAAAGGGCCCGACTCCTTTGGGGTCGTTGTCGATTGTCTTGGTCTGGTTCACATAGTAGTCATAGGAGCCGTCGCGGTCGCTGCTCAGTCCTGCGACGGAGCAGATTTGGTGCAGCAGGGTTTTCCCCTCGGCGTCGAAGGAGAGGTAGTGCTCGCAGATGCCCTGATAGGCTCTCTCGGCAACGGGCAGAAGCGTATCGTCGAGGTATCCCAACCGCACGCCCTTGGCAATGGAGTAGGCAAACATGGCGGTGCAGGAGATTTCCTGATAGTTGTCGGTACTGTCGGGGTAATCGACGACTTGGTACCAGGCTCCCGTTTCAGGGTCCTGATAAGCCGGCAGTCTGTCGAAGATGCCTTGCAGGATTGTAAGCAGAGATTCCCGGTCGGGGGTGTCGTCGGGGAGTATTTCGAGCACGTCGACCAGTGCCATGGTGTACCAGCCGAGGGCGCGTCCCCACACATGCTGCGACTGCCCGGTGGTCTTGTCGGCCCATATTTGCGCCCGTTTCTCGTCCCAGCCGTGGCGGTAGAGGCCGCTATGGTCGTCGAGGGTGTGTTGTGCCACGAGGTTGAACTGTTTGATGACGTCGGCATAGGAAGCTGCCGGGTCGTCTTCGAAGTCCCGGGCATATCGGGCATAGTAGGGTGTCCCCATGTAGAGGCCGTCGAGCCACATTTGGTAGGGGTAGTTCTGTTTGTGCCAGAAACCGTCGTCCGATGTGCGGGGTTGGTTCTTCAACTGCTTGCGCAGGGTCTTCATGGCGGTGAGGTAACGGGCGTCGCCGGTCTCTTCGTAGAGGCGGAACAGGTTCTTGCCGGGGTTTACATGGTCGAGCGAGTAGTTGCGCTCTTTGTAGTTGTAGATGGTGCCCTGGCTGTTGATGGTTGCCTCGTAGTATCCCTTGGCATAGGTGTAGAGGTCGCTGCAATCGAGCGTGTCGCCGTGGTAGTAGTCATAGGCGGCGAAGATGGCTTGGCACAGCAGTCCGTGGGTGTAGTTCCATTTGAGGCTGGTGTTGCCGTCGATGGTCTTGTAGTCGGGGTGGCGCAGCATCTCAGAGCGGCTCATGCGCACGGCCATCGGCAGGTCGGTGTCGATGGCCCTGCTCTCGGCTCGGGCCGATGACGCAAAACCCATTATCATCGCCATGGTAGCGATGATAATGGGAGCGTATGGAGAGAGTAAGGTATGTCGTTTCATGCCATGGGGAATGAGCGATACTGATTATTTGGCTTCCTTTTGGGGATTCCAGCCGTCATTCCCGCCCAATACGTCTTCGATGGCGTAACGGGAGGCTTCTTTGCGACTCAGTTGGTGCGACCAGGTTACGCGGCCTTCGGTGTCGGCTCCTGCTCCTTTGTTTTTGTATTCGCAGTAGCGGGCGGTCTCTTCGTTGGAGGCTTTGCCCCAGTTGTGCCACCCTTCGGGACGAATGTGGTTGCCCATGTCGCAATGGGTGAAGAGCACGGCGGCGTAGGGTCGCCACGGACGGCCCAGGTAGACGCGGTCTACGCCTTCGTCGGCGGTGAGACGGCAGTCATGGAACACATAGCCGTAGGCGATGTGTTCGGGTGTGGCGGCGGCTGTGATGTAGGAGTTTTGTTTGCTGTGTATCGTGCACTCTTCGAACCAGGCCGTGCCTTTGCCAAAGATGAAGTCGGTGGTGCCTTCGATGTAGCAGTTCTCGTAGTATTGACGGGTGCCTTCACCGTAGGTGTAGAGGGTGTCCTGGAATCCTTTCATCTTGCAGTTCTTGAAGACCGATTTGTCGCTGGCCACAAAGAGGGCGACGGCTTGTCCCACGGGGCCGGCGCTGTTCTCGAAGGTGACGTTCTCGGCCTTGAATCCGTCGCCGTAGACATAGAACGAGGCCGAGCCTGAGGTGCCGATGTTGTCGCCGAATTCGTTTTTCTTGGAGGCGTAATCGTCATAGGTGAAGACCACTTTGTCGACATCTTCACCGATGATGTGAATGTTGGTGCGGTTGCCGGGCACGGTGATTTTCTCTTTATACACGCCGCTGCGCACATAGATGGTTATCGGCCGTTTGCTGAATGTGGGGGCGGCGTCGATGGCGCGTTGCAGGGTGAAGAAGTCGCCGCTGCCGTCTTGGGCCACGACGTAGTCGTAACGGCGGATATAGGGGGCGAGTTTGGGTATTTTCTTCTCGATGGAGTCGACGGCCATGCCGGCTACGATGCGGGCGCCTTTCACTTTGAGGTGGGTGTCGTCTTTCCGTCCGTCAGGAATGGCGGGGCAGGTGCCGGGAGCCACCCACATGAAAAGCTCCTTGGAGGCGTCGTCGCCGAGGTTGTTGACGAGGGTTTCGGTGCTGTTGTTGAGGTCGATGCACACGACTTTCATTTCGGCGGCGACCTCTTTGCAGGCCGTGATGTAACGCCCGTGGGTGTCGACGAGTTTCCCGTCGTCACCAAACTTGCGGCGGATTATCGAGGTGAAGAGTACCGGTATGGCGCCTTTTTCTCGGGTTTGGTTGATGTAGAAACGCAGGTTGTTCTTGTAGGCGGTATCGGGGTCGGAGTAGCGGTCGGGCTTTTTCTTCTGGTCGTTGTGCCCGAATTGTATGAAGACGTAATCGCCTTTTTTCAACTGGTCATATACGGCGCCCCACCGGCTCATGAAGCTGAGTGAACTGCGGCCGTTCACGGCATGGTTGTCGATTTTTATTTCGGGCGAGAAGAATCCCGGGAGCACATGTCCCCAGCCCCGCTCGGGGTTTCCTCCGACAAGCGATTTGTTCGACATGGTTGAGTCTCCAATCATGTAGATGACCGGTTTTTGTTTGTTTGACAAAGCCATGAATGCGGCAATCAAGCAAACGCCAAACAGATATAAAATGATGCGTTTCATGGTGAAATAATTGTTTTTTTTATGATTGAATGCGACAAAAATAATAAAAATATATCGAAATCGGGATTTGATGGCGATAATTGCTCTTCACCCCTCTTTTTCTCGGTGCGGGGAGGTTTAGGGAATTCGGAGGGTTTGACCCGGTTTCAGGTTGTTTGAACTCAGGTTGTTGCTGTTTTTCAGGGCCTGTACCGTGGTGCCGAATTGCCGGGAGATTTCCCACAGGCTGTCACCTTCTCTTACTTTGTAATAGCGCACGCCGTTTTGAGTCCATGTCTCGGCTTTGCGGGTGGTTTGGGTCGTAGTGGTTGATGCCGTGGAACGGTTCTTGGCGTAGGCGGCACTCACGGCCAGTCGCATGCCGGGGTAGATGTTGTTGCTTTTCAGGTTGTTCCATTTTTTCAGGTTGGCTACGCTGGTGCGGTACCGGTGGGCGATGACCGAGAGGTTCTCACCCGAACGCACCCGGTGGTATCCTTGCACGGGCGACGCCGATGCTTTGGCCAGTTCGGCGGTGATGCGGCGGGCATAGAGTTCGGACTGGTGTTTGCTGATGGAATCTTCGTTCTCGACATAGGCATAGGCCGTCTCTTGGGGCAAGATGAGGGTGTAGGGGTGCTTGTCGGTCGCCGGGACGACATCGCGGCGGTATTGGGGGTTGAGTTGCCGCAGTTCGCTCACCTCGATGCCGATGACATCGGCTATCTGTTTGAAGTGCAACCGTTTCGATACCCACACGGTGTCGGTCTCGGCCGGTAGTTCTATCTCTCCCGGCTGTATGTTGTGCTTGTCGTAGTAGTTCATGATGTAGTTGGCCGCGATGAAGGCGGGGACGTATCCGCGGGTTTCGCGGGGCAGATAGGGGTAGATGTCCCAATAGTCGCGTTTCCCGCCCGAACGGCGAATGGCTTTGTTTACGTTGCCCGGACCGCAGTTGTAGGCGGCGATGGCGAGGGTCCAGTCGCCGAAGTTGTCGTGCAGTTGCAGCAGGTAACGGAGGGCCTGTTGGGTCGATTTGAGCGGGTCACGACGTTCGTCGACGACACTGTTGACTTCGAGCCCCATCATGCGGGCGGTGCCTATCATGAATTGCCACAGACCGGTGGCTCCGACCGGCGAGACGGCGTTGGGTCGCAGTGCCGACTCGATGACGGGCAGGTATTTCAATTCGAGCGGAAGTCCCATCTTGTCGAGTTCACGCTCGAAAATGGGTTCGTAATAACGGTTCAGGGCGAGTAGTTTCTCGACCAGTTCCCGGCGTTTCTCGGTGTAGAGCGAGATGTAGCCTTTGACCACGCTGTTGTAGGGCAGTTCGATGACGGCGGGGAGGGCGCTGAGCCGTTCGATGTAGACTTCGTCGGGGTAGTCGATGTTGCCGCCGTGCCGGTTGACTGGGGGTTGCAGGTTGTCGACTTCGGCACTGATGAGGGTGTCGACACCGCTACTCAGACCTTCGGGAAGGACGATGTCGTTGTCGGTGATGGTGTCTTTGGCGGTCAGTTTGTGAGGCGCGGTTACCGATGGTTGTTTGGCGGGGCTTTGTTTCAGGGTGTCGACCGCTGCGAGAGTGGTGTCATGACGGGTTGCTGCGACAAGTGTATCGGCCGGGATTTCGATTTTATTTTGTTTTTTGTCTTTTTTCCGTTTGGCGGCCGAGGCTGTTACGGGAAGGAAAAATGCGAGGCACAGCAGTATGGCAAGAATCTTGTTCATGGGAGTTTCTTCTTTTAAAATGTGATGGCACACTGGAATCCGATAGAGCCGGTCGAATATCGGGCCGGCTCTATGACCGTGGGCGTTACTTTCATAGACAGGTTGTCGGAGATGTCGAAGTTGTAGAGGTGTGCATCGACATAGGCTTCGATCATGGCGACGAAGTAGACGCCTATCATCGAGATGATGCACAGGTCGCGGTATTTGCGGTAATAGTCTTTCTTGCGTTTCATGGCACTTTGCAGCCACGCCATGTTGGCGGCAATCCACTCGGGGTCGTTGCGCCGGTTGTAGGCCAGGAAGTTGATGAAGCTGTTGGTGTTGGGGTCATTGTCCATGGCATCGCGGTAGGCGGTGGAGTAGTCGCTGTAATAGCGGGCGTTCCAGTTGGTGGCGTAGATGAGCCCCAGGTAACCGCCGACGAGAATGGGCAACTTCCAGTAACTGCGGTTGTAGATTTGTCCCAGCCCCGGGCAGAGTGCCGAGTACCACACGGCCTTTACCGGGTCGGGGCTGAACAGGGTGGTGTCGGGGAGTGCGGCCTGTTGCGGGGTGACATCTTCGATGCGGTAGTAGTAAATCGTTTCGGCCGACTGGACGGCGGGTTGTGCAATCCCGGCCGTGCTGCTGTCGGGTCGGGCGATAAGGGTGTCGCCCGGTGCCACTTGTGCAACCGATGGTAGTGTCAGGAGGCTTGCCGTGATGAGAACGATGAGCCTCAGGCTATGCGGGAGAAACGGTTTCCGGTTCAAGTTTTATTTCAGTTTGTCGAAGAGGGCGATGAGTCGCTCCAATTCTTCTTCGTTTTTAAACGGAATAGAGATTTTCCCTTTTCCTTTGGCGTTGCAGGTGAATTGCACCGGGGCTTTGAAAAAGTCGGAGAGGTGACGGCGCAATATGTCGTAGCCTTCGTTGTTCGTGACCGGCTTTTCTTCTTGCCCGGCGATGGGGGCTTGGGGGGTGTTCATCTCTTTGGCCAACTCCTCCACCTTCCGCACCGAGTACCCGTGTTCTTGTATTTGCTCATAGAGCCGCAGTTGCTGCGCGGGGTTGTCGACCGAGAGGAGGGCGCGGGCGTGTCCCATGTCGATTTGCTTGTTTTTCAGCCCGATTTGTATCTCGGCCGGCAGTTTCAACAGCCTCAGGTAGTTGGCGATGGTGGCGCGTTTTTTGCCTACGCGTTCGCTCAGCCGGTCTTGGGTGAGGTGGTATTGCTCGATGAGTTTCTGGAACGTCAGGGCGATTTCAACGGGGTTGAGGTCTTCGCGCTGAATGTTCTCGATGAGAGCCATTTCCATCACGGTCTCGTCTTCGACGGTGCGCACATAGGCCGGTATGGTTTCGAGCCCGGCCAGCAGGGAGGCCCGGTATCGGCGTTCGCCCGAGATGATTTGATAGCTGTCGTCGGGCATCTGACGCAGGGTGATGGGCTGTATGATACCGATTTCGCGTATCGATGCGGCCAGCTCGTTGAGCGAGGCTTCGTCGAATTCCTGCCGCGGTTGTCCCGGGTTGGGCTTGATGAGGGACAGTTTTATTTCGTTGATCGATGATGACCCTCCGGTTTTCACGTCGTCCATGGTGATGAGGGCGTCGAGACCCCGGCCGAGGGCATTTCGTTTGATGGTCGTCATATGTGATTCTTTCTCTCTTTTGGGTTTTACCACCCCGAATGGTTATTTCGATTTCTTTTCGCGTTTGATGAGCTCCTTGGCGAGTTGCAGGTGGTTGAGGGCGCCTTTGGAGTTGGGGTCGTACATGAGCGCCGGTATGCCGTGGCTGGGGGCTTCGCTCAGTTTGATGTTGCGTTGTATGACGGTGTCGAAGACCAGTTCGCGGAAGTGCTTTTTCAGCTCTTCGTAGATTTGGTTGCCGAGCCGCAGGCGCGAGTCATACATGGTGAGCAGGAAGCCTTCGATTTCGAGGTCGGGGTTGAGCCGCGACTTGATGAGCTTTATCGTGTTGAGCAATTTGCTGATGCCTTCGAGCGCGAAGTATTCGGCCTGCACGGGTATGATGACCGAGTCGGCGGCCGTAAGCGAATTGACCGTGATGAGCCCCAGCGAGGGAGAGCAGTCGATGAGTATGTAGTCATATTCGCTCTTGACCTCTTCGATGAGGTGCAGCAAGATGCGTTCGCGGTTGGGGGCATTGAGCAATTCGAGCTCGGCGCCTACCAGGTCGATGTGCGAACACACGATGTCGAGCCCTGCCACGCAGGTCGAGTCGATGGCTTCGCGCAGGGAGGCTTCGCCGATGAGGCACTCATATATCGAGATGTTTTTCTGCGTGATGTCTACGCCCAGTCCCGACGAGGCATTGGCTTGCGGGTCGGCGTCGATGAGCAGTATTTTCCGGTCCAAGGCAGCCAATGATGCCGCCAAGTTGATGGTTGTCGTGGTTTTCCCTACGCCACCTTTTTGGTTGGCTATTGCAATGATTTTACCCATAATGAACTTTTTACCAAACAAAGAAACTCTTTTTTTCTTTGCGTATGTGCCTCTTTCGTCCGATTATTGGCGCCGGTGTTGATAAGTCGCTTCGGCTGTTGAAAAAATGCGACCCGGGCCGGGAGGCGAGGCTGGGGTTCGCTGCCGGCACCGTGTCGGGGTCGGCAGCGATATGTCATTTGGGCAAAGATACGAATTTACGGTGAAGATAGATAGGCTTTTATCTATATTTAGCAATTATGTCGCCGGCATGGCTCCCCTTTGGGGGTTGCTTGCAGGTCGATTTTTGTCTATCTTTGTTCTCGCAAAAATTATCGAGATTATGTCTTCTGTCGATTCTCCTGCCAAGACCCTGCCCCGCATACTCATCACCAATGACGATGGTATCGGGGCCAAAGGTTTGCGTTTTTTACTCTCTTGCGTTGCCGACATGGGTCGGGTGCGTGTCGTGGCTCCCGACTCTCATCGTTCGGGACAGTCCGGGGCGATTACCTCGGGGGTACCGCTGACGTTGCAGCCGGTCGCTCCGGTTTTGGGCGCGGAGTGTTATTCCTGCAACGGTACGCCGGTCGATTGCGTGAAACTTTCGTTGCATGTTTTTCCCGAGTGGCGCCCCGATATTATCCTGTCGGGCATCAACCATGGCTCCAATTCGGGCATCAGCATCTTCTATTCCGGAACGATGGGTGCCGTGCTCGAAGGGTGTGTCGTGGGAATCCCCTCTGTGGGGTTCTCTTCGCTTTCGCACGACCCCGATGCCGATTTCTCTTCCTGCCGCGACCAGGTGCGCCAGGTGGTGGCTCGCGTTTTGCGGGTGGGGCTGCCCGAGTCGGTGTGCCTGAATGTCAATTTCCCGACGCAGCCTTCCCTCGGGTTGCGGGTGTGCCGGCAGGCTCCCGGGTACTGGACCGAAGAGTATGAGTGGCGGGCCGGCCGCGATGGGCGGGAAGGCTATTTCCTTACCGGCCATTTTGTCAATACCGAGCCCGATGCCGAGGATACCGACGAGTATTTCCTGGCGCGGGGTTACACGTCGGTTGTCCCTTGTACTTGTGACCAGACGGCCTATCGTGCCATGCCTGCCGTCGCGGCGCTCTGTGATTGAATGCCCTTGCGTTTCCGCCTTTTGAGTTCCGATTCCCGTTTTGCCCGGGAACTTGCTTCCGCCCTTGTTGCCGAGTGATGTCGTGTGTGCATAAAAATGCGCGACGCATATAATAAAAATTCGTTATATGATTTTTTCAACGACTTGAAAAAGAGCTGTGTATGGCCTAAGTGCAAGGAGGGAGATAAATATTTTATTAAAAAATAGGGAAAAATGCATTGAGATAAATTTTTATGCGTATATTTGCCGCCTCAAAGAATAAATATGCACGATATGAAAGACAAAGTCAATAGATTGGAAGCTATAAAATCGATTGTGAGTGCCAATCGTGTGGGTGGACAAGAAGAACTTTTGCAGCGCTTGCGTGAGCAAGGGTTTGACTTGACGCAAGCCACTTTGTCGCGCGACTTGAAGCAGTTACAAATCGTGAAAGTGTCTTTGCCGGCCGGCGGATACCAGTATATTCTTCCCGAGTTGGCCGGGTTGTCGCGTCGCCCCAGGATTACACGAGGAGGCTCATTGGCTGCTTCCAACGGTTTTCTCTCCATCTCTTTTTCGGGCAACATGGCAGTTATAAAGACCCGCCCCGGCTATGCTGGCAGCACGGCCTCCGATATCGACGCGCACACGCTGCCCGAGTTGTTGGGAACCCTCGCCGGTGACGACACCGTGTTGCTTATCCTGCGCGAAGGGGTGACCCCCGAAAAAGCCGTTGAGGCATTGCGCATAGTGATACCGAATATTCAGTTATAAAAATACATTCGACTTATTCAAAATTAAAAATGGAATCTCAGGATATTGAAGTGATGGTTGCCGATGCCTCCCATGAGGTGTATGTCGATACGATACTCGACACCATCAGAGAGGCTGCCAAAGTGCGTGGAACCGGCATTGCCGAGCGCACGCACGAGTATGTGGCCCAGAAGATGAAAGAGGGAAAAGCCATCATCGCCTTGTGCGGAGATGACTTTGCGGGATTTACCTATATCGAGTCGTGGGGCAACAAGCAATATGTGGCCACCTCGGGACTCATCGTTCACCCCAAATATCGCGGGCTCGGCTTGGCCAAGCGCATCAAGCAGGCTTCTTTCCAGTTGGCCCGTTTGCGATGGCCGTGGGCAAAAATATTCTCGCTCACCAGCGGTGCCGCCGTCATGAAGATGAATACCGAGTTGGGCTATGTGCCCGTCACCTTCAACGAGCTCACCGACGACGAAGCCTTCTGGCGCGGTTGCGAAGGGTGCATCAACCACGACATTCTCGTGGCGAAAAACCGCAAATTCTGCATCTGCACCGCCATGCTTTATGACCCCAAGGCCCATCAGGAGAAAGAACATCATCACCACCACGAAGAATAAATAAAAATCGAAATATGGAAAAGAAAAAGAAAGTTGTCGTCGCTTTCAGCGGCGGATTGGACACCTCGTTTACCGTCATGTATCTGGCCAAGGAAAAAGGCTATGAAGTATATGCCGCTTGTGCCAACACCGGAGGTTTCAGTGCCGAGCAATTGAAGCAAAACGAAGAAAACGCCTATAAGCTGGGCGCCGTCAAATATGTCACTCTCGATGTCACACAGGAGTATTACGAGAAGAGCCTTAAATACATGGTCTTCGGAAACGTGCTGCGCAACGGCACCTATCCCATCTCGGTAAGTTCGGAGCGCATCTTCCAGGCACTGGCCATCGCCCGTTACGCCAAGGAAATCGGTGCCGACGCCATTGCACACGGTTCGACCGGAGCCGGTAACGACCAGATACGTTTCGACATGACATTCCTTGTGCTCACGCCCGGTGTCGAAATCATCACCCTCACGCGCGACATGGCCCTTACCCGCCAGTATGAAATCGACTACCTCAACCAGCACGGTTTTGCGGCCGACTGGACCAAACTCAAATACTCCTACAACGTAGGTCTGTGGGGCACCTCGATTTGCGGCGGCGAGATACTCGACTCGAAACAGGGATTGCCCGAGAGCGCCTACCTCAAACAAGTCACCAAGACCGGCAGCGAAGAGTTGCGTCTCGAATTCAAGAACGGCGAGCTTTGCGGCGTCAACGGCGAGACCTATGACGACCCCATAAAGGCCATTCAGAAAGTCGAGGAAATCGGCTCGGCCTACGGTATCGGCCGCGACATGCATGTGGGCGACACCATCATCGGCATCAAGGGCCGTGTGGGCTTCGAGGCTGCCGCACCCATGCTCATCATCGGAGCACACCGCTTCCTCGAAAAATACACCCTCAGCAAGTGGCAACAGTACTGGAAAGACCAGGTGGCCAACTGGTATGGCATGTTCTTGCACGAGAGCCAATATCTCGAACCGGTCATGCGCGACATCGAGGCCATGTTGCAAAGTTCGCAACGCAATGTCAACGGTACGGTCATTCTCGAACTGCGTCCCCTCTCGTTCTCGACCGTGGGCGTCGACTCGAAAGACGACTTGGTAAAGACCAAGTTCGGCGAGTATGGCGAGATGCAGAAGGGCTGGACGGCCGAAGACGCCAAAGGTTTCATCAAGGTGACTTCCACCCCGCTGCGGGTATATTATGCCAACCACAAAGACGAGGAGCTCTGAACCATGCCGCCGGTGAAAAAACTTTATCGCTCGACCGACAACCGGATTGTTGCCGGTGTCTGCGGCGGCTTGGGCGAATATTTCGACGTCGACCCCACGTTGGTGCGTGTCGCCTATGTGGTGCTCTCGCTCTTCACCGTGTTTGTGGGCCTTTTGCTCTATGTCTGTTTAATCTTTGTAATCCCTGCCTCGCCCCGGTAAGACGGTGTGGGGAATAAAAAATGTTTTTATGATAAAAGTAGGAATCATAGGCGGTGCCGGATACACCGCAGGCGAGTTGTTGCGATTGCTCCTCAACCACCCCGATGTGGAGATTATCTTTGTAAACAGCGCCAGCAATGCCGGAAACCGCATTACCGATGTGCACAGCGGCCTTTATGGCGAGACCGATCTGGTCTTTACCGATGAGCTCCCGCTCGACGCCATCGACTGCCTTTTCTTCTGCACCGCGCACGGCGACACTCGCAAGTTCATGGAGTCGCACACGTTGCCCGAAGCGTTGCGCGTGGTCGACCTCTCGATGGATTATCGCATCGAGAGCGAGGAACATGATTTTGTTTACGGTCTTCCCGAGTTGAACCGCAAACGCATCATTCGTGCCCGCCACATTGCCAATCCCGGTTGCTTTGCCACCGCCATACAGTTGGGACTTCTGCCGTTGGCCAAGAATCTGCTGCTCAACAATCCCGTGCACATCACCGCCATCACCGGAAGCACCGGTGCCGGGCAGAAGCCCTCGGCGACGTCGCATTTCAGTTGGCGCAACAACAACCTGTCGGTGTATAAGCCGTTTACCCACCAGCACCTGCCCGAGATACGCCAGAGCCTCTCCCGGTTGCAGCAGAGTTTCTCGACCGACCTCAACTTCATTCCCGTGCGAGGTGACTTTGCCCGCGGTATCTTTGCCTCGATGTATACCGACTGCCCTGTCGAACTCTCCGTGATACGCCGCTTGTATGAGGAGTATTACGACGACCATTCGTTTACCTTCGTGACCGATGCCAATCTCGACCTGAAACAGGTCGTCAATACCAACAAGTGCCTGATTCATCTCGAAAAGCATGGCGACAAACTGCTTATCCTCACCGCTATCGACAATTTGCTCAAAGGTGCGTCGGGGCAGGCCGTGCATAATATGAACCTGCTTTTCGGCCTCACCGAGGTGGCCGGTCTCAAACTCAAACCGTCGGCCTTCTGACCGAACATTAAAACGTGCGATTATGAAATTATTTGATGTATATCCTCTCTTCGACATCAATGTCGTGCAGGGAAAAGGGTGTCATGTTTATGACGACAAGGGTAATGAATATCTCGACCTTTACGGCGGCCACGCCGTGATTTCGATAGGGCACACCCACCCCTATTATGTCGAGAAACTCACGGCGCAACTCAACCGGTTGGCCTTCTATTCCAATTCGGTGGTCAACAAGTTGCAGACCGAGTTGGCCGAGAAGTTGGGCCGTGCGTCGGGTTACGACGATTACAGCCTCTTCCTCATCAATTCGGGTGCCGAAGCCAATGAGAATGCCTTGAAGCTGGCCTCGTTCCACACGGGAAAGAAGAAAGTCGTCTCGTTTGCGCACTCTTTCCACGGCCGTACTTCGGCTGCGGTGAATGTGACCGACAACCCCAAAATCATTGCGCCGATAAACCACACTTTCGAGGTCGTCTATCTCCCTCTCAACGACATCGAGGCCGTGCGTCGCGAGTTGGCCGAGGGCGATGTGTGCGCCGTGGTCATCGAGGGCATACAGGGCGTTGGCGGCATACAGTTGCCCTCTGACGATTTCCTGCGTCAGTTGCGCCAGGTATGTACCGACACCGCCACCGTGCTCATCGTCGATGAGATACAATCGGGATATGGCCGCAGCGGCAAGTTCTTTGCCCACCAGTATGCCGGCATTCGTCCCGACATCATCACCATGGCCAAGGGCATGGGCAACGGATTTCCCATCGGCGGATTGCTCATCAGCCCCATGTTCACCCCCTTCTACGGAATGTTGGGAACCACCTTCGGCGGCAACCACATGGCTTGCACCGCTGCCATCGCCGTGCTCGATGTCATGGAGCAGGAGCATCTCGTCGAAAATGCCGGTCGGGTGGGTGCCTGGCTCATCGACGAACTTCGCCGCTTGCCCGGCATCAAGGAGGTGCGCGGTCGCGGTCTCATGATAGGCATCGAGTTTGACGCTCCCATCAAGGAGCTGCGCACGTCGCTGCTCTTCGACCATAAGGTATTCACGGGTGTGGCCGGTACCAATGTGATACGTCTGCTGCCTCCTCTCTGTCTCTCGATGCAGGAGGCCGCCGAGTTTATCGAACGTTTCAAGAAAGTTTTACCCCCTAACGCATAGTCATGAAAATAGCTATTATCGGCGCCGGTAACATGGGCGGCGCCATGGCTCGCGGGCTTTCCCGGGGCACCGTCGTGGCGGCTGCCGACATTTGGGTGGCCGACCCGTCGGCGCAGAAACTCGCCGATTTGCAGGCGTTCGACCCTGCCTTGAAAACTACGGCCGACAACCAGCAGGCTGTCGATGCGGCCGATTGGGTGATTCTTGCCGTGAAACCCTGGCTGGTCGACATGGTGGTGCGCTCTGTCACCTTCCGTCCCGAACAGGTGGTCGTGTCGATTGCCGCCGGAGTCGCCTTCGACCAGTTGGTCGAGAGTCTCGGGTATGAGCGGACGATTTTCCGCATGATTCCCAACACGGCCATCTCGGAGCTCGCCAGCATGACCCTCATCGCTTCGCGCAATGCCTCTCCCGAACAGGAGCAGACGATACTCTCCCTCTTCAACGAGTTGGGGCTGGCCATGATCATTCCCGAGTCGCAGATGACGGCAGCCATGATCCTCACTTCGTGCGGCATTGCCTATGTCTTGAAGTATATCCATGCCGCCACCGAGGCCGGTGTCGAGATGGGCATCGCTCCCCGGGCGGCCATGAAGATGATTGCCGAGTCGGTCAAGGGGGCGGCCGAGCTCATTCTCAACAACGATACCCACCCCGCTGTCGAAATCGACAAGGTGACCACCCCCGGTGGCGTTACCATCAAGGGGCTCAACGAGCTCGACCATGCCGGTTTCTCGTCGGCCATCATTCGAGCCATGAAGGCTTGCCTCTGACTCTTTTCAGCATCAGATACCCTGTCTCTCCGCGGGCCGGCTGCACTCAGCCGGCCCGCGTTTTTCCGACACGGACCGTGGCGGTTCTCGTGACGGGCAACGGCAGGCGGGCCTCTCGTCCCTGCCTGTCACGTTGTCGACCGCGAAGAAGACTTTTCAACACACCGGCGAGAATTTCTCGCCCGGACTTGCGATTGCAACCGCTTTCGCGTATATTTGCAAACCAACTTAAAAACAATACAATATGTCAGTCAATAAAGTCATTCTTATAGGCAACGTGGGCAAAGATCCCGAGGTAAGATATGTCGACAACAATGTGGCCGTGGCCAATTTCCCCCTGGCAACGAGCGAACGCGGCTATACCACCCGTTCGGGCGTGGAGGTTCCCGAACGCACCGAGTGGCACAACATCGTCTTGTGGCGCGGCTTGGCCGAGACGGCCGAGAAGTATGTGCGCAAAGGCTCGCAGCTCTATATCGAAGGTCGCATTCGTACCCGCTCCTATGAAGTCGACGGTGCTACCCGTTACATCACCGAGATTTATGGTGACAACATGCAGCTCCTGGGCCGTCGCGGTGACCAACCCCAGTCGGGCACGGGCGATGCTCCGGCTCCTCAGTCGGCGGCTCCGTCGCAACCCGCAGCCCCCAAGGCTCCCACCTTCACCCCCGGTGATGCTACCGACGACCTGCCGTTCTGATTCCTCCCGTTTTTCCTTGATAATAGTGATGGGCCGCATGAACAATCATGCGGCTCATACTGTTTTATACATACAGCCTGCCGATGTCTCGACCGACTCCTTCCCAGGAGACGGGCTGTTTTTTTTGATAAAAATTTTACGATAAAGTTTGTTCTTTGTCGCATCTTTATATATTTTTGCAATTCACGGTATCAATTAACTACCTTATGCGTGCGTGCTAATTTTAAAAAATCGCTCTTATAATCATTGAATTATGCTTTTTGTTTAATTTTATCAATGTATATATGAAAAAACTGCTTCTCTCCCTGGCGGTCATCGTGGGAGTATGTTCCGCCGCATCGGCCACAACGTGGCGCATCAATAGCAATCCCAAAGCCAAAGCGCATTTCCTTACGCTCAAAGACGCCATGTCGAGCCTCGATGTGAAATCGGGCGACGTGCTCATGCTCGACCCCGGGGCGCATGAAGGTACGACGATTACCAAACAGGTTACCATCGTGGGTACCGGTTACCTGCTGGCCGACAACAAGGACTGGAAGGAGACCTCCTCGGCCTCCATTACCGGCAATCTTAGTTTGAATAGTCACGGCTGTCGTGTCATAGGCGTTTCGGTGAGCATCGTTGATGTTTATGGCGATAATTGTGTAGTAGATAGATGTTATGGGTCTGTAGACCTAAATGAAGCAGCTAATGCTTCGATAACAAATTGTTATTTAACTCGTGTTTATAATTCTAATAAAGCTGCCCCTACTAACTATGTTGTTTCTAATTGTATTATAGCTGGGAGGATTCATATTGAATATATAGCTTCTTCTTCTGGAACTATAAAGAACTGCGTGATTTATGACAATTGCAAATCCGAATATTTGGTAAATGTGGAAAATGCAGAATTTTACAATAATATTGTGATAAATACCAATACCGAATACAAGGTCGAGAACGAAGAGTCGGTGTTCTACCGGAATATTTGCACAATAGATTTTGATGAGTCGCTCGGTAACACCTTTACCAATAACGTGATAAATATCGACCCCGAATATGCCAGCCCGGTGTATACCGACAATAAATGTGTCGGGAATGTGGCGTTGACCGATGTCTTTGCCTGGGGCGAAGGGTTGGAGCGCCGATTCATGCTGTCGGCCGACAGTCCGGCCAAAGGCTATGCTACCGACGGTAGCGACTGTGGAGCCTTCGGCGGCAGTACGCCCTATGTGTTGTCGGGTATCCCGCAATTCTATCCCCACATTACCGAAGTGTCGATTCCTACCAAGACAAGCGACAACAAACTGAAAGTCACTCTCAAAATCGTCAACCAAAATGAATAACAGGCCCGGCAAGCCCCGTAGGCCGTTGCTGTGCTGCCTTGTGGTTTGGATACTGCTGGTGGCGGCTGTGCCGGCTTGGGCTTATGAGGGCGAATATTTTTGGGACACCGATCCCGGCTATGGCCGTGCCGTTGCTTTTGCAACGACCGAACTGGGCAATGAGTCGGAGATGGAGGTGTCGACCGACGGTCTCTCGCCGGGCGTGCATCTGCTGGGTGTGCGCATACAAAACGGTGGGCGATGGTCGCCGACGGTACTGCGCGAGGTGATGGTTGCCCCGCCGGCAGAGAGCGATACGCTGCTCTGTGAATATTGGTGGGACAGCGACCCCGGCTATGGCAAGGGACTCTCGGCAACCGCCCCCTACGACGGGACCGAAGCTGCCTTGTCGTTCGATTTCCGGTCCGACAGTTTGGCTCCCGGCATGCACACGCTCGGCTATCGCGTGAATTATCACGGCCAATGGTCGCCGACGCTCTATCGGGAGATTTTGGTTCCCGAAGAGACTGCCGAGGGAGCTGCCGTGCTGCTCTGCGAATATTGGTGGGACAGCGACCCCGGCTATGGCAAAGGTATCTCGTTTACCTCGACCTACGACGGCGATAGTGCCCTCGTGGTGGCCGATT
>UQOX01000011.1 GCA_900542765.1 uncultured Porphyromonadaceae bacterium | reverse complement strand
TATATGAGAAAAGTCTTCCGTCGGCGGAGGCTAAGAATACGGTGCTGTCTACAAGGCAAAAGTGGCGGAATGTCTCTTGGCTTTCGAACGGTTGGTTGTATATGTATGTTCCGCTTCGGGTGAGTATCCATTCCTGCCCTTCTGCGTCTTCGGCAATGGTGTAAATGTCGTTGGGCAATGTCTCTATGTTTTCACATGTCTCTGAGGCCGCATTTCCTGTCAATCGTTTTTCGTCGACGCGATATAGTTCCCCATTGGGGGTAACCACCCATGTGACGCCTTTCTTCAAAGGGAAAATGCGGGGGGATTTTCCTGAAATGAAATCGCCTTGCTCCGACAGGGGGTTGAGAAATTGCTCGGTATCGCTGTCGAACAGGTAGGTGTGGCCGCCGAACGTCTGACACCAAATGTGCGAACCGAACCCTTTCTCGATATGGGTGATGCGGTTGTAGCTCAACCGCACTCTGTCGGTGGGATAGGATTTGTAGTTTTTGAAGCTGTATCCGTCGAATCGTTCCAGTCCGTTCCATGTGGCCAGCCATATATATCCCTTGTCGTCTTGCAAGATGCTTTGTATGGTATTTTGCGACAATCCCTCTTCGAGAGAGTAATGCCTGACATTGAGAAGGCTTTCTCCCCGGACGGTTGTCAGCGTGAAGATGGCAAGAAGAAGGATGAGTTTTCGGGACGACATTTCACGGTATGGTTTTTCAGGCGGCAAGAGGTACTCGATTGGTTAATCTTTACAAAGATAGGAAAAGAGGAAAAAGAAAAGCAAGTCTGTTTTAAAGATTCTTGATAAATGGTCTTGAAACTTGCAAGAAAAAATGCAAATGTCCGGGAGCAAATGGTCCCGGTGCCGTTGTTCCTTTCAAAAAAACAGGCGGTTGCTCTTTGGGGGGAGCAAGCCGCCTGTCTATCGGTGCGGACTATTTATATAAGAACTTTTGCCCTTTTGTGATGTAGATGTTGCCCGGTTGCATGTGGGTAACGCGACGTCCCTGCAAATCGTAAATTGCATCGTCGCGGAGGTCGGCTTTCACTTCGTCGATGCCACTGCTCGTCGTGGAGGTGAGCGTGATGTAGAAGAGGAAGTTCTGGTCGGCCTTGGTCAGTGTGTGGGTTCCGGCCGGGAGGGTCTGGGTGATGATGCTGCCCGAGGTGGCCGATACTTTCACGCCATCGATTTTGATGTTGGGCGACGACCCGTCGTTGAAGACGAGGGTGAGTGTCATCTCTTCGGTGGTGGTGAAGGAGACTTGGGTCGATGATTCCATCTTCAAGCACTCGGTGTAGGTGGTTCCGTTGACCGTGGCAGAACCTTTGGAGTTGGAGTAGTTGCAGGAGGTGAAGGTATAGAAACCGTTCGAGGGGGTCATGCCGGTGAAGTGACAGTCATATCCGTCGGAAGGGATTATCGGCGTGTCGCCGCCGCCTTCTTCACCGCCTTCTTCTTCGCCATCGCCACCTTCTCCGCCGCCGGTGCCTTGGTCGCCGCTATCGGTGAAGAGCCCCACGAGGCTGGTTTGGTATCCGGTCACGGCGGCTTTCAGGGCGCTGTTCACGTCGTAACTCTTGTCGTCTACGGCGTTGTTGAAGGTCCATTGCAGGTCACCGTGTTGCATGCGCCCGGCACCGTACTGGCCCGACAGGAGGGCGGGAATGTCTTCGGCGGCATCGGGCGTGTAGGTGTAGATGCGCGAGGGGTCGGTATCGAAGTTGTTGTAGGAGGTGCCGCCCAGTTTCGTTTTCACGGCAGCCGGTACCTGCTCGTCGCGTGTCGTGGCGCCGTAGGCGTCGAATTCGACGTTGTTCTCTTGGTAGGTGACGAAGCGGAAACTCGACGATTTCTCGGCAAAGACATTTCCGTAGGCTTTTATGATGCCGCCGGTCTCGCCGCTGAATGTGCCCGCGCCCGAGACAATGTCGGTGCCCTGCATCGAAATCATCATGGGCTTGCTGGTGTTGCGGAAGTAGTTGTTCTCGACAAATACGCTCGATGCCATGGTGGAGCCTACGCCGTACTTGGCGCAACCGTCGTAGTAGTTGTTGTAGACGTGGCAGGAGTAGGAGCGTATGCGCGGGTGGCGGCTGTCGCTGTGGTCATACCAGTTGTGGTGGTAGGTAATATACATTTGGTCGTTTTCGCCACTTAGTCCCAACAGGTTGCACTTGCCGTTGTCCCAAAAGTGGTTGTAGGAGAAGGTGACATAGTTTGACTTCTTGCAGTCGAGGGCGCCATCACCTTTCACTTGGTCGGCGTCGCTACCGGCGTGGCCGTAGAAGAAGTCGCAGTTATGCACCCAGATGTAGCTGTTGTCTTGTTGCAGACCGATGTTGTCGCCCTCGTCGCTGTCGCAGTTGATGGTGGCGAGGTTGCTGATTTCGATGGAAGAGGAGTTTTTGATGCGTATGCCCCACCCGTCGAGCGTGGCGTCATTGCCCACCCCTTCGATGGTGATGCCCGGGCAGGCCGTTTTGTTGCTCAGGTCGATGACGATGTCGCCCTTGTCGGTCACGGCCGGGTCGGTAATCTGCCCGATGACCCGTATCAGAAGCGGACGCGACTCGTATCCTTTCTTATACCCGTAGAGTATCTCCTGCAAGCCGGTGCAGGTGGTTACGGCTCCTTTTGAGCTGGTGGTTACGTCCAGAGTAAGGGTGTTTTTGTTGTTTTCGGTGAGGTACAGCACCACGGTACCGGCTTTCAGGCTGGCGTCGGCGTTGTAGGCTCCGGGTGTTTTCCCGTTGAAGAAGGCATAACCCGTGCGGTCATGGGCTTTCACTTCGCAAGAGGAAGATTCGGCGGCCAGAGTTTCCATCTCGGTTCCGTCGCTGTCGACAGGCACGACCTTGAACCGGTAAGTCCCTGCGGGTATGCCCATGGCATCGGCACGGCCATACTCACCATAGTTGCGCACCAACTGGTCGTCGATTTTCTGGTAGTCGTTCTCTCCGTTTTGGTAATAAACGTGGTAAGAGGCAGCATCATCGACCAGAGAGAAGGTTACATAACCCGACTCATACCACCCTCCGGCGTCCTGTATGGTGATCTGTGCCGGGGAGAAGGTGGCAACAGACAGCAGTAGTGCCGGCAAGAGAAGTTTGGTGTTCATCATAGCATTTTGATTTTTAATGGATTGTGGAAGGAAAAGTCCGCCCAAGGTAATGATTAAAAATCAAAAATGCAAGTGGCGAGGCAAAATAATTATTTCATAAAGACGAAATAGACGGCGAGAACGAGGCACACGGCGGCAGCGAGGTGATTCCATTGCAGCGACTCGTTGTGAAAGGCCAGGCTCGAAAAGACGGCAAAAACTGTGAGGGTGATAACCTCTTGTATCACTTTGAGTTGTACCAATGTGAAGGGGCCTCCGTTTTCTTGGAATCCGATGCGGTTGGCCGGTACTTGGAAGCAGTATTCAAACAGGGCGATGCCCCACGAGAGCAGTATCACACCGAAGAGCGGCCAGTTCGATATGAGTTTCATCTCTTGCAGTTTGAGGTGGCCATACCAGGCAAACGTCATGAATATGTTCGACACGACGAGCAGCAGTACAGAGTAAATTCCTTGCATAGTTTAAGGGGTATTATAAAATGGGTATTCAAAGATTTTCGGGACGGAGGTCGGGGGCGTTTCCTGCCTCTTTGCGGGCGCGGTACGGTCGGGGCAGATACGCCTCTTGTATGTGGCTCATGCTGTTCCACAAGTGGCCGCGCAGTTGCGGGCTGATGGCTTGCAGTTGTTGCAGAATGCCGCGTATCTCGCGACGATGGGAGGCGTGCTCGAAGGGGCAGTTTTTTTCTTGCCGGGGGTACCCTCCCGTGCGGCTCAGTTCCGAGAGGTCGTTTTCGGCGATGAGGCAGAGGGGGCGGATTATCGTCATGTCGAATTTCTCCATCTGCAAGCGGGGCGGCATGGTGGCGAAGGAGCCTTGGAAAGCCATGTTCATGAGCAGCGTCTCGAAGAGGTCGTCCTGGTGATGGCCGAGGGCGATTTTGGAGCACCCTCTTTCCCGGGCGATGTCGAAGAGCGCCTTGCGCCGGTACCACGAGCAGAGGAAGCAGGGGGTCTTGCGTCGGTCGCTCGACGGGTCGAAGGCGGTCTCCCGTTCGACATATTCGATGCCGAACCGTGCACAATGCTCGCGCAAAGCCGCCGTGTCGCTGTGGTAACTGATGTTGCTCATGCGTATGTGGGCGGCCGTGAGGGTGAACCGCGGGGCGAAGATGCGGGAGCGTCGTCCCAGCAGTTCGACCAGCGCCAGCGAGTCTTTCCCGCCCGAGAGGCCGATGAGCAGGTGGTCGCCCTCGTCGATGAGGCCGTAGTCTTCGATGGCCTTTTTTACGAGGCGGTCGAGGCGTTGCAGCAGTTGGTTTCGTTCGGTCGATGAGGGGAGGGACATGGCTCTCGGTTTTGCGGCTGCAAAAGTACGCATTTTTTCATATCGTTGTCGGCTTGCCGACTCTTTTTTGTGCGGCGACGATTGCTCTGCCACAGTATCATGGCTCAAAAAAACGGGGAGCGAACGTGCAAGCTCCGTTCGCTCCCCGGCGTGTGCCTTGCGCCGCGGTTCAATAGGTGACGACGATGCCTCCGCTGAACCACCCTTCGGGCATCTTCAAGCCGCCGAAGTCGCAATAACGGGTGGCGGTGATGTTGTTGCCGTCGAGGTAGACGCGCAGGTGGTGCCGCTGCCAGGAGAGGCGGGCGTCGAGCAGGGCATAGGTGTCGTATCCGACCCGTTGCCCGGCCGCGTCGATGTAGTTGCCGTTGCGGTCATAGAGTCCCCCCGTGAGGGTGAGGGTCATGTACCGCAGGAAATGCACGCTCACCGTGGCCATGGCTTTGTGACGCATGTAGTCGAGGGCATATTTCGAGATGTAGTCGCCACTCTGTTTGTCGGTGGTCATGTAGGCATAGGAGAGGGTGGCTTGTCGCAGGAATCCCCGCCCATAGTATCCGCCCGTCCATTCGACGCCTAAGGTGCGGAGGCGGGTCAGTTGCAACGATTCCCATTCGCTGTCGGCACTCTTCTGCACCCAGTCGATGATGTCACGCCCGTCGCGGAAATATACCTCGGCCGAGGTTCTCCACCGCCCCCTTTCGTAGGAGCCGCGCACCCGGTATGTCGTTGCCCTTTCGGGTTTGAGGTAGGGGTTGCCGATATATCCGGTTGTCGTGTAGTAGAGGTCGGTAAACGAAGGCAACCGCATCGATTGCACGGCGGCTACGCCGATGTGCAGGCCGTCGACGGGCCGGTATCCGCCCGAGAGGCTCCATACCGGGGTCGCTTCTCCGGGGGAGAACACGCAACCGGCCGACCCTTCGATGTCGAAACGCCTCCATTGTTTGACGTGTCGCACGCGCACATCTCCGCTGTTCTGCTTTTTCCCTTTGGTGTAGAGGGCGTCGCTTTCCCCTTTGACCCTGCGGGGGTTGGCGAGGGGCTCGCCGAGTACCGAGCTCAAAAGATGGTCATAACGATAATCGGCATACAGCGATGTCTTTCCCCACAGCCACGAGTAGTCGGCCCGGAGAGCCAGCCCCAGACGGTCGGTATTGTGGTAATTGTAAGGTACGGTCGAGGGGGAACCCTTTACCAGCTCGAAGCGGTCGAAGTTCTTGCGGTAGCTGATGCTCGACTCTATGAAGAGACGTCCAAAACTTTTTTGCCAACGGAGGGAGGATAGGAAGGTGCGGGTGGCCTCGTATTGGTCGGGATATTTCAGTGAATAGAATCCGTTGGCGCCGAAGTGCCGGGTCTGCCAGCCCGACTGGAAGTCGAAGTAGCCGGCCTGTCGGCTGTCGTATCCGGCCCGCACGAAGGCATTGTAGTTTTGGAAATCGGTGTTGTGGGTATATCCGTCAGAGGCCCGGTAGGAACCGGCGCCAAACAGGGTAAACCGCTCTTTTGTCACGGCTCCCGAGAGGTTGCCATAGGCATAGCCATACTGTCCGCCCGAGGCTTCGGCCCGCACATAGGTGGGGCGCAGCGGTTGGGTGCGGATATTCACGGCTCCGGCAAAAGCGCCGATGCCGGCCGTGCCGTCTTCGATGGCAATGTCCGATACGATGTCGAGGTCGATAGGCAGGGAGTGGCTTTGGTGTCCGGTGCGGGCGTCGGAAAAGTCGATGCCGTTGAGCAGGACGATGGTTTGGTCGAAAGAGCCTCCCCGTATGGAGATGTCGGCTTGTACGCCTTTGCTCCCCCTTTCCCGCAAATCGACAGAAGGGCAGAGCCGCAAGGCAGCCTCGATACTTTGCAGCGGAGCGACCGCCGCCTCGTTTCTGTCGAGAACAGGTATGGGCAACACCGCCGTGCGGGTCGGGGGCAGGATATTCCCCGTCACCACCACTTCGCTGATGTCGAGTTCCTTTACCGAGTCGGTATCGAACTGCTGGGCGAATGTTTCGGCCGGTGTTGAGAGCAAGACGAGCGACATCGAGCAGGAGAGGACTCCGATGGCGACCTCCTTGTGGAGGCTCGCAAAGGCGCCGAAGTTTTTCCGGCTCCATCTCCTCCACCGTTGCGGGCAGAGGGCGGGTCTTGATGCAGAATGTTTTTTCATCTTGAAAATATGGATTGTTTAGGTTTGTTACAGTCGGCCGGCGGGCTTGCTCCGCCCCGGCTGTTTCGGGCGCAAAAGTAGGACATATTCTCCGAAAAATCGTTATCTTTACTTCCCCAATGTGAAAACCTGTATCTGTCATGTCTAAGCAAAATATTGTGACGCAGTCGTTTATGATGCCGGCCGGTCTTTATCTGCGCTTGCTGCTCGGCGCGTTCCTGCGCCGTAACTGGGCCTGGGGCATTGTCATCATCTCGTTTTTTGTGGGATTGGGCTATTTTACCGTCAACGCCGTGTATGTGGCCGTGATTCTTTTCTTCGCTCTCATTCCGGCGGTGATATTCCATTTCTTTGTGACACGTCTCACCCGTCCCGACGAGCGGCGTGTCCTGCGGGAGCACACCGCCACTGTCGACGAGGGGGGAATCGTGTTTACCTATCCCGACGGCTTGTCGCTCTACTATCCGTGGGAATCGTTCTCGACCTGCACCTCCAAACGCCATTACTACCTGCTCTCGCTCGACAACGAAGACCCGCCCTTCCTCTATCTTCCCAAGGAGGCTTTTCCCGATGAGGCCGCCTGCCTGGCCTTTGAGAAACTGGCGCTCTCCATAGAATCCGGCGACGAGAATGGCGAGATTTAAAAAAAAAGATTAACTTTGTTCCTGAATGTAGCTCCTGTCTGCTATGAAAAGAATCCTCCTTATCGCTTTCCCGTTGCTCTTCTTCTCGCTCTGTGTCGGTGCACAGACCCTCGAAGACGCCCGCAACATGTATCGGGCCGGCCTCTATACCGAAGCCTTGCCGGTCTTTGAGAAAAACCTCAAAAAGAAGCCCAAGAACCCTTCCCTCAACCAGTGGTACGGTGTGTGCCTGTATGAGACGGGACGCAAGGCCGAAGCCGAGAAATATCTCAAAATTGCCGCCAACGGGAAAATTCCCGAGTCGTATCGATATTTGGCCGGTCTCTGTTTTGAACAATACCGCTTCGTAGAGGCCGTAAATTATTTCACCCGTTATATCGGTTACCTCAATGACCGCAAGGACGATGATGCCGACGGCACCGATTATGAGTTGTTGGCCACGCAGGCCGAGTTGGGCGCCCAGATGCTTGCCAAGGTGCAGTGTGTGCAGGTCTTCGACAGCATGGTGGTGAGCCGGGACGCTTTCTTTTCCCACTACAAACTTTCGTCCGAGGTAGGCTCTTTGCATGATTACGAAGCGTTGCTCGAAGAAGAAAATGCCGAAGCGAGTCCGGTTTTCCAAACCCAGCGCCAAGACAAGATTCTCTATGCGGTTCCCGACGAGGAGGCCGGATATGAAATCGTTTCCCGCATTCGCCTGGGCGATGGAAGCTATGGCGAAGAAGAGTCGATTGATGACCTCAACACCTTGTATGACGATAGCTATCCCTTCCTGTTGAGCGATGGAGTCACCCTCTTTTATGCATCGAACGAGGAAGACCGCACACTGGGAGGATACGATATTTTCATGTCCCGTTACAATATCAATACCGGAGAGTTCACCATACCCGAACAGTTGCCCATGCCTTTCAATTCGCCCTATGACGATTATATGATGGCTATCGATGAAGTGACCCGTGTCGGTTGGTTTGCCAGCAACCGGTATCAGCCCGAAGACTCGGTCTGCATCTATCTTTTCCTCTATGAGACATCGCCCGAGTTTTATGCTCCCGAGGAAGAGGCTTCGCACCTTCGCGTGTTGGCCCGTCTCTCCTCGATAAGGGCGACGTGGAAGGAGGGGGCCGATTATGGCTCTGTGCGAGAGAGAATCGCCCGGATACAGCCTCCCGAGAAGAAAGCACCCGTGAAAAATGCCATCGCCTTTGTTGTCACCGACGAGGTCGTCTACACCTCCCTGTCGCAGTTCCGCAGCAAACCGGCTCGTGACCTCTACATCAAGGCGCGGGAGTTGCGTCGGGTCATTGCCGCCAACGAGACCGAACTCCATCGCCTGCGCAAAGACTATGTCGACGGCAAGAACCTCCCCGAGACCGCAGCCCGCATACAGGAGCTCGAAAAACTGTTGCTCACCCTGTATCCTCAACCCGAAGAGTATGAAAAGCAAAGCCGGGAGGCCGAGCTGTCGGTTTGGGCTCAGGAGTGACGACTGAACCGGGATAATGACCGGGTAATAACCAGGATAATAACCGCATAGGAACCTTATCATTCTAATATCGCGAAATATGGATTTATTTGTATTGCTCATCGTGGCACTTTGTATCGTGGCTTTGGCCGTGTTTTTCTACTTTGTGCCCTTCTTGTTGTGGATTTCGGCACTCGTTTCGGGGGTGCACATATCCTTGGTCCAACTCTTTCTCATGCGCATTCGCAAGGTGCCGCCCCAAATCATTGTGCGCGCCATGATCGAGGCTCACAAGGCCGGTCTCAAATCGATTACCCGTGACGAGTTGGAGGCTCACTATTTGGCCGGAGGCCGTGTAGAGCGTGTCGTGCATGCTTTGGTGTCGGCCGCCAAAGCCAACATCGACCTCGGTTTCCAGATGGCGACGGCCATCGACTTGGCGGGGCGTGATGTGTTCGAGGCCGTGCAGATGTCGGTCAATCCCAAGGTCATCGATACCCCTCCCGTTGTGGCCGTGGCCAAAGATGGCATACAGCTCATCGCCAAGGCCCGTGTGACGGTGCGGGCCAATATCCGACAACTGGTGGGCGGTGCCGGAGAAGATACCGTGCTGGCTCGTGTAGGTGAGGGCATAGTTTCGTCTATCGGTTCGTCCGAGTCGCACAAGTCGGTGCTTGAAAATCCCGATTCCATATCGAAACTCGTTCTCAAAAAAGGTCTCGATTCGGGAACCGCCTTTGAGATTCTCTCCATCGATATTGCCGACATCGACATAGGCAAGAACATCGGTGCCGGTTTGCAAATCGACCAGGCGCAGGCCGACAAGAACATTGCCCAGGCCAAGGCCGAAGAGCGCCGAGCCATGGCCATCGCCCTCGAACAGGAGATGAAAGCCAAAGCACAGGAGGCGCGCGCCAAGGTCATCGAAGCCGAAGCCGAAGTGCCGCGTGCCATGGCCGAAGCCTTCCGCTCCGGGAACCTGGGCATAATGGACTATTACCGCATGAAAAATATCGAGGCCGACACCTCGATGCGTGATGCCATAGCCAAACCGTCGTCCGGCGGTCCGGCCAAGTAAGTTGCTGTTTCCTATCCGATAAAGCAGGCGGCCTTTGGGTCGCCTGCTTCTTTTTTTTTGTGCTTGTTCCCATGCTGGTGGATATTTTGTTCGGGGGTGATTTTTTTGAGCGGGGAGAGGTTGAAAATCGTCTTCATTCGGTGGAATTTCTGTTTTTTCTGTTTTTCGTCGGTTACAACAAATAGACAGGCGTTGTAACTTTGGGTAATTCCATTTTTAAAAACAAATACACCATGAAACGCACACACATGATTGTCTCGGTCTTCTGCGCCATCTCCTTGTTGGCAGGACCTTTATCGGCGAAGACCGTGCACACCATCGGCGATTCGACGATGGCCAACTACGATGAGTCGACTACCGACCAGAGAGGTTGGGCGCAAATGTTCCAACAGTTTTTCGACGGGACCATAACGGTCAACAACCGGGGTAAAAGCGGTTCGAGCAGCAAAAGTTTTTATGAAGAAAGCGCTTATTGGGCTTCGGTAAAAAAACAGATTGTCGAGGGCGATTATGTCATCATACAGTTTGCCCACAACGATGAGAAAAATAATGGTATGGACGGCGACTCGGTGCGCGCCAAGACCGGCGATTTAACGGTCGATTACCGGGGAACGACGCCACAAGGTTCGTATAAGGAGTATCTGCGACGTTATGTAAACGAGACCCGGGCTTTGGGTGCCACGCCCATACTGGTATCGTCGATGTGTCGCAAATATTTCTCGGGCAACACCATACGCCGCAACGGCCGTCACGACCTCGGCGATTCCTTTTCCATATTGAACGACGATGGTACCATATCGACCGGGAATAAGATTCCCGAGAGCGACCATTCGATGGACTATCCCTATGCCATGAAAGAGGTGGCCGAAGAGATGGACGTGCCCTATATCGACCTTACCACCAAGTCGGCCGAGTTGTTTGCCAGTTACGGGGAAGCCGCTTGTACCGAATTGCTTTTCAGGGAAAACGACGGAACCCACCCCATAGCCTTGGGAGCCACCCTCATGGCCCGCATCGTGGCGCAGGAGATGGCGGCGCAAGGTATCCTGGCCGACCATATCCTGCAAAATGCCGATTTGCTGGTCAATCCGACCTCGGTGGATTTCGGGAAAGCCTATACCGGTCAACAGCTGGTGCGCGAAGTCTCCGTTTCGGGTTTCGCTTTGACTCCGGCCGACGGGACGGTCACGGTTACGGCCTCGGAGGGTTTTGAGGTGTCGGCCGACAGGGACAATTACCAATCGTCGTTGTCGCTGAGCTATTCGGAGGGCAACCTCGATTATACCCGCATCTATGTCCGCACAACAGTTTCAGGCGCCGGTGAAGTGTCGGGAACGTTGTCGTTCACCAATGGCAATCATACCAAAGACATACCCCTGTCATGCACGGGAATCGAACTTTCCGGGGGAGAAGAGGTCATTTTGCGGTGGCCGCTCGACAAGGACGACTCCTATACCCTCACCGGGCCGGCAATAGCCGTGCCGCAGAGTTGGAGCGAGATGACGGTGCAGCGATATGCTTCGCCCAATGCCAACACGGTTTGGCCCGACTGGTGCGAGTTTGTAAACGGCCAGCTTACCCAGCGCAACCTTATTGTCGGCGAGGTATGGCCGGCCGGCGAGATAGATGAGGTGTCGACCCGGTACATACAGTTCGGTATTACGGCTTCCGAGGGAACGGTCCTGCATATCGACTCGATCGGTCTCTATGTGTGCGGTGCCGGCGGTAGCGGCATGCGCTGTCGCATCTCATACTCGACACAACCCGACTTCGCCGATGCCACTTCGATAGCCGAGCTCACCTCGGCCATGACGGCCAACACGATGTATGCCATACAATACCAGCCCGTCGTGGAGTTGCAGGCCGGCGAGACGTTGCTCCTCCGGGTTTATCCCTGGTACAGTTCACAGGCTACCGGCAAGACGATATGCCTGAGTCACGTCACTCTGCACGGTGTCGCCTCTTCGGCTTCGGCCATATCCGAGACGGCTGTTCCGGGTGCGACTTTGGCGCGGACGCTCTATTATGACATTTGCGGAACCCTTTTGCCTGTCGTCCCTGAGCATGGCATCTATTTCAAGAAAGAGATATATTCCGACGGGACAAACCTCGTGACCAAACTCATTCGATAACTCCATACAACAAATACACGCTTAAATTTTTACTCCATGAAAAAATGTGCTTTTGGGTGGCAGCTACTTCTGCTGGCTGTCATGACGATGCCCCTTGCGGCATCGGCGGCTTCCGGCGAATGGTATATCCACTGGCCACTCGATGAAGGCGTGGCTGTCCACACGGCTACGCGTAGCGACAAGTCGCTCTTTGCCTATGACATGAATGCTACCGGCAGTAATGTCCCCTATTTTGCCATGCGGGAAACCAACGGCATCAAGTTTACCCAATTCCAGCCGGTGACACAAAGCTCATCGCCCACCGAGAATGATAAGATAACGTTCACGTTCAAACCGCAAGTGGGTGTGACCTTTACCCCGACCCGGGTTTCGCTCGATGGTTGCCGATATGGCACGAGCGGCGGCAAACTCGATATTTATTTGGTATGTGGCAGCCAGCGCATCAATTTGGTAAAGGGGGCGAATCCCAATCGCAATGACGACACGTCGACCTATTCCTTCGATGTCTCTTCCATTACCAACACCACCGAGGAGATGACGGTCGAAATTTATCTATACGGTTTGGCGGCCAACAAGCAGGTGGGGTTGGCCAATATCAAGGTCGCCGGGACATTCGAGGGTACCCCCGAAAGTGTGCCGGTATATGGTATCTCGGTGCAAACCAATCTGCCCGATGCCGGAATTATCAGGCAGGCGCCCGTGGGTGATTCCTTCAACGAAAATACCCAGATAGCCCTCGAAGCCGTTGCGAATTTCGGTTACAGGTTCCTCAACTGGACCAATGCTGCGGGCGACGTGGTGGCCGAAACGCCGGCATTTACCCACACGTTGACGGCCGATGCCGCATTCACGGCCAACTTCGAAACGGTAAACATCTATACTCTGGACCTGACCATCGACGGGGCTCCCGATTATATGGTCTCGCTCTCCGACGAAGGGACGATGGTCGATGGCAAGCGCATGTATGAAGAGGGAACAGCGTTGCAATTAAATGCCACGTCGGGCGTGATTTATACCTTTACCAATTGGGAAAATGGCGCGACCTCCTCGACCCGGACCATGAAATTGACCGAAGACGCGAGCCTTACGGCCGTGTATAGCCATGTGCCGTTTATTTGTGGCTGGGATTTTTATAAGGCCGGTTCGGGAAACCGTGCAGGCGACATTTACAACGACTCGCAGAATGCCGGCATGCTTGTCTTGCGCAAAGCCGACGGAACCACCGGAACCTGGCTCGACCGCAGCGCTTTGAGCAGCAATCCTACCTACGAGAACCGCTACGCCATCGTGAATTGGAAACCTCTGGCCGACCGCTACTATTATGAGGCTTCGTTCTCGACGAAAGGGTATTACAATATCCATATACAGTCGTCCATGTTGCTTTCGTTCAACGGCTATTCGGTGCAAAAATTGCAGTATTCGCTCGACGGTGAGACCTATAAGGATTTTGGCGAGATAAATATCGTCAATCCCAAAGTCTGGTATGACGACGACAGTGCCTTGCCTGCCGAAGCCGAGAACCAGGAAAAGATCTATGTGCGGTGGATTCCCGATTATGATTCGCCGTTGGTGGGTACCGAAACGACAAGCGACGGAACGGCCATGTCGGGCATCTATGTCCTGGCCGACCAACTCCTCGAAGACGATTCCGTTGCACCGCAACTCCAATCGTCGATTCCCGCTGCCGACGCTGTCGATATTACGGCCGACGGCTCTATCGTGCTCAATTTCGATGAAATCGTGAAAGAAGGCACGGGCAACTGCACCCTCAATGGCCAAGTGCTCGACGATGTCACGTTTAGTGGCGCGACGGTTATTTGCCGGTACCACAATCTCGACTATAACACCCTCTACACGGTGAATATCCCTGCCGGAGCCATTGTCGACCGTTCGGGAAATGCTTTTGCGGGCACCTCTTTCTCTTTCACGACCATGAACCGTCGCCAACCCGAAGCCCGTCTTTTCGATGCCGTGGTGGCACAAGACGGTAGCGGCGATTATGCCACGCCGGCCGAAGCCATCGCCGCGGCACCGGCGGGACGCACGTCGCCCTGGCTCATCTTTATCAAAGAAGGTTATTATAAAGGACACATCGAGATACCTGAAAATAAACCGTATATCTATCTTATCGGGCAGGACAAGGAAAAGGTGACCATCACCGACGATGTGTTGTGTGGGGGCGACAATGCTGTGCACGTCAGTGTGGGGGCGTCGGTAGTATGCCAGGCCTCCGACTTTTACGCCGAGAACATATCGTTTGAGAACGAATACGGTGTCGTGCAGAATAACGGCCCGCAGGCTCTGGCCATGTTCTCTAATAATGACCGTATCTGTTTCTACAACTGTAAGTTGCGCAGTTATCAAGATACCTATCTTACCTCGACCAAGGCTGTCGATGACCGTCACTATCTGAAAGATTGCTTTATCGAAGGCGCCGTGGATTTTATTTATGGTGGAGGTGACGTTTATTTCGACGAGTGTACGCTGAATATCGTGCGTACTTCCGGCGGGTATATCGTGGCGCCTTCGCATTCGCCTGCGACAAAGTGGGGGTATGTGTTCTACCGCAATCGGATTACGGCACCCACCCGTCCCACGACGGCAACCGATGTCTGGTTGGGGCGTCCCTGGCACGACGCATGCAAGACGGTATTCTTGTATACCTGCTCCGAAGTTACCATTCCGGCCACCGGCTGGTACGAAAGCATGGGAACGATTCCGGCCATATTTGCCGATTACAAGACGACCGATGCCGAGGGTAATCTGCTCGACCTGAGCAATCGTCGCGACACATATTATTATGTCGACGACAGCGGGCAGAAAATTTATGGAAAGGCCAAAAATGCGCTTACCGATGAGGAGGCCGAGACATATACCTATGCCAATGTGTTGAACGGCAGTGACTACTGGAATCCTCGGGAACTGATGGAGGCTGTCGATGTTCCCGAGGGGCTCTCCTTCACGGCCGACGACAAGCTCTCCTGGACGGCTGTCGACTATGCCATGTGCTATGTCGTGCACTGCAACGACCGGGTAGTGGGCTTTACCACGGAACCTTCCTATGCGCCTGAACAACTCTCCGATACCGACGTCTATCGCGTGCAGGCCGTCAACGAGTATGGCAGTCTGGGACAACTCTCCGAGCCGCTCTCGAAAAGTTCTTCTTTGGCACCGGCCGTTGCCGATGATGCTTTCTCGATGTTGAGTGTCGAGGGGGGCGTGACTTTCCGGGGTATCCTCCCGGGGGCGCAGGTCGAGGTTTTCACCCCCGGCGGAATGATTCTCCTGTCGCGGGTGGCCACGGCGTCCGACCTTACCGTGCAGCTTCCCTTGCGCGGTGTCTATTATGTGCGTGTAAACGGTCTTACTCGGGCTTTCGTCTATTGAACAGCCTCACGGTCTGACATTGAAAAAAGCTCTCACCCTCGACAGGGTGGGAGCTTTTTGTTTCCTCTCCGGAGCACCGGTTTGGGAACCTTTAATAGGCGAGAATATTCCACAAATCGCGTATGCGCTGTTCGGGGTTCCATTTCCCGTCGAAGGCCCAAGGCGCTGTGATGCCGTGGAATGCGGGAGCCCCTTCGGCATCTTGCAGGTTGTCGTTCAGCCAGCCGCTGTTTCCCCCTTCACGATAACAGCCATAGTAGTAGGTGCGTTGTCCCCAAGGGCAGGGGTCGAGCACTTTGTCGGTGTAGGCATAACCGATGTTGTTGTCGAGAATCTTGTCCGACATGCGGCAATGTATGAGGAAGAATTGCGAGTCGTGGTGGTAGCGTCCGAGAACGGTGGGCGACTGGGCGTCGAAGTAGGAGTTGGTGATGACCAGTTTCTTGTTTTGGTCGCCTCTGCCGTCGTGCCAGATGATGGCTCTGCCGTCGCCATAGAAGCGGCAACGTGTGGCGTAGCACCAGCCGCGCGGACAGAGAAAATCGACACCGGGACACCGCAGGTAAAGGTCGGCGTGATAGTACATGCCGTCACCGCCCCGGGCCCAAAGGGCGAGGGCGTCGTTGCCGTCGGCCCATACGTTGCAGTTGATGATGATGGTGCGGGTGGCGCGTCCGAAGATGGCCATTTGGTGGGTTGTCGTCTTTTCGACGGTCGTGCCATAGTTGTTATACACGGTCAGCCCGCTGATGACGCAGTCATCGGCGCCTTCCTGCAACACGATGACGCCGTTGCCCACGGGTTTGCCGTTATACTCCTTGATGGTGCGGGTCTGGGCGGTCTCGGCGTAGACGATGACGGTGCTGTCGCGTTGTTCGCCCACCAATACGATGTTGGGGCGGTCGATGATGACTTTCTGGTTATAGGTTCCTTTCCGAATCAGCACCTTGAAAGGAATCGACTCGTCGGCCGGGGCTTTTTCCAGTGCGGCTTGTATGCTTTCGCCCGGATTGACAATGACGTCGAACTGGCTCCTGTCGATGGTCGGCCGGCGGTACATGTCGATGAGGCCGGTTTCGTTGGCGCCCGGTGTGTCGAGGCTCACGGGAACTTTGTTTTGGGGGTCGTTCTTGTCGGCCCATCGGTCGTAGAGCTCATACAACTCGGCCGGGCGACCGTTGTACCAGCTGTATCCCATGCGGCGTTCATATCCTATTTCTTCGAGTCGGCGGCGGGGTATGCCGTCGCGGTCGCATACATAAGGCTCGCTATATACCAGGTCATAGTACCGGGCCCATATCGGAGCGGCTTGCGGGTCCTTGACCAGTTGGGGCGTGCGGCCTTCTGCGTTTCTTCCCCAGCGTTCATAACGGAGCCCCGTGAGTTTATAGGTGTCGAACCATCTCATGGCGCCGTGAACGGCTGCCTTTATTCGGGCGTCGGGGTGAGGCAGTGACATGAGCAGGGCCACGATGTGGGCACTTTCCTGGGCACAGTACGATGGTAATTCGTAGGCGCGGGCCGAGGCGGGTTTCAAGGTCACGTTGTCGTATTGTTGGCACCAGACGGTCGGTTTGCCGTCGACCGTGATTTGCGTGGCAAGAATACACTCTATGCCTTTGTCGAAAGCCTGCTTGATGCGTTTGCGCAGCGATTTGTCGGTCAGCCCCTTGTCATAGGGTTGTTGCTCGGTCATGATGCTGCGCAGCAATTCCAGGGTGTTGACCATGGCGTCGTCGTTGAATGTGATGTGGTATTGATACCCCCGTTTTTCGGGCCAGAATTGCGGCCAACCGCCGTTTTCATACTGTCCGCTGAGCAGATATTCGACTCCCGCCCTGAAAGCGTCGCGATAACGGGTCTCTTTTGTTTCCCGGTAGAGGCGGGCCAGATAGGTCATTTGCGAGGTCGTGGCGTTGTTGTCGATGGTGGAGTCGTTGCGGCGGCTTTTCTCCTTGATGACCGCTGCGAGTTCTTCTTGGCTCATGTCGCGGGTCATGTCGATGTTTTTGGGCCACCCTCCTGTGCATCGTTGGTAGGCGATTATCTGGTCGCCGATGCGGCGGGCTTCTTCGGTCTTGAAAAATGCAGGGTCTTTCTCCCGCAGGGAGATTCTTCTCACGGGAGGTTGTGCGGTGGCCGGGGCAAATAGCAGTAGGGCACACAGCAGATTTACGGCCAGGCAAATCGTTTGAATGTTAGAGTGGGGTTTCATGGTAAAAGCGATTTTTATTTCAGCAATTAGATGCCTGTCGTGCCCCAAAGTTTAATCGGAGGCATTTTTTTATGTCGTTTTTTTGAGGGCGGGGGCGGTGAGGCCGTGTGTCACGATTGCGGCTCTTTGCGCAGAATGGCATGGGGGTGGTCAGTGAGTATGGCGGCCAGGTCGGAGAAAGAGCTGTAATAAGTCCCGTAAAAGCGACGGGTGCGTGCCAGTGTGTATAATTCGACGACTGCCTCCTTCATGCCTTCGACCGAGCGCCGGTCGGCTCGACTTGGCGAAGTAAGTATGCGTGTGCCGAAGTGGGCATGGAGTTGTTCCTTGATGGTCTCACTGTCGGTTGCCAGGTAAAAGTGCGTGTCGGCATCGTTTTGTACCTCTTGCTCCATTTGTTGCAGGAAGAGGGTGGCCGGGCTTTCGGCGATGGCGACGGTGTTGTCGGTGCGGCGAATGTGCAACCCGATGGTGTTGGCGGGGAATGTCGAGCAGCGGCGTTCGATTTCGGCGGCGATTTCATCGGTAGGCACGAATAGCTCCCTGAATAAATGATTGTCGGTTGGGAAGAAGGATAATCCGCTGGCGATGAGTGATTTCCCGCTGGATACGAGCGACGCCGTCTCTTCGGGCCGGTCGAGCAGGGCGGGCAAGCAGGTATCGTCGAGCCGAGGGGCAAAATGCCGCCGCTGGTATATCGAGGGGAGATAAAAGTTCCTTTTCAGCGGTACGTTATATTTTACGAGGGCATCGAAGCGACGGCATTCGGTGAGGTTGATGGCGTGGCCCAAGGGGCGAAACAATGCGTGGAAAGGAGCATTCAGGTCTTTGTTTCTCAACCAGATGACATCGAGACCCATTTCCGTGGCCCGAGCCAGAGCATATCCCGCCGCAATGGCACGCATGCGGTTGGCCAATCCTCCCAGCGGGACGAGTGTGATTTTCTTCTCGACGGTCATGGCGTCTTTTTTTCTGTATTGTTTTTGCGGCGGCGCAACCACGAGAACCATTCGCTCCACTTGTTGAACTCCTTGCGGTACATGATACCGACGCCCTGCGTGGTGAGTGCCGATTTCACATAGTAGTTCTTGTCGTTGTAATGGTTGTAGGCTTTGAGCCGAATGTTGCCGCTTTTGTTCAAGAGGTATTCGAGGTCGAAGTCGCCGATGAAGGTGTTGTTGTTGACGTCATTGTCGCGGTAACCGATGTTGCCGTTGATGATGAGCCGGTTGTTGAGCAGCTGGCTCGACAGGGCCACTTCCACTTCCACGTCGGAGAAGTCGCCTTTCTCGCTGCGCAGGTTGGTGCCGATGTTGATGTTTTCGTTGATTTGTCCCAACAGGTTGTTGAGCTGGCTCGAAAGTGCCGACGAGGCCACCGATACCAGTTCGTTGTTGTTGGTCTGTCCCACGTTCATGTAGTCGGGCGTGTAAAATTTGTTGAGGGCGAGCAGGTAGATGATTTGCCGGTTGACCATGTCGTCGGAACTGATGATACTGCGTATCCGGCGGTCGATGTCTTGGGTGACGGTGGGGAAGTCGAGGTCGAACCGGAATTCGGGTTGTTGCAGATTGCCGGTGAGGTAGAGCATGGCCCGCACGGGTATGGTCGTGCGGTTGAGGTCGGGTTCGGTGGCAAAACTTTCGTCAAGGTCTTCGAGGTTGGCCGTGAGGGCATAGTAGGCTTCGATGTTGAGCCCGGCATTTTGCGGGGCGCCCGAGAAGGAGATGCTGCTGCCGGTCTTTATGATAAAGTCCTTGGTGATGAGGTCTTGCAGGCTGAAATTGTAATTTCCC
Source organism: uncultured Porphyromonadaceae bacterium (assembly GCA_900542765.1). Classification (GTDB taxonomy): domain Bacteria; phylum Bacteroidota; class Bacteroidia; order Bacteroidales; family UBA11471; genus Caccoplasma; species Caccoplasma merdavium. The sequence continues at coordinate 56,142 of UQOX01000011.1, read as the reverse complement.
TTGTCGACGGTGTAGGTGCCATACAATTTCATGTCGGAGAAGGTGTTGTATTCGAGCCGTATGTTGCCGCTGCCTGTGGCGTGTATCATGTCGCCGGTTGCGGGGTCCATGAGCAGGTTCATCGACATTTGCGGATTGACGTCGATTTGCAGGTTGAGCGAAAGTAGGTGTGACGATGTCTCGGGCAATACGATCGGTCGGGGCCTCTCTTCTTGGAGCGTGTTTTTGTTGGGGTTCCGGGAGCGGTCGACGAAGGTGATGAATTGGTACTCTTCGGCTTCGGCGTTGTCGGAGAGTACAAACGTGAATTTTGACCGTTCGTTGGTCATCATGTTGATGTCGATACCTGTATATTGCGTGTTCCCTTCGATGCTTACCGAGCCGCTGCCGTAGACTTTTCCGTAGTAGACATCGTTGTCTTTTTCGGTCGTGTTGTAGACCAGCATGTCGTTTATGTCCGATGCATTGAGGGAGTATTCGATGTTTTTGAAGTTTTTGTGCCGCATGATGCCGTTTACTCGTCCCAGGTGGTTGTCTTCTCCCGCCAATGTCATGTTGTCGATGATGATGGCGTCGGAGGTAAGGCGTATCGAGTCGGAGATGTAGAAACGGGTGTTGAGGTAGTCGATGCCGAATCCGAATCGGTCGACATAGGCCGAGCCTTCAACGTTCAGGGCTTTGAAGCGCCCGTAGAAATTGATTTTACCGGTGGCATGGCCGTCCACGTCTTTGAGAATCTTTTCGGTGAACGGGTTGAGAAATGCCAAGGAGATGTGCTGGGCATCGAAGTGCAGGTTCAGGGAGTCGCGGGTGGGGAAGATATAGCCGTCGACCCGAGTGTCGGGGTATCCATCTTGTGAGACGGTCCCTTTGAGGAGAATGCCTCGGTTCTCATTGTCCCAGCGGCTGAACAGGTGCAGGTCGCCAAATTCTGCGTGGTTGTAGGAGAAATCCTTGACCGAGAATTCTTTGGTGCTGAGACGGGGCGTGCCGTTGAGCAGGTCGGCAACGACAATGTCGCCGGTGGCTTGCCCGCCGAATACGACGTTTTTCAGATTGAGGGCTTCGAAGATGTAGTCGAGGCTGAGGTCGTTGAGGGAGAGGTTGAGCATGTCCGAAGGCTCTTTCGATACCGTGCCGTCGATATGCAGGTATTGTTCTTTGTGGCGTACTTCGATGCGTCCGATGCGTCCTTTGCCTTCGGCAATGTCGATGGTGGCCGGGAGAATTTGCCATATCGAGTCTCCGATGATGACTTGTGTGGGCAGCACGTCGATGTGGAGTCCGACGGTGTTGTCGCTGTTGAGGAGACGGGCGCAGGTACTTATCTCACCGCAGAATGTGGTGTCGCCGTTGTTGCTCCAATTGATGCGGGACAAGATGTTGTTGCCTTTTATGTCGGTATCGAAGGAGATACCGGTAAACTGCCCCTTTTTGTTGTAGGTCTGTGTGCGCAGGGCAAGACTCATGAGGGAGTCTTTGCTGTCGATGTGTACTTCGTTGTTGTAGAGGTGTTTGGTGTTGAACATGAGATCGGGGGCATCGACGCGTAGTCCCAGCTTTTGGCTCTCCCCGTCGAAAAATCCCGATATTTGCATGGGCTCTTGCAAGGTGACCGGCAATTTCAAGGTCGAGGAGAGTTCAACGCTGTTCTCGACCACGAATCCATAGCGGAAGTTGTTGTTTCCGTCGGACGGTTTCCCTTTTTTGTCGGCCTTTCCGGTGGGTAAGTCGGGCAAGTAACGGGAGAGTAGTCCCATAAACTGTTCTTTGAGTTGTTTGAAAGAATAGTTGCCTTCGATGCCGCCGTTGATGAGGTCGGAGGTGATGTGCAGCCGCTTGATGCTGTCGTTGTTCTCGGCCGTAACGGTGAATTGTCCTGTCGAAAATATTTCACCCTCGTTTTCGAAACTCAGCGTGTCGATGACGATTTCGCCTTCGATATTGTCGATGTGGTCTCCGTAGAAGTTGCTGGTGACGTTGAAACTGGTGGTCGATTGTGCATATTGCGGAGCCAGATTCAATTCGCCCAGTTTTATGTCTTGTCCCTCGGCAAAGACTCTTATTGCGGGGCGGGCGTCGAAGAGGTCGAGCATGCCGATGAGGTGCAATTTGCCGTTAGGGTCGTTGATTGATACGATGCCGTCGTAGTTGGTGCCGTTGTAATTGCCGCTGAGGACAATGTTGTGGTAGGTGTATCCTTTGAAATCGACATGGTCGATATTGCCTTCGATACGACCCCACAAGCTGCCGCCGCGGGTTTGCTGGTTGAGGTTGAGTTTGATGTCGAGGCCGACATTTTCCAAAAGCGGCTCGACGGCAAAAAAACGGCCTATTTCGAAATCGGGTGTCCTCAATTCCCCGTCGAGGGTAAACACGTCGATGCGCCCTTCGGCCAAGATGTCCATGCCGACATGTCCTTGTATCTCACCCAGTTCACAAGAGAGCGTTCCATTGGCGTTCAGTCCATCAGGACTCTTGTCGATTTCTCCCTCAAATTGCCAATGCCCCATCGGTGTGAAACGCTGGGCGAGAGCCGGGCGTTCGGGCAGAATCTCTTGCAACAGGCGGGGCAATACGGTGGGGCTTGCCTGCAACTCTTCTATTTCCCCCGAGAAAATAGTCTTCCCGGGTCGGGCGAGATGGCTTGCCGATGCCTCGGCCGAGAGGGTCAGGTCGCCTTTCCCGTAGTTGATGCGCAAATTCCCGGTAAGGTTATCGGGCGTACCGCGCAAATGGGTCTCTATGGCCATGGCCGTAGAGACGTTTTTCAGCCGGGGTACGAAGGCACCCAGGTCCGAAAGCGTGATGTATGAATCTTGTATCTGTATGTCGATGTTGCTGTTATGGAAAAAGTCGCGTGGCCTGTCATACGACAACAGGTCGGTCGATGTCTTTTCCATCAGTATGTCGGTATGGGGTAGTGTGATTCTGAAATTACTCAGCACGACATTCTCCCTGTTGCCGATGAGTTTGGCTCCGAATTTGCGCAGGGAGAAACCCGATTTCTCCTCGAAGCTGATTTTCCGAATGTTTATGTTGATAGAGTCTCTTTCCAACGATTTGAGGGAGACCGTTGCCAGGAAGTCGCTTACAGCGACATGGTTGGGGTCGAAAAGCCCGGCGCCGCGGGGTGCTTCGGAGTGCACGTCGTAGCGCAACGTTCCACGGCGGGCGAGAATGGTGTTGATTTGGGAATGAAGGTCGATGGCCGACGTCCCCTCTTTTTTGAATCGGTCGAGAATAAATTGCAGGTTGAGGGGGGCGTCGGGCGTCTCGCGTTGCAGCGAAACCTCAAAATCATAGAGTTGTACGGTCGTGAAGACAAGCCGCCTTTGCAACAATTCCTGCAACGCCACGCCGGCGATAAGCCGTTGGGCATGGAGCAGCGTGTCGCCTTGGTTGTCGTACAGGCAGAGGTCGGAAAGCTCGATTTTGTTGAACGGGAATACATGGCTGGCACCGATGGTGAGTCGGGTGCCGAGCAGGCTCGATAGCTCGTCTTCGCCCCAGCGGGTTATTTTTTGCTGCACCGAGGGTATGTTCAGCAACAGGTAGGCGGCTGTTACCGAGACGATAAATATTGTCAATAGGCTGACAATAAATATTTTGATGAGCCTAAATAGATATTTCATACACCAATCAAGGACAAATTTATGATTTTTCGCAGAATAAATAAGTATATAATTCTTTTTTATTGTGTAATTTCGCCTCACAAAAAAATAGCGTATGAGTATTACCGTTTTAGGCATAGAGTCATCGTGCGATGATACCTCGGCTGCCGTTATCCGCGACGGAGTGATGTTGTCAAACGTCATCGCCTCGCAAGCCGTGCACGAGGCATTCGGTGGAGTGGTTCCCGAGTTGGCGTCGCGTGCCCATCAGCAAAATATAATCCCCGTGGTATCCGAAGCGATTCGCCGGGCGGGAATCGACAAGTCGTCGCTCGATGCCTTGGCCTTCACGCGTGGCCCCGGTCTCATGGGGTCGTTGTTGGTAGGAACCTCCTTTACCAAGGGGTTTGCTTCGGCCCTCGACATTCCGCTCATCGACGTCAATCACTTGCAGGCCCATGTCATGGCCCATTTCATCGACGTCGAAGGGGAGGAAAACCGTCACCCGGCGTTCCCCTTTATCTGTCTGTTGGTCTCGGGCGGCAATTCGCAAATCATTCGGGTCGACAGCTATAAACAGATGACCGTTTTGGGACAGACCATCGACGACGCTGCCGGCGAGGCATTCGACAAGTGTGCCAAGGTGATGGGACTCGGCTATCCCGGTGGCCCTGTGGTCGACCGCCTGGCCAAGGAGGGTGACCCGAAAGCCTTCCATTTCAGCAAGCCCCATATCCCGGGATATGATTACAGTTTCAGCGGGCTCAAAACCTCGTTTCTCTACCTCCTGCGCGATGAGTTGAAGAATAACCCCGATTTTGTCGAGCAGCGCAAGAATGATTTGTGCGCCTCGTTGCAGACAACCATCGTGGACATTTTGATGGACAAGCTGCGTCGGGCCGTCAAGGATACCGGCATCAAGGAGGTCGCCGTTGCCGGAGGCGTTTCGGCCAATTCGGCGGTCAGAGGCGCTTTCCAGGACCATGCCGCGCGTTATGGGTGGAACGTCTATCTGCCTCGCTTCTCATTTACGACCGACAATGCCGCCATGGTGGCCATTACCGGTTACTACAAATATATCGACAAGGATTTTTGCTCCATCGACCTGCCTCCTTTCGCCCGGGTGGAGCTGTGAAAAACAGAAGATGCCATGCATGTAGAAGTGATTGCCATCGGCGACGAGCTGCTTATCGGTCAAGTAACCGATACCAACTCGGGGTGGATTGCCCGTCAGCTCAACCATGTGGGTTGGGAACTGACCCGGGTTACCTTGGTGCGCGACCGCGGTGACGAAATAAAACAAGCCGTGTCGGCAGCCTTTTCCCGGGTCTCGGTCGTGTTGATGACCGGAGGGTTGGGCCCGACCAAAGACGATATTACCAAAAAGACCCTCTGTGAACTTTACGGCTGTGCCATGCACCGCGACGAAAAGGTGCAGGCCATGAACGACGAACGGTTTGCACACAAGGGTTTCACGATGAATGCCTTGACTCGTGACCAGGCATGGGTGCCCGATGCTTGCACGGTGATATACAATCCCGTGGGGACGGCTCCCGTCATGTGGTTCGACCGCGACGACAAGGTGCTGGTCTCGATGCCCGGGGTTCCCTCGGAGATGCAGTATGCCGTCACTCATGGCGTGTTGTCGCGCCTGAGAGAACGGTTCTGCGACCATGCCTCGGTGCATCACGCCACCTGTTTGGTAAAAGGGTACACCGAGTCGGGTTTGGCGATTGTCCTCACCGATTTTGAGAACGAATTGCCCGAAACGGTGCATTTGGCCTACCTCCCCAAACCCGGGGTCATACGGCTGCGCCTTACGGCGACTGGCGGTGACGATAAGGAAGTAGCCACCCTTCTCGACGCGCAATTCCGGAAACTCCTGGCCATACTGGGAAGCCATGTCTTTTGCAAGGAAGATGCCTCTTTGGCCGGTGCATTGGGGCTTATCTTGCAGGAACGGAACCTGACCATCGCCACGGCCGAGAGCTGCACCGGCGGCAACATCGCCCACGAGATAACGTTGGTTCCCGGTTCTTCGGCCTATTACAAGGGCAGTGTCGTCTCTTATGCCAATGAGGTGAAGGAGTCGTTGCTGGGAGTCTCGCCGCGAACCATTGGGCAATATGGCGTGGTGAGCTGTCAGGTTGTCGAAGAGATGGCCCGGGGGGTACAACGTCTGTTGCATACCGATTGTGCCATAGCCACATCGGGTATTGCCGGCCCCGACGGTGCCACCCCCGGAAAGCCCGTGGGAACCTTGGCATTGGCTGTGGCTTGCGGCGACAAGGTCGTTTCGACCCAGATAACGGCCGGTACCCAGCGCGAACGCAACATCGAGCGTTTCACGCATACGGCCCTGCTGCACATGGTCGATTTGCTCCACCCCTGACGAGGTGCGAGGGCTCATTTCGTGGGAGAAAAACAATTTATTTGAAAGAATTTACGAATAAAATTTGGAGGGTATTTTCAAAATCGCTTACTTTGCACTCTGTTTTGTAAACACCCCCTCGGAAATAATAAAAATAGATACAGAGATGTCGAAGATTTGTCAAATTACGGGAAAAAAAGCCATGGTTGGCAACAATGTATCCCACTCGAAAAGACGTACCAAAAGAAGATTTAACGTCAACTTATTTACGAAGAAGTTCTATTGGGTAGAACAAGATTGCTGGATCAACTTGCGTATTTCAGCTGCCGGTCTCCGCACCATCAACAAAATCGGTTTGGACGCAGCCCTCAAACAGGCAGCCAGCAAAGGTTATTTGAACGCTTAAATATAAGAGGACCTGAACATGGCAAAGAAAGCAAAAGGTAATAGAGTACAAGTAATTCTCGAATGCACCGAACAGAAAAATAGTGGTCTGCCCGGCATGTCGCGTTATATTACCACCAAAAACAGAAAAAACACCACTGAGCGTTTGGAGTTGAAAAAATACAACCCCATTTTGAGAAGAGTAACCATTCACAAAGAAATTAAATAATAAGGACCCATGGCAAAGAAAACCGTCGCAACGCTTCAAAAAGGTGAGGGCCGTACCTATTCTAAGGTGATTAAAGTTGTGAAATCGCCCAAGACCGGAGCCTATGTGTTCCAAGAAGAAATGGTGCCCAATGACAAAGTAAACGAAGTTCTCGCCAAATAAGAGAGACTCTCGATAGTTACAGAGAAAAGGCAGCGCGATTGCGCTGCCTTTTCTGTTATCTTGTGGAGGTGAGAGAGGGGGGCTTGCCGGCTATTACTACCCTGTCGTGGTCGCTGATGAGGTCTGAAATCCACAATCAAGAGCCCATGATAGCTTCTCCATAGAGCTCGCACAACAAAAACCGCAATCGATGTGAGCGGCGTTTATGAGTGTCTCATTCTTTGTGGAGACGCATATTGCAACCCCTCTTTCTTTGAATATCATTTGCCGGATAAATAAAAAAAATCGGATAGGCGCGCGACGGTTGTCGGGGCATATCCGATTCTTATTTTCCCAACCGAAAATAATCAGGCTACGAACAAATAGAGGTAGATGACTGCGGCCGGAGTGGCGAGGAGTACGCTGTCGAGCCGGTCGAGCAGTCCGCCGTGGCCGGGCAGTATTTGCCCCGAGTCTTTTACTTTCAACGTCCGTTTCAGCAACGACTCGCACAGGTCGCCCCATGTCGAGAAGATGGCGACAACGGCACTCAGACCTATCCATTGCGACAAGCTGAGGAATGAGCATTGGGTCGACCATACCCAACCGGCTGCCAAAGTGAAAATTACACCCCCGATAAATCCTTCCCAGGATTTCTTGGGCGAGATGCGCTCAAAGAGACGGTGTTTGCCGAGCAGGCTTCCCACGACGTAAGCCCCGGTGTCGTTGAGCCATATAAACGTGAAGAAGGCGATGACCATCAGCGCGTTGTAGGGCATCAGGAGATATTGCGGTTCGAGGGGCGGGTAGGCGATGTAGCTGAGCAGACCCAAAGGCAATGCCACATAAGTCTGTCCCATCAGCGAGAGGCTCAGCGATTTTATGGGGTTCTCTTCTTTGAGGTAGAGCCGCACGATGAATGTGTAGAGCAGGTAGATGATGTAGGGGCTGAACAGGTAGATGCCCGGTATCCCGGGCTGCATGTTGGGCAGGAGAAAGAGTAAGCCAACCAAATAGGTGCCGCCCAATATGTCGGCGTATAGGGTCCAGCGGGAGACATTCCCGTTGACAAGACGGTAAAATTCGAGCAGGCAGAGGATTGTGGTGATGAGAATGAGCCCTCTGAACGATACTTGACTGAACCATGTCGCGCCTAAAATGACGGCGACAAACAAAACTCCGGTAATGGTGCGGGTAATGAGATTTTTCATGGTACCTTGTTTTGTGGGTTTGACGATGATATAAAAACACTACCGCAGCACGCCATACATGGGCGTGCTGCGGTAGAGGTGGTTACTGTGCTTTGTCTTCTTCGGGAAGAGTCGTGTCTTCGGCTTTCGTTTCGGTGTGGCTGTCTGCGGCATTGCCGTTGTCGGCTTTCGTTGCCGAAGCAGAAGATTCCTCTTCTTTCTCTTGTGTTTCCTTGTTCTTTTCTTCGATGGCTTTTTGAGCCTCTTCGTTCACTTTGAGAATCTCTTCGCTGCGCGAAGCCCACGGCCGTTTGCCGAAAATCTGCTCTACGTCCTCGGTGAAGATGACTTCGCGTTCGATGAGTACCTGCGCCAGTCGGGCGTGGCCGTCGGCATGTTCGAGCAGAATTTTCTTGGCTCGCTCGTATTGCTCGTTGATGATGCGGCTCACCTCTTTGTCGATGATGCGGGCGGTCTCTTCGCTATATGGTTTGGTGAAGCCATATTCTTGGCCGGTGGAGTCGTAGTAGGAGAGGTTGGGCAGTTCGTTGCTCATGCCGAAGTAGGCAACGATGGCATAGGCTTGCTTGGTCACCCGTTCGAGGTCGTTGGCGGCACCGGTTGAGATGCGGCCGATGAACAATTCTTCGGCGGCGCGACCGCCCAATGTGGCGCACATCTCGTCGAGCATGGCCTCTTTGGGGGTGATTTGCCGTTCCTCGGGCAGGTACCAGGCGGCACCGAGCGCTTTTCCGCGAGGGACGATGGTCACTTTTACCAAGGGGTTGGCATATTGCAGGAACCAGCTCAGGGAAGCATGGCCGGCCTCGTGTATGGCGATGGCGCGTTTCTCTTCGGCCGTGGTGATTTTTGTCCGTTTTTCGAGTCCGCCGATGATGCGGTCTACGGCGTCCATGAAGTCTTGTTTCTGAACCCATTGCTTGTGCTTGCGGGCGGCGATGAGGGCGGCCTCGTTGCACACGTTGGCAATGTCGGCTCCCGAGAATCCGGGAGTTTGACGGGCGAGCAGGTCGATGTCGACCGAGTTGTCGATTTTTACGCCGCGCAGGTGCACTTTGAATATCTCTTTCCGGTCGTTCAGGTCGGGCAGTTCGACATAGATTTGGCGGTCGAAACGTCCGGCACGCAGCAGGGCTTTGTCGAGAATGTCGGCCCGGTTGGTGGCTGCCAGCACGATGATGCCGCTGTTGGTGCCAAAACCGTCCATCTCGGTCAGGAGTTGGTTCAGGGTATTTTCCCGTTCGTCGTTCGAGCCCATGTTCGGATTGCGGCCGCGGGCACGTCCCACGGCATCGATTTCGTCGATGAAGATGATGCAGGGGGCTTTTTCTTTGGCTTGGCGGAAGAGGTCGCGCACTCGTGATGCGCCCACGCCGACAAACATCTCGACGAAGTCCGAACCCGACATCGAGAAGAACGGTACGTTGGCTTCTCCGGCCACAGCCTTGGCCAGCAAGGTCTTTCCCGTTCCCGGAGGCCCTACCAGCAAGGCTCCCTTGGGAATTTTTCCTCCCAGTTCGTTGTAGCGTTTGGGGTTGCGCAGGAATTCGACGATTTCTTCGACTTCCTGTTTGGCTTCGGAGAGCCCGGCCACATCTTTGAATGAGACTTTGGTCGCTCCTTCCTTGTCGAAGAGTTGGGCTTTGGCTTTGCCTACGTTGAAGACTCCTCCGCCGCCACCGCCACCGCCGCCCGACATGCGGCGCATGATGATGAACCAGAAGACAAACAGCAAGATGATGGGACCGAACGACCAGAACATGTCGCCGAAGTCGCTGCTCTTTTCATACTTGATTTGCGTGTTGAATCCCGTCTCTTCCTTCCATTTGCTCACCTCCTGGTTGAAGGTGGCGGCATCGGGTATGTTCACATACAGTTTGGGGGTACGACCCAGTTTTTGGGTGTCTTTTGTACCGAATACCTTTTGTGCCGTCGTGTCGGAGAGGAAGGCTTCGAGATAGTCTTTATTGGTGTAGACGGTGATTTGCTTGATGCCTCCTTCGCGGGCGATTTGCTCAAACTCCGACCAGGTGACCTCTTTCGACGATGAGCCGTCGTTCATGTAATAGACACCTATGAGAGAGAGTGCTATGATGGCATACATCCAGTAGAGGTTAAACCGGAATGTCTTTTTATTTCCTCCTTGGGGGGTGTTGTTTCCCATAAAAAAGTGTGTGTGGGGGTTGGGTTAAAATGTCGTTTTGCTTATTTCAAAACAAAAATCATTCCACGTCGGGCAGTGCTGACAATTTGGCATCGTTCCACAATCCTTCGAGGTTGTAGAAGCGGCGGGGTTCGGGCTGGAACACATGCACATATATGTGCCCATAATCGATGACAATCCACTGCGAGTTTTTGTAGCCGTCGTAGTTGAACGGTTTCACTCCGATTTTTTCGAGTGTCGTTTCTCTCACCGAGTCGGCGATGGCTGCCACTTGTGCGGGTGAGCCGCCTTGGCAGATGATGAAATACTGGGCCGATGAGGAGTCGATGTTCGTCAGGTCGACAGTGACGATTTGTTTGCCTTTTTTTTCTTGGATTCCTTCGATGATGGTTTGTATCAAATTTTGGTTTTCTTCCATGTAAATAATTATGCAAATTCTTTATTTGCAAAGATAAATCGAATTTCCAAACTGTGAATATCTTTCGTCGATTTAATCGAGATTTTTAGATATATTCTATCTCTTTGTTTATCTTTTTAAGGAAACAGCCGGTATATCTCTGTAAAATATTGTTACCTTTGCCTCACATAAATCATTTAATTCTTATTTCGTATGGAACTGAAAGGCCGTATCATTCAAGTCATGCCGTTGCAGAGCGGCATCGGCCAGGTGAGTGGAAAAGAGTGGAAAAAGCAAGAATATATCTTGGAAACCCGGGAGCAGTATCCGCGTAAGGTATGTTTCCAGTTGAGCGGGAATCGCATCGAGCAATATCCTTTGTCGGTGGGCGAGGAGGTTATTGTCAGTTTCGACCTCGAAAGTCGGGAGGCAAAAGGCCGTTGGTACACCGATGTGAGGGCTTGGAAGGTCGAGAAGGCCCAGCCGGCGGCACCGGCCGCAGGCGGCGACATCGTGCCTCCGCCACCTGTCGATTTTGCGCCCGATGACTCGACGAGCGATATGCCCTTCTGATGCGTTTGCTCGCGGCAGCAAAAAACGCCTCTCCGCATGATGTCGGAGAGGCGTTTTTTTGAGTCGATGGTGCCCGGTTTCGGCGGTTGTCGGGCCTGAACTATTCGGCCAACAGGTCGTTTTGCAGGTTGGGAAGCATCGGGGCGAGCTTCTGATATTCTTTGGTCGACAGCCATGCACTGAGGGCGTTTGCCTGCTCTATGTTGTGCAGGTCGCTGCCCAAAAATTCGATCATGCCGTTCTTGCACAGCCACCACGCCACCTCTTTGGCACCTTTGCCGTAGTAGCCGGCAAGTGAGAGAATATTCACCTGGAAGTGGCACCCGTTGTTGTGCAGGTGTTGATAGACGGCTTTGTCGGCGTGGTAATAGCGGTACCGTTCGGGGTGTGCCAAGACGGGTTGGAACCCTTTGAGCATGAGCTGGAAAAGGATTTCGTCGAGGTCGATGGGCGCCTGCATGAACGAGTTTTCGACCAGAAGGCGCTGCCCCGGCAGCGGAATAAAGGCCGACACGCCTTCTTGGAGCAGTGTCTTGAAATGCTGGTCCATGCGGTACTCGGCCGAATATCGCATTTCGAGGTCGATACCCTCCTGTCTCAATTTTTCTTGGAGAATGTTGTAGGCGGCATTGATGCTCTCGCGGGTGTTTTCATAAATCTCGTCGATGACGTGCGGGGTGACAAAGATGCGGCTTATGCCCCAGGATTGCAGGGCACGGGCAAGAGCTACCGACGATTCGGGGTCGGGCGACCCGTCATCGATGCCGGGTAATATGTGCGCGTGCAGGTCGGTATGGTAAAACAGCCGGCCGGCTTCTTTCTCTTTATGAAACCATTTCATGAGATAGTCGTTTGGTTTTGGCTTGGGGCAAAGATATGTTATCGACACACTTAACCCCCTGAAATCATATACAAAGGTAATACAAAAGTGGTACCGAAACAAATTCGTGTGGCCGGTGGTGTTTTCTTTTTAAAGCCTTTCGACATGTCGGTTCTACGGCTTGCCAAAGCAATAGTATCAATACATGGGTGGCGGCTTTTCTGTAAAAAGAAGAAAAATATTTTTGTAAATCAAAAGTTATGCGTACATTTGCAAGCCATTATAAAAAATACGCACGTTTTACCACCGTGCTTTGATTTGTAAATATATAAAAAGATATACAATGAAAAAAGGAATTCACCCCGAGAATTATCGTCCGGTAGTATTCAAAGACATGTCGAACGATGAGATTTTTATTACCCGTTCCACGGTAGCTGCCAAAGACACTATCGAGATTGACGGTGTAACCTATCCGTTGGTAAAACTTGAAATCACCAGTTCTTCACACCCCTTCTTCACCGGTAAACAGAAACTGGTCGACACGGCTGGTCGCGTAGACAAGTTCATGAGCCGTTATGCAAAACACATGAAAAACAAACAAAAATAATCTGTTCTTACCAAAAAAAGAAGCGGGGCAAAACCGAAAAGTTTCGCCCCGCTTCTTTTTTCATTGTCGGCTTTGATGAGAAAGCGTGTGTCCGCTTCTTGGGGGAGTGAAATGTTGTCGGGGTAGACCGGGGGCTCTTTTTTCAGAACAGGCGCCCCGACTTGCGTACCCCGATTTGCAAGGCCCAGTTGTTGCCGACCAATGTCCCGCCGTCGGCTGCCGCACTGAGACCAAATCGCCAACCCTTCAATGCCTTTGGCGCATAATGGACTTCGAGCAATCCCGAGAATCCTTTTTCCATTTTTACATAGGGCACATACGGGTTACCCCAACCTCGTTGCAGGGAGGCTAAGAAACGGTAGTCGAATTCTCGGGTTATGTACCCGTCGATGCCTATGTGCAGTGCTTCTACGCGTGAACTCTTGAATCCCAGGTAGCCGTCGCCGTTGTAGCCGGGCGAGAGTAGGAGAGGATTGCCTATCGTGTGGCCGCGGTGTACCCAGCCGTTGTAGACGGCATGCCCATAATACCAGTCGCCGGCACTTACTTGTATAGGTATCTGTTGTGTCTTGTCATACAGGAAAGGCCCGCTTTGGTCGCGGGTTTCGAGAAACTCCACCACCACGCCACCTACAATGGGATAGGCTTGTTTGCTGCGGTACTCGATGCCCCAAAGACCGTCGAACTTGTTGCGGAATATCATGCCCGAATGGTCGTCGAACGGGTGTTCGTGGTAGATGCGTCCCTCCCAGTTCTTTTGTCGGGTACCCACGGCAAAAAGGTAGGAGCCGAGGTGGTTGCCCGTTACATTCACCTGGTCGATACCTGGGGAATCTTCGCCGCCGGCCAGTGGCACGAATACCTTGAAATATTGTATGATGTCATTGGGGAAATCACAGACTATCTTATTGTTTCTATAAGTCTTCCCGCCGAACTGGGCAGCCATGTCGATGCCCACGATGCCGTAGTAACGTTTGCTCGTTTTCCCGAAACGTAACAGCAAGTACTTGCGGTGGTAGAGCAGTCCCCGGGTGTAGTTTTGGCCGGCTCCGTGTGTCTGGTATTGGTATTTGTCATCGACGAAGCGTCCGTAGGCGAGTTCTCCCTTGATTTGTACCGTTCCGTGGGTCCACGGGAAATTGACAAAGTCGGGAATCCCCACACGCACCTGAGGTATGGGGCGGCTGTTTCCGCTCCACACCCAACCGCCGCTGCTCAATGCCTTGTCCCACAGCAGGGAATATTCTTCTTTGCTGCCCACCATGAGGCCGAGTGCCAGAAACCGCAACTCGGCATAAGCCTGTTGCACATAACCCGGTATGTCGTCGTTGTAGGAGGTCATGGCGTCGAGTCCGAATCCATAGGAGAAACGGCGTGAGGTGTCGATGTCCTGAATGACCGCAGCCCGCAGATAACCGGTATTGGGCGTGAACGATACGGTCCCGCCCCGGTTGTTCATGAGGTAGAACGGGGTGTATTCGCCACCGCCGGCTATGATGTTGGCTTCGACACTGTAATCGAGTTTTATCTTTTGAGGCTGTCCGCAAAGCGGGTGGAAGGCGAAAGCCAGGGTCAGCGCGAGAAGGAAAGAACGGAACCGTGTCATGGCGACTAAAATTTATGGAAGAAGTACAGGGTGTCACGGCACGACAAGGTGAGATTGCGGCGTGAGACCTCGTCGATGCGGAATCGCTTTTCGCTTTTCCCGCCGAAGTGATAGGGAGCCTCTTTGAGGTTGAACTGGCTGACCGAGGGGAAGGTTATCGACAGGGAATCGCCCGCAACGGTGTATAGCCCGAACAGCCGGTTGCTGCCGTTGCCGACGTTGCGCTTTTGCAATTCAAACACGCCACGGTCGAAACAGTAATAAATGGAGTCGTTGGTAAAGGTCTCTCCTGTCGGATATTCACAATCCCGGAATTGCCAACGGCCGTAGAGTTTGTCTTCTTCGCTTTTTTGGCAACTCGACAACCCGAGTATCAGCAAGAGCGCACCCAGTATAAACAAAATGTAGGAGGTGAGCTGTTTGTCAAATTTCATATCACACTTCGTTATTTGTGTGCCCGGTGTTTTCTGGGGAGAAGTGGCTCACCCCGTGAGGCACGAAAAACAAGAGTCGCTGCAAAGGTAATGATATGTTTCTATACTTCGGTACAGAATCGTTGCATTCCTGCGGCGAATGTCCCTCATGCGGTGGTCGTGAAAAATTACAACCGGTTGGTGTAGAGGCGCAGGGCAAATCTCACATACGGCCCGATGCGGGTGATGCGGGCCGGTTGGGCGATAAACCGCCACAGCCATTCGCAGTTGATGCGTTGCAGCAGTTTCGGAGCCCGTTTGAAGTTGCCCACATACAAGTCAAAACTACCGCCCAAGCCTTGATAAACGGCCTTGTGCACGTTCAGCATCTCTTCCATGAGATATTCCTGGCGCGGGGAGCCCATCGCCACGAATACATAGTCGGGTTTCTTCTCCGCGATGACGTCGAGTAACTGGGCTTTTTCGGTGTCGTCTTTGAAAAATCCGTTGCGGTACCCGGCGATGTGTATGGCGGGGAAGTCTTTTCGCAATTTGCCGACGGTGGCCTCGATGACTTCGTCGGTCGAGCCTATCAGGTAGAAGGTTGCCGACGGGTGAGCGGCGATGATTTTCAGCCACAATTCACAGCCGGGAAGTCTGACGACCTTTTCAAATCCTTTTTTCTGCGCCGCTTTTACGGCGCCCATTCCGTCGCAGTAGCCGATGTTGCTGTTGATGATTCGTCGCAGGCGGTCAGAGGCTTTGACGACTTTCTCGGCATTGACGGCTACTAAAATGCCTTTGTGGTTGTCGGCGTGAGTTATGAGTTGTTCTTCGGAAACGAAAGGATATACCTCTATTCCGTTCATCGAAAATTTTTCCATTCGTTTGTTTCTCAGTGTGTTTTTATGGTAAAAAGTCCACGGAGCAAGAGTTCCGTTTCATATTTCCAAAGGTAACAAAATTGTTTCGGTGATGCAAGAACGAGAGTAGGAAAAATGTCAATAGTAACTTCTGCTTTCTTGCTTTTTTAATGCATGGTCGTAACATTTTGAAAGTCACAACCGCCCGCATTTACAAGTAGCGGGAATAAAGTTCGGTCAGTTCGCGTTCGATGTTTTCGGGGAAATATTTCTTGCTCATTTCTTCGGCTGCGTGAGACATCGTGGCGCGTGCTTCGGGGTGGTCGATAAACCATTGTATCGCAGTGGCAATACCATCGATGTCTCCGGCGTCGATTAGCCGGCCGGTCACCCCCTCGGCGATGATTTCGGGTATCGATCCGGCGCGGGAGGCCAATATGGGCATGCCGTATGACATGGCTTCGAGAATCGATATGGGCATTCCCTCGAAGTAGGAGGGGAGCACATATACATCTCCGAACGTGAACAACCGGTATTTTTCTTCGCCTGCCACGAACCCGTGATAGTCGAGCATGTCGGCAATTTGCCATCGCTCGGTCTCTTGCTCGAAGGCTTGCATGTCGCCCAGTCCGCCGATATGTAACTTTACTTTTCCCGATAATGAGTCTTTGTGTTTGCCCAGAGCCTGCAACAAATCATAGAACCCTTTTTGTCGGGTGAGGTTTCCCAGGAATACGAGATGCAGCAGCCCGTCGTCTTTTTTTTCGCCCACCTTTTGCGGGGGCAGTATGATGTTGTCGATGATGTCGATGTGGGGACAGCCGAGGTTGTGATAAAAATCTTTCCAGGATTCACTCAGCACGATGAGCGAATCGCATTTGAGCAGGGTGCGCCGGATAAACTTCGGGCAGGTGTTGATGAAGTGGACGAAGTGTCCGCTGTGCATGTGGCAGAGAATCTTCACGTCGAAAAGCCGGCAAATGGAAATATAAAGGCTTTTGCGGTAAAACGATTTCCCGCTGGCGCAGTGAAGATGCACGATTTTGACCTGCTTCCGCAGGAGTAAGACGAAAAGTTTCACGGCGGCCGACAATCCCGTGAGTTGCCTTGCCAGAAAATGCTTGCTGTTACTGGTCGGGATAAACCGGAAGGTCTCGAAAATCTGGGCATAGGCATACAGCACTTGGGCAATTCCCCCTTTGGGATTGTGGTAGTCGACGCCCATCGTCACGATGTGTTTTGCTATGGTATTGGGAATCATGGTAGGAAGGTGTGGGGTAGTTATGGTGTGTCAGGGAGTTTGGTAGGCTTTGATGTAATTCTGTGCCGTGGTGGCGATGTCGAAATGGCTAAGGGCGAATTCCCGGGCCGGATATGCCTTTGCCAAGTATTCGGGATAGTGTTGCATGATTGCGGCTATTTTTTCGGCACACATCTCGGCGTTTCCCGTTTCGAAGGAGGTCCCGTATTTTCCTCCATCGATGATTTCCATGGGGCCCGGTATGTCGGGTATGAGTACGGGAACGCCGGCGCAAACGGCTTCGGCAATGGTGAGCCCGAAACCTTCTTGCCGGGAGGGGTGCACGAGCAGTTGGTACTCATGCAGGTGCCGGTAGATATATTTCCGGTCGCGGGCGCCCAAGAAAGTCACCTGGTTTTCGAGCCCGAGTTCACAGGCAAGACGTTTCAGCTCGTCGGTATCGGGCCCGTCGCCGATGAGGTCGGCCGACCAATCGGTGAGGTGGTGCCGATGTATGAGCAGGTGCAGGGCTCTCAATAAGAGGTCCTGACCCTTTTGGTGCATTTGTTGCCTCCCGATTTGCACCATGCGGAACCTGGGCGTCTCTTCGTTGCCGGTCTTGACCGTGATGTCGGTGGTTTTTATGCCGTTGTATATGACTTCCGACGGTCGATGATAGCGCTGTTGAATGTCTTGCGCTACATATTCCGAGATGGAAAATATCTTGTCGAACCGCTTCTGTTGCATAATGTCAATGCCATTGGTGTGTGCCGTGAAGAAGTATCTGGCTTTTTTCAGCCGGACAAGAGCCGGCATGATGTGGTGGTTGTGTATGTGCACGACATCGGGGCTCAGGCGGTAGAGCAATACGTTGAGCCGGAAAAAGGGGTATGGGTTTTTGGCTCCCAGTTTCCGACCGATGATGTATTTCTTGATGCGGGAATCGATTGTTTGCAGAAGCCGTGCGTCGTTTTCTCTGTTGATGATGACCAAAGCCACCTCTTCGCTTTCGGCCTGGCGGTTCATGATGTCGATGACCATGGTCTCTGACCCGCCTATGTTGAGGTTGTAAAACAGATGTGCGATTTTCATGACGGGAGATTTGACGTTTCACGTTGGGCATTTTCTTGTTTGGCGGCGAGCAGTATGGCACCTGTGGCGAGACCCAGTAGCAGCAAACTTTGGTGCGAAATGAGTCCGCCAAAACCACCAACGCCGAAAATCGAAATACTTACCAGCACGATGAGATAGGAGCGACTGCAAGGCAAGGGTTTGAGCACCCAAAAATAGATGGCCAAATAGTAAAAGGCTTGTAACAGGAAACCGATGAGTCCGGCATCGAGAATAGTCTGTATCTGTGTGACTTCGACGCGGGCAACCGATTCTTCGCTTTTTGTGACGTCGGAGTAGAACTCGTTAGTGATAATAAATTGATTGTCGGTCGTGAGTTCGTCATGCAAGAACCCGAATCCGGTATATTGTTTGCCTCTATACAAGAGATGGTCTATTTTGGGAAGAATCTGAGCAATGCGTCCCGTCCCGAATTTAATCAGTAATTCGGGGTCGTCGGGATTCTTGAATACCTCGAATTGCTCGACCAGTTGTTGTATGCGCAAAGAGCCGCCGATTGCCCGGTCGACATAGAAGCCGGCAATGAATATGAGAATGCCGATACCTATGTATTTCAAGGTTTTCATTACACTTCCCGTGAAGAACAGGGGCGTGAGCAGAATACCGCCTATGATGGTGAAGGTGCGACAAGAGATGAGTGCGAGGAGAAATACGATGATGTGTTTGAGTTGCAGGGAGTAGTATTTCATCACGGGGAAAATGCACAGGGCCAGCAGGTAAAGTCCCGGGGGATATTTGCGGGGGAAACTGCCCGGGTAGCAATAAAACTTGTAGTAAGTCGAGTAATAACCCGAGTAGGCAAAGGTGCGCGGCACCAGTATATTTCCTCCGAAGATGAGGCCGTCGATGATGTAGAAGATGCAGATGATATAGGCGTAAGTGATGATTTTGCGGTAGAAAATTTTGATGTCGAAATCTTCCCGGGCGAAAATCAGCAGCGGGAACATGAAGTAAATGATACCCCAGTATTCCCGCATGCGGCGTATCTGTATCATGAGTGACTCGCTACTTAGCAGGGCCAGTGCGAAGAGAACGGCAAAATACCCTCCCGTAAAGAGCAGCAACTTGTTCAGCGTTTTGTCGCGGCGGTATATCACAATGGTGATTATCGACAGTAGGAGCGCAATGTCCATCCACTTGAACGGGAATGTCTCACTCTCGTCAAAGAACCCATAGCTACCGCACAAAATGGTGAATTGTATGAGGAAGTCGTAGCGGTTGCGCAAAAAGGTAGAGAAAAGCACGACCGGCAACAGCAGGTAGGCGACGGGACATTCCAATCCCAAAAGAGTGAGGGTAATCAAGAAAATGAATGCCGAGAACAACTCTTGGGGAAAGAGCTGCAAGGGCTCTTTCTCCGAATCGTCGCGTTTTACGGTGGGTGTATACAGGTCGGTAATCATTCTTGTTCTGTCTTTCCGAAATTAGGCTAACCTCGTTTCCCCGGCTCTTGTATCGGCGTGCGATATTGTCGAGGGTATATGTGTGCCGCGTTGTCGTCGGCCCTTTCCTTTGAGAAATAGGACGGACAAGTGTGCGACAGGGATAATACCGAAAATTCCGCGTTTATCCTTTTGCCTTTCTTCCGTAGCCATACCCTTGTTGAGCCTCGGTGCCGTTGAGGATAATCGAGACTTTCCCCAATCGTTTTTCGGCCGCAATGCGGTTGACATAACGGATATATTCTTTCTTGGTGTAGTTGGCGCGGCACACATACACGGTCGTGTCGGCGATGCGGGTGAGGCTGAATGTGTCGGCCACCATGCTCACCGGAGCCGAGTCGATGATGATGTAGTCATAACGTTCGCGCAGCTGCATGAACAGTTCATCGACACGCTTGCTGAGCAGCAGCTCCGAAGGATTGGGGGGTATGGGACCCGCCAAGATGATGTCCAAACCCTTCTGTATGGCGTCGGTAAGGGTGATGTCGGCCAACGAGGTGTGGGTGTCGACCAGGAAGTTGGTCAGCCCCTTGGCGCTGTGCAGGTTGAGGTAGGTGCCCAGTTGCGGGTTGCGTATATCCATGCCGATGAGCAAGACCCGCTTGCCCAGCAGAGCCATCGAGACGGCAAGGTTGCTGCTGATAAATGATTTCCCTTCGCCGCTGATGCTCGATGTGACAAGTATGACTTTTTCTTTGCTCTCGCCGTTGAGCATGAATTGTATGTTGTTGCGTATCAACCTGAAAAGCTCTGCAATGGAACTGTTCTCTCCTTCCCGAATGACGATGCGGTCTTTGCTCTTGTGTGTGCAAATTTCTCCGAGAACCGGCAGTGCGGTAAGTGATTCGAGCTCATTGCGGGTCGAAAATTTGGTGCGCAGCAAATCTTTGAGATAGAGGTAGACGATGGGAATGATGCCTCCGATGAGGAGCCCCATGAGCAGGGTGATGATTTTGGGCGTGCTGATGGGGTCGGTCATGTTGTAGGCTTCGTTCACGATAGACCCTTTGGGGGTGGCCATCGATTGGTTGAGGGCATTCTCTTCCCGTTTTTGCAACAGGAAGAGGAAGAGTTCCTGCTTGATGAGCTGTTGCCGTTGCATGTCGATATATTCCCGCTCCTGGGTGGGCATGTTTTTGATGCGTTCGCCGAATTTGTCTTCTTGGGCGAGAAGGGTCTTTTGCGAGATGTTCAAGCTCTCCTTGATTCCGTCGAGGGTGCTCAGCACATTTTCACGGGTGGCATCGATTTGCTCGTTGAGTACGGCCAGTGATTTGTTGTCGCCCTTGGCCGAAAAAGCAATTTCCATTCTTTTCAACACCAAGGCGTTGTATTGTTGAATGGCGGCTGCCGAAGATTCGTCGGAGAGGCTGGGGTTGAAAGGTATCAGCGAATAGCGGTTTTTGTCTTGACGGAGGAACTCTTCGATGATTTCGACCATTTGGTTTTGGGCTTCGAGTTCGATTTGTTTCTCTTTCAAGGTGGTGTTCTGTTCGAGAATGATTTTGGCTTCGGTCTCTATGTCGGTGAGGCTGTTTTTCTTCTTATACTCTTCGATTTGTTTCTCGGTTTGGGCCAAGTCCTGCATGACCAGTTCCACGCGTTCGTCGATAAATTGGGCTTTGAGGTCGGCCTCTTGGTTTTTCTCGTCGATACCACGTTCGTTATATACTCTGATGATGGTATTGAGCAGGTCTTTACCCCGGTCGATGTCGGTCTCGTGGGTTTCGAGGTGAATGAGGTTGGAACGTCTTTCGGGTATGGAGATGAAGGTGTTGGTATTTACGTCCTCGGCCGCCTTGTCATAGCCGCAGATGGTGATGTTGGTAGCCAGTTTCTTGCCGGGAACATAATGTTCGGTGCTGTTGAATACGAAGTTGCCATATCGGGTGGGGACAATCATCGGGAAGCGGTCGCTTTTGACTTCTTCTTGTCCTTTGAGCGCTCTGTTGGATTTCACGACGATGTGTCCCTCTTTGTCGATGCGCACTTTGAATTGTATGGTGGTGCTGAGGGTGTCTTCGACCGATGGGGCCGCATAGATTTCGATGGGATATTCCCGATACAACTCTTCCTTTTCGAGCAGGCTGTGGCGAAGTATGTGTTTCTTGTTCAACCCCAAATTTTTTACCACTTTGCGCAGGGTGGAGTGTGCCGATACCATGTTGATTTCGTCATCGACTTTGCCGCCTCCTCCTACGAGGTTGCCAAAGGAGAAACTTTTCAGCATGGCTGTCTGCATGCTGTTCCCTCCGCTTTCTTCGCTGATGAGTATGTCGGCCTTTATCAAATAGACGTCTTTTTTTATTTTAAGGTAGGCAAACGTGATGGCTCCGCAGGCGATGATGGAGATGGCAAACAGATACCAGTTTTTGAGATATTTCTTGATGAGACCCGAGAAATCGAAGTCTATCAGTGCACTGTTTTTATCGAAATTTTCCATGAATATCTTGGGTATATTGAAGCAAGGTGATTACTTGACAAATAATGCGATAATGAGAGAGGCGATAACCGATACACCACTGATTATGGTCGAAATCATCGACACGTTGAATTGCTTGTTGCTGTTGTATGTTGAGTTGGACTTGCGGTATTCATTGGGCTCGACATACACGACATCGCCTTTTTGCAGATAGAATCCCGGCGAAGAGAATACGTCGGGACTGGTGAGGTCGACCCGTATGCCGGTGAGTTTGCCCTCTTCTGTTTCCCGGGTGATGAGAATGTTGTCGCGGCGGGCGTAGATGGTGAGGTCTTTGGCCAAGCCCAGGGCTTCGAACAGCGACAGGCGTTCGTTGGGTATTTCAAACGTGCCCGGCATGGTCACTTCTCCCAGTACGGTGATGTTATTGGTGAGTATCTGCACTTTTACGATGGGGTCGGTTACGACCGATTCCAATTCGGATTTGATATATCGTTCGAGTTGCGAACGGGTGAGACCGGCCGCTTTGATGCGTCCCAGCGAGGGAAAGTCGATGTACCCGTCGGCGTCGACGAGGTAGTTTTGCAACGAGGGGGTGGAGGAGACCAACGTTTCTCCCGGTTTCAGCGAGTTGGTCACGGGCGGATTGTAGAGGGCTACCGCTTCGGGATTGGCCGCCGAAACGGTGATGAGCAGTGCGTCGTTGGTGTTGATGGTGGTGGCGATTTTCTCGGCCAGTTGGACAACATCGCCCGACTCCAACCCTTGTACATAGGTGATGTCTTTATAGGATTTGCACGAGTGAAAAAGAACGGCTGAGAGTAGCAGCAGCGTAAAAGAAACTTTTTTCTTCATGAAGTGTCTGTGTTTTCTGTGTTCGGCATGCAAATATAGCCCCTTTGGGTGTTATTTGCAAAATATGGCTTTTATATTTCTAAACGGAGAATTCCTCTTTTTGTTGTCCTGTGTTTTCCCGATATGTGTGAGCCGGCCGGGAATTGTCGTCACCCCATGAGATTCCTTGTCGTGTGTTTTTCAAAAACGCGTGATTCTGCTTGGGCGACTCGTCGGGATTGAGTATTTTTGTGTCGCCTAAATGCGCATGACCTATGATGTTTGAATCTTTTGTCGATGCCCTCATGCAGCCCATGAATCCCGGTGTGCTGGTGTGCGGTGTCGTGGCTTTTCTCCTGATGCTTTTCCTGCTCTATGTCGATGTGGCCTATTACGCCCGGGTGCTGCGGGCCAGCCGCTCCGACGCGAATATTCCCGACGAGGGGCCGTTGCCTCCGGTTTCACTGATTGTCTATGCTTGTGACAATGCGGCATCGTTGCGTCGGAACTTGCCCGAGCTTTTCGCCCAGGATTATCCCGATTTCGAAGTGGTGGTGGTCGATGATGCTTCGACCGACGAGACGCGCGACCTGCTTCGTCTCTATGCCGACCGTTTCCCGCGACTCTATTCGACCTATGTTCCCTCCGATGCCTGTGCATTGAGCCGTAGGAAACTGGCTATTACGTTGGGATTCAAAGCGGTGCGGAATGAGTATGTCGTGCTCCTCGATGCCACTTGTCGTCCGGCCTCGCGTTATTGGTTGCGAAACATGATGCGCCGATTTTCCGATGAGGTGGGTATTGTATTGGGTTACACGCGTTTCGAGTCGGAGCAGGTGGGGCTTTCTCGTTATGCGGCCTATGATCGTCTGCTTTTTGCGGCGCGCTATCTGTCTTGCGCGTTGCGGGGGAACCCCTATATGGGCGAGGGTACCAATGTCGTCTATCGCAAATCGCTCTTCTTCGACCACAAGGGCTTTTCCCGCACGTTGAATCTCCGTTATGGTGATGATGACCTTTTTATCAATGAGGTGGCGACCGGCCAAAATACCCGAGTCGAAATAGCCCCCGAGAGTCGGGTCGATGCCGTTACCGATGATGCCGTTTCGCTTTGGCGGCATACCAAACTTCGCTATCTCTTCACCGCTCCCTATTTGCATCACAGCCGGCGGTGGCTCTTTCTTTTCGAGCAATGGTCGGTGTATCTTTTCTATGCCGCTTTGGGGGGCATGTGGGCCATGCAGCCGTTGCACCCGGTGGTATGGTTTACGACTCTTTTGCTTCTGTTGTGGCGGGCGCTCATGCAGGCGCTTTTTTACAAGCGGTTGGCTCGTGCATTGGATATTCCTTGCCTGGGCTTCCGGGTTATGGGCTATGAATGGTTGCGGCCGTTGGTGGGTCTCAAAGAGGCTTTCTCGGTGCGTCGTCGTCGGGAGGAGAACCGTACTTGGGGCAGCATGAAAGTGTAAAAAAAGGGACGCCCGTGCGGGCGTCCCTTTTTCTTTATTCCGATGGATTGACTTATTTGATGGCGATTTTCTTGGGCTCGGTGCTCTCGGCCGTTTTCTTTTTGGGAATCGCTATGGCGAGCAATCCGCTTTCATATTTCGCCTCGATTTTCGCCTCGTCGATATTTTCGGGAAGCAGGAGCGTCTGACGGAACTGGGTGCAGGAAAATTCCCGACGGATATATTTCCCTTTTTGTGCTTCGTCCTCTTTTTCCTTCTGTGTGTCGACGGTGATAATCATGTGGCCGTTTTCATCGATGCGCACGTTGATGTCTTCTTTTTTCAATCCGGGTACGGCCACTTCGACATGGTAGGCGTTTTCGTTTTCCATGATATTGACGGCCGGTACCGCCGAACGGTTCTTGGTAATCCATTCGTTGCCGAAAAAGTCATTGAAAATCGACGGTAACCATTGCGTTTGGGTTTTGGTAGGTGTCATGTTATTTCCTCCCGATAATTTGGTAAAACAATGAAGTTGATATTCTCCGGCGAGGCGCAAGGTCTTGTCTCGCGTCTCGTTTCTCAGGTAGAACATCTCGGGAAGGGAAAATGTTTGGTTGCCGGTCGTCGGTTACTTGTCGTTTGCCGTCGACGGACTTGTGATGGCAATATCGTAACGCAGCAGGTTGAAGGTAATCTTGAAGGGGTAGCTCGACTCGATGCTCTTTCCCGTGGGCGGGGTCAGGTAGTAGTAATATTGCCGGTTCTCGTCGAAACTGTCGATGGTGAATTTCTTGGTCATACCCGGGAGAATCTCTTCGTCGAGGACGATTTCGCGGTAATCGAGCATCTCATCTTGGGGCGTTTTATACACGAGGCGCAGTATGATGCGGGTGACCGTTTCCTGGGTTCGGTTCTGCACGATAAGCGATTCCTTTTTCGACGCGAGGGGTTTCTCAAATCCCAGTATCATGATGGCCTGGTCAAATGGAATTTCCCTTTTTCCGGCCGATTGCTCTATGGGAACAGGAGCGTTGCCCGAAGTCGATGTTTCGAGCGGTTGGCCAATGGCAACGGCGCTCCATAGGAGGGCGAGGGTGAGAATGGCGGTGCTTTTCATACGAGGCAGACAAAAGGTCGGGTTGGTAATAAAGATGCTTTTTCGATGTGATCGGAACAAAGATAGCGAAAGACGGGGACTGAGACAAATGAAAACGAGAGTTCTCAACTTTGGGAGAGCCGAGCCGACTCCTATCTTCTACAAAGATAGTGAAAGGCTAGTGGAGAATATAATATCGAAACTCGTTTCAGATATTTATATCCCGAACCGCCTCTATCTTCGTGAAACAAAGATAATGAAAGGCAAGAGCAGAAGCAAACGGAAGCCCAAGTTTTCGAGTTTGATTTTGCCGAGCCGTCTTCTGCAAAGGTGTGAAAAGGCGAGAGCTGAAACAATCGGAACAGGAAGTTTTCGGACCAGCCTATGCCGGGTTGTCATCTCCTTTCTTCGAAAAGACCGGAAAATCCGGTGGCGGTAAAGAGGCTTGCCTTTGCGCTTGGCGTGACGCGGTTATTCTTTGGTCGAAAAGCCGTCGAATATTTTTTATCATTATCTTTACGACATCAAACCACAACTGATGAAAGCATTTTCGATTATACTCCTTTTTCTCTTTACGTCGGTCGCCCCTGCCATTTCGCAACAGCCGGTGCAGGTGGGCGCCGATCGTCTCGAAACCTGGTTGCCTCGTCTCGAAGGGCGCCGGGTCGCTTTGGCCGTGAATCATACCTCTTTGTTGTCGGGCACATCGACCCACTTGGCCGATACCCTCCTGGCCCGCGGAGTGCGGCTTGTCGCTCTGTTTGCTCCCGAGCACGGCTTGCGTGGCCAGGCCGATGCCGGTGAAGTCTTGACCGACGGACGTGATGTGCGCACCGGCTTGCCGGTCTATTCCCTCTATGGGAAAAACAAGAAACCGACCCCTTCCCAGTTGCAGGGGGTCGATGTGGTGATTTTTGATATTCAAGATGTCGGAGCGCGTTTCTATACTTACATCTCTACGCTCTATTATCTCATGCAGGCTTGCGCCGAACAAGGGGTCTCCCTGTGGGTGCTCGACCGGCCCAATCCCTGTGATTATGTCGATGGCCCTGTGCTCGAAGACTCTTTGCGCTCCTTTGTGGGAACCCTGCCCTTGCCGGTGCTGCACGGGCTTACCGTGGGGGAGTTGGCCTCCATGATTCGCGGGGAGAATTGGGGCGGAACGGCCGGCGTGGATCTGAGCGTAGTGCCTCTTGTCGGGTGGCGTCACGGCGAGCCTTATTCGCTGCCGGTAAAACCTTCGCCCAATCTGCCTAACGACCAGGCGATACAGTTCTATCCTTCGCTTTGCTTTTTCGAGGCCACCCGGGTGAGTGTGGGGCGTGGAACGTATATGCCTTTCCAGGTCATTGGTTATCCCGACTCGACTTTCGGCTCTTTTACCTTCACGCCGGTGTCGTTGCCGGGATATGACAAGAACCCGTTGCAGCGCGACCGTGTGTGCTATGGCATCGACTTGCGCGACTCGCTTCCGCCGCATGGGCTGACCCTCCGTTACCTCCTGCGCTTCTTTCATCTCTCAGGCGGTCGTCCCGATTTCTTTTCGAGCCCTTCGTTTTTCGACAAGTTGATGGGCAACAGCGGGGTGCGTCGGGATATTTTGGCCGGAAAGAGTGAAGCCGAAATACGAGCTGCTTGGCAAAAAAAATTGACGGCGTACAAGGAGTTGCGCCGTCAATATTTACTTTATCCCGAAGACCGCAGGTAACGGGACTATGCGGTTGCCTAGTTAGAAAACGTAGGCAAATCCCAAGTTGAGATATACATTGTACATTTTAAATCCTACGGCGGTAAAATCGCTTGGGAATATGGGTAAGAGTCCCCACGTCAAATCGGCATAAATCGAGAGGTGCTTGTAGGCGACAAACTCGGCGCCGGCATCTATGCCCCAGTCAAATTGCCTGATGTCCGACGAGAAGTCATAGGGAGCATCGGTTTCGAGTTTCGGCTCGGTGGGGTGGGTACGCATATATCCGTTTTTGGCTTCGCCATCGAAATTCCCTCTGAGCAGGAATGAGGCAAATATTCCGGCTTTCAGGGTCCATCTCTTGGCTGGCCGGTAAGTCGCTTGCAGGGGTATCGTGAGGTATTGGTTGTTGACTTTGGTTACCACATCGCCGGTGTAGATGCCTTCGATGTAGCTTCCGTCGTTGAGCAGCTTGATGGTGTAGTTCTTGACGGTGGCGTTGGTCTCCATGCCTTTGGTCTCGAAACGTATGCCTAAGTCAAGACCCCATTTGGGGGTAAACCAGCGAATGGCATCGCCGCCAATCGATAGCGAGAGGGTGGGCCCGAAGGCGTTGATTTGGCGTATCTCGGCCGGAAGTCCCATGGGGGAGGTGCCTCCGATATTGAATCCGGCTTTTACACTGAATTCATACACTTTCGAGGATTTGTATTCCTGATATTTTTCCGACAGGGCCTTTACGGGCTCTTCCTTGTCCAAGCCGGTTGCTGCCGTTGCGGTTCCCGACAGGAAAAGGACGCATGCGACGAGCAGGTGGCGGTATGTAAACTGTTTTTTCATCGGGTGTTGGGAGTGAGGGTGAAACAGTTGTTTAGTTTTTGTAATGTATCGTGAGGTCATCGATGGTGAGCTCACTGTCGATGGCGCCTTCGAAGAAGTCGCCGTAGTAGCTCGAACAGCAGACGATGGTGAGGCTGTATTCCTGCTTCTTCAACCGTTCGGGATCGACAAGGGTGAGGTAGTCGACATTTTCATCTACGCCCTTGAAGGGGATATTTATGAATTTCCATTCTCCGTTGGTCCCTTGTTCCCACTGGCGATATTCGGCGTTGTCGCAGGTGTGCAGGTTGGCGATGGCGATGATTGAAGAGCTGGTGAATACGTTCGAGCCGTCGAGGGTCGGTATGTTGAGCGGGTTTTCGGCCTTGGCCTTTACGTTGTCGAAAAAGACGGCGTAGATGGCGCAGAAGTCGGGGGTGCCTTCACGGGTTTCAAAGACGTCTCCGGTGTGGGCATAGGTGCCGGGCTTGTATTTGAAATAGAGTTCGAAGGAGGTGGGTATCCGGTCGCAAGGGTATCCGAAGCGGGTCGCTTTCAACGGTTCCGACATGAGGTTGATGCCTTTGCCCGAGAACTCTCCCAGGAAAATGTTGCCGGCTGCAATAGGTTTGCCGAGGGTGGCTCCCAGTGAGCCGGTTTTGCGGGTGACGAGCCTGGCGGCCTTGCTGCCGCTGTGGGCATTGTCGGTCGAGAAGGTCGGGTATTCTTTGGCACTTTTTCCGCTGGCCACGGCCGAGAATCCCAAATTACCGCTATCCCACAGGTAGAGGTCGATGTCGGGGTAATGTTCGGTCGTGCCGTCATCGTTGGATATGGTCATGCCGTGTTCGTAGCATTTCTCGTATTTGCCTTCGAGGGTCCAGTATTCAAATCCGAAGTTTTCGGGAATATCGGTCGGGGTATATATGACGGTGTAGGTTTTGCTGTACTGTTGGTCTTCCGATGTCACTTTTACATGTTCGATGTGTACGGCGTCCCGGTCGTTCTTGTCCTCTATGACGTATGTGGCACCTTCTGAAACGACGTAGGTGGGATTGATTTCCTCCGCAAAATCGTCCGATTTCCGTTTCATCGAGACGATGGCCCGGTTACGGTCTATCTTGGTGTAGGTAATGAGGTCTTCCTGGGCGACGACGATGTTTTCGATGTCGCATTCGACGTTGGCCTTTTCCTCCTTGATGCAACTTGCCAAAGGGACAAGAAGCAGGGCGCTGCATAGGAAAAAAAGACGACGATACAATACTTTCATAAATGTGGGTTTGTGTAAAATAAATTGGCCGTTCTCTCCAAAAGGTCTATGTCGGAGAACTTTCATATGGCTTTTTTTTGATTGAAAAGCGCTGCAAAGGTACGCTATTTTTTTATAGTACCCCAAACTATACTTGAAAAACTTTTGGAATATCAATCGGTTTTCGACGGTAAAAAAGCTCCGCTCTCAACGGGAGCGGAGCCAAAGTAAGGGGGTATGTCTTAAATGATATATTGCGAACTGATGGACTCATTTTCGTAGACGCGACGTATCGTGTCGGCAAACATGTCGGCGATGCTGATGATGTGCACTTTGGGGCAATCCTTGTAATAAGGAATGCTGTCGGTGAATATCATCTCGGTCATTTTCGACTCGGTCACGCGCGAAGAGGCGGGGTCGGACATCACGGCGTGGCTGGCAATGGCCCGTACCGAGAGAGCGCCCTTGCTGATCATCAGGTCGGCGGCTTTGGTGATGGTGCCGGCCGTGTCGACCATGTCGTCGACGAGAATCACGTTTTTGTCTTTTACGTCACCGATGACCGTCATGCTCTCGACTTCATTGGCTTTGGCGCGCGATTTGTGGCACAATACCAGAGGCACACCGAAGTATTTGGCATAGGAGTTGGCGCGTTTCGAACCGCCTACGTCGGGCGATGCAATGACCATGTCTTTGAGTTTGAGAGATTTGATGTATTCTCCAAAAACGGTTGAGGCATAGAGGTGGTCTACCGGGACGTTGAAGAATCCTTGAATTTGGTCGGCGTGCAGGTCCATCGTGATGAGGCGGTCGATACCGGCGACGCTCAGCAGGTCGGCGATGAGTTTGGCGGCGATGGATACACGCGGTTTGTCCTTACGGTCTTGGCGGGCCCAGCCGAAATAGGGAGTCACGGCGATAATCGACTCGGCCGATGCCCGTTTGGCGGCATCGATCATGAGGAGCAACTCCATCAGATTGTCGGAGTTGGGATAGGTCGACTGGATCAGGAATACTTGGCAGCCGCGAATCGACTCTTCGAAGGATACCGAAAATTCACCGTCAGCGAAGTGCTGAATGTTCATTTTTCCCAATTCGCAACCCAATGAGTTACAGATTTTTTCGGCCAGATAACGGGTGTTGGTTCCGGCGAAAACCTTGAATGGCGGTCTCTGGATCATTTTAATTCTTTCTTTGGAAAGGTTTTTGATATTCTGTTGCAAAGGTAGAAAGAATATCGTTATTATGTGTTTGTTGTGTCGCTTTTTTTCGAGCGCGCGGGGGCGGTTCTTATTTTACATTTCCACACGACGGCGCCATAGGCCTCCATGGTGGCTTCGAAGCGGTTGTCGGGGGAAATGTTTTTTACCTGTTTTTCTCCGCTGAGCAGCTCTTCGCATTCGTAGTTGTCGGGCTTTATGAGCCAGCAGTCGAAGGCGTGTTGTGGAATGCACACCCTGATGTTGGCCGGCCAGGCGTTGAAGTTGGCGGCAATCACCAGCAATTCGTTCTTGTGTTTCCGCATGAAGACATAATTGTGCTTGGCGTCGAATTGTTCGTTGTCGAAATTGACATACATCAGGTCGAAGAACTCTCCTTCGCGCAGGGCGGCTTCTTTGTTGCACAATGTGAGCACCTGTTGGTACATGGTTCTCAACCGCTTTTGGTCGGGAGTGAGGCGCTCTTCATTGCAACGGCCCTTGTTGTACCAGCTGCGCACCGAAGGCACGCTCCAATAGTCAAAAATCGTTGTGCGCCCGTCTTGCCCGCTGAATCCTTCGGCGTCGGTGGCCGTTTCGCCCAGTTCTTGTCCGAAATAGAGGAGGAACGGGTTCCGGTTCATCATCGCCGAAACGATAAGGGCCGGATAGGCTTTGAAGGGGTCGCCGGCATTTTGGGGGGAGGCTACTCGTTGTTCGTCGTGGTTTTCGAGGAAGTTCACCATGTCGGTGTTGATGCCTTCGAGCGATTGCCAGCAGTGGCTGATTTGCAAGGTCGAGGCATGTCCGCTCACGATGTTGCGCAGGAGGTCATAGAGCCCCACTTTGTCGTAGAGGTAGTCGAAGTGGCCGTTGTGCAGGTAGTTGCGGTATTCACAGGGGTTATATACCTCGGCGATGAAGATAAGGTGCGGGTAGACTTGTTTGATTTGAGGTATCACCCAACCCCAGAACTCCACCGGGACCATCTCGGCCATGTCGCAGCGGAAACCGTCGATGTTTTTCCCGGCCCAGAAGAAAAGTATGTCGCGCATCTTTCCCCAAGTGTCGGGTATGGGGTCGAAGTTGCGCCGCATGCAGTTGAGGTAGTCGACACCGTAGTTGAGTTTCACGGTCTCATACCAGTCATTTTGTCCCGGGGAAGGAGAGAAACAATCGTTGCCGGTTGCCTTGGCGGGATATTCGTGGTAACGGGTTTCGCCTTCGCCGATGGAAAAATGGGGTGCGAATTCCCGGTTGGGGATATAGTAGAAGTTGTTGCGGGGGTCGAAAGCCTGGTCCTTGTTGTCGTCGGCCCCTAAGTCTCTGACTCCGTCGGGCTTGGCATCGGAGTGGTAAACCCGAGCCACATGGTTGGGAACGAAGTCGATGATGGCTTTCAGCTTGTTTTGGTGGGTACGTTCGATGAGGGCTTCAAACTCCTGCATGCGGGCGGGAACATTCACGGCAAGGTCGGGGTCGATGTCGTAATAGTCTTTGATGGCATAAGGTGAACCGGCTTTCCCTTTTACCACATGCGGATTGTCGGGGGTGATGCCGTAGGCCGAGTAGTCGGTCTGGGTGGCATGTTCGATGACACCGGTGTACCATATATGGGTACAGCCCAATCGGGCGATTTCGCGTAAGACTTTCGGGGTGATGTCGTTCAGTTTTCCGACACCGTTTTCTTTGAGGCTCCCGTTGGGTATGCATCTCTCTTGCGTGTTGCTGAAAAGACGCGGCAGGAGTTGGTAGATGATGATTTTTTCTTGTTTCATACGGGCGGGAAAGTTGGGTCAGAATATATAGTCGACGCAGGCGCGTGCCTCTTTGGCCTCTTTGATGATGGCTGCGGCCGCGAGGTGGTCGGGGTGGTTGGCGTAGTGGCGCAGGTCGTCGAACGTGTCGAATGTGGTGGTCAGGGCAATGTCGAACGACTCCTCGGGGTTGTCGTTCAGCCCCACTTCGATGGAACGCAGGCAATCGATTTTTCCCGACAAGGCTTCCAACGCTCTTTTGAAGTCTTGTTTCAGAACCTCTTTTTGGCTGGGCTCGATGTCGTTTTTCAATTTAAATAGGACGATATGTTTAATCATGATTCAAAATTTTGTAATTTCGCACATGGCTATCTATGCAAAAGTAATTGTTTTTTTTGAATTTTTCGCGAAAACATTCTAAATAAGAAAACCATGAACATCAAGAAAAAAATGTTGGCTGTGATGGCGGCACTCTCGGTCGGTGCGGCATCTTGGGCCCAAGAG
Organism: uncultured Porphyromonadaceae bacterium; assembly: GCA_900542765.1. Classification (GTDB taxonomy): domain Bacteria; phylum Bacteroidota; class Bacteroidia; order Bacteroidales; family UBA11471; genus Caccoplasma; species Caccoplasma merdavium. The sequence goes on along the minus strand of UQOX01000011.1, from coordinate 23,918 downwards.
CCGCTGCGGATTCCCGTGTGGCCGAACGGCCCGGCTGAAGACAATGGCATTACGGCCGAAGAGAAAATCACCAAGGAAGGCCGCGTGGTAAATTCCCGCACGGCCGAGCTTTTTGTCTATTTGCCTGCTCCTGAGAAAAATACCGGAGCCGCAGTGGTAATCTGTCCCGGCGGCGGATATGCCCGTCAGGCCATGCAGCACGAGGGAACGATGTTTGCCCAGATGCTCGTCGACAAAGGTGTTGCGGGCATCATTCTCAAATATCGCCTGCCCAACGGGCATCATGCCATACCCCTGGCCGATGCCCAGGAAGCCATGCGCGTGGTGCGCCAGCATGCCGATGAGTGGAAGATAAACCCTTCCAAAGTGGGAATTGCCGGTTTCTCGGCCGGCGGTCATGTGGCCTCGACGCTGGGTACCCACTGTGACTCGACATGCCGTCCCGATTTCATGCTCCTTTTCTATCCCGTAGTGACGATGGGAGAGCTCACGCACGCCGGTTCTCGCGACAATCTCCTGGGCGACCAGAAGAACGATGCCGCCCTTGTCGCCCGTTATTCCAACGAGTTGCAGGTTTCGGCCTCGACCCCGCCCGCACTCTTCCTGTTGAGCGATGACGATAAGAGCGTGCCGCCGGCCAACAGCGTGCAGATGTACCTGCGCATGAAGGAGTTGGGTATTCCTTCGGCCATGTATATCTTTCCCGAAGGCGGGCATGGGTGGGGGTGCCGTCCTACCTTTGCTTACTATGAGCAGTGGACTCAGTTGATGTGGCGCTGGCTGCAAAATCGCCAATTTATTCCATGATTTTGAATAAAAAGAAAAAATAAAGGCTTCGAGATGATAATTCATACGAAGAAATCATTATCTTTGTTATCGTGTAATCTTTAAACTCTATGTTATGAAAAAGAAATTAATTGTGGCTTTGGCTGTGCTTGTAAGCGGGAGCTTGATGTTTTCTTCCTGCATTGGTTCGTTCGGTCTGACCAATAAGGTCTTCTCCTGGAATAAAAGCGTGGGAGAAAAATGGGTCAATGAAATCGTGTTTGTCGCATTCTGTATTTTGCCTGTATATGAATTGACGGTTATTGCCGATGCTTTGGTTATCAACTCGATCGAATTCTGGTCGGGCTCGAATCCTTTGGCCGACAATGTGCGTCACATCGAAGGTGAAAACGGCGACTATCTTGTAGAGTCGAATGCAAATGGTTATGTGATTACCGATGAAGCTACCCAGGAAAAAATCGAACTCACTTACAACAGCGAAGAAGATTCGTGGGCAGTCAACGGCGTTACCTTCCTCACGTTTGTTGATGACAACTATGTAAACGTTTATGCCGGTGACGGTGAAATGATGCAAGTAGAGAAATCCGAGGCCGGTTTGATGGCCTACAAGGCCGTGGCCAACTCTTACATGGCTTGCAAATAAATCAATTAGAATAAGATTTTAGAAAGAGCGCCGGCACAACATGCCGGTGCTCTTTTTGTTGCTGTGTTTAAATTGTTCCCTTCCTGTGTGGCTTCGGGGTATATGCTACGGGATACATGGGACATATGCCCCGAGGAATTTCCCGATATGCAGGCGGGCCGCAAGTGCGAAAAACTTGCGGCCCGCTTTCGATGGGATAAGGGATAATCTTAGATAAGGTAGATGTTGTGTTTCATGCACTCGGCAATCTGTTCCTCGGGCCAGATGCTGGCCTGCACCTCGCCGATGTGTGCCTTTTGCAGCAGATACATGCACAATCGCGATTGACCGATACCTCCGCCGATGGAGAGGGGCATGTCTCCGCGAATGAGCGCTTTGTGGAAATCGAGGTTCAGACGGTCGGTGCAACCGCATATTTCGAGTTGCTTGCGCAGGGCTTTTTCGTCGACGCGGATACCCATCGACGATATTTCGAACGGGCACTCCAAGACGCTGTTCCACAAGATGATGTCGCCGTTGAGGCCGTAATACCCGTCGGAGTTGCGAGTGGTCCAGTCGTCGTAGTCGGGGGCACGACCATCGTGAGGTTCGCCGTTGGAGAGTTTGCCGCCGATGCCGATGATGAAGATGGCTCCATATTTGCGGGCTGCTTCATATTCCCGGGCTTTGGGTGAAAGGCCGGGATACATTTGCAACAGTTCTTCGGAGTGGATAAAGACGATGTCTTCGGGGAGCATGGGGGTGATGTGCGGGTGTATCTCGTAGAGCTCGGCTTCGGTGTCTTTGAGAGCCTTGTAGATTTTGCGCACGGTGTTTTTGAGGTAGTCGAGATTGCGGTCGTCTTCGGTGATGCTTTTCTCCCAGTCCCACTGGTCGACGTAGAGCGAATGCAGGTTGTCGAGTTCTTCGTCGGAGCGAATGGCGTTCATGTCGGTATATAATCCATATCCCGGAGCGATGCGGTAGGCGCCGAGTTTCAGCCGTTTCCATTTGGCCAGGGAGTGCACCACTTCGGCTTGTTGGTCACCCATGCATTTTATGGGGAATTTTACGGCTCGTTCCACGCCGTTGAGGTCGTCGTTGATGCCGGTGCCCGAGAGCACGAACAGGGGGGCGGTAACACGACGAAGGTTAAGGTTCTTGGCTAATGCACGTTGGAAACTGTCTTTCAGCCCTTTGATGGCTTGCTCGGTTGTTTCGGGCAACAGTTTCGGCGTGTAGTGTTTGGGTATGATTAGAGACATAGGTATTGTGTAATTATTTGTATTTCTGTTTGTTTGTAATAACTGTGCGGTTTTTCTCTTGAAACGGCTGTAATCGCTTTTTGTTTATTTCTTGGCAAATATAGTTATTTTGTCAATAATAATAGCGATTTTTTAATCTTTTTGCTATCTTATTAAAAAGATTGATGAGATATTTGCTCGAAAAGACCTTTCGGGCCGCTCCGTTATTTTACATTTTCCTTTTTTTTTATACTTTTGTGCTTCGAAAAAATGATGCAGATATGCCGTTAAACATACCTTCGAAATTGCCGGCTGTCGAGATATTGAAGTCGGAAAATATTTTCGTGATGGATTCTTCCCGGGCTTCGACCCAGGACATACGTCCGTTGCGTATCATTATCCTCAATCTCATGCCGTTGAAGATAACGACCGAGACCGACCTTATCCGTCTTTTGTCGAACACGCCGTTGCAGCTCGAAATCGATTTCTTGAAAATCGCCGGACATGTTTCTAAAAATACGCCGGTCGAGCACATGATGGCATTCTACAAGGAGTTTTCCGGGGTGTGCCGGCAGCGTTACGACGGCATGATTATCACCGGGGCGCCGGTCGAGCACATGCCGTTCGAGGAGGTCTCTTATTGGGACGAGGTCTCTACCATATTCGATTGGTCCCGCACGCATGTGACCTCGACCATGTATATCTGTTGGGCGGCTCAGGCCGGGTTGTATCACCATTACGGCATACCCAAATATCCGCTCGACGAGAAACTCTTCGGGGTTTTCAGCCATTCGATTTCCCCGGCGGGGAAAAACTTGCCCTTGTTCCGAGGGTTCGATGATGAATTTTTTATTCCGCACAGCCGTCATACGGCCATTCATGCCGACGATGTGCGCCGTTGTCCGGAGTTGTCGATTATGGCCGAGGGCGAAATTTCGGGACCGGCGGTTGTCATAGCCCGCAATGGACGGGAAATTTTCCTGACCGGCCACTCCGAGTATGCTCCCGATACGCTCGGCAATGAATACCGCCGAGATTTGGACAAGGGGTTACCCATAAAAATGCCGCAGAATTATTTCCGCGAAAACGATCCCTCGCAAGCTCCGTTGGTACGCTGGCGGGCCCATGCCAATCTCCTTTTCTCGAATTGGCTTAACTATTACGTCTATCAGGAAACGCCTTATAATATCGAAGATATTAGATGATTCAACCCCGGAAAATCGAGTTGCTGGCACCGGCCCGGACGGCCGACATCGGCATCGAGGCCATACTCCACGGCGCCGACGCCGTCTACATCGGAGGTCCGAGTTTCGGAGCCCGGGCGGCTGCGGCCAACAGTGTCGGAGAGATTGCCCGCCTGGCCGATTTTGCCCATCGTTACGAGGCCCGGGTGTATGTCACGTTGAACACGCTGCTTTATGACGAGGAACTCAAACCGGCCGAACGTCTTATCGGAGAACTTTATCGCGCCGGCATCGATGCTCTCCTTGTGCAGGATATGGCTGTTTTGCGTCTCGACATACCCCCCGTTGCCCTGCATGCCAGTACACAGACCGACAATCGCTCGGTCGAGAAAGTGCGCTTCCTCCATGACGTGGGATTTTCCCGTGTGGTGTTGGCGCGCGAGCTTTCGGGCAAGGAGATTCGCTCCATTGCCGATGCCGTTCCCGTGGAACTCGAAGTTTTTGTGCACGGTGCCCTGTGTGTCAGTTACAGCGGGCAGTGCTATCTGAGCCGCGCCCTTTCGGGGCGCAGCGCCAACCGGGGAGAGTGTGCCCAATGCTGCCGCCTGCCCTATACGCTGCTCGATGCCGACGGGCGGCCGCTCATACGCGACAAGCACCTGCTTTCACTCAAAGACATGAACCGCTCCGACCGTTTGGAGGCATTGCTCGATGCCGGCGTCACCTCGCTGAAAATCGAAGGCCGTCTCAAAGACCTTTCTTATGTGAAAAACGTTACGGCCTGGTACCGTCAGCGCCTTGATGAGCTTTTTGCCCGCCGTCCCGAATATCGGGCTGCATCGGCGGGGCGGGTCGAGTGCTTTTTTGAACCCGACCCCCGAAAGAGTTTCAATCGAGGCTTTACCCGCTATTTTTTCGACGGCCCTTCCGAGAAGGGTTTGGGGTCGCCCGATACGCCCAAATCCCTGGGAGAACCCCTGGGTCGCGTCTTGGCCGTGCGTGGCGCCTCTCTCTCGGTCGAGAAAGGTGCTCCCCTGCACAATGGCGATGGGCTCTGCTTTCTCAATGCCAAAGGCGTTTTCGAAGGGTTCCGGGTCAATCGGGTCGAGGGCACGACGCTCTATCCGCTCGAAAAACCTTCGCTCACACCCGGTACGATGCTTTATCGCAACTACGACCATCTCTTCGAACAGCAGTTGCAGAAGAAGAGCGCCCGGCGCCGCATTGCCGTCGACCTGCTGTTCTATGAGATTCCTCGCGGATTTGCGTTGAAGGTCGCCGATGAGAGCGGCTGCTCGGCCGTCGTGGCCCGTCGCTGGGAAAAAGAAGAGGCGCGCACCCCGCAGGACGATAACCAGAAAAAACAACTTTCGCGTTTGGGTGACACCCCGTTTGAGGCGCGTTCGGTTGCCATATCGATGCGGGGAAAGAGCTATTTTATTCCGTCGTCGCTGTTGGCCGATTTGCGACGCGAGGCGATAGACCGTCTCGTGCAGGTGCGTCAGATGGCATACCGCCGACCCCGTCGCCGGGGAGAGGCGGCGGTCGTTTATCCGGCCTCGTCGCTGAGTTACCTGGGCAATGTGTCCAATGCTTTGGCGCGAGCGTTCTATCACGCTCACGGCGTGGAAAACATAGAGCCGGCCTACGAGTGCTTGCCGGTGGAGGAGGGGGCGTTGATGTTTACCCGCTTCTGCATCAAAAGGCAATGGGGAAAATGCCCGCGCGAAAAGCGTCCCGCACAAGACCGGGAGGGGTGGAAAGAACCTCTCTGTCTGCAATATCGCGATACGCGGTTGCGCCTCGAATTTGATTGCGCCCGCTGTCAAATGCGCCTTTACCGGGTGACGCCGTCCCGTGGGTGATGGCGAAGATTCTGTCGGCCTGTCTTGCAATATTTTGGACAGGGGGTCGGGGCGAAATAAAAAAAAAGAAAAACGATACTTTTTTGTGCTGAAAAATCTTTGTGATTTGTTGGCAAAATCACTATTTTTGTGACTCCAAAAAAAGAACAAAATCACAACGATATGGCTGAAAATAAGAAAATCAAAACCGCACTGGTATCGGTTTATCACAAAGACGGACTGGACGAGATTCTGAAAAAACTGCATGGCGACGGCGTGGAGTTTATATCGACCGGTGGTACACAATCATTTATCGAGTCGCTCGGCATTCCCTGCCGCAGTGTCGAAAGCCTCACGGGCTATCCCTCGATATTGGGCGGCCGCGTGAAAACGTTGCACCCCAAGGTCTTTGGCGGCATACTCAATCGTCGCGAGGTAGAAGGCGACCGGGAGCAGATTGCCGAATATGAAATTCCCGAAATCGACTTGGTTATCGTAGACCTTTATCCCTTCGAGGAGACGGTGGCTTCGGGAGCCGATGAAAGTGCCATCATCGAGAAAATCGATATAGGCGGCATCTCCCTCATTCGTGCCGCTGCCAAAAATTTCAAAGACGTCGTTATCGTTGCTTCCAAGGCACAATACGCCCCACTGCTCGATATGCTCAACGAGAAAGGCGCCAACTCTTCGCTCGAAGACCGTTACTGGTTTGCCAAGGAGGCATTTGCCGTGTCTTCGGGATACGACACCGCCATATTCAACTATTTCGATGGCGGGAATTACTCGGCCTTCCGTGCCGCCTGCAACGACTCCAAACCGTTGCGTTATGGTGAGAATCCCCACCAGAAAGGATTCTTCTTCGGCAACTTCGACGACATGTTCGAGCAGCTTCATGGCAAGGAAATATCCTACAACAACCTGCTCGACATCGATGCAGCGGTATCGCTCATCTCCGAATTCGATGAATTGACATTTGCCATACTGAAACACAACAATGCCTGTGGTCTCGCTTCGCGTCCCACGTTGCTCGAAGCCTGGAAAGATGCCTTGGCCGGTGACCCCGTATCGGCGTTTGGCGGTGTGCTGGTGACCAATGCCGTGGTCGATGCCGCTACGGCCGAGGAGATAAACAAACTCTTCTTCGAAGTCATCATCGCTCCCGGTTATGAGCAGGCCGCTCTCGATATTTTCTATCAAAAGAAAAACCGTATCGTGCTTGTGCAGAAAAAAGCACCCGAAGCCACCATACAATTCCGTTCGCTGCTCAATGGCGTGCTGATGCAAGAAAAAGACTTGCACCAGGAGTCGCCCGAGGAGTTGAGACAAATTACCGAAAAAGCTGTGACACCGGAGGAAATCGAGGACTTGTTGTTTGCCAACAAGATTGTGAAACACAGCAAATCAAACTCTATCGTTTTGGCCAAGGGCAAACAACTCTATGCCAGTGGCGTGGGACAGACGTCGCGCGTCGACTCGCTGCGTCAGGCCATCGAGAAGGCCAAGTCGTTCAATTTCGACCTCAAAGGCGCTGTCATGGCTTCCGATGCTTTCTTCCCCTTCCCCGATTGCGTGGAGATCGCCCACAAGGAAGGCATCGACACGGTAATACAACCCGGCGGCTCGGTACGCGATGACCTTACCATCGACTATTGCAACCAGAACGGCATTGCCATGGTATTTACGGGAATCCGTCACTTCAAACACTAATCTTTTCCAACCTACGACAAAATATGGGATTTTTCTCTTTCAATCAAGAAATAGCCATTGACTTGGGCACGGCCAACACGATTATTCTCTACAACGACAAAATCGTGGTCGATGCCCCTTCCATGGTCGCTCTCGACAACCGCACGGGTAAACTCAAAGCTGTCGGCCATGAGGCACAGGCCATGTATGGCCGCGCCCCCGAAAACATTCGCGTGATACGTCCGTTGCAGAACGGTGTGATTGCCGACTTCAACGCTGCCGAGCAGATGATGCGCGGCATGATGAAGATGGTCTCCATGCGCAACACCCTGTTCTCTTCGTCGCTGCGCATGGTCGTGTGCATTCCGTCGGGCAGTACCGAGGTTGAGATTCGTGCCGTGCGCGACTCTTCGGAGCACGTCGGCGGCCGTGATGTGTATATGATTTACGAGCCGATGGCCGCCGCCATCGGTGTGGGTATCGACGTGGAAGCCCCCGAAGGCAACATGATTGTCGACATAGGAGGCGGTACCACCGAGATTGCCGTCATCTCCTTGGGCGGCATCGTCACCAACAAGTCGATACGCGTGGCAGGAGACGAGTTCAATGAAGACATTCGCGAGTATATGGGTCGCCAGTACAACATCAAGTTGGGCGAACGCACGGCGGAGTTGATAAAAATCAATGTCGGTTCGGCACTGAACGAGCTCGAAAATCCCCCCGAGGATTATATCGTGCACGGCCCCAACCGCATGACCTCTCTGCCCATGGAGTTGCCGGTAACCTATCAAGACGTGGCGCATTGCATCGAAAAGTCGGTTTCGAAAATCGAAGCCGCCGTGTTGAGCGCCCTCGATTCCACGCCTCCCGAGCTCTATGCCGATATTGTGCGCAACGGTATCTATCTCACCGGTGGCGGGGCATTGCTCCGAGGTCTCGACAAACGTCTCACCGACAAAATCGGCATCGCCTTCCATGTCGCCGAAGACCCCTTGCTCGCTGTTGCCCGCGGAACAGGTATCGCCTTGAAAAATGTCGACAAATTTTCTTTCCTGATGCGCTGATGGTAAAACCGGGACAGACTATTCCGAATGCGTAAACTGTTACAATTCTTCCTGCGACACAGTTCGCTATTTGTCTATCTCTGTTATGCGGCGCTCTGTTTCATTCTGATTATGGGTTTCAACCCTTACCAGCAGAGCGTCTATTTCAGTTCAGCCAGTCGGGTGGCCGGTAGCCTCTATGCTCTCTCGGGAGCCGTTACCGGATACTTCGGATTGCATAAGGCAAACGACGAGCTATTGGCTCAGAACGGTAAGCTCCAAGACGAGCTTGCCGTTCTGCGTAATACTCTTGCGCTGTATCAAGTGCAAGACACGCTTTCGCCGCGGTCGTTGCCGGTGTTGCAAGGTGACACCTCGCATAGGGCTATTGCCCAGGTTATCAATAACAGTATTGCCCGCAAAAACAACTACATCACCATCAATAAGGGAATGCGCGACGGCGTTTTCCCCGAGATGGGGCTCGTCGACCATAACGGCGTCGTGGGGGTCATCTCTTCGGCGTCGGACCATTATGCCGTGGCCCTGTCGTTGCTCAACCCCAATCTGCGCATCAGTTGCAAAATCAAGAACACGCAGCATATCGGTTCATTGGTTTGGGACGGCAATGATATTTCCTGTGCCGGCTTGGAGGAGTTGCCCGAGTACATCGATGTGCAGGTGGGCGACACGGTGGTGACCAGCGGCTATTCGGGCGCATTTCCCGAAGGTCTTGTCGTGGGCTATGTCGAAGATGCCCACAAAGTGAAGAAGAACAATTTCTATGTGCTGACCGTGCGTTTGGCGGCCGATTTCTCGGCCTTGAATTTCGTGCGTGTTGTCGAGCACCGCAAACCGGCCGAACAGGTCCGACTCGAAGAGGAGGTGCAGCATTATGAATAAACATCGGTTATGGCGCATGGCCGGCGCCCTCTTCATTGTCCTGTTGCAGATACTCATGTGCAACCGCATCGCCCTGTGGGGCGTTGCCACCCCCTTTGTCATAGTGTATCTTTTCTTGAAGATGCCATCGGGCGTGAAACCACATTTAGCGATGACTGTCGCATTCTTTGTCGGCCTTCTTGTCGATTTGTTTACCAACACGCCGGGCGTATATGCCCTGGCCTCGGTCACGGTGGCATTCCTGCACAACCCCTTGCTCATGCGTATCCAGTACCGCGACCGGGGTGAGGAACGCTATGTGCCCTCTATGGCCACACTGGGCGTGTGGCGGTATGCCCTTTTTGCTTTTCTGCTGACGCTGATTTTCTGCATCGTACTCTTCTGCGTCGAGTCCTTCTCGTTCTTTGCTCCGGCATTTTTGGCGGCGCGCATTGTGAACAGTACGCTGTTGACGCTTATTGTCATATTGGTTGTCGATTTGCTGATGGAGAAAAAATAGTGAGAAAAAATTATACTTACGAACGGCGCAAATATATCATCGGGGGATTTATGCTCCTGGTCATTCTCTTTTATATTTTCCGTTTGTTCTCGCTGCAAGTGCTCGACAACGAATACAACCGGTTGGCCGACAACAATGCCATCTTCACCCGCATACAATATCCGTCCCGCGGTCTTATTTATGACCGCAACGGCCGTTTGGTGGTCGACAACCAGCCCGCCTATGATCTCATGGTTATCCCCCGCGAAGTGCAACCTTTCGATACCCTCGATTTCTGCCGCACGCTGGGCATTACCCGTCAGGAGTTTGACGAACGCTGGAACAACATGCGCAACCGTCGGCTCAATCCCGGTTACTCTTTTTTCTCTCCCCAGCGTTTCTTTTCACGGCTTACGGTCGAGGAGTACGGCCATTTGCAGGAAAAGCTCTATCGTTATCCCGGATTCTTCATTCAGAACCAGTCGATACGGCGCTATAACTACGATGTGGCGGCCAATGTCCTGGGAAACATACGCGAAGTCTCCGAACAGGAATTGCGCAACGACAGCTATTACGTCCAAGGCGACTACACGGGCGATTTGGGTATAGAGAAATCTTATGAGAATTATCTTCGTGGCGAGAAAGGGCAGGAGGTCTTCCTCCGCAACGCCTACGGCCGCATCAAAGGGCGATATGAGGACGGGGCTTTCGACCGGGAGGCTGTGCCCGGCAAGAACCTGACCCTCTCCATCGACATCGAGTTGCAGCAATATGGCGAGATGCTCATGCAGAACAAGGTGGGAGCCATCGTGGCCATAGAACCTTCGACCGGGGAGATTCTCGCACTGGTGTCGAGCCCCACCTACAAACCCTCGTTGCTCACCGGCCGCGAGCGGGGTCGCAATTATGCACAACTTTTTGAAAATCCCTACAAGCCGCTTTATGACCGTTCCATCATGGCCACATATCCGCCCGGTTCTACCTTCAAGCCCACGCAGGCGCTTATTTTCCTGCAAGAAAAGGTTGTGTCGCGTTACACGGCCTATCCTTGCAACATGGGTTTCTATGCCCGGGGCATAAAGGTGGGGTGTCATGCCCACGAGTCGCCCATCTCGGTCGTCCCGGCCCTGTCGACCTCGTGCAATGCCTATTTCTGTTACGCGTTCAGGTCGATGATTGATAATCTCGATAAGTACGGCACCACTTATGATGCCTTCGAAACCTGGAAGAAGTATGTCGTCGACATGGGTTATGGCTACCGCCTCGGAGTCGATATGCCGGGGGAGAGCCGCGGATTTATCCCCAACAGCGATTTCTATGGCAAGATTTATGGCTCCAAAGGGTGGAAGGGCATCACGGTGATTTCGGTATCCATAGGCCAAGGCGAAGTCTTGGCTACGCCTTTGCAGATTGCCAATTTGGGAGCGACCATAGCCAACCGGGGATATTATTTCACCCCCCATGTCGTGAAATCGGTGCAAGATACCTACTTGGGCGAAGACTACACCACCCCGCATTATGTGGGGGTCGACCCGGCCTATTACGAGATGGTTGTCGAGGGCATGCGCATGTCGATGGTGAAAGGTACCTGTCGCATCGGCGAAATTCCCGGGGTGGAGGCATGTGGCAAGACCGGTACGGCACAGAACCCCCATGGCGACGACCACTCGGCATTTATGGGCTTTGCCCCGCGGGAGAATCCGCGCATTGCCATTGCCGTCTATGTCGAGAATGCCGGTTGGGGGGCCACCTACGGTGTGCCCATCGGCAGCCTGATGATGGAAAAATATTTGAATGGCGAAATCGCTCCTTCGCGCAAATGGCTCGAAGAGCGCATGCTCAAAGCCAACACGATGATTCAAGAGGAGGAAGAAGAGAATGTCGCGCAGGAATAATGTTTGGTATTCGCTCGACTGGTACACGGTCGCGCTTTATCTCTTGCTGGTCTTTTGTGGCTGGATAAGCATCTATGCGGCCAGTTACGATTATGAGACGACGTCGACGATATTCAGCCTCGACACCCGTTCGGGCAAACAGCTGTTGTGGATTTTGCTCTCGCTGGTTATCGCCTTCTGTCTGCTCATGACCGAGCCGCGCACGTTTGTTTCGCTTTCCTATCCGCTCTATATTGTCTTTATCCTGCTGCTGGTCGTCACCATTTTTGTCGCGCCCGACATCAAGGGCTCCCATTCGTGGCTTGTCTTGGGTCCCGTGAGTTTGCAGCCCGCCGAGTTTGCCAAGTACGGTACCGCCCTGGCGTTGGCCAAGATGCTCGATAATTATGATTTCGACCTTCGGCGGCCGTTGCACTTTTTCAAGGCATGCGCCCTGATTCTTTTCCCGGTGCTGCTTATCCTGTTGCAAAGCGAGACCGGCTCGGCACTGGTCTATCTTTCACTCATCTGTATCCTTTATCGGGAGGGCATGAGCGGCATTTTCCTGTTTGCCGCCTTTTGCGCCGTCGTCTATTTTATCCTGGCCGTCAAGTATTCGTCGCTCGAATGGCTGGGAACGCCGGTGGGCGAGTGGGTGGTGCTGACCCTCATTCTTTTGGTGCTGGCCTATATGGTCTCGTCCTATTTGCGCAATTCGCGCTTTTTCTACATTTCGTTGTTCACGACACTTGTGGTGCAAGCCATAGCGGCCGTCGTTTCTTATTATTTCTATCCGTTCAACCTGCTCTATGTGGTGTGGCCGCTTCTGATGATGGCCATTGTGGTTGCGGGCGGACTTTATTTCAAGACCTTGCAGCGCAAGTTGTGGATTGCCGTGGTCTTCGCGTTGCTGTCGTGCGTGTACTTGGAATCGGTCGATTATGTCTTTACCGATGTCCTCGGGCAACACCAGCGCACCCGCATCGAAGTGGCCTTTGGCCTGAAAGAGGATCCGATGGGCGTGGGCTACAATGTCAACCAGTCGAAGATAGCCATTGGTTCGGGGGGATTCTGGGGCAAAGGTTTCCTCGAAGGTACGCAGACCAAGTTGCGCTATGTGCCCGAACAGGATACCGACTTTATCTTTTGCACCATAGGTGAGGAGCAGGGCTTTTTCGGCGCGTCGGCCGTATTGATACTCTTTGCCCTGTTACTGGTGCGCATCATACAACTTTCCGAGCGTCAGCGTACCGTTTTCGGCCGTGTCTATGGCTATTGCGTGGCCGCCATCATCTTTTTTCACCTGGCGGTGAATATCGGCATGGTTATCGGGGTGTTGCCCGTTATCGGTATCCCGTTGCCCTTTTTCAGTTATGGCGGTTCGTCGCTTTGGGGCTTTACCATACTGCTTTTTACCCTGCTCTGCATCGACGCTTCCCGCGGCGATAGTTTCTGAGGGGTTCTTGTCCAAGTTCATTCGGGAGCGCAAACAATAGGGAATTGTCTTTAAAACAACAAGGGCTTCGATGTGTCATCGAAGCCCTTGTAAATATGGGGAAGATGGAGTCGCTTAGAGAATGCCTTGGGCCATCATGGCTTTGGCCACTTTCATGAAGCCGGCTACGTTGGCACCCTTTACATAGTTTACATAACCGTCGGGTTGTGTACCGTATTTTACGCATTGGGTGTGAATGTCGTACATGATTTGTTTCAGACGGGCGTCGACTTCTTCTTTGGTCCAGCTCAGTTTGATGGAGTTCTGCGTCATTTCAAGACCGCTCACCGATACGCCACCGGCGTTGGCGGCTTTACCCGGAGCGTAGAGAATCTTGGCTTTGAGGAACTCTTCGATGGCTTCGGGGGTCGAGGGCATGTTGGCGCCTTCCGATACGGCGAAGCAACCGTTGGCCAAGAGGGCGCGTGCATCGTCACCGTCGATTTCGTTCTGGGTGGCCGAAGGCATGGCGATGTCGCATTTCTCGTTCCAGGGACGTGCACCTTCGACATATTTGCAACCGTATTTCTCGGCATATTCGCGGATACGGCCACGGTAGATGTTTTTCAATTCGAAGATGTAGGCCAGTTTCTCGGCGTCGATGCCATCGGGGTCGTAGATGTATCCGTTGCTGTCGGACATGGTGATGACTTTGGCTCCGAGGCTGATGAGTTTTTCTACGGTGTATTGGGCTACGTTACCCGAACCCGATACGGCTACCACTTTGCCTTTGATGTCGATGTTGCGGGTTTTCAGCATTTCGAGCAGGAAGTAAACGTTTCCGTAACCCGTGGCTTCGGGACGAATGAGCGAACCGCCGAATTCGAGACCTTTTCCGGTGAATGTTCCGGTATTTTCACGGGCCATCTTCTTGTACATGCCATACATGTAACCTACTTCGCGGCCACCTACTCCGATGTCACCGGCGGGAACGTCGGTTTGCGGGCCGATGTGACGCCACAGTTCGGCGATGAAGGCTTGGCAGAAACGCATGATTTCTCCGTCGGATTTGCCGCGCGGGCTGAAATCGGAACCACCTTTGCCACCACCCATGGGAAGGGTCGTCAGCGAGTTCTTGAAGGTTTGCTCGAAAGCAAGGAATTTCAAAATCGAGAGGTTTACCGATGAGTGGAAACGGATACCGCCTTTGTACGGGCCAATGGCGTTGTTATGTTGAATACGGTACCCCATGTTGGTTTGCACTTGACCTTTGTCGTCGACCCAGGTGACACGGAACGAGAAGATGCGGTCGGGAATGCAAAGACGTTCAATCAAGTTGTAACGGTCGAACTCGGGGTGTTCGTTGTAAGCTTCTTCAATGGTACTCAGCACTTCCGAAACGGCCTGATGGTATTCGGGTTCGTTGGGAAAGCGTCTTTTCAAATCGCTTAATACTTTTTGGGCATTCATTGTAATTTATAATTAAAAGTGAAAAATAAATTTCATTCTTTATGTATTCGGGTGGTTTTTCCCGCTTTTTTGTTTTCCTGCCGCAAAGATAACATAAAGGAAAGGAAAAAATCAAATGTTTTGATAAGAAAATTGACAAATAGCTGCAAAAAAAATTTTTTTCTTACAAAAAGACGTATTTTTATTCCTTTGTTTAGATTTTTGACAACTGTTCCCGATGTGGCGCAAGGGTGGGTAGATGGGGCAAAATGAGGTTGGAAGGTGTCGCAAGGGCGTTTCTTGTTATCTTGTGCAATGCAAATGTTTTTCTTTTGCAGCTCTTTCCCGAAAAATCATTACTTTTGCGTATTCGCAACCAGAATGTAGTAAAAATGGCTCTCACTCTTTTCCCGCCCCGCCGCATCGACGGCCGGGTTCTGCTCCCTTCGTCGAAAAGCATTTGCAACCGGGCGTTGATTTTGAACGCGCTCTCGGGGAGTCCTATGCCCATAGGCAATCTTTCCGACTGTGACGACACCCGCGTCATGGTGAGGGCTTTTGAGAGTGATGGCCCCGATTTTGATATTATGGCAGCGGGAACCGCCATGCGGTTTCTCACGGCCTATCTGTCGCAGTGCACGGGCGTGTGGACGATAACCGGTTCGGAGCGCATGCGGCACCGCCCCATCAGGCTGCTGGTCGATGCCCTGCGCTCGTTGGGCGCCTGCATCGAATATCTGGGCGAGGAGGGCTTCCCGCCCTTGCGCATCGAGGGAAAGCCGCTTCGCGGCGGAGACTTGACGTTGAGCGCCGGGGTCAGCTCGCAATATATCTCGGCGTTGCTCATGATTGCCCCCTATATGCAAGAGGGGCTCTCGCTTACCCTCACCGGGACAATGATTTCGAAACCCTATATTGCCATGACCCTTGCCATGATGCGCCATTGGGGGGTAGGAAGCCGATGGGAAGGAAATCGCATCGTGGTGGCACCGGGCGCCTACAAGCCCTTGGCTTTCACCGTGGAGTCCGATTGGTCGGCCGCCTCCTATTGGTATGAAATGGTTTCGCTCACTCCCGGTGCGGTTGTGGAGCTCCCCGGTTTGCACCGCGAAAGCGTGCAGGGCGATGCCCGTGTGGCCGATTTCTACGCGGCTTTGGGGGTTGATACCGAATTTACGGCCGACGGTGTGCGTTTGCGTCACACCGGGCAAACCACGACGGCACCTTTGTTGTTGGACCTTACCGACCAGCCCGATTTGGCCCAGACCCTCGTGGTTACCTGTGCCCTGTCGCAACGGCCGTTCCGTTTCACCGGATTGCAATCACTCAAAATAAAGGAGACCGACCGCATTGCCGCCTTGAAATGCGAACTGGCCAAGCTCGGCTATCCGATTGTCGACAGCGACGATTCGGTCCTTTCCTGGGACGGCCGCCGTGCCGATGCCGCAGGCCACCCGGCCATCGACACCTATGACGACCACCGCATGGCCATGGCATTTGCTCCGGCAGCCATGTTCTTTCCCGGTCTCGAAATCAGGAATCCCGAGGTGGTGAGCAAGTCCTATCCGGCATTCTGGGACCATTTGCGTCAGGTAGGTTTCGACGTACGGACACTCAAATGAATATCTGCCGATGATGGGACTTGTATATATCACCCTTTCCATACTGCTCCTCGGAGTCGTGTGTTACCTTTATGAACGCAAGCAGCGGAAAAAACGTCCGACGTTGCCCGAACCTGAGTCGCCCGACCGCCCGTCGGCTCCTGCCTCCGAATGTTGCGGCCGGCACTTGGTGTGTGAAAAAGAGGCCCTGCTGCTCGATGCGAGTCGTGGCATCGTTTATTACGACGACGAGGAACTCGACCGTTATGCCGGTCGGCCGGCCGATGCTTTCACGCCCGAAGAAACGCGCGAATTTGAAGAGGTCTTTTATACGCTCCGCCCCGAAGACGTGACCGGTTGGCTGCACAGTTTGCAACGGAGGGGCATAAACCTGCCCGATACGCTCGAAGCCGAAGCGTGGCTCATCGTGCGGGAGCAGCGCGAACAAAAAGCCTCGGGAGAAAAATTACAAACTCGATAGAACGACGATGACATTCGACATCTTGCAATATGCGTTTCTCCGTCATGCCTTGTGGGCCGTGTTGCTCATAGGCGTGGCCGGTGGGATTATAGGCACTTATATCGTGACCCGCCGCATGGTCTTTATCACGGGAGGCATCACCCATGCCTCGTTCGGAGGGCTTGGCATTGGCCTGTATCTCGGCATCAGTCCCACGCTGGGGGCATTGTTGTTTGCCGTGGGGGCCGCGCTCGGGGTGGGGTGGCTCTCCCGCCGCGGGACGGTGCGCGAAGACTCTGCCATAGCCTCCCTGTGGGCGTTGGGTATGGCGGTGGGCATCATCTGCATCTTCAAGACGCCGGGCTATGCGCCGGGTCTCAATGAATTCCTTTTCGGCAATATCCTTACGGTGACTTCGGCCGATTTGGCATGGTTTGCCCTTTATACGGCCCTTTTGTTGCTGCTCTTTCTCTTCTTTTATCGCCCCCTTCTGGCCGTGGCTTTCGATCACGATTTCGCTTCGACGCGGCGGTTGCCCGTGCGGCTTATCGACTATGCCATGGTGATTATGGTCTCGCTCTGTGTGGTTCTGACCATTCGTCTGGTGGGCATCATGTTGCTGCTTTCGATGCTCACCATTCCGCAGATGACGGTCGAGCTTTTTACCCGCCGTTACCGCACCATCATGCTCGCCTCGGGTCTTCTTACCGTTGTGGGCGGTGTCGTGGGCCTGTGGTTGGCCTACGTCCTCGATGTGCCGGCCGGAGCCTGCATCGTGTTCTTCCTGATAGCCCTCTATGCGGTCACCCGTTTGGGACGGTCGCTGATCCTGCATTTCAAACGGCGATAAATGGCTTGTCGAAGCAATAAAATGGTCGATTTGCAGTTATAGTATTAAGATGAAATCGGGCTGCGTTTTCAATCTTCGGCTTTTTTTTCAGCACATGGGAATCGGACTGTTCCTCGTGCTGTCGCTTGCGTCGTGTTCGACACAGAAAAACACGCGCGCCAATCGCTTTTATCATGCCTTTACCACCCGCTACAACGTTTACTTCAACGGCATCACCAGTTTTGAGGAACAACTCGATGCGATGCAGACCGGTTATGAAGATAATTTCACCCATCTCTTGCACATGCACCCG
The DNA here is from genome assembly GCA_900542765.1 of uncultured Porphyromonadaceae bacterium. Lineage (GTDB taxonomy): Bacteria > Bacteroidota > Bacteroidia > Bacteroidales > UBA11471 > Caccoplasma > Caccoplasma merdavium. Next base: position 6,170 of record UQOX01000011.1, on the reverse strand, counting down.
GTCTCGGCCTATGGCGTCCCCACCGACCCACAGCCCAAGGGCGATTTTTCGAGGGCTTTGGAGAAGAGTCAAAAGGCCATACGGCAACATTCCATGCAGAAGCCTCCGAAACGTGACCGGAAGAAGATGAACAATCCCGCTTATCGGGAGTATGTCAAGCGGGGCGAGTTCAATCCGTTTATACACAACGCCTGGGTGTTGATGGGAAAATCGCAATTCTATCAAGGCGATTTCCTGGGGGCGCTGGCCACCTTTATCTACATCACCCGGCACTTTCCCTGGAACAGTGCGTTGATGGCCGATGCCCGCATCTGGACGGCCCGCTGTTATCTCGAACTCGGTTGGCTCTACGAGGCCGAAGACGCTTTGCTCAAAGTCTCGAAGGAATATACCCTCACCGGCGACGCCAAGCAGTGGTATGCCACCGTGTATGCCGACTATCTGATACGCACCGGTGCCTATGCCGAAGCCATACCTTATCTCAAAGAGGCTCTCGGCATGGCCGACGGGCATAGCCAAAAAATACGCATGACCTTCCTCTTGGCCCAGTTGCAAGCCAAGACCGGCGACAAGGCCGGGGCTTATCGTTCCTATCAGTCGGTCATCAAGATGAACCCGACTTTCCGCACCGAGATGAATGCCCGCATCAACCAGACCGAGGTCTTTACCGGCAGCGACATGTCGAAAATCGAGAAACGTCTCCGGCGCTTGGCCCGTAATTATAAAAATCGCGATTACCTCGACCAAATCTATTACGCCTTGGGTAACCTTTACCTCTCGCGCGGCGACACGGCCAAGGCCATCGAGAACTATGTGACGGCGGCCGAGAAAAGTACGCGACGGGGCGTGGAGCTGGCCATCAGCCAACTGACGCTCGGTGGCATCTATTTCGACCGGCGGGAATACACCAAGGCGCAACCCTGTTATGCCGAAGCCCTGCCGTTGGTCGATGAGAGCTATCCCGATTATGAAAATCTCATGCGGCGGTCGACCGTGCTCGATGAGCTTTCGGTCTATGCCGGGAACGTAGAGCTGCAAGACAGTTTGCAGCGGGTGGCCGCCATGCCCGAAGAGGAACGCAACCGACACATACAGAAGATTATCGACGACCTCATTGCCGCCGAAGAACAGGCCGCCGAGGAGGCGCGGCGGGCTGCGCTCCTGGCCGAGCAGGAGGCCAACGCTCCGCAACTCGACCAGATACAGCAGGTCACGACGCCCACCATGCCCGGCGGAAGCACGTCGTGGTATTTCTACAACACCTCCCTGATTACGGCCGGTAAATCGGAGTTCCAGCGCAAATGGGGACGCCGCAAGCTCGAAGACGACTGGCGGCGCAGCAACAAGGCATCGTTTTCCCAAGCCGATATTACCGAGGGCGCGGACGACGAATATGCTTCCGACGACGGTACCCTCGTCGATGAGGAGGCTGCCGCCGAGGCCGATACCTCCTCTTATAGCAATGACCCGAAGGATCCCCGCTTTTACCTTCAACAACTGCCCTTTACCGAGGAGGCGATTGCCGCCTCGAACGAGATTATCGCCGACGGCCTCTTCAACATGGCCATGATACTCAAAGACCGCCTCGAAGACATGGAGGCCGCCATGGCCAACTTCGATGAGCTCGACCGGCGTTTCCCCGACAATGATTATCGCCTCGAAGCCTATTACAACTGCTATCTGATAGGCATGCGCATCGGCGACGAGGCCATGGCCGAACGGTACAAGCAACGTATTTTGGCCGATTTCCCCGATAGCAAATATGCCGTGGCGCTGGCCGACCCCAATTATCTCGACAACCTGCGTCGCATGGATTTGGTGCAGGATTCGCTTTACATGGCGGCCTACGATGCCTATTTGGGCGGAGAGAACACGCGCGTGCATGCCTTGTATGACTACACCCGCACGACCTATCCGCTCTCGAAGTTGATACCCAAGTTCATGCTCATCGATGCGCTCTCTTATGTCAATGAGGGAAACATCGATGCCTTCAAGACCGGCCTGAAAGCCTTGCTCGATGCCTATCCCTCCGAAGATGTGAGCACCTTGGCCTCGGATATGCTCAAAGGTGTGGCACAGGGACGCGAGGTCGTTTCGGGAGCTGCCCGCAGCGATATATGGAGCGTGCGCCTGGGACAGACCGGCGAAGACGGTGAAGCCTTGGCCGATACCACGCGGCAAGAGGCTCTGTTTGTGGCCGACCCCGACGTCCCCCACCTCTTGGTGCTGGTCTATCCCACCGGAAGCATCGAGGCCAACCTGTTGCTTTTCAATATTGCCAAATACAACTTCGCACACTTCATTATTCGCGATTTCGACCTCGAAATAATGAGCTTTAACGAAATAAGTATGTTAGTTGTCAAAGGTTTTTATACCTTTGACGAAGTGTCGCAATATCGTCGCATGTTGAGCGCCCCCGACGGTGTACCGATGCCCGAGGGCGTGCGGCCGGTGATGATAAGCGAGCAGAATTTCAGATTGCTTGTCGAGGGACATTCCTTTGAGGAGTATTTCGAGTTTGTTGAAGAAAATCAAATCTTGCAATATGAAGAGTGAAACCCTGCTTTGGGCCGATGACGAGGTCGATTTGCTGAAACCCCATATTCTTTTCCTCCGTCAGAAGGGATATGAAGTCGTCACCGTGAATAACGGTCTCGACGCCCTCGACCGGGTGAAGAAGGAGCACTTCGACCTGATAATCCTCGACGAGAACATGCCGGGGCTGAGCGGTCTCGAAACGCTCACCCGCATGAAGGAGGTGGCCCCCCATGTCCCGGTCATCATGATTACCAAGAGTGAGGAGGAGGACATCATGAATCAGGCCATCGGCAACAAGATTGCCGATTATCTCATCAAGCCCGTCAATCCCAACCAGATTTGGCTGTCGATAAAGAAAAATCTTTATGGCCGCGAAATCATCTCCGAAGAGACGTCGAGCGGCTACCAGCAGGAGTTCTCCCGCATCAGCATGCAGATAAACGGTTCGCTCTCGTGGAACGACTGGTATGACGTGTACCGCAAACTGGTCTTTTGGGAGCTCGAACTCGAACAGACAGGCGGACATCTCAAAGAGATGCTGCTCATGCAGAAAAACGATGCCAACTCGGCCTTTGCCAAATATGTCAAGCGCAACTACGAGAAATGGCTCTCGGGCGAGGAGCACCCGCTGATGAGCCATGAGCTCTTCAAGCAGCGGGTTTTCCCGTTGCTCGACAACGGCGAGAAGGTCTTTGTCGTGCTCATCGACAACTTCCGCCTCGACCAGTGGCGGGTGTTGCGCCCCTTGTTATCGGACTATTTCATGATGGAGGAGGAGCTCTATTTCAGTATTCTCCCCACGGCCACGCAATATGCCCGCAATGCGATTTTCTCGGGATTGCTCCCCGATAAAATCGCTTCGCTCTTTCCCGACCTTTGGGTCGACGAAGATTCGGAAGAGGGCAAGAACCTCAACGAGGCGCCTCTCATAGGCACGTTGCTCGACCGTTACCGCAAGCGTTATACCTATTCCTATAATAAAATCAACGACTCCTCTTTCGGCGAAAAACTCTTGCGCGACTTTGCCCACTTCGACCGCTACGACCTCAATGTGTGCGTGCTCAATTTCATCGACATGCTTTCGCATGCCCGCACCGATTCGAAGATGATACGCGAGTTGGCCGGCACCGATGCGGCCTATCGGTCGCTCACCGAGTCGTGGTTCCGGCATTCTCCCGCGTTGGAGATTTTCAGGAAAATCGCCGAGAAGGACTACAAGGTGATTCTCACCACCGACCACGGTACCATCTCGGTCGACAATGCGGTAAAGGTCGTTTCGGACCGCAACACCAATACCAATCTGCGCTACAAGGTGGGAAAGAACATGACCTATAATCCCAAGCAAGTGTATGAAATAAAGGCTCCCGCACGGTTCGGGTTGCCCTCGCCCAACGTCAGTTCGGCCTACATCTTTGCCACCAATCACGATTTCTTTGCTTATCCCAATAATTATAACTACTATGTGAGCTATTACAAAGACACTTTCCAGCACGGAGGCATCTCCATGGAGGAGATGATGGTGCCGCTTGTTACGCTCACACCCAAAAAATAAGTCAATCATGGCACAATTTACCATACACCATCTCGATGAGATACGTCAGGTTGCCCGCGCCTTTATCGACGCGATGGGCGATAGTACCGTTTTTGCCTTCCGCGGGACGATGGGCGCCGGAAAAACGACGTTCATCAAGGCTCTCTGCGAAGAACTTGGCGTCGACGATGTCATCAACAGTCCCACGTTTGCCATCATCAATGAGTATGGCCCCACGACCGACGGACGTTCGATTTATCATTTCGATTTCTATCGCATCAACAAGCCCGAGGAGGCATTCGATTTCGGGTATGAAGATTACATTTACAGCGACGCCCTCTGCTTCATCGAGTGGCCCGAGAAAATCGAGGAGCTTCTGCCGCCCGACACTGTCGATGTCTACATCGAGGAGCAGCCCGACGGGTCGAGACGCGTCACGATGATTCAGTCTTAGAAAATCAGTCCGTCCCATGCCGTTGCGAGTGGCCACCTATATCGTCTTTTTCCTGTTTCTCCTCTCCGGAACCCTTTCGGTGGGGGCGGCGGTGTGCCGGTGGCGCTGGTTTTTCGAGACGCAGAACAGCCGCCTGATGATTCGTTTCTTTGGCCGGCGCGGCGCGCGCATTTTTTACCTGCTCCTGGGTATTTTTGTTTGGGCCATGGCCTATGTGATTTATCGGGACCATGACCTGTTTTGACAACATTGTCGCTTGATTTTATGACAAGAGCGGCCGCCTTATCGGGCGGCCGCTCTTGTCATATGGGGAGGAGGGTTATTCGGTTATTTGCAGACAAGCCTTGCCCTCTGCCGTGCGGGCGATGTAGAATCCGGTCGGCAGGTCGACGATGTCACCCGCGCGGTAGCGACCGGCCAGGCTTCCGTTCAAGGTATAGATGTCGACCGTGTCGACCTGCATGCCTTTTATGACAAGCCGTTTGTCGGCCAGGTAGATGCGCACCCCTTCGAGGGTCGGTACCTGCAAGCCCGAGACTTCGGTGACAACCAGGGTTCCGCTGATGTACCGGGTGAATACATAGCAGTCGTCTTCGCCGCCGCTGACGGTGATTTCATAATATCCGGCGGGCGAGGAGAGGGAGGCATCGAGGCATTGGGCCACCGGAGCCACGTCGATGCACGAGGCATCGTCGCCGTTGACAAATCCGCTGTATGACAGGGTGAAGAGCGGATTGGGTTCGCCCTCTTCACGCAAGGCGTTGTCGACGCTCACGCTCAACGGCGCTTTCTCGATGGAGAGGGTTATCTCTTCCGATTCACCGGCCGAGAAGAATGCGCTCTCTTCCTGATAGGCTTTCAGCGTGGTCGTTCCGCTCTTGATGATGACGATTTTGCCGTTTACGAAGTCGGCAATGGTCGGGTCGGCGATTTCAAAATGCACGGGGCTTTCGGCGTTGTTCGACGAGAAGGTCGGGGCGAATGGCAGGTCGCCATATCGCAAGTCTGAGATTTCGTCGAGCGTGATGTGCGTTTTACCTTTGACCAGCAAGGTGCCTCCGACATATTGGGCAAAGTCGTAGCAGTCATCTTCTCCTCCGCTGACGACGATGTTGTAATAACCGCCGGGCGAGAGGGCGTCGGCCTCGCAGGAGGCGGTGGGCAGGACGTCGAGGCAGGAGGTGTCTTCGCCGTTGATGAACCCGCTGAACGAGAGTTCAAACTCGGGATTCTCCTCGCCCTCGATGCGCACCGTGTTGGCCACGCTCACGCTCAGGGGAGCTTTGCCGATGGTGAAGTCGAGGGCTTCCGATTCGCCGGCCGAGAAGAGGGCGCTTTCCTCCTGATAGGCTTTCAGCGAGGTTGTTCCGCTCTTGACGATGACAATCTTGCCGTTTTCAAGTCGGGCGATGGTGGTGTCGGCGATTTCGAAGCGCACGGGGCTTTCGGTGTTGTTCGACGAGAAAGAGGGGGTGAAAGGCGTGTCGCCATATCGCTTGTCGGTGATTTCACCGAGCGTGATGCGGGTCTTGCCCTTGACGAGCAGCGTACCGTTGATGTATTGGTTGAACGCATAATTCTCATCTTCGCCGCCGCTGACGACGATGTTGTAATAACCGCCGGGCGAGAGGGCGTCGGCCTCGCAGG
>UQOX01000010.1 GCA_900542765.1 uncultured Porphyromonadaceae bacterium | reverse complement strand
GCAAAACGCCGACATCGTATTCCGTTTCGAGGAGGAGACCCCGGCTCCCGACGACAGCACCGTGGTGGAACCGGAATTCCATGCTTTATGGATAGCTTATGACCGGAACCTCGGCATCATACATGTCAACGACACGCTTCCCGCACCTTTTGCCGGGAATGTATCGAGCGATGAGACGGTCAAGATAAGTGTCCGTCCCAACGAAGGATACCAAGTAAAACAAGTCATCTGCAACGAAGAAGTCATCAGCGACCAAAACGACACGGCTTACTATGTGAGTCTGAAAGAAGACGCTTTGATACAAGTGCTCTTTGACGAGAGACAAGAAGGGTCCACAGAATATACGACGTTGACCATACAGGGTATAAACGGCGGAACGATGGAACAAGAAGTTGCCGTCGGCTCAACGCTGAATTTCAGAATCGTTCCCGACACGGGTTGGTCTTTGCACAGCGTGATGTTCAACGACGTCGACATGACCCAGCTCATCGACAGCAGCTACCTGTTCACGACCCCGGTACTGACAGAGCCGTCGACACTCTCGATTGTATTCAAGAATCTCACATCGTTGCTCCAACAAAGCAATGCAAGCGCGGTGAAAGTTTACGGACAAAACGGACAGATCATCATAGAAAACATGCCCGCAAACGAAACCGCACGGATATATAACGAACTGGGTATCTTGATAAAAACCATCGATGGCAAAAGTCAACCCGATGCCCGCATCACAATCGAGCTGACCACCCAAGAAAGTTATATCGTCAAAATCGGCTCCGAGACATACAAATTACTGCTTTAATAGAAAAATAGTCTTTTCTTCAAACGGGTTGGCGGAAGAGTCCGCCAACCCGTTTTTCATTTTAATGAAACAGAAATGTCATCGACTCGTCATCACCTTGAAATGCCAACCTTCGTTCTTTGCAGCAAAAATCATCACGATGAAAAAGCTACTGCTGGCCACCGCCATCGGACTGCTTCCGATATTGGCTCCGGCCCAAGAAACAGAGACCTATGACAAAGACGGGACAAGTGTTCCGGCACGGGTCTATTTCAAAGACGGGAAGCTGCATTTTGCGTCGAAGAACGAAAAGTTCCATCTTTGGTTCGACAACCGCATATACATCGATGGCTCTTACTACGCTCCCACGAGCGACATCACGGGTTTGTCGTCCAAGCCCAACAAAGACTTGGAAGAAGACGATGGCATCTTCCGTTTCAACAACGGCGTGAGTATTCGCCGGGCTCGCTTTGCCCTGAAAGCCGAACTGTATAACTGGTTTGCCGAGTTTGACCTCGACTTTGCCTACAACGAAGTCGAAATCAAGGACATGTTCCTGGGATACCGGTTCAACGACCACATCTCGATACAGGCAGGGCACTTCAAGGAACCCATGAGCATGGAACGTCTCACCAGTTCGAAATACCTCTCGTCGAACGAACGGCCCATGCCGGTAGAGATGTTTGCCGGAGGCCGACGCCTGGGTATCGCCGCCACGGCGTGGAACAAACACTGGTGGGTGAGCGGTGGTGTCTTCGGGCAACAGGTCGACATCATTCAGAAAGAGAAAAACCGTGGCAGCGACGGTTACGGATTTACCGGCCGCGTAGCGGTATCGCCCGTTGTCAATGACGTGCTGACACTGCACCTCGGCGGATATGCGACCTACCGTACCCCCGATGCCGCCGGCGAGGAAGACCGGTTCGTGGAGTTCCGCACCTTTCCCGAAAGCCGCACCGACCGTCGTCGCTTCGTCCGTGCAGAGATACCCAACGTAAACCACTACGCCACCTATGGCATCGAAGCAGCTGTCCGTTGGGACAAACTGCTCGTCTACGGAGAATATATCTTCACCGACCTCTCCCGATATAAACGAGGAACCGACGGCATGAAGCAACCGTTGAAAAACGCCACGTTCAACGGCTGGTATGCCACCGCTTCATACATGATACTGGGGAAACAACGCCGCTACTCTCCCGAAGATGCCGAATTCGGCCCGATGGAAGTGCGCCGCAAAGGGGGTAATCTTGAAATATCAGCCCGGGCCAGCCATGTCAATCTCAACGATTTCCATGATGCTTCATCAGTCATCACGGGAGGAAAAGCCTACGCCTACAATGCCACCCTCAACTGGTATCCCATACGCAACGTCCTGCTGGGACTGAACTATACGTTTGTCGACAACGACAAATACGCCGACGACAAAGGTCATATCACCCAAAACGGGTTGTCACTCAGCCAAGTGCGTCCAGAAGGCATAGATTTCAACATCATACAATTACGACTACTTGTATCTTTCTAAAAACCAAAACTTATGAAGAAAAGACATCTCATCGGGATTCTCGCCGTCCTGACCGCCGTTTCAACCGCCTGCAAAGACGACAGTGAAACCGACCTCATAACCGGATCTTCCGATATAAAAGGTTTATATATCAACGAAGTATGTACCAGTGGCACCGATTGGATCGAGCTCTACAACGGCTCCGATTCGGAAATCAGCCTTGGCGGTTTTCTTTTGCAAGACAGCAAGGGAGCCGACGAAGAATACACGTTCCCGTCAGGAGCCAAAATAGGGTCCAAATCATACCTGGTCCTCTACAAGGAGAGCGACTTCTCCTTCGGGCTCAGCGGTAGCGGCGATGCCGTCACCCTCATCGACAACCAGGGACACATCATCGACAACATACTGGTACCCGCTCTGGACGACGGACAGACCTACGCCCGCGAAAGCGACGGCGCCTCTACCTGGGTGGTACTTCCCAGCGGCACACCGGGACGCGACAACACCTCGGAGGGCGACGACACTACCCCCGAAACCAGTTCGCTCAAACTGTACATCAACGAGGTACTCTCCTCACCTGCCGGCGACGACGCCGACTTCATCGAGATTTACAACGGTGAAGAACAGGCCGTAAACATCGGCGGTTTCATACTGCAAGACGACAAAAAGGAGGCCGAGGAGTTCATCATTCCCGAAGGTACCGTCATTGCCGCCAAAGGATTCGTTGTTTACAGCCAAGTATCGCCGGGCGAGGGCGACTCCTTCACGTTCGGCCTCAGTTCGGGAGGCGACAAGGTTATCTTCCTCGACAAGGATAGAAAACTCATCGACGAGGTAGAGACCCCCGACTTCAAAAGTGCCGGACAGGAAGGATACTCCTACGGCCGCACCACCGACGGCGGCAACCAGTGGAGCATCATCGAAACGCCTACCAAAGGCGTGTCGAACGGAGCCCCGACAGGCAACGGACTCGCAGGCCAACTGCTCATCAACGAGGTATACACGTTCAGCGACCAGTCGAGCATCGACGACCTCGACTTCATCGAGCTCTACAACGCCGGCAGCAACACCATCGACCTCTCGGGTCTGAAAATGTGGGAAAGCGGAGGCCAGGAAGAGGCTTGGACTTTCCCCGAAGGGAAAAAGATAGCCGCCGGTGAACGGCTCGTCATCGAATGCGACAAAGAGGGGTACTACAACGACCCGACCAACTATCCGGCCTGGGGACTGAGCAAAGGTCCCGATGAATACATCGTCTTGGCCGATGCCGACCTGAACATCATCGACGAGGTACACTGTCCCAGCCTGAAACAACACGAAAGCTACGGACGCCTGAGCGACGGCAGCGACCAGTGGGTAATCTTTGCCCAATATTCGCGTGGAACCGCCAACGGCGGTGAGCAGCGCCAGCCGGTAACCAACACGCTGGGCCTCTGCATCAACGAAGTCTTCACCAACAATCAAGACGTGCAGGCCCAACCGTGGAACGACACCAAAGACTTTATCGAGCTCTATAACAGCAGCGACAATGCCATAGACCTGAGCGGGTTCAGCCTGATGGACGACGCCCTCGACCCTGAGAAACAATATTTCTTCCCCGACGGGACAGTCATCGCCGCCAAAAGTTTCCTCACCCTCGACGTCGACAAGAAAAACACCAACGGCCCCGTGTTCGGCCTTGGCAAGGGAGGCGACTGGGTATTCCTCTACGACGCGTCGGGCCGGCTCATCGCCGAAATCGAGGCACCGGCTTTCGAAGACACCGAGGTTTACAGCGTAGGACGCCGCACCGATGGCGGCGACGAGATTGTCGTCTTTACCGAAGTTTCCAAGAACAGCAGCAACAACGGTAAGGCCACCAAATAACACGCACCATGAGAATATCCATTTTACATTATACTCTCCTGTTTTCCATTTTTCCACTCTTGATTTCCTGTCAAGAATCCAAGACCGTTGCGGGATTCCCCGCAACGGTTTCCGTCCCGTCGGAACGGGTAAATATAGAAGGATACCCCCCTATATACATCGGCGGGTACGGCTCGGACATGGCTTACGACCGGGAAGACTCGACCTTCTGGTTGCTCACCGACCGAGGCCCCAATGTCGACGGAGCCACAGCCCACAGCAAGGTATTCCCACTGGCCGACTATACGCCGCACATCGGCGTGTTTAAATGGAAGGGCGACTCCTTGTACCTCATTCGCAAAATCATGCTCCGTGAAAACGACAGCACCTGTTTCTGCGGCCTGCCCCGCTCCACCGGAGAGGGCATCACCGGAGAGAAGGCCTATGCACCGGGCGGCTGCGAAATCATCACTCCCGAACGTAAGGGCATCGACACCGAAGGGCTTGCACTGTCGCCCGACGGCACCTTTTGGGTGAGCGACGAGTACGGCCCCTATCTCCTGCACTTCAATGCCGACGGGATACTCATCGAGGAATATTCGCCGTTCAACGGAAAACTTCCTGCCCATTACGCCCTGCGGCAACCCAACCGCGGCATGGAGGGACTCTGCATCGGTAACGACGGAAAGACGCTCTATGGCATCATGCAGTCGCCTCTCGACGGTGACTGTCCGGAGATATTCAGGACGAATATTCCCCTCCTGGTCATCGACACGGAGAGTGGCGTCTGCCGCGAATATGCCTACACGCCCGACAGCCGGAAGTGCGGCGTAAGCGCCCTGGTGTGCCTCGACGACACAACGCTGCTCGTTCTCGAACGCGACGGAAAATTTCCCGGCAAAGGCGAAGTGTGCAAACGCATATACCGCATCACTCTGCCCGCCACCGACAGCTTGTGCCTGCTCACCAAGACATTGGTTGCCGACCTGTTAAAAGCCTGCCCCGGATATGACCACGACAAGCCCGAAGGCATGGTCCTCATCAACGACTCGACACTCGGCGTTGTCAATGACGACGACTTCGGCATCGAAGCGACCGTTCCGGCCGGCTGCCGTTACCGGCAGAAACTGAAAAACAACGGTCGCATCGACCGCAACGAAATCTTCTTCTTCGGCTTTTAAGCAATCTATTTCATAAGACGAGAAACGGGCCCCTATCCCCACCGGGGGAGGCCCGTTTTATTTTTTCATCACTTGGGGTCAAAAACAACGCAGGGCATCTTCCTCGGGAAGATGCCCTGCGCGTAAAGAGTAAGAAAAACTTACTTTCTGAGGCCCAGTTCTTTTACGATGGCACGGTAGCGCTCGATGTCGATTTTTTGGAGATAATCGAGCAGGCGGCGACGTTTACCTACCAGCATTTTCAGGGCTCTTTCGGTCGTATAATCTTTGTGATTTGACTTGAGGTGCTCAGTCAAATGAGAGATACGATAGGAAAATAATGCAATCTGGGACTCGGGAGAACCAGTATCAGTATTGTTCTTTCCGTACTTCTCAAAGATTTCCTTTTTTTTCTCTGACGTTAAATACATCTTTTTAACAGTTTTATATATGAATGAAATGTTTTGAGACCGCAAAGGTAGACAAATATTTCCGACCGACAAATGTTTTGGCCGGTATTTTTCCTCATTTCTCCCCTGAAAATGAAAAAATTCACCTCTTTCGGCTTTGAAAAAGAGCAATTAACCGTCACGTCCATATCAATTATCGCATTTTTTATCGTACCTTTGCGCCGGAAAATTTTTTAAGGTATGCAAAAACAAAACATTCGGAATATCGCCATCATCGCCCACGTCGACCACGGGAAAACCACCCTCGTCGACAAGATGCTGATGGCCGGCCGCCTCTTCCGTGACAATCAGAACACGGGCGAACTCATGCTCGACAACAACGACCTCGAACGGGAACGCGGCATAACGATTCTGTCGAAAAACGTATCAATACGGTACAAAGACTGCAAGATAAACATCATCGACACCCCGGGTCACGCCGACTTCGGTGGCGAGGTGGAACGCGTACTCAACATGGCCGACGGCTGCCTGCTGCTGGTCGACGCCTTCGAAGGCCCCATGCCCCAAACCCGCTTTGTGTTGCAAAAGGCCATTCAGATGGGACTGAAACCCATCGTCGTCATCAACAAGGTCGACAAGCAGAACTGCCGTCCCGACGAGGTGCAGGAAATGGTCTTCGAACTGATGTTCAACCTCAATGCCACCGAGGAACAACTCGACTTCCCCACCATCTACGGTTCGGCCAAACAAAACTGGATGTCGACCGACTGGCGCAAACCCACCGACAACATCTCGGTACTGCTCGATACCATCATCGAACACATTCCCGCCCCGGAATATATCGAAGGCCCCTCGCAAATGCTCATCACTTCGCTCGACTTCTCGTCGTATGTAGGCCGTATCGCCATAGGCCGCATACACCGCGGTGAATTGCGCGAAGGCCAAGACATCGTGTTGTGCAAACGCGACGGCTCGACCGTGAAACAACGCATCAAGGAACTGCACATCTTCGAAGGCATGGGCCGCACCCGCGTCGAAAGCGCCGCTTCGGGCGAGATATGCGCCCTGGTAGGCATAGAGGGCTTCGAAATCGGCGATACCATTGCCGATGTCAATACCCCCGAAGCACTGCCCCGTATCGCCATCGACGAGCCCACCATGTCGATGACCTTCACCAACAACGATTCGCCCTTCTTCGGCCGCGACGGGAAGTATGTCACCTCGCGCCACATCGCCGAACGCCTCGAAAAAGAGTTGGAACGCAACCTCGCCCTGCGCGTCGAGAAAGCACCCGAAGATGGCGTGTGGACAGTCTATGGCCGCGGTGTGCTGCACCTCTCGATTCTCATCGAGACGATGCGCCGCGAAGGCTATGAACTGCAAGTGGGACAACCCCAGGTCATCGTCAAGGAAATCGACGGCGTGAAATGCGAACCCGTGGAACAGCTCACCATCAACGTTCCCGAAGAGTACGCCAGCAAAATGATCGACATGGTAACCCGCCGCAAAGGCGACCTGCTCTCGATGGATACGCAAGGCGACCGCATACACCTCGAATTCTCGATTCCCTCGCGCGGCATCATCGGCCTGCGCAACAACGTGCTCACCGCTTCGGCCGGCGAAGCCATCATGGCCCACCGATTCCTCGAATACCAGCCGTGGAAAGGCGACATCGAACGCCGCACCAACGGTTCGCTCATCGCCATGGAGGCCGGTACCGCATACGCCTATGCACTCGACAAGCTGCAAGACCGCGGCCGCTTCTTCATCTTCCCGCAGGAAGAGGTCTACGCGGGACAGGTCGTGGGCGAGAATGCCAAGGAGGGCGACATCGTGGTCAACGTCACCAAGTCGAAAAAGCTCACCAACATGCGTGCATCGGGTGCCGACGAAAAGGCGCGCATCATTCCGCCCATCGTGATGAGCCTCGAAGAGTCGCTCGAATACATCAAGGAAGACGAGTACCTCGAAGTGACCCCGCATCACCTGCGCATACGCAAAATCATTCTCGACGAACTCGAACGCAAACGTGCCAACAGATAACGGCAGCGACGGGCGCCCACAGCAACCGTCTTTCCAAAAACAAAGAGCCGCAGGTCGATTGACCTGCGGCTCTTTGTTTTTATCTTCCTCCTCACCTGTCGGCAAGGACAAGAACGTATGCAAAAAACGCGCTGCTCACTTCGCATCGGGAGCCTGCAACTTGAAGCGCAGGCGCAGACGTCCGGGTTCATAGTCGTGGCTGATGATTTTGAAAACACCTATCTCCGACGTATTGGCCACATGCGCGCCGATGCAGGCGCACACGTCGTAATCGCCCACCCGCACCAGACGCAACGTCTCGCTCACATCGCCGGGCAACTTCGAGACATCGACCTCGGCGGGAACTTCGGCTCGCGCGACAAACTCCTCGGTAACCGGCAGGGCGCGGGCTATGACCTCGTTGACTTTCGCCTCGACGGCGGCCAACTGCTCGGCCGTAGGCTCATCGGGCAATTCATAGTCGCACTTGCTCTTCTTGCGCTCGATGTGTGCGTTGCGGGAACGCGGGCAACCGAACATCTCGACCATCGTGCGGTTCAAGATATGCTCGGCCGTGTGCATGGGGGGATATTCCTGCTTGTTGTGTTCGTTGAGTTGAGGTTGTTCCATATTGATGTCGGAATTATTTTTTGTATCTCGAATAGGTATCATTTTCTATCTCGATAGAGAGTGGCACTATATCGCTCAGATCCTTTATTCCGCAATCGGGATAATCCTTTCCTGCGAAAAGTTTTATTTCTACCGGGAAGCCCAACTGGCCGGCTTGCGGATCGACTGGAATCCAGCCTACATCATTCACATAACACTCGGCCCAAGCATGAGTACCTCCGGTTATCTGCGGCGGATAATAAACATACCCGGTAATAAAGCGACATGGAATAGACCTCGAACGCATCAAGGCAATAAACAGATTGGTATGCTCGCTACAAGTGCCTTTCCTGCGTCGGAGTATGGTCGCAATATCTTCCGTGATACTATTGCCCTTGTCTATTTCCACAGCCAGGGAATCATCGAAGGTCTCAATATAAGCCGATGCAAATTTCAAACCCTTGCTTATAATCGACCATACATTTTTTTCATTTCCAAACAACGTATCTGCAATCACTTGTAACTCGGGCAGGCGATAATCGATAAGAGTTGTCGGTTCCAAAAACGGCAACACGTCAGAAGGATAAGGCAAACTCGGATCAACGACAGTCTGCTTCACTATTTTAAGAAGAGACGTATCGGCCTTTACGGCTGAATTCCGTATCGTAACATGACAGATACTATCAACTTGCCGGAAAGATACGACCTCCTGCGGATAGGAATCGAGTGCGGCACGGTTAAAATACCGTAATTGCATTTTATAGATAATCTGCGCATATCCACCTGCGCTACCACATACCAATAAGAATATTACAAAGATTTTTTTCATTACAAAGATTTTATACCCATCTCGCCTTATTTATGCAATACTGCGAAGCCTCATTCATTCTCTCCATTCCCACGACAGCCGCACAATGTCTTCCTCGACAAGTTCGCTGCCCATCTGCACCTCGATGATCTGCAAGTCGGTGACAGCCCGCACGGCGTGCTTCTGTCCCACCTTGATGTGTATGACATCGCCTCGACCCACTTCGACGACACGACCGTCGAGCGCCAGTTGTCCCCGACCGTCGATAAAGGTCCACACCTCCTCGCGACGGTTGTGATACTGGTAGCTGATGTTGCATCCGGCCTTGATGCAGAGGAGCTTGGTCAGGGCACGATAGCCGTCGGGCAACACATTGTAGCCCATCACCTTGTAGGTACCCCAGCGCCGCTCCTCATACATGGGTCGTTTGGCAAAACGGGTGGCATAGGATTTGAGGCGGGTGCAAGAGTCCTTATCGCCCACCAGGATTCCGTCGGGACTGGCTGCCACGATGGCGTTTTTCATGCCGAGGCACACAATCGGTATTTCCAACTCATTCACCACATGGGTACCGTCGGAACCTTCGCCCATGACGGCATTGCCGATGGTGCGGTCGGGCATTTCCTCGGTGAGGCTGTTCCAGGTTCCGAGGTCTTTCCAATTTCCGTTGAAAGGTACCACACCCACCGACGAGGTTTTCTCCACCACCTCGAAATCGAAACTGATTTTGGGCAGTTCAAGATAACGCAACCGCATCTCGTCGAAGGTGTCGGCCTTGACATAACGGGCAATGTAATCGTCGAGGAAACCCAGTTTGAAGGCAAAGACGCCCCCATTCCAAAGAGCCCCTTCGCGTATCAACTTCTCGGCATACTGAATCTCGGGCTTTTCGACGAAACGGACTACCGGATAAACGTCGGCATCGGCATGTGCCATGTCGGGAATGATATAACCGAATGTCGCCGAAGGTCTCTTCGGGCGGATTCCCATCAACATCACATCGGCGACACCCCGTTCGGCGGCCGCGGCCATCTGCGCGATGACGGCAAAATAACTTTCATCGGTATAGGGGTCGATGGGCATCACCACGACAACCTCATCGCGACTGCATTGCTTGTCTTTGAGCAGATGGGTCGTCGCCAAAGCTATCGCGGGGAAGGTGTTGCGGCGTTCGGGCTCGGTAACCACGTCGACAGCATTACCGAGCTGGGTGGTTATGGCATCTTTCTGCGACACGCTGGTAGCGACCGTGATGGGGGCGTCGAGCCCCGACTCCTTGATTTGCCGCACAATGCGTTGCAGCATCGACTCCCGCGTACCGTCGGGAGCTTCGAGCAATTTGAGGAACTGTTTGGAGCGGGCGTCGTTCGACAACGGCCAAAGGCGTTTTCCCGAGCCGCCCGATAATAATATGATTCTCATATCGATGGGTTAATACTTTGACAATACCAGTGATAAAGGCGCTTGACACCTTCTTCGATTTCTATCTTGTGGTGCCACCCGAGGCGATGCAGCCGGGTCACGTCGCAGAGTTTGCGGGGCGTGCCGTCGGGCTTGGTGGCGTCGAACTGCAACCGGCCCCGATAGCCTATTATGGCGACAATGAGTCGGGCCAAGTCGCCGATGGAGATTTCTTTCCCCGTACCGATGTTGATGTGGCAGTTGCGCACCTCCTTCGAAGTTCCCGCCAAGTCCTTGAAATCGACCTGCTCCATCACAAAGACGCTGGCATCGGCCATCTCTTCGGACCACAGGAATTCTCTCAACGGACGGCCGGTTCCCCACAGGGTGACCGCCTCGGCCGCAATGCCGTAACGGAGAAGGGTGGCCACGATGGTCTCCTTGTCGGCCGCACCGGTCACCCCTTCGACGGGGCGACAATCCAAGTCGGCCCGCACACTCTTCCAGTCGCCCTCGTGCAAACTGTGCGCCAGGAATATCTTGCGCATCATGGCCGGTATGACATGGGAATTTTCGAGATGGAAGTTGTCGTTGGGGCCATACAGGTTGGTCGGCATCACGGCCAGGTAATTGGTACCGTATTGCAGGTTGAAGCTCTCGCACATCTTCAAGCCGACGATTTTCGACAGGGCATACGGTTCATTGGTATATTCGAGCGGCCCCGTCAACAGATATTCTTCCTTGATGGGCTGCGGACAGTCGCGGGGATAGATGCACGTCGAGCCCAAGACCAGCATTTTCTTCACCCCGTGGCGGAAAGCCTCGCCGATGACATTCTGCTGTATCTGCAAATTTTCGTATATAAAATCGGCGCGATAGGTGTTGTTGGCCATAATCCCGCCCACATGAGCGGCGGCCAAGATGACATAATCGGGGCGTTCTTCGTCGAAAAAGCGTTTCACGGCGACCCCGTCGAGCAAGTCGAGCTCGGCATGCGTGCGCCCCACCAGAGAGGTGTAGCCTTTGGCCCGCAGGTTGTTCCAAATGGCCGAACCTACTAACCCCCGATGGCCGGCGACATAGATTTTCGCATTCTTTTCCATACTCACTGCCCGATTTGTGAACGAAGATAGAGTTTTTTTACAAATTTCATGTCATGTTCCACCATAATTCTCACCAATTCGGGGAAAGTCGTCTTACGCGGATTCCACCCCAACAGGGTCCTGGCCTTGGTGGGGTCACCCAACAACTGCTCCACCTCGGCGGGACGGAAGAAGCGCGGGTCGACCGCCACAAGCACACGACCCGTAGCCTTGTCGATGCCCACTTCGTCGACGCCCTCGCCTTCCCAGCGGAGTTCGATGCCCACCTCGCGGAAGGCCAGTGCCGTAAACTCCCGCACGGTATGGTACTCGCCGGTGGCGATGACAAAGTCCTCGGGCGTGTCGTGTTGGAGTATGAGCCACATGCACTCGACATAATCCTTGGCATATCCCCAGTCGCGCAAGGCATTGAGATTGCCCAGGTAAAGCTTGTCCTGATAGCCCTGCGCTATGCGGGCGGCGGCCAAGGTAATCTTGCGCGTAACGAAGTTCTCGCCGCGCCGCTCCGATTCATGGTTGAAAAGAATACCGTTCACGGCAAACATGCCGTATGCCTCGCGGTAGTTCTTGGTAATCCAGAAACCGTATTGCTTGGCCACGCCGTAGGGTGAACGGGGATAGAACGGTGTGGTCTCCCGCTGGGGGACTTCCTGCACCAACCCGAAGAGTTCCGAGGTCGATGCCTGATAGATGCGGCACTGCTTTTCGAGGCCGAGAATGCGCACGGCTTCGAGCAAACGCAGGGTGCCCAAAGCATCGGCCTCGGCTGTATATTCGGGCACGTCGAACGAGACTTTGACGTGCGACTGTGCGGCAAGGTTATAAATTTCACCGGGCTGCACGGCCTGAATGATGCGCACCAGCGACGACGAGTCGGTCATGTCGCCATAATGCAGATTTATCAACCGCTTTTGGTGCATGTCGCGCACCCATTCATCGAGATAGAGATGCTCTATGCGTCCGGTATTGAACGACGACGAGCGGCGAAGGATTCCATGTACTTCATACCCTTTTTCCAAAAGAAACTCGGCCAAGAACGAACCGTCCTGACCGGTAATGCCTGTAATCAATGCTTTTTTCATAAACAAATCTATTAGTAAAACAATCGTTCTTGCGGTACATAATATTCAGGCTCCCGCAGATTTCGCGACACAAAAGATTGATTCATCGACACCCGTTTTCTCTCAAAGAAATTCTGTGCCTTTTCTGTTACAGATAACCATTCTCAAAAATTCCCAATCTCATGCGGCACGGCTACATTGGAGCCGTCTTTTTCTTTTCATGAAATTCCGCTGATGCGCAAATATAATCCAAAAAATTCTTAAATCAAAAAAAATGGGAGCAGACATCTGCTCCCTTCCAATACCCTATAAACAAACATTCGAATTGAGGAATTACACTTCGAGCAACTTTTTGGCGTCGACATACTGGGCAATGCCCACAGCCACCCGCTTGGCCTCTTTCATGGCCAACACGACGGTCTGCGGCGTGTGCACCACATCGCCGCCGGCGAATACCCCTTTGCGCGTAGTCATGCCATAGGGCCGCTCACGCGTGATGACATATCCCGACTCGTCGACATCGATACCCGTCGTCGTCGAGACGATGCGATTGGCCGGCCGCGAGCCGATGGCCAGCAAGATACGATTGAAGGCTAATGTTTTTTCTCCTTCGAGCGTGTCGGCTTTCAAGCCGGTAATCCAGCCCGAATTGTTGTCACAAACAAACTCTTTGGTCGCCGTACACCACAAGAATTTTACGCCTTCGGCCACGGCATCTTCATATTCCGACCGCAACGCCGACATCTCGGCCTCGGTCTTATGGTAAATCACATACACCTCCTTGGCACCCATGCGCAAGGCGGTGCGGGCAGCGTCCATACCCACATTGCCGCAACCTATCACGCCCACGACCTCGCCTTCGTGCACTGGCACTTCACGGCGGTCGATGTCGCCGAAATTGTAAAGGCTCACCATGCGCAGGAAGTACGACGACTGCACGATGCCCTTCAACTCACAGCCGGGCAGGTTGAGCGACTTGGGCAGGGCGGTTCCCGAGCCGATGAAGACGGCATCGTATTCCTGCTCGAAGATGCGGTCGACGTCGATGTCCTTGCCCACGACACAGTTGGTGATGAAGGTCACGCCGAGAGCCTCGATTTTCTTTATCTCCTTGCGCACCACCTCTTTGGGCAGGCGATATTCGGGAATGCCGAACATGAGCACGCCACCCGGCTCGGGCTGGCTCTCGAAGATGGTCACATTGAATCCCTGACGGGCCAAATCGCCGGCCACCGTCAGTCCCGCCGGACCCGAACCGATAATGGCCACCTTGCCGCGGGTCTTTTGCGGCAGACGTTCCCGGATAAGGCTCATCTCCACGTCGAAGTCGGCAATGAAACGTTCGAGCATGCCGATGCGTATGCCTTTTCCCTTGGGGTAGAGTATGCAATGCCCCTCGCACTGTTTCTCGTGCGGGCATACCCGCCCGCAGATGGCCGGCAGGTTGCTGCGCTCGTTGATGACCGCCATGGCATCACCCATGTTTCCCATCGACAACTGATGGATAAACGAGGGTATGTCGTTCTCGATGGGACACCCCTTGCGACAGGAAGGATTCTTGCAGTTCAAGCAACGCTTGGCCTCGTCGATGGCCTCCTTGATGGTGTATCCGCTCACTTCATAAAATTTCAGGCTCTTGTTTGTCTCCATGCACTCAATCTTATTTGTGACCTATTTTGCTAATTAGACCTTGCAAATATCTATCTTATTTTGCAAAGTGTGTATTGCAAAATAAGAGTTTTTAGAAAATTTAATATTTCCACCTCCATCAATCGGGGAGGCATGGAGACTATCGGACACAAAAAAAGGTGCAAATACCTCGTAAAAGCATTTGCACCTCAACAGGGACACGACACAAGCCTTGTCTATCTGAAATATCCTGTTTCCCCGATATACCTTTCTACACCGTCCAAACCTTCGCTCTTTACCAACACCCGATGCGCGCAATCGGTAAGGAAACAGGTAGGGGTTGCCTGAAAACCGTAAACAATTTTTGCCGGTGAGGCATCTCCCTTGAAATCGGAGAGATGAATATACGCTCCCTTGTAACGCTCCCGGGTCTGCTGTAAGTCTTTCAGGGATCGGCTCAGGCAATACACCACTATATAAAAGTCGTCGCGCGAGGTGGCAGCATAGAGGCTGTCGAGATAAGCCCGTCCGCCGGCTCCCATGCAACCCAATCCTTCGCAGATAAAAAGCAAGCGCTTGCCGTCGAGCAACGCCCAGTCGAAAGGCTCGCCATCGGCCTGTGTACATGGGAACGATGGCAAGGTATCGCCCTCGACTATCTGATGGCTCGAAACGTGTGCTTGGATATTCTTTCCGTAAAAAGAGTCCCGCATATCGGGCGGAAGAGTGTTCAATATCTGTTGCAACGTATCTTTGTTCACATGGAAGCGAACCATATACAGTCGCTGCAATCCGCTCGGGACAGAAGCAAAACGGCAAGCCAGCCGGGCATTCTCCCGTACGGTCTTATCGTACACTTCTTGAAAAGCCGACCACAAGCTGTCTTGTTTCTCTTCGGGCAGATCTTTCCATAAACGGCCAAACTCCGTTTCGCGCTGATAATAGGTGTCCCATAAAATACTATCCTGTCGCAAATAATTGGCCTCGGTAATTTCGTCCTGTGCCCATGATTCGGAAATACATACCCCCATCACCAGGAGGATAATAAAAAATCTTTTCATATATCTCTTTTTGGTGTTAGACGTCCATACCCTGAAAAAGGTTACAATCCCGACAAACTATTTCGTTCCTGTGCCAAAAGGGAATAGACATTCAGGTCGTAATACCGGCCCTCACCGGCATACTCACCGGCTCGCTCCACACCTTCGAGCCGAAAGCCCAGCCGGCAAGGTATGGCATTGGAAGGGGCATTACCCACGGCACACTTTATCTGCACACGGTTCATCGCCCTGACATCGAACGACCACAAGCACAAGGCCGCGACACAGCGCGACATGATGCCACGGCCCCGCCACGGAGGCAACAGCCAATAGCCCACCTCGGTCTTGCGGTTCACGGGGTCGGTCGAGACAAACCCCACCAAACCGCAAAACGCCCCGTCGGAGAAAATTTTGAACGTATAATTGCGCAAGTCGGGAGAGACGGCGCAAAGCGCCGAAAGAAAGGCCGCCTCGTCGGCCTCGGTATGGAGATTGTCGACAAACGGCAGCCACCGGCGCAAATCGTCACGCCAGGCATCGATGGCGCGAAACAGCAACCCGGCATCGGCCTCGGTCGCCTCGATGAGCGTCAATGACGCATCGACGGGTATTTGCAACACACATTCTTGCATAGGCTATCTCTGTTTTGAAAATTCAGGCGGTTCCTGTTGTGTCGGAGTGTAAAATTAGCTTTTTCGACAAGAAAAAAGAAAACGAGAGGGGAAAAAAAATTCTCCCTCTCGTTGCTTATGGATTATGAACAAGGCGTCGCTTTTACCTCACAATATGTGTTCCGCCCGACAAGATGGCGTCGGCACGGGTGATGACCACCTCCTTCACGCCCGCCGAAATGGCTTCGAAGGCATTTTCGAGCTTGGGTATCATGCCGCCTTGTACCGTACCGTCGGCCACGAGGGCTTCGAACATCGGGCGGTCGATAGAGGGTATCACGCTCTCGTCGTCGTTCTCGTCGCGCAACACCCCTTTTTTCTCAAAACAATAGACGAGCGTTACGTCGAAGAAGGGAGCCAAAGCCTTGGCGGCCTCGCCGGCGATGGTGTCGGCATTGGTATTGAGCAGCTGGCCGTGACCGTCGTGCGTAAGCGGCGCCAGCACGGGGACAACCCCGTCGGCAATGAGTCGTGCCAGTTTATCACCGTGTGCGGCCTTGACGTCGCCCACAAATCCGTAATCGACCTCCTTGACGGGACGTTTTTCCGAACGGAGAATGTCCAGGTCGGCACCGGTCATGCCGAGGGCATCGACACCGAGGGCTTGCAGGCCGGCTACGATATTCTTATTGACCAATCCGCCGTAGACCATGGTTACGACGCGCAACATATCGGCATCGGTGATGCGGCGCCCGCCGACCATGCGGCTGGGTATGCCCAACTGCTCGGCCACCTTGGTCGCCGAACGGCCACCGCCATGCACCAGCAATTTGTGTCCTTCGATGGCGGTGAAGTCGTGCAACAGGCGTTGCAAGGTATCGGGCTCTTCGACGATTTTCCCGCCCACTTTGACAAGTATGAGTTTTTCCATGATGTTTCTTCCTGTTTTTTATTGGTCGCCAAACTCCATGAGGTAGGCTTTGATGAAGTCGTCGATGCCGCCGTCCATCACGCCCTGCACGTCGGAGGTTTGGTGGTTGGTGCGGTGGTC
Organism: uncultured Porphyromonadaceae bacterium; assembly: GCA_900542765.1. Taxonomy (GTDB): domain Bacteria; phylum Bacteroidota; class Bacteroidia; order Bacteroidales; family UBA11471; genus Caccoplasma; species Caccoplasma merdavium. The sequence continues at coordinate 58,542 of UQOX01000010.1, read as the reverse complement.
TTTGACCCGACGGTCGTCGAACACATAACTGCGTATCTGCGAGCCCCACTCGATTTTCTTTTTGCCGGCCTCGACCTTGGCCTGCTCGGCCATGCGGTGCTGCAACTCTTTGTCATAGAGAATCGAGCGCAACTGGCGCATGGCATTCTCGCGGTTCTTGGGCTGGTCGCGGGTCTCGGTATTTTCGATGAGGATTTCCTCCTCTTCGCCGGTATAGGGGTCTTTGAAATGGTAACGCAGACGCACGCCCGACTCGACCTTGTTTACATTCTGCCCGCCGGCACCGCCCGAACGGAAGGTATCCCACGAAATGTCGGCAGGGTTGACGTTGATTTCGATGCTGTCATCGACCAGCGGCGTAACGAATACCGAAGCAAACGAAGTCATGCGCTTGCCCTGTGCATTGTAGGGAGAGACGCGCACCAGACGGTGCACCCCGTTTTCGCTTTTGAGATAGCCGTAGGCGTAGTCGCCCTCAATCTGTATGGTAACCGACTTGATGCCGGCCTCATCGCCTTCGAGAATGTTGGCGATGGCCGTCTTGTAGCCGTGTGCCTCGCACCAGCGCAGATACATGCGCATGAGCATCTCGGCCCAGTCCTGGCTCTCGGTGCCGCCGGCACCGGAGTTGATTTTGAGCACGGCTCCCAGCTTGTCTTCTTCCTTGCGCAACATGTTGCGCAATTCGAGGTCCTCGATAAGGGTCAGGGTACGTTGGTAAATGTCGTCGAGCTCGGCCTCGGTGACGACCTCCTCCTTGACAAAGTCAAAGGCGAGTTTCAGCTCCTCGACCGTTTTTTCGACCTCACGGTATTTATCAATCCAAAAACGGATATCTTTTACTTTTTTCATCTGCGCCTCGGCCTTCTTCCGGTCGTCCCAAAAATCGGGCACATGGGTGCGCAGTTCCTCTTCTTCGACTTGAATTATTTTCGAGTCGATGTCAAAGATACCTCCTCAACGCCAACTTGCGTTCTTCTGTCTCTTTAAGTTGTTCTGTGGTAATCATAAAAATATGTCTTGTGTTTTTACATTCGTCACAAAGATAACAAATCAGGCATACATGGCCTCAATCTCGGCATGGAAAATGCGATATATGGCGGCACGGCGCAGTTTGAGCGTGTCGGTAATCTCTCCATTTTCCTTGCTGAACGCCCGGGGCAGAAGGGTAAAACGCTTGATTTGCTCGAAGCGGGCAAAATTGGCCTGCAACACGGCAATGCGTTCTTGAATCAGTTTCTGTATGCTTTGGTTCTTCACCAGCTCTTCGAGGTTATGATATTGTATCTGCTTTTGGGCGGCATACTTCTTGATGGCCTCAAAGGCCGGAATGATGATGGCCGTGACATACTTGCGACAGTCGCCGATGACGGCCACCTGCTCGATATAACGGTCCTCACCCAGTTTGGCCTCGATGGCCTGGGGGGCGATGTACTTGCCGTTGGAGGTCTTGAACAGGTCCTTGATGCGTTCGGTGAGAACGATGGCTCCGTCCGCATCAAGACGTCCGGCATCGCCGGTGCGGAACCAACCGTCGGCCGTAAAGGCTTGCGCCGTAGCCTCGGGTTTCTTATAGTAGCCTTTCATGACAGTAGGGCCCTTGACGAGAATCTCATTGTCGGCTCCGATTTTCACCTGCACGTCGGACAGTGTGGTACCCACCGAGCCGATTTGATAGCCGGTCAATTCGAAACACGACACCGTCGCCGTCGTCTCCGACAGGCCGTAACCGTAAAGGATGTTTATTCCGCAACTGTGCAGGAACTCATTGATGGTATCGGAAAGCGGGGCTCCGGCCGTCGGGAAGATATTGCCGTTCTCGATGCCGACCGCCTTTCTGAGTTTCGAGAAAACCATGCGGTCATAAAACGCATATTGGCAGGCCAGCCACAGGGGAACGCGTCGGTTGCGACGCACATAGTCGAGGTTGCGACGGCGCCCTACGACAAAAGCTCGGTCGATGAGCCGGCGCTTGATGCCCCGCACTTCGGCCATCTTCTCCTGTATGCCGGTATAGACTTTCTCCCAGAAACGGGGCACGCTGCACATGATAGTGGGCCGCACTTCCTTGATGACAGTCTGTATCTCTTTGGGATTGAGATTGATGGCCACACGAATGCCGGACGTGAGACAGAAGTAGGTCCAAGCCCGTTCAAAAACGTGCGTGAGCGGCAGGAAACAGAGCGAGAGGTCGGCATCGCTGCACATGGTAAGACGGTCGAGGTGCATGCGCATGGCCTCGGAGAAATTGCGGTGGGTGAGCATGACGCCTTTCGATTCGCCTGTGGTACCCGAAGTGTAGATGATGCTGGCCAAGTCGTCGAGCGAAAAACCTTCGGCACGACATGCCAATTCGGTCTCGGCTCCGTGGTAAGCCATCGAAAGGAAATCGGAGAAATAAATCGACGTGGTATCATCGGCGGCACGCTGCACGGCCGGGTCGAAGATGATAATCTGTTTCAGAGTGGGGCAGGTCGACATGGCCCTCCATGCATTATCATACTGATATTGCTCTCCCACAAAGAGATAACGCACCTCGGCATCGCGCACGATATATTCAAGTTGTTCGAGCGAACCGGTGGGATACAGGGGCACGACGACCGCCCGATTGGCATAGGCGGCAAAATCGACCACCAAACCTTCGGGCTTGTTGGGGGTGTAAGTAGCTATATTTTCCTGCGTGAAAACCCCCATAGCCACCATGGCCCGCGCAGCTTGCCGCACTCGGTCATGAAATGCGGTCCAAGAGATGGAATGCCACACGCCTTCGGGGGTTCTATATCTTAATGCTTCTCTGTTGCCATATCGGCGGGCCTGACGAGCCACCGTATAGAATAATGGATATTCTTTCATTCCTTTTATTCGAAAATCAGCCGCAAAGGTAAGACAAAAAAGTGTATTCGCACCTCATTTTCGTCATTTTTGACATACAGAGATAGCAAAACAATCTGTTCGGAATATTCCAAAGGCCCTTTGCCAAAGGGAAAAAGGGGGTTCCATGAAGGACTTTGTTTTTTCGACACAAAAGGATTTTTCTTTGAAATTATGCTTATTTTTATAGAAGACAGGAGGCGGCTCGGCATAACCAGACTCGAAAACTTCGTTTCCCCGTTTGTTTCTGCTCTCGCCTTTCGCTATTTTTACAGAAAACAGGAGGCGGCTCGGCATAACCAGACTCGAAAACTTCGTTTCCCCGTTTGTTTCTGCTCTCGCCTTTCACTATTTTTGCAAAAAAAGAAAAGATTGACATGATTGACCCGAACGAACTTTTTTATCCGGCCGTCGACCTGTTGTGCAAACTGATTGCCACTCCCTCACCGAGTCGCGAAGAGAGTGCCACAGCCGACCTCATCGCCGAGTATCTGCAAGAATATGGTTTCACCCCGCAACGCGCCGCCAACAACGTGTGGGCCATTGCCCCCGGCTTTGTACCGGGACGCCCCACCCTCCTGCTCAATTCCCACCACGACACCGTGAAACCGGTCGACGGCTGGCATGGCGAAGCATTCACCCCCCGGGAAGATGGCGACCGCCTCTACGGATTGGGGAGCAACGACGCCGGGGCTTCCCTCGTGTCGCTCTTGCAGGCGTTTATCGTACTGGCCTCCCGAAAGGAGCCCTACAACCTCATTTTCCTGGCGTCGGCCGAAGAAGAGGTCTCGGGAGCCAACGGGGTGGCACTGGCCTTGAAAGAGTTACCTCCCATCACCTTCGGCGTTGTCGGCGAGCCGACCGGCATGCGCCCGGCCATCGGAGAGAAGGGCCTCATGGTCCTCGACTGCACCGTGACGGGCAAGTCGGGTCATGCCGCCCGCAACGAAGGCATCAACGCCATCTACGAAGCGATGCCCATCATCGACCAATTCCGCAAATTCGCCTTTCCCAAAGTCTCCCGCATGCTGGGGCCGGTAAAGCTCTCGGTCACACAGATAAAAGCCGGCACGCAACATAACGTCATTCCCGACCGCTGTGAGTTTGTCGTCGACGTGCGCACCAACGAACTTTACAGCAACGAAGAGGCATTTGAATTGCTGCGCGATGCCATACCCTGCACGATTGTGCCGCGCTCGTTCCGCCTCAACTCCTCCCGCATCGACCGGGAACACCCCTTCATGCAACGTGCCGCCATGCTGCAACTCGAACCGTTTGGCTCCCCCACGCTCTCCGATCAAGCCCAAATGCCCTTCACCACGGTAAAGATTGGTCCGGGAGCCTCGGAGCGTTCCCACACGGCCGGAGAATATATCGACAAAGAAGAGATACGCCAAGCCATTGCCCTATACCTGCGATTGCTCGACGGGCTCTCCCTCTGATCCCATTCAGGAAAAGACAAGCCGCGTCGCGACCCCAACGGGTTGCGACGCGGCTTGTTGCGATGGTAAAGCCCGGCTATGTCAGAATCGGAAAGAGATATAGAGACGGAGGTCTTTGAGTTTATATTTGGTCTTTTCGGTCGAAGAGAATATCTCCTTCATCGCATCGCCCACATTGGTCACATCTTCGACACCTTCAATGGCCAAGTCATCGGGATCGAGAGAAAGCACATTCATCTTGGTGTTGCCGAAGCGATATTCAATACCCAATGAAATGGCTTTATAAGAAACCGCAGCACCCGTGACAAACAAGGAAGCATAACCATAACCCATATCCCAGCCATCGGACTGTGTAAGGCTCATGGCAAACGTCGGCGCATAACGGAAATAGGCATTCACGCACAACGCGCTCACGGGATTTACCGTCACAGACGGGCCCAAATGCATTCCGTAATCGATGCGGTGCATATCCGACTCGACCTCATAAAACGTTCTCATACCGCTCCACTCGTCGGTCGATTCCTCCCAACTTTCAATGTCATATCGGGCATATGTGATATCCATCCATGTAAAATCGAGACCTATTTTCAACATATTGGCAATGGGTTTTTTATGCAGGTAAAATGTTTTTCCCCATGTAAGGAACGCAGCCAATTCGCTTTCCTCTTTCGACTGATAATCGACGGCATCGAGTTTTTCCCAGGCATAACCGATGTTGAAATACTTGCGGCGCCCCTTGAATTCCTTGGGCTCCTTGGGTGTCTCGGCTTTTTCTTCAACGACAGGCAGACTTTCTACCGTTGCGACAACAGGCTGAGCTTTCAATGTATCGGCCGGAACGACTTCCTGTGCCCGGAGCATTCCCGCCGTACAACAAGCAGCGACCAATGCTAAAATCAGTTTTTTCATAAGTGAATAAAATTTTTAGATGACAACATACAAAAAGATAATTGTCCCGACTCTTGAAAATCGGTTTCTCGACAAATGTAATGATTTTTCGGATTTGTTGTTCATTATCGCCATTTTCTTTGCGACAAAGCCATGGGTCGTTCCAACCGAGAGACATCCGGCAATTAACCCAACCGCAAGTGGAGGAACCGGCTTGCCCAGCGACGCCACAACGGGGAGGAGCGGCGGCGTTTCCAGCGCAGGACCTTGCGAGGCGTATCGGTGGCCCGGCGCAAACGGTTATAGGCGCCTCCATAATCGCCTTGCGGGACAGGATAGAGCGAGAGTTTTGAAAGGGTGTCGAGCGCCGCGCTTATCTGCTCCTCATCATAGGGCTTGCTGATAAGAATGCGTATCGTATCGACCGCAAGGTCACTAAGTTTACGGTCGAGGCCCTCTTCGAGCTGCGGGTCGCAGATGGCCTCGCGCATACGTTTCAAGCCGGTAATCACCATCAAGCGGTCGTGCATGAGACGCGACTGATGGGCCGGATCGGGTATATTGCTCAATCCCGACTTGTTCTCGGCATAATAATAGTAAAGTTGCACGGGCAAGAATGTCACCTGCTCGGCTCTACCAAAAACCCGGGTCACGAAATCTTCGTCTTCGAGAACGCACTTTTCGAGAAACCGCACATTGAGCTTCAAAAGGAATGAACGATTGAAAAGATAACTCCACAGCACGCCGCAAAGCGGATAACGCGCCATGTAATCGGGACCCGAAATGTCGCGGCAGTAAGGCAAGACAAAGTTCTGAAAGGGTGTCTCCTGCCCGGCTGCATCGACCTTGACGCAATCGAAACCGATAATCTGATGACTATACAACGGTATGAGGTTGTTGAGCAACTGGGCCAAAGAGGCCGAATGCACCAAATCATCGACATCGACAAACATGATGTAACGGCCCTTGGCGTAGTTCAGTCCCAAGTTACGGGCCCCTCCGGGGCCAGCCTTGCGCCGATGGTAGACGCGCATATTCTCGACCTTCGATGCCCACTCTTGGAGTTTTTCGAGCGAAGCATCGGTCGAGTTGTCATCGACGGCAATGATTTCGTATTTGTCGGCCGACACCCCCGAGGCCACGATGGCTTCGAGGCAACGGTCGATATAGGGCAATCCGTTATAGACGGGTATGATGATACTGACTTCGAGCATGGGACAATCTTTAAAAAGGCGAAGATAGAGAATTTTTTCGGTTCTCCCCGAAAAATTCGGACATCTTCTTTCCTCGTAAGATATGGTGCAGGGGTCAATGGCAACGCAGGAAGAGTTCCACGACACGGGAGGTGCCCCTTATTCCCCGGCATGCCAACCGGTAACCTGCCGCAAAAAGAAGGCGGAGCCGGGGCGAAGCGAGATGTTGCATCGTCGAGGCAAAGAGCTGTGCGCCCCGCGGACTGCCTTCGCGCGTGCAAAGGGCAGCCAAAACCGTTTTTTTATAGACAAGGCAGTTCAACAGCCTGTTTTTGTCACGCCGGTTCGAGGCGTTCACGGTCTGCTCGGCAACATCGACGCTCGCCAGCAGGGCATCGACCTTGTCGGAGAAGCAGTTTCCCGTAATCGAATCGCCATGCGCATGCACAAGAACCAGCGGATTGGCTGCCCCGGCCTTCACCAGGCGGGAAGTATGCAACAAAAGACGAATACCCAGTTCCCAATCGTTCCAGCACGAGAGTCGCACGTCCCAGCCGCCGACAGATTCGAGCAGCCGCCGACGCACGACATAGCGTTGTGTCGAGAGGTAGGTGTGGAAGATGTGTCCACACAGAAAATGCGCATTGATTTTTCGAGGCGAACGTTTTATGCGGGCAACGCCGCGCTCGTCGACGATTTCCACATCGGTGTAAACCAGGTCGGCTTCGGGATTTCCGGTAATGGTCGCCACATAATTCGCGACCAACTGCGGAGCCATCTCATCGTCGGAATCGAAAAACATCACCCACTCCGACGTGACCCGCCTCAACCCCGCATTGCGGGCCGCCGGTGCCCCCGGGGTCGATTCCCGGCACACCGTCACCCGGAAATCGGGAGCCGACTGCCGCATCTCGAAATCCCGCAACACGGCAGGAGTGGCATCGGTCGAGCCATTATCGACCAATACCACATGCAACGGGCGGTAGGTCTGCGCCACCACCGAAGCCAGTGTCCGCGGCAAGAGCCGTTCTCGGTTATATACCGGTATGACAATCGTTATTTCCATCATAATTGTAAACGCATTTCCTTCCCGGTTATTTTTCGGAGGAAAGATTATTTGTCGCTTGCAGCGTTCCTTTTCGAGCGGAAGATACGCATATATTCCGATTGAAAAAACTATATTTGCCAGGAATTAACCTTCGGCGATGAAACTCGAACTCCTCATTTGCACCTTGGACGAACGGATTGCCCGCGTGCCCGACATCTTATTGCCCGCACGTCCCGACATTTCATATCTCGTCTCGATGCAATATACCGACCCGAAGTTTCTCGGCCATGTTCCCGACGTGCTGCGACAGCGACCCGACGTGAGACTGATTTTTCTCGAAGGGAAAGGTCTGAGCCGCAACCGCAACCACTGCCTCGATGCCGTCACGGGCGACCTGGCGCTGATTGTCGACGACGACTGCCGGTACAGGGAGGAATATTTCGACCGCATCATCGCCACGTTCGAAGCCTATCCGCAAACCGACGTTGCCCTGTTCAGAATCAACACGCAGGGAGGTTCCCCCGTAAAAAGGTATGCCGACACCATCTGCCCGTATGGGGAAAGGCCAAAGGGTTTCTATCCCAACTCCATCGAAATAGTATTCCGACCCGAGCGTGCCCGGCATATCCGATTCAACGAGCACTTCGGCCTCGGGAGTGATTTCCTCCGTTGCGGAGAAGAAGAAGTGTGGGTGCACGATGCGGTGAAAGCCGGCCTTTCGGTATGGCTTTTCCCCTACGACATCGTCGACTATCCCTACGAAAGCACCGGTCGTCGCACCTATACCGACAAGGGGGTGATGCGAGCCAAGGGAGCGGTCAATTACCACATCTACGGGGCCAGCGCCTGGCTGCGCATGTTCAAATTCGCCCTCGCGGGAGCTTGTCACCGCAAAGCCGGCTTCTTTACCCTCCTGTTCCAAAGTTGGAGCGGAATTGTCTATTACCTCAAACACTGTCGCGAAAGATGAAGATTCTCCTGCTGGGCGAAGCCAGCAACCTGCACTGGACCTTGGCCGAAGGGCTGCGCGCCCTGGGTCACGACGTCACCGTCGCTTCCAACGGCAGCCGCTGGATGGGCAATCGGCGCGACATCGACCTGCGACGCACCGGCTACGGGATTACCGGGTCGCTGCGCTATCTCTTCGACGTTTTGCGCTACCTGCCCCGCTTTCGCGGATACGATGTCGTGCAACTCAACAACCCGGTGTTTCTGCAACTGCGCCCCGAGAAGAACCGCCGGGCATTTGACTTCCTGCTCCGCCACAACCACAAGGTGTTTCTCGACGCCCTCGGCACCGACTATTTCTATGTGAAAGCCTGCCAAGAGGGGCGTTTCCGATATTCCGACTTTTATGTCGGCGACCGTCTGCGCGACTACCCCGGCTGCCGGGAAACCATAGCGGCGTGGAACAGCGACCCGTTGAAAAGCCTCAACCGTTACATGGCCGACCGCTGCAACGGCATCGCCGCCTGTCTCTATGAATACTACGTCAGCTACGAAACCGATTATCGGGAAAAACTGGCCTATCTGCCCATTCCCATACACCTGCCCGCCACGGAATGGACCGATGCCCGATGGGAAGATGGCGGAAAGGTGCGTTTTTTCATCGGCATACAGCATGACCGCAGCCCGCTGAAAGGTACCGACGTCTTCGACCGGATATTGCGCGAAATCGAACAGAAGTATCCCGATGCCTGCGAAGTGCGGCGGGTGGTGTCGGTTCCCCTGCCCGAGTACCTGCGGCTCATGCGCTCGTCGCATGTCCTCATCGACCAACTCTACTCCTACACCCCGGCCACCAATGCCTTGCAGGCCATGGAGCAAGGGCTTTGTGTCGTGAGCGGTGCCGAACCCGAATACTACGACTTCATCGGCGAAAAACGGCTCCGCCCCATCTACAACGCCCTTCCCGACGAGCAACAGGTGTATCGACTTTTCGAGCAGATCATCACCGAGCATGACACCCTGCCGCAACGGTGCGCCGAGAGCCGCGCCTTTGTCGAACGGCACCACGACCACATCGACGTGGCCCGCCGGTATGTCGACTTCTGGGAAAGAATGTAGTTCCTTACGCCATCGAAAGGAGAAATGGGACAATCCGCCGCGGACTTACACCGCCAGACGGCGTTTCAACCGCCACAAGGCCAGAGACGTGGCGACAACAGCACAGACGACCGACAAGGAGAGGGAGAAGGTCGTCCCGATGCGGTAACCGACCGAGACCACCGAGCAGCCGAGCACGCCCCAAAAGGCGACACCCCACCACGAGCGTCCCAACCGTATGCCATAGTGCCGACGGCACACGACCCACATCATCACGCCATAAATAAAGAAATTGAGCAAATAGGCAACGCCGGCTCCTTCGAGTCCCCACAGAGAGTAACAGCCGAGGTTGAGGAGGAGCCCCGAGAAGTCGGAAGCCAGTTCGGTAACGAGATAGAGTTTCCCGTCGCCCTTGGCCAGCAGCACAAATCCCATGGCCCAGGAAATCGATTTGAACAAGACGCCCACCATGGCCCAAGAGAAAAAAGTCTCCATGCAAAGGAACTCGGCCGTGTAGAGCAACCGCACCACCCATTCCTGGAAAACAAGAAAGAGCGAAACGATAGGCACCAACAACAGAAGCGCCACTTCGATTTGCCGGGAAATCTGACGGCCCAGTGTCACATGATCGTCGCTCACGGCCGCCAACCGGGGATAATATTCGGTGGCCATCGCCGCCAAGACCAGCCCCACATAGCGCGTCACGATTGCATATCCCGCCTGGTAATAGCCCAAATCGGCCGCTCCGGCCGTGCGCTGTATGAAACCGACAAAAAGGTAATTGAACAACGTCGTGAGGAAACCGCTCACCGTCATATACACCCCCAACACAACCATGACACGCCCCTCCTTGCAAGTCTCGCGCCAAGAGATTTCGACCTTGCGGACGACGGTTTTGCGGCTGTATATCCACACAAAAAAGAAAGTCACTCCCGACGACAGGACAAGCGAGGGCACAATCCCCTCGAATCGGAAGAAATAATAGAGCGGCAATGACACCAGCAAAGCCACGAGATTGCCCATGACCCCCGCCTTGGAAAGCTGCCGCAGGCGCTGCGTGCCCTGCAATATGGCTTGGTCGCCGGCCGTCAGAGCGCTGAACAGGAGCGCACAGGAGAGCCACACATACCCCCAAACATGAGCCTCATCGCCAAAGGTGAAGCGGCTCAACAGCGGAGCCGTGGAGAGCATGACCACCGCCCCCAACAGGCCGGCCAGCCAACTCCAACGCCGCAACACCTTCGCCATGCGGGCCAAGGCGGCTTCGTCCCGGGTACGGGCTTGCGAGATGTTGCGCACGGCACTCTGCCGCAATCCCAGTCCCGTAAGGGCCGACAACATCTCGATAGTGGCATTGTAAAGGCCGATGACCCCCACCCCGGCCGGACCCAGCCACAGGGCGATGCACTTATTGCGCACGATGGAACAGAGTATCGAAAGCACCTGCACGCCGCCCAGGAGACCGGTCGTCTTCACAATGCGACGATACATCGATGTCGATTCGCTCTGTTGCATCAGGCCATGCCGTTAGAAGGTGAGAAGATAGGTTTCATACACGACGCCACGGCCGCCAAACCCCTCTTTCTGGGCGATGAGACCTTCGTTGAGGAAATGGCCGTTGTCGCCATTGGAGGTTCCGAAATCGAAATAGCGGCGTGAGGCATACCGGTCGCGAAGGAGATAATCGAAAAGGAGGTCGAGCACGGCACACTCCTTGCCCTGCTCCGAGGCCGATATATATTGCACCCGCACGCAATCGCCACATTCATACACCACGGTACCGCCCTCGACCCGACCGTCGAGCGTGGCGGTAAAGAGACGGATATTCCCGGGGAAGAGGGCATGCAAACGGGTTATCTCGTCGAGCGTATGCACGGGGTGTGCACCAAAACGGTGCGAGAGATTATCTTTGAGGACTTCCCAAAAATCGGCCCACGCCTCACTCTCTTCCACCGAAACGCCGGCCGACAGGGCTTTGCGCACCCCCCGGCGACGCAACTCGGCAAAGCGGAGGGGCGCCGACAGATCGACCACCGAAGCGATGTTACAGGCGACCCGCGAAGCCTGTCGCAAGAAAAGGGCATAACGGTCTTCCTCGGCCGGATAGCGATGCAGATGGTGGGGCACACACTTGTAGAGCAAGCGGGTCATGCCCTCGGCCGGCAGCCGTTCGGCCATCAGGTCGAAGATGGAGATGACCCGCTCGGCCGTAGCTCCGGGTAAAAGGACGAGGCCTCCATAAGTGAGCCCCCGGTGCGAACAAAGCATGTCGTCTTGCCGATGCGCCGGGAGAAGGGCAATCGGTTTCCCTTTCAAAAAAAACAAGTACGAATAATCGGGAAAACGGTCGGCATGGTATTCGAGATAATCGCGCCGGAAAAGAAACGTCCCGTTGCGGGCCATCTCTACCGCCGCGTCCCACTCGGCCTTCCTGTCGGGCGTGTAACGGGTCATCGTGATGGGGTTCATTTTTTCAGCCACAGTTCGGGGTCTAATTTGGTTGTCTCTTTTCTTATCTGGAAGTGAAGCACCGTGCGGTTGTCCTCCTCGGGGTCGGAGTAAATGATTCCGAGTTCCTGACCGGTTTTCACGCGGTCGCCGGTTTTCACATATATGGTACTGAGGTTGGAATAAATCGTCAAGTATTCACCGTGGCGAACAATGATGGAGGTGTTATAGCCCGGCATGACAAAGATGCTCGTGACCACGCCATCGAAAACCGAGCGGGCTTTTGTGCCGGGCTGGGTCTGCATGTCGATGCCCTGATTGTTGATTTTCACATACTTCAAATCGGGGTGCTGCTGTGTGCCGAAATGGGCGATGATGCGGTAACGTCCCGACAGCGGAGTCGGCAGCTTGCCCCGATTCTGTGCAAAGTTGCGGGAGAGCCGCTCCTCGTCTTTCGACATCTGATAACCGGCCTGCGTCGAAGGTTTCGTCGCCGAATTTTTCTTTTTGGCCGCTGCGGCTTCGGCCGCCTTACGCGCCTCCTCTTCGATGACCTCCTGTATGCGGCGGCCCAAGGCATCGGCCTGTTGCTGCTGTTTTTTGAGTTCCTGCTTCAACGTCCGCTCTTTCTTCCTGAGGCCGGCAACCAAGGTACGCTGCTCCCGTTGCTGACGAATGAGCTGTTGTGAAGCGGCCGTGCGCAACGCCAGCACCTCGCCTTGTGCTTTGCGCACCCGCAGCAACTCGGTGCGCCGCCGGTTGAGGTCATCGCGCTGTTTCACGATTTCCTTGGCTTCCTGCTTCCGCCAGGAGGAAAACTCTTGCAGATAGCGGAAACGGCGGTAGGCTTGGTCGAGCGATGAGGCCGAAAGGATAAACATCAACGCATCGTACCGGTTGTCGCGCCGCACGGTCATGGAACGCACGGCCTTGGCATAGCTCTCTTTCTTGGCCGCAAGCGAACGTTCAAGGTCGGCAATCTCGGCCGTCAGCTGCTTTTCCTGCTCCATGGTACGCGCCATCTCGGCATTGAGCGTCTTGATGCTGTCGTTGATGTGCGCTATCTCGGTAGAGATAGCTTCGAGGCGGTGCAGGGCTTGAAGCTGGGTTTTCTGGGTCTTGTTTATCTGCTGATTGGTATTCTTGATATTTTGCAAGGCCGTTGTCTGCTGTTTTTTCAGGGACTGCACCTTCTTCGAGTTCTGCGCCGGGACAAGCCCCGCACATAAAAAGGCCACCAAGAGCAGCAGCAGACGACTCGTCATCGCGATATTGTTTCTATCCATGTTTGCAAATCGGTTCTTTGGTATGATGACGGCACATGGGCCGATATGTTTTGGGGGGCATTCCAGCCATACTCCATATTCTCCAAGGTGAACGACACCTCACCCTCGAATACGGCCGAAAGCACCAGAGCCATTTCCCGGGGGGAGATGCGGTCCTGCGCGACACCATAGCCGGCATAACGTCCCGAAAGGGTCGATGCGGCATGAGGCTTGCGCCACTGGAACGTGGTGAGGCAGGCACGGTTGTCGATGGTGAAGCGGTTGTCGCAAGCCCTCCCTGCCGCCCGAGCCGTGTAAGCATATCCGCCGGTACCGTCGGCGACGGTTGCAAAAAGCGAGAGGTCACCGGGCGTCATCGCACCGCCCGGCCATGCCGGACGAGCCAGGAAAAGCGACTGCACCGTCTCGAAAGAGAGGTCGAGAGGCGACCGTCGCGTCCACTCCCCAACCGCAACGACGGCATATTGCTTGTGATACCGGTCAATGAGATGTATCGTGTCGGGGGTGAGCACGAGGCGGGCTATTTCGACGCCCATGAGCGGCAGTATCGAGACCTGTATTGCACGGTCGCGCCGCCACCGTATTTGCACCCGGCTACGGGCGGCATTCCCATCGAACGAAATCAAGGCCGACGCCTTCATCTGGGCCGAAGTGTCGCCATCGCTGCGGGTGAGCAGTTCGTCGAGCAACAAGCCGGGCGACAGTTCCCCGGTCGGGGGAAGCATCTCCCCCGCCGATACGGCACGACGGCTGCGGCACCCCGAGAGAGCCACCAGCGCCAGCAACGATATGAGCAACACCCATCTATTCATGCTCGACATATTTTTTCCGGGCGATTTTCTGTCGCAATGTTTCGGAGTCGCCTCCGGCCTCGACGGCTTTTTGCCACCACTCCACCGCTTCGGCCTCATTTCCCATCACAGCCAGCACATCGCCATAATGCTCATACATCTCGGCACTGGCCTCGGAGGCAATATCGATGGCTTTTTTGAGATAAAGCCGCGCCAGCGAGTAACGTCCCAGCTTGAAATAGACCCAGGCATAAGTGTCGAGATAGGTGGCATTGTCGGGGTTGGCCTTGATGACTTCGCCGCTCATGCGCTCGGCCTTGTCGAGGTCGCGTCCCAACAACGCGAGGTAATAGCTGTAATTATTGAGCGTGGCATAGTTCTTGGGATTGTTTTCGAGCGCCCTGTCATAGTAGGCAAACGCCTCGTCGGCCTTTTCCTGTCGGAAAGCAATATCGCCGAAAAGGGTATAAAACTCGGAACGCATCAACGGGTCGGACCCGATTTCGGGGACGTTCAAGCCTTGATGCAACGTAGCCGCGGCTTCATCATAACGTTCGGCCACCAACTGGGAAGAGGCGACAATGAGATAATAGCGTCCCACTTCGGGCGAAGCCTGTATGGCCCGACGGGCCGCCTCGATGAGGGCCTCGTTGTCGTTTTTCTCGACCAGTATCGAGAAAAGCCGCTGCCACAAATCCTCGTCGGGCGCAATATCGATGGCCACTTCGAGTTGTTCCTGGGCACGGTCATAATCACCGGCATGAATCAATATCTCGCTATACAGTTTGCGCAAATCGGCATCACGGGGATAAAGCTCGCACAAACGGGTCATAATCGAGTCGAGGCGGGATTTTTCGTCGGAAAGAATCTGCACGACATAAGGCAGCACCGACAGACGGGCATCGGCCGGAAGGTCGCTATGGAAAAGCACCGTATCGGCTTGTCCCAAATAGGCGTTCCAATCGTTCTGCGTGCGATAATAATTGAGCAGGGAGAGATGCAGGGTTTCGTTTTCGGGGTCGATGGCCCGGGCCTGCATGTAGGTGCGATAAGCGTCGTCATAGCGTTCGCCGTCGAGATAGAGGTCACCCAGCAGCAAGACATAAGAGACGTTACGGGGATTCTCGGCGATGAGACGTTCCATCTCCTTGTAACTCTGCTCGCGGGCTTGCATGAGATGATAGATGCGGGCTTTTTGCAAAATGGTACTTTCACTGGCACCGTACTGCTCTTCAAAGCGGTTATAGGCGTCAAGGGCTTTCCCGGGTTCGCCTTGGAGCAGGCACACCTCGACCCGCCGCATGAGAATATCAAAATCGGAAGGGCGCAGCGACAAATACATTCCATACAACGAATCGGCCCGGGAATAGTCGCGAATCTGCCGCGCGCACTCGGCCGCTGAAAGGATATACCAACGGTTCCCGGGGGCATAATCGACCGCTTTGAGCAGGCAGCGGTAGCCGGTGACGGCATCGCGCAAGGTGAAATAGTATCCGGCCACTTCGGAATAGGCGGCCGCCAAGGTCGAGTCGAGGGCTATGGCATGACGCAACAAATCGAAGGCCTCGGCATGATGTCCCGACCCTTTGTGACGCATCGCCTCGAAATAGGCATACTGCGCCTTGGCCTTGTCGCCGGTCTCAGCGCCGGCCACACCCGCCGCGGCCTGCAACCCCGCAGGGACAAGGAGGGAGAGCCAAAGAACGAACTGCGTGATATGGTGTTTCATAAACATCGAGATGTAGTTTCGCCCTGGTTACACGCCCGTGTGTCCGAAACCGCCGGCACCACGTTCACTGTCGGCCAGCGTGTCGGTCTCGTTCCACACGACCCGACTGTGAGGCGCCACCACCATCTGGCAGATGCGCTCGCCATCGGCAATCGTAAAATCCCGGTCGGAAAGGTTGATGAGTATCACTCCTATCTCCCCGCGATAATCGGCATCGATGGTACCGGGGGTATTCAGCAAGGTGATGCCCTTTTTCAGGGCCAGGCCGCTGCGGGGACGCATCTGCGCCTCATATCCGACCGGCAACTCGATGTAGAGCCCGGTGGGCACAAGCACTCGTTGCAGGGGTTTGAGCACGATGGGCGCGTCGAGATTGGCACGAATGTCCATGCCGGCCGATTGCGGGGTTTCGTATGCAGGAAGAGGGTGTTTGGACCGATTGATGATTTTCACGATTGTCTCCATATTGCAAGGCTGTGATTTTATCGAAAATATTATCGGCGAAAATAACGAAATCTCACGAAAGTCGCCGCCTATTTTTTCATTTTTTACCGATAGAAAGCAACTTTCCTGCAAAATTAGGGCAATACGGCAACTTTTCGTATCTTTGCTCTTCATTCTCAAAGAGGAGAAATTTTATGGAAGAAAGAATCATGAGTTGGGAACGGCTGCTGTCGTCGAAACGATTCGGACTCGAACGTTACCACGACGCCCACCAGCACACACGCACCGATTTCCAGCGCGATTACGACCGGCTGGTATTCTCATCGCCATTCCGCCGGTTGCAAAACAAGACGCAGGTGTTTCCGCTCCCGGGCAGCATATTCGTGCACAACCGTCTCACCCACAGCCTCGAAGTGTCGTGCGTGGGACGTTCGTTGGGCAATAACATCTCGGCCGCCCTGGCCGAGAAATACCGGGACGAAGCCTGGGTCGACAAGTTCCACGGCATCGGCGCCATCGTGGCCGCGGCCTGCCTGGCCCACGACTTGGGCAACCCGCCGTTCGGCCACTCGGGAGAGAAAGCCATCGCCACCTACTTTTCCGAAGGCAACGGCCTGCAACTCAAAGAGCGGCTCGCGTTCAACGACGACCAGTGGAAAGACCTCACCCATTTCGAGGGAAACGCCAACGCCTTCCGACTGCTCACCCACCAGTTCAAAGGGCGCCGCGAAGGCGGGTTTGTCATGACCTACTCAACGCTGGCCTCCATCGTGAAATACCCCTATGAGTCGACGTTGGCCGGAGAAAAAGGAAAGTTGGGCTTTTTCACGTCGGAACGCAACGACTTTATCCGCATTGCCGACGAACTGGGCATGTTGCGCATACCCGACAACGGAGTGCGCTACTGCCGCCACCCGCTGGTGTACCTGGTCGAGGCGGCCGACGACATCTGCTATCAAATCATGGACATCGAAGATGCCCACAAGTTGAAGATTCTCACGACCGATGTCGTGGAACAGCTCTTCCTCGACTTCTTCACCGGTGAACGCCGCCAGAGAATCGAAGAGACCCTGCACATCGTCTCCGACCTCAACGAACAGATTGCCTACCTGCGCTCGTGCGTCATCGGCAAGCTGGTCGACGAATGCTCGCGCGTCTTTGTCGAACTCGACGACGAGTTGCTGCGCGGAGAACTCAAAGGCTGCCTCATCGAGCAGATAAGCGACACGCCCCGCAACGCCTACAAGGCTTGCTCTGACGTGGCCTACCGCTACATCTACAAAGCCTCCGACGTTCTCGACATCGAACTGGCCGGTAACCGCATCATCACCGTCCTGCTCGACAAGCTCATCGATGCCGTGCTCAACCCCGAAAAAGCCTATTCACAACTGCTGCTCAACAAAGTGCCCGGCCAGTATGAGATGCAGAGCGACGACACCTTCACCCGCATACAAGCTGTCATCGACTACATCTCGGGCATGACCGACGTCTATGCCCTCGACCTCTATCGCAAAATCAACGGCATGAGCCTGCCGGCCTTATAATCACCCATCGTGCTATGAACATAAGAATCAGACTTTTCCTTTTCCTGATATTATTCACCTGCGGAATGGCGCCGGCCGCCGAATACCGGGTCGAAACCGTTCCCAACGTGCAAATAAGCGACGCCCGGCGGTTCGTCTCCAACCCCGACGGCATACTCGGGCCACAGGCCGAAAGCCTCATCAACACCCGTCTCGACTCGCTCCGCCGCCGCACCACGGCCGAGACGGCAGTCGTCGTGGTCGAATCGATTGGCGACCAAGACCTCGAATCGTTCTCCAACGAACTGTTCAGCCGCTGGGGCATCGGACAGAAAGAAAACGACAACGGCCTGCTGGTGCTCTTCGTCCTCGACCAACGCAAGATACGCTTCGAAGTGGGCTACGGCCTCGAAGGCATCTTGCCCGATGCCTTGTGCAAGCGCATACAAGCCCAGGAGATGCTGCCGGCATTCCGCCAAGGAGACTACGACCTGGGTATGGTGCTGGGTATAACCCGCATCTGCGACATCATCGAAGCCCCCGACCACCAAGGCGAGGTATATGCCGCCACAACTCGCGAAGAGGGCGACTGGTTTGTCCTCATCGAGATGTACCTCGGGCTGTCGCTGCTCTTCTCGGTCGTCATACTGCTCATGCTGCGCACGCCATTGCAGGAGAAAAAACCGCCTGTACGCTATCGGGCCCTCGAAAACCAACTCCCCACACTAAAAATCATGGCGGTGATTTTCCCGCTCTTCAACCTGTTCACCTACCTGTTTATCCGACGAAGCATGCACCGATTGCGCAACGCCGAACGTAAATGCGAGAACTGCGGGCACCCCATGCACAAGCTCAACGAAGAGGAAGACAACCGGTTCCTCACCTCGAAGGAGAATGCCGAGGAAATCGTCCGCTCGGTCGACTACGACGTGTGGCTGTGCGACCACTGCGGGGCCACCGAGGTCTATGCCTTCCCCAACAAAGAGTCGCACTATGCCGAATGCCCGCGCTGCCACGCTCACACCTACGCCCTCGAAAGCGACCGCATCATCACACCGGCCACCCCCTTCCAAAGCGGGCTCGGAGAGAAACGCTATCGTTGCCGGCACTGCCACTTCGAAAATGTCGTTCCCTACACGCTCCCCATCATCATCACCCCCATCATCGGCGGAGGCGGCCGCGGTGGAGGATTCGGCGGTGGAGGCCATTTCGGCGGAGGATTCGGTGGCGGCCTCTCCGGAGGAGGCGGTTCGACATCGAGCTGGTAAGCCTTTAAAACTCCAAATCATTACTTTGAAAATTCCTTTCCAAAAGATTTAAAACAAAAACTTGGGAAGAAAGAAAATATTATCATAACTTCGTCCTCTCCAAAAAAAAGATTTTTTCATCACACAACCATGACATCACATACAACCTCAGTAGGCGAAAAAATACGCCACTTCCGGGAAGAAAAAAAAATGTCCCAAGAAGAACTGTCCCGCCAAGCGGGCATCAGCCAAGAACAACTGACCCAAATCGAAGAAAACACCGACCTGCCGGCATTGTCGATTCTGTTGAAAATCGCGCGGGCATTAGGCACCCGGCTGGGTACGTTCCTCGACGACCAAGACGATTTGGGCCCGGCCGTGTCGAACATCAACAGTGCCGACGTGAGTTTCTCGACCAACTCGACCCGCACCCCGTCGCACATGCACTACCACTCGCTGGCCCACAACAAGGCCAACCGGCACATGGAACCTTTCTCCATCGAAATATCCCCCATCGAGAAAGACGAGCATGAACTCTCGTCACACGAAGGCGAAGAGTTTATCATCGTGACCGAAGGCTGCATCGAAATCACCTACGGCAACAAAAACTACGTCCTCAACGCCGGCGAAAGCATCTATTACGACTCCATCGTCCCGCACCACGTCCACGCACACGGCGGTCGTCCCGCCAAAATACTGGCCGTGGTATATGTACCGGCATAACCCCCAAAATCACCCTCATCATGCAATTGTTTGAAAAGACTTTGGGCGAATGGCTCGAATACTGGGCCGAAAGAACTCCCGACAAAGAATTTATCGTCTATTCCGACCGGAACCTGCGATTTACCTACCAGCAATTCAACAAGCGGGTCAATGAACTGGCCAAAGGACTGCTCTCCATCGGCGTGACCACCGGGTCGCATGTCGGCATCTGGGCCACCAACGTACCCGACTGGCTCACCTTCCTCTTTGCCTCGGCCAAGATAGGCGCCGTACTGGTCACGGTCAACACCAATTACAAGCAACACGAGTTGGAGTACCTCACCGACAATGCCGACCTGCACACGCTCTGCATTTCAAGCGGCACGTTCGACAGCGACTACATCGACATGACCTACACCATGCTGCCCGAGTTGCGCACCTCGCAACGCGGCAATCTGCGCAGCGAACGGTTCCCCTATATCAAGAACGTCATCTACATCGGACAAGAAAAGCACCGCGGCATGTACAACACCGCCGAACTGCTCCTGCTGGGCCAGACCCAAAGCGACGAACAACTCGAAGCCTGCCGCAGCCGGTTCAACTGCTACGACGTGGTAAACATGCAATACACCTCGGGCACGACCGGGTTTCCCAAGGGCGTGATGCTCACCCACCACAACATCACCAACAACGGATACTGCATCGGCCAGTGCATGAAATTTACCGAGAACGACCGCGTGTGCCTGCCCGTGCCGCTCTTCCACTGCTTCGGCATCGTGTTGGGTATCATGGCCATCATCACCAACGGCGCCTGCGCGGTGATGCTCGAACGCTTCGACCCGCTCGTGGTCCTCGCCTCGGTACATAAGGAACGCTGCACGGCGCTCTACGGCGTGCCCACCATGTTCATCGCCGAGCTGAACCACCCGATGTTCAGCATGTTCGACCTCTCATCGCTGCGCACCGGCATCATGGCCGGCTCCCTCTGCCCCGAATGGCTCATGCGCGAAGTGATGGACAAGATGTACATGACCGAAATCACCAGCGTCTACGGCCTTACCGAGACCTCTCCCGGCATGACACAGAGCAAGGTCGACGACCCGCTCGAAGTGCGCGCCACCACCGTCGGCGGCCCGTTACCCGAAATCGACGTGAAGGTGCTCGACCCCGAAACCCTCGAAGAGTGCCCCGTAGGTGTGCAGGGAGAGATGTGCTGCAAAGGCTACAACATCATGAAGGGCTACTACAAAATGCCCGAAGCCACCGCCGAAATCATCGACAAGAACGGATACCTGCACTCGGGCGACCTCGGCGTGAAGACCCCCGAAGGCAACTTCAAAATCACCGGACGCATCAAAGACATGATAATCCGCGGCGGCGAAAACATCTACCCGCGCGAAATCGAAGAGTTCCTCTACCAGATGCCCCAAATCAAAGACGTGCAGGTTGCCGCCGTTCCCTCCCGCAAATATGGCGAAGAGGTGGGAGCCTTCATCATTCTCAAAGAGGGAGAGACGCTCGAAGAGGCCGACGTGAAAGATTTCTGCAAGGGGAAAATCTCCCGCCACAAGATTCCGAAATATGTATTCTTCATCAAGGAATTCCCGCTGACCGGCAGCGGAAAGATACAGAAATACAAGCTCAAAGACCTGGGTCTCGAACTGCTCCGCCAGCAAGGCGTCACCCCGGCATAACGAGCAACCATTCTCCTCACCCAAACGATGCGCGAGGCAATAACCTTCGGGGTTATTGCCTCGCGTGAGACGCACATCGTCACGCCCCCAATTCCAAATACGGCACAACGACGGCTGGAAGACCGTCGTCGTCAACACCAAAATGGCACGCGGCGCCATGGCGCGCCATCTGCTGAGAGAGCGCATCGAGACGCCCGACACGCTTGAAGCCTTCGAGTGGGAAGGGTTCCGGTTCAACCCGCAACGCTCCGACAACCACAACCACATCTACATCTACACTCACGAATAACCCGACATGACAGAAAAAGAAAAAATGCTGGCCGGTGAAGTCTATTCACCCTTCGACCCCGAACTCACCGCCCTGCACCAAAATGCCCTGCGCATCGCCGAGCGATATAACCGGGAATCGTTTGCCGACTGCCTCACCCGCAACGACACCTTGCGGCAACTTCTCCCCAATACGCACCCTTCGCTCATCGTGCAACCGCCGTTCCTGTGTGACTTCGGCTTCCTCATCGAAGGGGGCGAAAACGGATTCATCAACTACAACTGCACCATACTCGACACTGCCCGGGTAAAGCTCGGCCGCAACATTCTCATCGGCCCCAACGTGCAGATATACTGTCCCATGCACCCGCTCGACTATCGCGAACGGGCCACGGGTGTCGAGCACGGCGAGCCGGTCACCATCGGCGACGACTGCTGGATAGGGGGCGGAACGGTGATATGCCCCGGCGTCACCATCGGCAACCGCTGCATCATCGGCGCCGGAAGCGTCGTCGTGAAAGACATTCCCGACGACTCGGTCGCCGTGGGCAATCCCGCCCGCGTGGTTCGCCGCACTCCGATCGACGACAAAACGGCCTGACCGCAACGATATTCCGAAATATCTTCTTATCTTTGTATGGAAGAGCCGGCAGCCCGGCGCCGGGAAAGAAAAGAAACCCCGTTTCCACCCTTACCGCCGCTGTCCCGCCGTTCGCCACATATTGTGTAAACAACCCTGGCATGAAAGAATTTATACTCACCGAAGAAGTCAACGAACGCGCCGTGCTGGTGGGCCTGATTACCCCCACGCAGAACGAGGCCAAAGCCAACGAATACCTCGACGAACTGGCATTTCTCGCCGAGACCGCCGGTGCCGAACCGGTCAAGAAATTCCTGCAACGCATCGACCAGCCCAACTCGGTAACCTTCGTGGGCAGCGGGAAACTGGCCGAGATAAAAACCTTTGTCGACGAAAACGAAATAGGTCTCGTCATCTGCGACGATGAACTCTCACCCAAACAGTTGAAAAACATCGAACAGGCTTTGCAGGTGAAAATTCTCGACCGCACAAGCCTCATTCTCGACATCTTCGCCAAACGCGCCCAAACAGCTCACGCCAAGTCACAAGTGGAACTGGCCCAATACCAATACCTCCTGCCCCGGCTTACCCGACTGTGGACCCACCTCGAACGGCAACGGGGCGGTATCGGCATGCGCGGTCCCGGTGAAACGCAAATCGAGACCGACCGCCGTATCATTCTCGACAAAATCGCCCTGCTCAAACAAGAGTTGAAGCACATCGACCGGCAGAAAAGCATTCAGCGCAAAAACCGCGGCAAGATGGTGCGCGTGGCTCTCGTGGGATATACCAACGTGGGAAAATCGACCTTGATGAACCTGTTGAGCAAATCGGAAGTCTTTGCCGAGAACAAACTCTTCGCCACGCTCGACACGACCGTGCGCAAAGTCATCATCGACAACCTGCCGTTCCTGCTCACCGACACGGTGGGATTCATTCGCAAACTGCCCACCCACCTGGTCGAGTCGTTCAAGTCGACCCTCGACGAGGTGCGTGAGGCCGACCTGCTCCTGCACATCGTCGACATCTCCCACCCCGCTTTTGAAGAACAAATCGAAATCGTGAACAAGACCCTTTACGAGGTATGCAACGCCACCGACAAACCGATGATTCTCGTCTTCAACAAAATCGATGCCTACAAACACATCGAAAAGGAGCCCGACGACCTGTCACCCCGCACGCGGGAGAATATCCCCCTCGAAGAGCTGAAAGAGACATGGATGTCGCGCATGCACGAGAACTGCATCTTCATCTCGGCCCGCGAACGCAACAACATCGAAGAGCTGAAACAGCTCCTCTATCAACGGGTAAAAGAGATACACGTCACCCGCTTCCCCTACAACGACTTTCTTTTTGAGAAATACGACTCTCTCGATGAGAGCGGAAACAGCGACAACTTTTAAACACGTTCAGTCATGGAAAAGCCCCGCTACACCCACGAAATCGAAATCAAGGTTCGCGACTACGAATGCGACATGCAAGGAATCGTCAACAACGCCAATTACCAGCACTACATGGAGCATGCCCGCCATGAGTTTCTCCTGAGTGCAGGAAAAGGATTTACCGACCTGCGCGAATTGGGTATCGAATGCGTCGTGCGCCGGGTCGAAATCGAATACCGCGTCTCCCTGCGCAGCAAGGACATCGCCGTGTGCCGCCTCTACATGCGGAGAGAAGGCCCCAAATATGTCTTCTATCAAGACATCTACCGCAAAAGCGACGACAAGCTCTGCACCCGGGGCAAGGTGGAGAGTGTCGCCACCGTCAACGGCCGCGCGACCCGCGGCGACGAATTGGCCGAATTTTTCAAAGACTACCTGATATAATCGACCGTGCTACCCTCTCCTACGATATGCCATCGCCCTTTCCCAGATGAAAGGCATGACCCGGCAAGCCGCCGAATGCCTGTTGCAAGCATGCGGCGACATCGTGCCGCTGTTTGACGAGTCGCCCGAGAGATGGAGAGAGATAGTGGACGCCAAGGCTCCGCTGTTCGACGCAGAAGCCCGGCAGAAAGCCCTCGCGGCCGCCGACCGCGAGATGGAGTTTATCGAGAAGAAAAACATCACGCCGATTTTCCTGACCGACCCCGACTACCCCTCACGACTGCGGGAATGCCCCGATGCTCCGTTGATGCTCTATTTCATGGGCGAAGGCAACCCCAACCCGCAACGCGTACTGAGCATTGTCGGCACGCGCAAGGCGACACGCTACGGGCGGGATTTCTGTGCCGACCTGCTCACCGACCTGTCACGCGCCGTGCCCGGGCTCACCGTCGTCAGCGGCATGGCCTACGGCATCGACATCTGTGCCCATCGGGAAGCCTTGAAAAACGGGCTTTCGACCATCGGCGTACTGGCACACGGGTTGCACACGCTTTACCCCTCGGTACACCACGCGACGGCACAAGAAGCCCAATGCCACGGCGGACTGCTCACCGAATATACCTCACAACAGCCGATACTGAAAATCAATTTTGTGGCGCGCAACCGCATCGTGGCGGGCATGAGCGAAGCCACACTGGTCGTGGAGTCGGCCGAGAAAGGAGGCGCCCTCATCACCGCGCGGCTCGCCCGCGACTACAACCGGGAGGTATTTGCCCTGCCGGGCAACATCGGGCAGGAGAGTTCGGCCGGGTGCAACCGACTCATACGCGACAACATTGCCGCCCTGGTGACCTCGGCCGAAGACCTCATCGAAGCCTTGGGCTGGGAAACCGCCGACAACCGGACAGAGAGCCGGCAACTCCCGTTGTTTCCCGACATGAGCGAAAAAGAAGCCCTGCTCCTGCAACTTCTGCACGAACAGGGCGAGATGCAAATCAACCTCCTCACCGTGGCATCGGGACTCCCGGCCGGCGAAGCTCTGTCGATATTGCTCGAAATGGAATTCAAAGGGTATGTACGCACCCTCCCGGGCGGTGTTTTCAGAGCCGTCAAATAGATTCCGCCGTCACAACGAAATTTCCTCTATTGTCTTATGTACCCTGAACAGGCGCGTAGCCAAGGGCTCGAAATGCGCCGCATCGTGCGAGACCAGCACCACCGTCGCCGTGCGGTTGACTTCTTGCAACAGATGGCTCATCAACGGGACGAAATGCGGGTCGATGTAGGAAGTCGGTTCATCGAGGACGAGCACTTCGGGGTCGGTAATCAGTGCCCGGCCGAACAAAGCCCGCTGCAACTGCCCGCCCGACAGTTCACCTATCGGAGCGGAAGCATAGGCTGAGAGCTCGACCCGCTGCAACATCTCATCGAGCCTGCGGCGTGCTTCCTTGCGCGACAACTTCTTGGCCAAAAGCCCCATCGCCACCACCTCCGAGACAGTAATCGGGAAACGGGAGTCGATGCGGCTCTTCTGCGGCAGGTAACCGATGTCGAGCGATGCGACGGGGTTTCCGTCCCGATAGAACGAGAGCTCCCCGCGGGTGGGAGGCAGGAGCCCCAAGATGATGCGCAGCAAAGAGGTCTTTCCTCCGCCGTTCGGGCCAACAATCAAAGCAAAATCGCCTCGACCGATTTCGAGCGAGACATCATCAAGTGCGACATAATCGTCATATCTCAAACCGACATGACTCAGGACAATCTGTTTGTTATCGGGTAAAAGCATCGGTAATACGCATTATTTCTTCGTTCCAGTCATAGGCCAGCGGATTGATAACCTCGGTGCGGCAACCGACCTCGCGGGCAAACGTGGCCGCCTGCCGCGGGTCGAACTCCTGCTGGATAAAGACCACCTCCACCCCGGCACTCCGAGCCGAATCGACCATAGCCCTCAAATATTGGGGCGAAGGTGATTTCCCGTCGGGTTCGAGCGCCAGTTGTCGCAAGCCGTACTCGGCGGCCCAATAAGAAAGCGTGGGGTGATACACGGCAAAGGCTTTTCCTTGCAACGGAAGGAGACGGGCGGCAAGCGTGGAGTCGAGTTGCGCCAATTCCCGGTCGAGGTGCCGATAACGTTCGGCATAAAAGGGTGCACCGGCCGAGTCGACCTCGACCAAGGCTTGATACATGGCTGTCACGATATGGCGGGCCAACCGGGGAGAACACCAGATGTGCGGGTCGGGAAAAGCCTCATCGGAAGCATGAGAGTGCCCCGCTTCGGCGTGATGATGATGTGACCCATAAATCAAAGGGAGCCCCTCGGAAAGGTTCACGACGCGAAGGTCGGGGTTGTTATCGGCCAGCCGGTCGAGCCAAGTGCGCTCGAAACCCAAATAGCCGCAACTGAAATAGAGACGGCAACGGGAAAGCTCGACCATCGCCGAAGGCGGCAAATCATAGGACTCGGGATTCCCGCCGTCGGGAACGGCACATACGACATCGACACGACCGCCCGACAACTGCTCGGCCCACTTCTGCAACGGGGGTATCGTCACGGCCACCGACAAGCGGGAAGAGCGCGTGTCGGAGCAACCGCACCACACGCCGCAAAAAAAGAGACCTGCAAGCCACACTCCAAAGAGGGGTCTACGGCAAAAACGAGGGAACATGCTATTTCGGAAATTAATTTTAAACATAACGGCCCACCTCAACGCGATAGACGTCGCGATGCAACCGGTCGCGCACCTCACAGAAAAATGAATCAGGGACGACATCGGACCCGGCCGAAGGAACGGCAAAGAACATCAGATGCAGCGGTAACGGCCGTGCCCCTTCGGAATAAGGGGGCTGGACATACGGTCGCTCCGAGAGCTCAAAGCCGCAACGGCGGTAAAAGCCTATGCGGCGACGCGACATCTCATCATGGGGCTTTTCCACTTCGAGCACAACCGGCGTGCCCGCCTCAGCGCACAAGCGTTGCAAGGCAGCCGCGCCATAACCTCCGCCACGCACAGCCGGGTCGACGGCAAAATGCTCGACATAGGCCAAGTCGGGCCACTGCCAACAAGAGATGAAACCCACCCGCCGGCCGTCGTCACACAACAGCCGCAAGGCAAATACAGAGTCTTCACGCAACATCGCGACAATCTGCTCAAATGGCCGACGTTCATCGGGCGGGAAAGAACCCAAGTAGAGACTTTCGATATAAGAGAGCGACTCTTTATCGGAAGCGGTTACAATTTCTAAGTTCAACATAGACGTAGGATTAACGTGCGAAAAAGCCCGTCGACAAAAGGACATTCGCCAAGCGTTCTGGTTCGGCAAGGTGTCTTTTCCATCGATTTGATGCAACAAAGATAATATTTTTATTCGTTTTTAATGCAATTTGTTTTTTTTCATTATCTTTGTCCTGCTAAACATACACATAAAACTATGGGACATCATCAACTGGATAATCTCGATTATAAAATTTTGAGACTTATCGCATCGAACGCGCGCATTCCGTTCTTGGAAGTGGCTCGTGAATGCAATGTATCGGGAGCAGCCATACACCAACGCGTGCAAAAACTGACCAATCTCGGCATCATCAAAGGGTCGGAATTTACCCTCGACTCCAACCGAATCGGCTTCGAGACCTGCGCCTACATCGGTGTGTACCTGCAATCTCCGGGTCAATTCAAAGAGGTCATCGATAAATTGCAACATATTCCCGAAGTCGTAGAATGCCACTATACCACCGGTCAATATGATATGTTCTTGAAAATATACGCCCGCAACAACAACCACCTGTTGCAAATTATCCACACCAAACTGCAACCGCTGGGGCTGGCGCGTACCGAATCGATTATCTCCTTCAAAGAAGCGTTCCGCCGCCAACTTCCCATCGAGAATCTTTCTTCCTACGAAAGAACCGACAATTACAGCGAGCCTATCGAGGAATCGGACGAGACTCCCGATGAAGAACCGGTAAAAAAGAAAAGAGGCAGAAAAAGCAATGCCGACATGTAAGGACGCAACCCTCTCTCGACCCTCCAAAAAAATCTCCGGCCAAACAGTGCCGGAGATTTTTTTTGTTTTCCCCCGACGGCCTGTCGCCACCGCCCTTCGCCCCCGATAACAGGCAACCGCACCCGCACACCGGCAAGGGCAAATCACAACGGGCCCAACACACAACGCGCCTCGAAAATTCCCAAACGCCAGGGAAGGTGCCAAATTCCACAGTCGAAAAATCAAAACATATTTTCTAATCAGGAGAAAAATATCTCATGGAGCAATACGAATCCGTAAATTTGCACTCCCAAAAAATCCGGAAATGACACCTCAGGCCAAAGGCACAATATGCGGCATCATAGCCGCCGTCAGCTACGGCACCAATCCGCTCGGGGCACTCTACCTCTATCGTGTGGGGCTCAATACCGACTCGGTGCTCTTCTACCGCTATACACTGGCGGCACTCCTGCTCATGTTGCTCATGAAGGTTCAAAAAATATCGTTTGCCATCAGCTGGCGGGAATTGTCGATTATCGGCGGACTGGGCATTCTCTTTGCGGCCTCGTCGATCACGCTGTTCAGCAGTTTCCACTACATGGACGCCGGCGTTGCCTCAACGCTGCTCTTTGTCTACCCCATCATGGTGGCACTCATCATGGCGCTATTTTTCCATGAAAAAATCACCCTGTCGACCACCCTCTCCATCATATTGGCTCTAAGCGGCATCGCCATGCTCTACCAGGGCGACGGCAACGAAGTGCTCAGTACCGTGGGCATCGTACTGGTCATGGCCTCGTCTCTCTCCTACGCCCTATACATCATCGTCGTCAACCGCTCGGGACTGCGCATGTCGTCGATAAAACTCACCTTCTATGTGCTGCTCTTCTGCATTCTCACCATCGTCTTGCACTCCCTGACCGGCGAGAGCCACCATTTGCAGCCGCTTACCACCCCCTATATGTGGTTCTTCGCCGCCTTGTTGGCCATTCTCCCCACGGTCGTCTCCCTGGTCACCATGTCGGTGGCCGTGCGCATCATCGGGTCGACCCCCACCGCCATACTGGGAGCCCTCGAACCGCTCACGGCAGTAGCCATCGGAGTGACCCTCTTCGATGAACCGTTCACGGCGCGACTGGCTTGGGGAATCCTGCTCATACTCTCGGGAGTAATCCTCATCATCATGGGCAAGTCGCTGGGAGTGCGACAGCTGCGCCTTCTTATCGGTCGGATACGGCAATTTCTCACATCGGCCTTCGGCCCGAAATAACCCCGCCATCACCCGACGGCACGGCGGAGAACCGCGACGGACATTCATGTGAAAAAGTAAGAAACAAACGTCGCACAATCTCAAACAAATAGCCCCGGTATTTCTCGGTTTCGGCTTTTATAATTACCTTTGTCTCGAAAACTAGACAAAACAATAACAAAAAACAGACCCCATATGAGAGAAATCGTCGTCAGCGGAATCCGCTCGACCGGGAACCTGCACCTGGGCAACTATTACGGCGCACTGCGCAACTTTGTGAAGATGCAACACGAGAACGACTGCTTCTTCTTCATCGCCGACCTGCACTCCCTTACCACACACCCCGACCCCAAAATGTTGTCGGTAAACGTAAAAAGCATACTGGCCGAATACCTGGCTGCCGGGCTCGACCCCGAAGCCTGTTCGCTCTTCATACAAAGCGACGTTCCCGAAGTCTCGGAACTCTACCTGCTGCTCAACATGCATGCCTACATCGGCGAGCTCGAACGCACCGCCTCGTTCAAAGACAAGGTGCGCAAACAGCCCGAGAACGTAAACGCCGGCCTGCTCACCTACCCCACCCTCATGGCAGCCGACATCATCATACACAAGGCCACCAAGGTACCTGTGGGCAAGGACCAGGAACAACACCTCGAAATGACGCGCCGTTTCGCCCGTCGCTTCAACACGATATACGGCGTGGAATATTTTCCCGAACCGACCAGCTACAACTTCGGCGAAGAGTCGGTCAAAATCCCGGGTCTTGACGGCAGCGGCAAGATGGGCAAGTCCGAGGGTAACTGCATCTACCTTATCGACGACGAGAAGACCTTGCGCAAAAAGGTGATGCGCGCCGTGACCGACGAAGGTCCCCAAACGCCCAACGCCCCCAAATCGGAACCGGTAGAAAACCTCTTTACCATCATGAAAATCGTCTCATCGCCCGACACGCTCGCCTATTTCGAGGAGAAATACAACAACTGCGAGATACGCTACGGCGACATGAAGAAACAACTGGCCGAGGACATTCTCAAAGTGACCACCCCCATCAGAGAACGCATTGCCGAAATCAAGAGCAACGATGCCTACCTGCGGAAGGTCATTGCGCAAGGCGCCGAAAAAGCCCGCGAAAGCGCCTCGAAAACCATCGCCGAGGTAAAAAAAATCATGGGAATCCACTACTTCTAAAATGTATGCCGTTCGGGCGGTCCCGGGACAAATGACCCGAGACCACCCGCGCTGTTTTCTCACACTTGCCACTACCGCCATGTCGCACGACCATCATCATCACCATCATGCGCCCGAGCACCTGAACAGGGCCTTTCTTTGGGGCATCGGGCTGAACATAGCCTTTGTCATTGCCGAAGCGGTTGCCGGATTTGTATTCGGCTCGCTGGGGTTGCTCTCCGATGCCGGTCACAACCTAAGCGACGTCATCAGCCTCGTGCTGGCACTTGTCGCCTTCCGCCTCGCACAAGTGAAACCCTCGCACCTCTACACCTACGGCTATAAAAAGAGTACCGTGCTGGTGTCACTGCTCAATGCCATCATCCTGCTGGTGGCCGTGGGATTCATCATCGCCGAATGTGTCGAGAAACTCCGCCACCCGCAACCGCTCGAAGGAAATGCCATTGCCTGGATAGCCGGTATCGGGATTGTCGTCAACGGCCTCACGGCATGGCTGTTTTTCAAAGACCGTGCCCACGACCTCAACGTGAAAGGGGCATTCCTGCACATGGCCGCCGATACGCTGGTGAGCATCGGCGTACTCGTCTCGGGAGTCATCATCGCGCACACAGGGTGGTATATCATCGACCCCATCATAGGCCTGATAGTGGCCTTCATCATTCTGCTTTCGACATGGGATTTGCTGCACGACAGCATTAGGCTCTCGCTCGATGGAGTCCCCGCAGGCATCGACAGCGAAGAGATAGCCCGGCTCCTGCTCAGCGACCCGCGTGTCGTCGAGGTGCACCACCTGCACATCTGGGCCATCAGCACGACACAAAACGCCCTGACGGCCCATATCGTCGTCGACTCGTTCGACGACACAGAATCACTGAAACACGACCTGAGGCACCACCTGCAAGAAAAAAACATACAACACGCCACATTCGAGCTCGAACGTCCCGGCGAGCATTGCCACGCCGACTGTTGCTAAAAACGGAACTTAATAAAGCAGGAAAGGGTCCAAACAAAGTTGTTTGGCCCCTTTCCTCAATGAGGAATCATTTTACAACATCCTCTTCAAAAGATATTTAATATGATCAGTATGTATCTCTAATATATGGGAACATTTTCAAAATAGATTCGCGGGTCGGTCAAAGAGTCGGGATACAAATCATAAGGCCATATACCCAAAATCACAGTCAGTTTATCGGCAGAAGCATTGAAATTTTTGACAACCACCGTTCCCTGACATTTTACCCTCTCGGGGAATGTAGAGGTCAGTACATAATTCTGGTTTTGAGAGACTCCGTTAAATGTATAATTTGAAGTTACATAATTGGTGTAATCATCATCCGTAATAACGGTTCGATATCCGCCCATTATGAGAGAATTGCTATTTGTCGTATATATTCTGAAATCATTAATCGCGCCCAACGAAACATTTCTCAACGTATAAGTAAGTGTTACGGACGAACCACTGCGCTTGCAACTCACAATCTCAGCTTCTATGCGACTATCCCCCGAAGACACACTTGCCGAGCTATAATCTTCGCCCGTCACATTTCCATCATCGTCCGGTTCATTGGTTCCATCTCCCTCGTTACCCGACGACGCTTTATGTGTGACAAATACTTGTACCGATTGTGACCCACCCGCAGCATCGACATTAAAAGAAGTATTGACATCTTTCGTAATCTTCGAACGGTCTATCATCACTTTTACCGTACTTGATTTACCCACATAAGTAGATCCCATAGAGGGTGACACTTTGAGCCAATCGACAGTAATGTTCGTTATCTGCCATGAAATAGTCGAATTTCCAATATTGTTTATCACCAATTCCCGTTCGTTATAGGTTGTACCAAACTGTAACGATTTCGTCGAAAGCGACACATTGGAAACAGACTTCTCAGAGGTAAGTTGCATATCACATATTACACTTTCACCGGAAACGACAGATACTTGTCGGCTATTCTCAGCATAACCCGAAGCATTTACCAACAGACGATATTGGCCCGGTTCAAGTTCGGCAAACTCATAGCTACCATCGCGCCCCGTTACGGCAGTAATGTTTCCAGGTGATAGCATGACTTGCGCCCCACTAATAGCAGCTTTCGTCTCGGCAGACGAAATTTTCCCATACACGCCTCCGAAGAGATTATATTCTTCTTCTTTATTACAAGCCGTTGTAATAAATAACACAGATAAAAAGAGGCTAAACAACCTCATTGTTTTTTTCATATTCAATAATTTAAAATGTTAAACTAAATTCCATTGCCAAAGTTTTTCCTTCATAAAATGCGGGAGAGATATTATATGAATAAAAAGCATCACGGCCTCTCGATTTGACAACCACTCGACGCGCACCCTGCGATACTATGGCGTCAACAAGATTGTAGACATACAATGCCCCAACTGCTCCGATGCACACGTTTCTTGCTGTGGAAAAACGGTCGACACGTCTGATATAATCGCGTCGTTGCTCCACATCATGTATCTCGTTCACTTTACGACGATAGTCAGCTTGTATATTCTCTGTGGCTACGATACCTCCAACCAAGAGTGTTGTTCCTCCCAAAATCATTCCGCCTTTGAGTTTCTGTCCCTTTGAGAATTGTCCCCAACCGGGAATGATAAGAGATTTCCACATTGCCCTTGCGCCGTAATTTGTGGTAAGCGACAGATTGTCAAACAACGGAGGGACATCCGATGCCGAGACGGCATATAACCTCGACAGTACATAATTCCCTGCTCTATCCATCTCCCAAAACTCATCTACGACTTCTACATAAAGTTTTGAGACTTCACTCTGCAAATGAAGATTTGTCGTACTGTTATAGTCTACCTGCTCATGTAATTTACCATTTACCCATTCTTGTGATACGGACTGTTTGGATACTCCGTCGGACATAGCCAAAATGCCGTTTTTCAAGCCAGAATCGGACACCAATTCAAACAAGCATTTTTCACGAGCCTCATCAAGTGTCGGAGCGATAGCTGTATGTATCTCGTACTTGAATGTGGCGTTTGTAGGAGTCGGGAGCTTTTGGAACCATTTTGGGCGATATGGGTCGGACGAGACATTCTGAGAAACCAATATCTCCGACGATACCGAGAGTATCATCAAGAGCAATATGACTATTCTCATACGTTATTTAAGACTGTTTTCTTTTTTGTACCGTTCAAGTCCCTCAGACATTTTCTGCATGAAACGCTCTCTATCATATTCCAATTCAATAACACCATCGCGACTTAACTCATTTTCCAATTTGTTAGAAAACTCTTTCGTCGTATTTCGCATTTCTATGCAAACGTAGACTTGCACGCTACCATCAGACAAATCATATATCGAGGTTTCAATTACCCTTGTATTTGAGATCTCTTGAGCCACATATTGTGTCATTATGGACTCTCCCAATGTTCCTGCTGAGCTTTTCATATTACGGGCTGCATTTTGGGCATAATCCTGGGCTGCCCCCTCTACTGCCACTTTAATCATGGAAGCCATGCGATTTCGTGCATCCCGCTCGGCTTCGGACAAAGCAACTTTTTCAACATAAGAAGTGGCCGTTCCGTAAGCCCGAAGATTTTCCGACTCGGCATTTGCCATGGCTATGCACGGTTCTACGGTACGAAGTGTCCTCGATGGGCGCTGTTGTTGCTGTTGTTGACGTTTCCACTCTTGATACTCATAATCGTTATAGGCACTCTTTTGAGAACTTCCACACCCAATCACCATTGATGTAAGAAACAAAAGGAATAAAATTTGGTTTGCTTTCATTTGAATATATATTAAAAAAGATTATCTTTTCATGATTAAACTTTTACTACTTAATTGAATATTATATTTAATAAAATATCCGCACAGCAAAGTTATAAATAATAAAACATTACACAAATAATTTTCAATCAAATTTTACAAAATAGTCAGATATACAGACTAAAAATGAAACAAAACAGAGACTCGACTAAAACGAACTTATAACAGTTGTAAAAAGTCTTTAATAAAAAACCCGTTTCCAGCGGAGTAGAAACGGGTTTTTATTGGATTATGGAATAGACCTATTACATGTCGGTGACATTCTTACGGTTGGCGAATGCCCGGTCGAACTCTTCTTTCGAGCCGACGATGAGACGGTCGAAATCGCGTTGTCCGGTACCGGCGGGAATCAAGTGTCCGCAGATGACATTCTCTTTCATGCCTTCGAGCGTATCGACCTTGCCGTTGATGGCAGCCTCGTTGAGGACTTTGGTCGTCTCCTGGAATGAAGCAGCCGACATGAAGCTCGACGTCTGCAACGCGGCACGGGTGATACCTTGCAGTATCTGTTCAGAGGTGGCTGGCACGGCATCACGCACTTCGACGAGACGGAGGTCGCGACGTTTGAGCATCGAATTCTCGTCGCGCAACTTGCGGGCGGTAACGATTTGTCCGGGTTTCATGACTTGCGAATCACCGGCATCGAGGACGACTTTCTTGCCCCAGATGCGGTCGTTTTCGTCCATGAATTCGTGCTTGTCGACGATTTGCTGTTCGAGGAAGCGGGTATCACCCGGGTCGAGAATGGTGACCTTGCGCATCATCTGACGCACGATAACCTCGAAGTGCTTGTCGTTGATTTTCACACCTTGCAAGCGGTAAACGTCTTGTACCTCGTTGACGATGTATTCCTGTACGGCTGTCGGGCCCTTGATGGCCAAGATATCCGAGGGAGTGATGGCTCCGTCGGAGAGCGGCGTGCCGGCACGCACATAATCGTTTTCCTGCACAAGAATCTGCTTCGACAGCGGCACGAGATATTTCTTCACTTCGCCGGTCTTCGAAGTAACCGTAATTTCACGGTTACCGCGTTTTACCTTACCGAAGGTGACTTCACCGTCGATTTCGGAAACGACTGCGGGGTTCGACGGGTTACGAGCCTCAAAGAGCTCGGTAACACGAGGCAGACCACCGGTGA
Source organism: uncultured Porphyromonadaceae bacterium (assembly GCA_900542765.1). Classification (GTDB taxonomy): domain Bacteria; phylum Bacteroidota; class Bacteroidia; order Bacteroidales; family UBA11471; genus Caccoplasma; species Caccoplasma merdavium. The sequence continues at coordinate 23,156 of UQOX01000010.1, read as the reverse complement.
TATCGCCGGCTTTACCCACGGCACGAGGAATCTTCACAAATACCTGGCCGCTCTTGATGTCCTGACCTTCGTCAATCATCAAGTGGGCACCCATAGGCAAGTTGTAGCTGCGAATCACTTCACCGCTCTCATCGAGAATTTGGGCAACAGGCACACGGGTACGGTCTTTCGACTCTATGATGATTTTCTCACGAAGACCGGTCTGCTCGTCCGATTCCACTTTATAGGTAACACCTTCGACTACATTATCGAAACGCACCTTACCGGTAGCTTCGGAAACGATAACGGCATTGAAAGGGTCCCATTCGCAGACGACATCGCCCTTTTTGAGCATATCGCCGCTATTGAAATAAAGTTTCGAACCGTAGGGTATATTGGTGTTGGTAAGAACAATCTTGGTGTTGGGGTCGATGATACGCATCTCTGCCAAACGACCGACAACAATCTGCACCTTCTTGCCTGTTTCATCTTCACTGTCTACGGTACGAAGCTCATCGATTTCGAGAATACCGTCATAACGTGAAGTAACATTGGAAACAGCGGCGATGTTCGATGCGATACCACCGACGTGGAAGGTACGCAGGGTCAGCTGGGTACCCGGTTCACCGATGGACTGGGCGGCAATGACGCCCACGGCTTCGCCTTTCTGAACCATGCGGTTGGTGGCCAGGTTACGGCCATAGCATTTGGCGCAGACACCGTGTTTCGACTCGCAGGTGAGCACCGAACGGATTTCGACGCGCTCGATGGGCGACTCCTCGATTTTCTTGGCAATCTCTTCGGTGATTTCTTCGCCCGAGTGAACGAGGATTTCGCCCGTGAGGGGGTGTTGCACATCGTGCACCGAAACACGGCCGAGGATACGCTCCGAAAGCGAAGCGACAACCTCTTCGTTGTTTTTGAGCTCGGTGCATACGAGACCACGCAACGTGCCGCAGTCTTCTTCGTGGATAATCACATCGTGTGCCACATCGACGAGACGACGGGTGAGGTATCCGGCGTCGGCCGTCTTCAAGGCCGTATCGGCAAGACCTTTACGGGCACCGTGGGTAGAGATGAAGTATTCCAACACCGAAAGTCCCTCCTTGAAGTTTGCCAAAATAGGGTTCTCGATAATCTGACCGCCTTCGGCACCTGACTTCTGAGGTTTGGCCATCAGACCACGCATACCCGAGAGCTGACGAATCTGCTCCTTCGAACCACGGGCTCCCGAGTCGAGCATCATGAATACGGAGTTGAATCCTTGGTTGTCGGACGACAACTGTTTCATGAGAATGTCGGAGAGCTTCGAGTTGACGTGCGTCCAAGTATCGATAATCTGGTTGTAACGTTCGTTGTAGGTAATGAAGCCCATGTTGTAGTTGGCCATGATCTGCTCCACGTTGGCATATCCTTCGTTGACGAGCGCCTCTTTCTCGGCCGGGATAATCACATCGGCCAAGTTGAACGACAGACCGCCCTTGAAGGCCATCTTGTAACCGAGGTTCTTGATGTCGTCGAGGAATTGGGCGGCACGAATCACACCACACACCTTGATGACGTTACCGATGATGGTACGCAACGATTTCTTGGTGAGAATCTCGTTGATGTAGCCCACCTCTTTGGGCACGAACTCGTTGACGAGGATACGACCCACCGAGGTATCGCGCAACACTTCGATTTGATTGCCGTTCTCGTCGAGGTCCTGCACACGCACCTTCACAGGAGCATGCAAGGTAACGCGGCCTTCGTTGTAAGCGATTTCGGCTTCTTCGGGGCCGTAGAAGATAAGTCCTTCGCCTTTCGAACCGGGACGCAACTTGGTAATGTAGTAGAGACCCAAAACCATGTCTTGCGAAGGCACGGTGATAGGCGCACCGTTGGCCGGGTTGAGGATATTGTGAGCTCCGAGCATCAACATCTGAGCTTCGAGAATGGCCTCGTTGCCGAGTGGCAAGTGCACGGCCATCTGGTCACCATCGAAGTCGGCGTTGAAGGCCGTACATGCGAGCGGGTGCAACTGAATGGCCTTACCCTCGATCATCTTGGGCTGGAATGCCTGGATACCGAGACGGTGCAAGGTCGGGGCACGGTTGAGGAGTACGGGGTGTCCTTTCATCACATACTCGAGGATATCCCATACTACGGGATCTTTGCGGTCGACGATTTTCTTCGCCGACTTTACCGTTTTCACGATACCGCGCTCGATGAGTTTGCGGATAACGAACGGTTTATAGAGCTCGGCTGCCATGTTCTTGGGCAGACCGCATTCATACATTTTGAGCTCGGGGCCGACGACGATAACCGAACGGGCGGAGTAGTCGACACGTTTACCGAGGAGGTTCTGACGGAAACGACCCTGTTTTCCTTTCAAACTGTCGGAAAGGGATTTCAAGGGACGGTTGGCGTCGGTCTTCACGGCACTCGATTTGCGCGAGTTGTCGAGCAGGGAGTCGACAGCCTCCTGCAACATACGTTTTTCGTTGCGGAGAATCACCTCGGGCGCCTTTATCTCCATCAAGCGTTTGAGACGGTTGTTGCGAATGATGACACGGCGGTAGAGGTCGTTGAGGTCCGAAGTGGCAAAACGTCCGCCATCGAGGGGCACGAGAGGACGCAACTCGGGAGGTATCACGGGAATGACTTTGAGAATCATCCACTCGGGACGGTTGCGATTGCGCGAAGCGCGGAACGACTCCACGACTTGCAGGCGTTTGAGAGCCTCGTTCTTGCGTTGTTGCGAACCGTCCTTGTTGGCGGTGTCGCGCAATTTATAAGAAAGCTCATCGAGGTCGAGACGCACCAAGAGATCATAGATAGCCTCGGCACCCATCTTGGCGATGAACTTGTTGGGGTCGGTATCTTCGAGCAACTGGTTGTCCTTGGGAAGCGTGTCGAGCACATTGAGGTACTCTTCTTCGGACAGAAGGTCATAAGTGGCCAAGTCGTCTTTCACACCGGGTTGTATCACGATATAACGTTCGTAATAGATAACGGCATCGAGTTTCTTCGAGGGAAGTCCCAGGAGATAACCGATTTTGTTGGGCAACGAACGGAAATACCAAATGTGTGCCACCGGCACGACAAGTTGTATGTGACCCATGCGCTCACGACGCACTTTCTTCTCGGTCACCTCTACACCGCAACGGTCGCACACGATGCCTTTGTAACGGATACGCTTGTATTTTCCGCAATGGCACTCATAGTCTTTTACCGGGCCGAAAATACGCTCGCAGAAAAGACCGTCGCGCTCGGGCTTGTAGGTGCGATAGTTGATGGTTTCGGGTTTCAGCACTTCACCGCTGGATTGTTCGAGGATTTCCTCGGGAGAAGCCAGACCTATCGTGATTTTTGAAAAGTTGCTCTTTACTTTATTGTCTTTTTTAAAAGCCATATATGTAAGTTATAACGCGTTAGCAGATAGTATATCGGCCTGCCGCCCGCAGGCGGCAGGGCCTTGTATTACTCCAAGGTGATGCTCAATCCGAGACCTCGCAACTCATGCAATAAAACGTTGAGTGATTCGGGGATACCCGGAGTAGGCATAGGCTCTCCTTTGACAATAGCCTCGTAGGCTTTGGAACGACCCACCACGTCATCGGACTTGATGGTGAGGATTTCTTGCAAGATGTAGGCGGCACCGAAGGCTTCGAGGGCCCAAACCTCCATCTCTCCGAAACGCTGTCCACCGAACTGGGCCTTACCACCGAGCGGCTGCTGGGTGATGAGCGAGTACGGACCGATGGAACGGGCGTGCATCTTGTCTTCGACCATGTGGCCGAGTTTCAACATGTAGATGACACCGACCGTGGCAGGCTGGTCGAAACGCTCACCGGTGTGACCGTCGTAGAGGTAGGTTTTTCCGTAACGGGGCAAGCCGGCCTTGTCGGTCCATGCGTTGAGGTCATCGAGCGAAGCGCCATCGAAGATGGGGGTGGCAAATTTCTCGCCGAGTTTCACGCCGGGAACGGTTTCGAAAATCTGTCCCAAGTTCATACGCGAGGGCACACCCAGAGGGTTCAGCACGATATCAACCGGCGTTCCGTCTTCAAGGAAGGGCATGTCTTCCTGACGTACGACACGCGACACGATACCTTTGTTTCCGTGACGACCGGCCATCTTGTCACCCACGCTGATTTTGCGTTTCTTGGCAATGTAAACCTTGGCCATTTGCACGATACCCGAAGGCAACTCGTCGCCGATGGAAATATCGAATTTCTGACGACGCAACTCGGCATCGTATTCTTTGAACTTCTTCAAGTAGTTCATGATCGTGGCACGAATGAGGTCGTTCTTGGCGGCATCGGTCGTCCACTTGCTCACCTGAATGGCGGTATAATCGATTTCGGCCAGGCTCTTCTGGGTGAATTTGGCGCCCTTGGGAATCACTTCGATGCCCAGATAATCTTTCACGCCCTGCGACGTCTTGCCATTGGTAAGCGTCATCAGTTTGTCGATAAGAATATCTTTGAGAGCGTCCATCTTTTCCTTGTATTCCTCGTCGAGTTTGGCGAGAATAGCCGACTCAGGGCTCTTGCCTTTGCGTTTCTTGATGGCTTTGGAGAAGAGTGCCGTGCCGATAACCACGCCTTTGAGCGACGGGGTGGCTTTGAGGGAGGCATCTTTCACATCGCCGGCCTTGTCGCCGAAGATGGCGCGGAGGAGTTTCTCCTCGGGCGAGGGGTCGGATTCGCCTTTGGGCGTAATCTTACCAATCATGATGTCGCCAGGCTCGACATGAGCGCCGACGCGTATGATACCGCGTTCGTCGAGGTCTTTGGTGGCATCTTCGCTCACATTGGGAATGTCAGAGGTGAGCTCTTCCATTCCGCGTTTGGTCTCACGCACTTCGAGCGAATACTCGTCGACGTGTACCGAGGTGAGAATATCTTCGCGCACGACACGTTCGTTGAGCACGATGGCGTCCTCATAGTTGTAACCTTTCCAAGGCATGAATGCCACTTTGAGGTTGCGGCCGAGAGCCAACTCGCCATTTTCGGTCGAGTAACCTTCGGTGAGGATTTGGCCGGCTTCGACGCGGTCGCCCTTGCGGCAGATGGGACGCAAATCGACCGTCGTACTTTGGTTGGTCTTGCGGAATTTGGGAATCTTATATTCTTTGACGGCCGACTCGAAGCTGACAAATTCTTCGTCTTCGGTGCGGTCGTAGCGAATGCGAATGGTTGTGGCGTCGACAAACTCCACAACGCCGGAACCTTCGGCCGTAATCTGCGTGCGGGAGTCGCGAATCAACTGGCCTTCAAGACCGGTACCCACGACAGGGGCTTCGGTACGCAACAGGGGAACGGCCTGACGCATCATGTTCGAACCCATCAACGCACGGTTGGCATCGTCGTGTTCGAGGAAGGGAATAAGCGATGCGGCGATGGAGGCTATCTGCGTGGGCGAAACGTCCATGAGAGAAACCTCCTCGGGGGCAACGACGGGGAAGTCGGCGTTGAGACGGGCTTTTACCCGCGAACGGATAAAGGTACCGTCGTCGTTCAACGGGGCATTACCTTGCGCAATGATGTGACCCTCTTCGACTTCGGCCGTGAAATATTCGATGCCGTTTTCCGAAAGGTCCACTTTTCCGTTCTCGACCTTACGATAAGGGGTCTCGATAAATCCGAGGTCGTTGATTTTGGCATAGACGCAAAGCGAAGAGATAAGACCGATGTTCGGGCCCTCAGGGGTCTCGATAGGACAGAGACGACCATAGTGGGTATAGTGTACGTCACGCACCTCGAAACCGGCACGTTCGCGGGAAAGACCGCCAGGACCGAGAGCCGACATACGACGTTTGTGCGTCATCTCGGCCAGCGGGTTGGTCTGGTCCATAAATTGCGAGAGGGCGTTGGTTCCGAAGAAGGTATTGATAACCGACGAAATGGTCTTGGCGTTGATAAGGTCGATGGGGGCAAACACCTCGTTGTCGCGCACATTCATTCGCTCGCGAATGGTGCGGGACATACGAGCCAAGCCCACGCCGAACTGGTTGTAGAGTTGCTCTCCGACCGTGCGCACGCGACGGTTGCTCAGGTGGTCGATATCGTCGACGTCGGTCTTCGAGTTGATAAGTTCAATGAGGTACTTGATGATGGCAATGATATCTTCCTTGGTCAGTACCTTTATATCGGGAGAAATAGAGAGGTCGAGTTTTTTGTTGATGCGGTAACGTCCTACTTCACCGAGGTCATACCGTTTTTCCGAGAAGAACAGGTTGGTGATGACCTCACGGGCGCTGGCATCATCGGCCGGCTCGGCATTACGCAACTGGCGGTAGATGTAGATGACAGCCTCTTTTTCGGAGTTACTCGGGTCTTTCTGCAACGTGTTGTAGATGATGGCATAGTCGGAGAGGTTGTTCTCTTCCTTATGCAGGAGAATGGTAGGCACGCCGGTTTCGAGAATCATGTCGATGTGTTGTTCTTCGAGCACGACTTCACGTTCGATGACTACCTCGTTGCGTTCAATCGAAACCACCTCGCCGGTATCTTCGTCGGCATAATCTTCGACCCAAGTTCTCAACACGCGGGCGGCAAGACGACGGCCGATGGCCTTCTTGAGGTTGGTTTTCGTAACTTTCATCTCTTCGGCCAAACCGAAGATTTCGAGAATGTCTTTGTCGCTTTCAAACCCGATGGCACGCAACAGGGTGGTGACAGGGAGTTTTTTCTTGCGATCGATATAGGCATACATCACATTGTTGATGTCGGTGGCAAACTCTATCCACGAACCCTTGAAAGGAATGATTCGGGCCGAATAAAGTTTCGTTCCGTTGGCATGAATGCTCTGTCCGAAGAACACGCCGGGCGAACGGTGCAACTGCGACACAACGACACGCTCAGCACCGTTGATAACAAACGTGCCCTTCTCGGTCATATAAGGAATGGGGCCGAGGTAGACGTCTTGGATAACGGTGGCGAACTCTTCGTGATCGGGGTCGGTACAATACAGTTTGAGTTTGGCTTTCAGGGGCACACTGTATGTGAGTCCGCGTTCGAGGCACTCATCGATGGTGTAACGGGGCGGATCGATATAATAGTCGAGAAATTCGAGGACGAAGTTGTTACGGGTGTCAGCAATGGGGAAATTCTCTGCAAAAACCTTATAAAGACCTTCGTTTTTTCGTTTCTCGGGAGGGGTGTCCAGTTGCAGAAAGTCTTTGAACGATTTCAACTGCACTTCGAGAAAATCGGGATAAGGTAGAGGATTCTTTATCGAAGCAAAGTTTACCCGCGGTTTACCTATATTTTGAGACATTTGTCAGTGGTGGTTAATTGAACTTATAAATTATAGACACAAAAAGGTAAAGAGGCCTCCTGTAAAGGTCTCTTTACCAAAAGTCCTGAATAACAGGAATTTGTTATTTAAGTTCAACTTCGGCGCCGACTTCTTCGAGTACTTTTTTCAGCGCTTCAGCGTCGGCTTTGGCCAAACCTTCTTTGATGGTGTTAGGAGCACCGTCAACGAGATCCTTGGCTTCTTTCAAACCGAGACCGGTGTGTTCTTTCACAGCTTTAACAACTGCGAGTTTGTTGGCACCAGCACCTTTCAATACAACATCGAAAGAGGTTTTTTCTTCCGCAGCAGCTGCACCAGCAGCGGCGGGAGCGGCAACAGCAACAGCTGCAGCAGCGGGTTCAATGCCATATTCCTCTTTGAGGATTTGAGCCAACTCGTTTACTTCTTTTACGGTCAGGTTTACTAATTGTTCTGCAAAAGCTTTCAAATCTGCCATTTTCGTATAGTTTAATTGTTATTTTACTTCTGTTAATTGTAAAGGGGTTTATCGTTCTGATAGAGTTTGCAACACTCCGTGAAGGGTAGAACCGCCGGACTGCAAAGCCGAAATAACGTTCTTGGCAGGCGATTGCAGCAATGCGATAACGTCGGCGATAAGTTCGTTTTTGCTCTTTATAGCTACCAAAGCGTCGAGTTGGTCGGCACCATAGAAGCTTTCTTCCACATAAGCAGCCTTGAATCCGAGTTGATCATTGTCTTTCTTGAAGGCTTTGATCAGTTTGGCGGGGGCGTTACCCGTATTGGAGAGCATCAGGGTGGTAGAACCTTTCAAACTGTCGAAAAGCACGGCATAATTGGCATCGAGGCTTTCCAATGCCTTTTTCAACAGGGTGTTCTTTACAACCAGCAGTTTGATATCGTTCTTGAAACATTCGCGACGCAAGTTGGAGGTTTTCTCGGCGTTGAGCGTCGTGGTTTCAGTCAGATAGATGTGGCTGTATTCTTTAAGAGTGGCGGTAATCTGTTCGATTACGGTGGCTTTATCTTCCTTTCTCATAATTCGGTCTCCTTTTAAATCTCATCTACGGATTTGGGGTCGATCTTGATACCGGGGCTCATCGTACTCGAAAGATAGATACTCTTCATATAAGTACCTTTGGCGGTAGCAGGTTTCAGTTTGTTCAGAGTTGCAATGAACTCCTTGGCGTTCTCGCGAATCTGATCGGGGCTGAAAGATACCTTACCGATAGAGGTGTGAACGATACCATTTTTGTCGACCTTGAAGTCGATTTTACCTTGTTTTACCTCTTTAACGGCTTTGCCGATTTCGTTGGTCACGGTTCCGCTCTTGGGGTTAGGCATCAATCCGCGAGGACCGAGCACACGACCGAGGGCACCGATTTTTCCCATCACAGAGGGTTGGGTAATGATGACGTCGATGTCGGTCCAACCGCCCTTGATTTTTTCGATATACTCATCGAGACCTACATAATCGGCACCGGCAGCTTTGGCATCAGCTTCTTGGTCGGGGGTACAAAGTGCAAGTACGCGCACCTGTTTTCCGGTACCGTGAGGCAATGACACAACGCCACGCACCATTTGATTGGCTTTGCGAGGATCAACGCCCAAACGGACGTCGATGTCGACCGAAGCGTCGAACTTGGTAAAAGTAACTTCTTTTACCAGCTGGGCAGCTTCTTTCAGTGAATAGGTTTTCCCTGCTTCAATTTTCTCGGAAGCCAACTTTTGATTTTTTGTCAGTTTACTCATTTCAATTGAAGTTTATTAGTTATTGGTCGGGAATTCCCCACTTACGGTTATACCCATACTTCTCGCTGTACCGGCAACCATTTTCATGGCAGCCTCCAAGGTAAAGCAGTTCAGGTCAACCATCTTGTCTTGCGCAATCGTTTTTACCTGCTCCCAAGTGATGGTAGCTACTTTTTTACGATTGGGCTCGGCCGAACCGCTTTTTACTTTGGTAGCTTCCAACAGTTGAATGGCAACGGGGGGAGTCTTTACGACGAAATCGAACGACTTGTCGCTGTAATACGTTATGATTACAGGCAACACCTTACCTGCCTTGTCTTGGGTACGGGCATTGAATTGCTTGCAAAACTCCATGATGTTGATACCCTTGGAACCGAGAGCGGGACCTACGGGAGGAGAGGGGTTTGCTGCACCACCTTTGATCTGCAATTTGATTTGTCCAGCAATTTCTTTAGCCATTTGTTTATATTTTTGATTGTTAAACCAGAAAGAGCAATTGCGTGCGTAACATCACCGCAATCATTCTTTCTCTACTTGCATGAATCCCAATTCCAACGGCGTTTTCCGTCCGAATATTTTCACCATGACTTTGAGTTTCTTTTTCTCATTGTTCACCTCTTCGATGATGCCGCTGAAACCGTTGAAGGGACCGAAGGTAACTTTTACCGTTTCGCCTACCATGTAGGGAATCATTACCTCTTCGGCCTCTTGTATGGCATCGACGGCACCCAGCATGCGGTTGACCTCGGATTGTCTCAATGGATCGGGATTGGTTGTCCCGCCCAAAAATCCGATGACATTGGTCGTGTTGCGCAAGCGGTGGGCTACTTCACCTACGAGAGTCGCCTCGACCAGGACATAACCGGGATAGAGATTTCTCTCCTTGGTTATTTTCTTGCCGTTGCGAACCGAATAAACTTTCTCGGTGGGAATCAATACCTGATACACAAAATCGCCAAGGTCGGTATTCTTGATTTCAGCATCAAGATACTCTTTCACTTTCGCTTCTTTTCCGCTGATGGCACGCAAAACGTACCAGCTTCTTTTTTGATCAGACATGAGGAATCCTCCGAATTAGAAAATTTTTTCGTAGATAAATTCCATGAGATGCTCAAAGCCCTGGTCCATCACAAAAATAACTATGGCAATAATAAGGGAAGCAAACATAACTACCACAGCACTGTTGCTCAGCTCTGCCCGGGTGGGCCAGGATACTTTATAAACGAGTTCGTTATACGACTCTTTTATATCTGCAAGTATTTTTTTCATTGTTTTCAGAGTTTGCACGGGTCGAGAGACTCGAACTCCCGACACCTGGTTTTGGAGACCAGTGCTCTACCAACTGAGCTAGACCCGTAAACATTGGTAAGCCTCTCGTCCCTATTTTAAAAGAATAAGAGGCCTACCTAGTTTTTATCGATGGTTATCGATTAGTCGAGGATTTCGGTGATTTGTCCCGAACCTACGGTGCGACCGCCTTCGCGGATAGCGAAACGAAGACCTACGCTGCAAGCTACCGGGTAGATGAGCTCAACGGTAATCGTTACGTGGTCGCCCGGCATTACCATCTCGGTTCCTTCGGGGAGAGTAATCTCACCGGTCACGTCGAGGGTACGGATATAGAATTGGGGACGGTATTTGTTGTGGAACGGAGTGTGACGACCACCTTCTTCTTTCTTCAAGATATACACTTGAGCTTTGAATTTCGAGTGAGGAGTTACCTGACCCGGGTGGCAGATTACCATACCACGTTTGATTTCGTTCTTGTCGATACCACGGAGGAGGAGACCTACGTTATCACCAGCTTCTCCTTGATCGAGGAGTTTGCGGAACATTTCCACACCGGTAACAACCGATTTCTTGCCATCGGCACCGAGACCGATGATTTGAACCTCATCACCTACTTTGATGACACCGGTTTCGATACGACCGGTAGCAACAGTACCACGACCGGTAATCGAGAATACGTCTTCAACAGGCATCAAGAAGGGTTTGTCGATATCGCGCGGAGGCAGAGGAATCCAAGTATCTACGGCGTCCATCAGCTCCATAACTTTTTCTTCCCATTTGGGCTCACCGTTGAGGGCGCCGAGGGCAGAACCGCGAATGATAGGAGTATTGTCGCCATCGTAGTCATACGAAGAGAGGAGCTCTCTCATTTCCATTTCTACGAGTTCGAGCATTTCTTCATCGTCAACCATATCGCATTTGTTCATGAAGACAACGATACGGGGAACGTTTACTTGGCGAGCCAAAAGAATGTGCTCACGGGTTTGGGGCATGGGACCATCGGTAGCAGCTACCACGATGATGGCACCGTCCATCTGAGCAGCACCGGTAACCATGTTCTTAACGTAGTCGGCGTGACCCGGGCAGTCTACGTGTGCATAGTGACGGTTTGCGGTTTCATACTCTACGTGAGAAGTATTGATCGTAATACCTCTTTCTTTTTCCTCAGGAGCGTTATCGATAGAATCGAAAGAGCGCATTTCGGAAAGACCTTTTTTTGCAAGTACAGTGGTGATGGCAGCGGTCAAGGTAGTTTTACCGTGGTCTACGTGGCCAATGGTACCAATGTTTACGTGCGGCTTGGTCCGTTGAAACTGTTCTTTAGCCATAATAATTATTTTTTTGATTAATGATTAGCGTTCTCTGTTGTGCTTTACACTTGGAGCCGATGACGGGATTTGAACCCGTGACCTCTTCCTTACCAAGGAAGTGCTCTACCGCTGAGCTACATTGGCATTTTCTTTATTGAGCGGGAAACGGGACTCAAACCCGCGACCCTCAGCTTGGAAGGCTGATGCTCTATCGACTGAGCTACTCCCGCAATTTGTGGGCGAAGATGGATTCGAACCACCGAAGTCGTAAGACAGCAGATTTACAGTCTGCCCCATTTGGCCACTCTGGTATTCGCCCTTATGTTTTCACTCTCACTGCGCCTTCCAACAGAGAAAAGAGACTTGGCGCTTGCTCCCAAAATCACGGCGGAAAAAACTTTTGCACCCGCCTCTTTACCGGAGGAGCTATCGGTGAGAAACGGGTGCAAATTTAGAGATAAATTTTAATCCGCAAAAATATTTCGACCTTTTTTTTTATTTGGAGCGCGTTTTTTCTTTGTTTTTTTGAAGCTGACGCACCAGTGCGTCGAGCGACAAATCGACGGCTTCTTCAAAGGTGTCGGCTACCTTCGATGAAAAAATATCCTCAGCGCGAGGCACTAAGAGTTTTATCCCAGCCTCTTTGTTCTGTGACGTTTCGGGTTTGAGCACTTTCAGCGTCACTTCGGCCGCCAAAATATCATCGCAGTAGCGGTTGAGCTTTTCGACTTTTTTCTGTATAAAATTTTCGAGCTGTTCTGATGCATCGAAATGAATAGACTGAATTCTAACTTCCATAATGACCTCCTTTTTTTATGGCTCTGGGGTGAGCCTGTTTATAATCACGTTTAAGCTCTTCAAATGTTATATGGGTATAAACCTGTGTCGATGCAAGTGACTGATGCCCCAACAGCTCTTTCACGCTGTTGAGCCCGGCGCCGTCGTTGAGCATGGCCGACGCGAAACTGTGGCGCAACACATGGGGACTGCGATGCGTCAGGGTTGTCACCTCCCCCAAACGACGGGTCACCAGCCGATAGACATACTGCGGATACAAGGGTGCGCCATCGTCTTTGACAAAGAACTGGGGAGCCTCCATTCCCACCGCCGCCCGACGGGCATGCCGATAGACTTCAATCAAGGTTTTGAGTTCTTCCCCAAAGGGGATTATGCGTTGCTTGTTGCGCTTGCCGGTAACCTTGAACTGCATGGCAAGGGTGTCGACGTCGCGTTCGAGCAACCCGATGAGCTCGGCACGCCGTATGCCTGTCATATATAATATAGAGAGTATGAGCTTGTCGCGCAAAGCGGCGAAATCATCGTCGGCGACCTTCTCGTCGAGGAGAGCGTCCATTTCGGCCGGCCGCACAAACGAAGGGAGCGATTTATGTATCTTGGGCAGCACGATATCGCGCATGGGCGACTCCGCCACAACGCCCTGCTTCTGCAAATAGTGATAGAAGGTGCGCAAGGCCGAGAACTTACGCGCCACCGTACGCGCCGTGTTGCCCGTCTCGATAAGCGAGGCGGCCCACCCGCGCACATGATCGCGCTCGGCCCGCTCGGGAGCCACTGCGTCTTCGAGATGCGACAGGTATTCCTCAAACTGCAACAGATCCCGCTTATAAGACAGAACGGTATGAGAAGAGTAATTCTTCTCATACCGAACATATCTTAAAAATGCGTCTATCCACATCATCGGAGACTCTTCTTGATTGTTGAGCTACGAATATAGTGAATAGTTTTGAATTTTCCAACTGTCGGGCGCGGTTTTTTGTTTTTTTATCCCGCGTCACCCGAAGATGTTTGCAAGACTTATTCTTCGGCTTGCTGCATTTTCTGCACGTAGATGGCGCGCATCATTTTTTTACGGTTGGTCACAGAGGGTTTTTCAAATGCCTGACGGTTTCTCAGTTCTTTGATAACGCCGGTTTTCTCAAATTTTCTTTTGAATTTTTTGAGTGCTTTTTCGATGTTTTCGCCTTCTTTTACAGGTACTACTATCATATTTTTTTGTCTTTTAATGTTTCCTTCTACAAATTGCGGGGCAAAATTAAAACATTGTTTCCTGATAAACAAACCTTTTCCCGAATTTTTCTTTGCAAAAAAGATTTTCAGCTTTCGGTCGAAGGATTGCCCTCCTCTCGGGCCGGGGAAAGGAAGTCGCCCACAAGAGATTCACGCTTTATGGCAAAAAGGGGTTATATGGCGATATTATTTTGTATATTTGCAGAAAACAGAAACTCAATATTCCATATCATGAAAACAAACGATTATACTTCCCGCATAGCGGCATTGCGGCAACGCATGAGCCAGGCCGGAATCGATGCGTTCATCATTCCGAGTGCCGACCCGCACCAGAGCGAATATCCGGCCGACCGCTGGAAATCAAGAGCTTGGATTTCGGGCTTCACCGGCTCGGCCGGGACCGCCGTAATCACAGCCACCGACGGCGGCGTGTGGACCGACTCGCGCTATTTCTTGCAAGCAGCCGAGGAGTTGAAGGCATCGGGGCTGCAACTGTTCAAAGAGGGATTGCCCGAAACACCGTCGTTGCAAGCCTGGCTGGCAGCCACACTCCCGGCGGGAGCGACCGTAGCCATCGACGGCACGACCTGTTCTCACGGCGAAGGCGAACGCATGGAGGCTTATTTCAAGAGCAAAGGGCTCGGGTTCAAGACCGACTTTGCCCCCTTCGACGAGATTTGGCAGGGACGCCCCGGCGTGCCCTCGGGCGAAGCCTTCGTCTACCCGACGACATACAGCGGCAAAAGCCTTGACGAAAAATGGGCCGACGTGCAACAAGCCATCATCGCACAAGGAGGCAACGCCATACTCGTGTGCGCGCTCGACGAACTGGCGTGGCTGCTCAACATTCGAGGCAACGATGTGGCTTACAACCCCGTAGCCGTGGGCTTTGCCTACTTCTCGGCCTCGCAGCGCATCTTGTTCATGGACAAGGTGAAGATTTCTGACGAAATGGCGGCTTACCTCCGCGAAAACGACATAGAACTGCATCCCTACGACAGCATCTACGCCTTCGCGCAGGAGATTCCAAGTGGCGACAAGGTGGTGGTCGACCCCGGAAAAACCAACTATCAACTGACCCACCTCCTCCCGTTGCAGCAACAGATACGGTGCGCCTCGCCCATCACCTGGCTCAAAAGCCTCAAAAACGAGACCGAGATGAAAGGGCGTCGGGAAGCCATGGTCCGCGATGGCGCCGCCATGGTGCAGTTCCTCTACTGGCTCGACACCCACATCGGCAAAGAGCCCATTACCGAGCTCGACATCGACGAGAAATTGCGGGAGTTCCGCAGCCGCCAGCCCCTCTACAAGGGCGAAAGTTTCGCCACCATCGCCGGATACCGCGAGCACGGGGCCATCGTCCACTACCGCGCCACGCCGGAGAGCAGCAGCTGCCTGAAACCCGAGGGCTTCGTCCTCGTCGACTCGGGCGCCCAATATCTCGACGGCACGACCGACATCACCCGCACCATCGTCCTCGGGCCGCTCACCGACGATGAGATACGCGACTACACCCTCGTGCTGAAAGGCCACATCGCCATCGCCACCTGCATCTTCCCGCAAGGTACCCGCGGCGACCAAATCGACATACTGGCCCGCCGCAACCTGTGGAACGTATTCCGCAACTACCTGCACGGCACCGGCCATGGCGTGGGACATTTCCTCAACGTGCACGAAGGGCCGCAAAACATACGCCTCGAACAGAACAACACGCCGCTCACCCCGGGCATGGTCACCTCGAACGAACCCGGCGTCTACCTCGCCGGCCGATACGGCATTCGCACCGAAAACCTCACGTTGGTAACCGAGGCCGGAGAAAGCGAATTCGGACGATTCTATCGCTTCGAGACACTCACCCTCTGCCCCATCGACAAACGGGCCATCGACCGCTCACTGCTCACCTGCGAAGAAATCGAATGGCTCGACCAATACCACAAGATGGTCTACGAACGCGTCAGCCCGCTGCTCGACGACACCCACAAAGCCTGGCTGAAAAACGCCACGGCACCGCTATAATAAAAAAGGAGAAAAAAATATGGCATTGATAAGAAAAGTGCGGGGATTCACCCCCAAGACAGGAAAAGATTGCTTCCTGGCCGAGACCGCCGTGGTCGTGGGCGACGTAACCATGGGCGACGAATGCAGCATCTGGTACAACACGGTGCTGCGCGGCGACGTAAACACCATCACCATCGGCAACCGGGTGAACATACAGGACGGCTCGGTCCTGCACACCCTCTATGAGAAATCGGTCATCGAAATCGGCAACGACGTGTCGATAGGCCATAACGTCACCATACACGGCGCCAAGATATGCGACGGCGCCCTCGTTGGCATGGGCGCCGTCGTGCTCGACCATGTCGTCGTGGGCGAAGGCGCCATTGTCGCCGCGGGCGCCGTGGTGCTGAGCAAGACCGTCATCGGCCCCGGCGAGCTGTGGGGCGGTACCCCGGCCAAGTTCATCAAGAAGGTCGACCCCGAACAGTCGAAAGAGCTCAACCAGAAAATCGCCCACAACTACCTGATGTACTCACGCTGGTACGAAGAAGAATAGACCCGGACTCTTTCGAGAATACGCATCAAAGGGCGGGAAACGGCACTACATCGTTTCCCGCCCTTTTCATTTCACAGAAGGAGACTTCCTGCCGCCGAGTCGAGAACGGCATCACAACCGGCCCTCATCGGCATAGGAAAAATAGGTGGTGTCGGTCACGATGAGATGGTCGAGCACGCGAATGTCGAACAACTCGGCCGCCGACTTGATTTTCTGCGTCAACTGGTCATCGGCCCGACTGGGGAAGCAACTCCCCGAAGGGTGATTATGGAAAAGCATGAGCGAGGAGGCTTGTTGCAAAAGCGCCGGCTTGAAGAGCAACCGCATATCGACCAGCGTCGCCGTCGTCCCGCCCTGGCTCACCCGCACGGTGTCGATGATGCGATTGGCGGGGCTGAGCAGCACCACCCAGAACTCCTCTTGGGGCAGGTCGGCCAACTGTGGGTAAATCCACTCATAAGCCTCACGGCTGGTGGTAATGCGCCGCCGTTGGGCCACCTCTTCGCTTTTGCGCCGCCGGCCCAGTTCGAGGGCGGCAATGATGCTGACGGCCTTGGCCTCGCCGATGCCGTCGAACGCCCGCGTGAGCTCATCGACCGAAAGTTTGCTCAGCGAATTGAGGCTGCCTCCCACAGAATTCAAGATACGTTGCGAAAGCTCCACGGCCGTCTCCCGCTTGTTGCCCGAGCCGATGAGTATGGCAATCAACTCGGCCGAAGAGAGCGCCCGCGTGCCTTTGAGCATGAGTTTTTCGCGAGGGCGGTCTTCCATCGCCCACTCGGTAATGACCAACTTCTCTTTTTTCTCCATGATGGCCGGAAAGATTTTCGGGAAAGATAGTCATTTTTTCTTCGGGCATAAAATATTTCGGGACAAAAATCGGCCGGTCACCTTGCAGAAATAGAGCCGACACGGCGGTTTTTCCGTTTTTTATAACGATATTTGCCCGTAACAAAAACTTGAAATCATGAGAAAACGCATTCTGGTTACCGGCGGAGCCGGATTTATCGGCTCGCACCTTTGCGAACGGCTGCTCAATGAGGGGCACGAGGTCATCTGCCTCGACAACTTCTTTACCGGCAACAAGGACAATATCATTCCGCTGATGAAGAATCCGCATTTTGAAGTCGTACGACACGACATCACCATGCCCTACTTTGTCGAAATCGACGAAATATACAACCTTGCCTGCCCGGCTTCGCCCATTCACTACCAATACGACCCGATACAGACCATCAAAGCCTCCATCATGGGTTCCATCAACGTGCTGGGCATCGCCAAGCGCACCGGGGCAACCGTCCTGCAAGCCTCGACCAGCGAAGTCTACGGCGACCCGCAGGTACACCCGCAGGTCGAGAGCTACTGGGGCAACGTCAACCCCATAGGCTTGCGCTCCTGCTATGACGAGGGCAAACGCTGCGCCGAGACCCTCTTCATGGACTACCACCGCCGCGAAGGGGTGAAGGTGAAAATCATTCGCATCTTCAACACCTACGGCCCCAACATGCACCCGCAGGACGGCCGCGTGGTGTCGAACTTCATCGTGCAGGCTTTGCAAGGGAAAGACATCACCATCTACGGCACCGGGCAACAGACCCGCTCGTTCCAGTATGTCACCGACCTCATCGAAGGCATGGTGCGCATGATGGAACGCACGGGCGACGACTTCACGGGGCCCGTCAACCTGGGTAATCCCGGAGAATTTACCATGCTCGAACTGGCCGAGAAGATTCTGCAACTGACCGGTTCGAAATCGAAAATCGTCTTCATGCCGCTTCCCTCCGACGACCCGACCCAACGCAAGCCCGACATTTCTCTGGCCAAGGAGAAGCTCGACTGGCAACCGCACATCGCCCTCGAAGACGGCTTGCGCGAGACCATCGACTACTTCCGCCGCATCTTGTAACGGCACAGGTCACCGGCAACAAAGCATTGCGCCGCGCTTCCTCTCTTGGAAGCGCGGCGCAACTGTTATGACGAAGGGGAACATTCCGTTACCGAAACGGGCAGAGTGATTATTTTTTCTTGTAATGCTTGGCCAACTCGGCTTCGCGGTCGACCTTCTTTTTCAAAACGACTTTGGTGATAAAGGCTTTCAGGAAACCAAGACCATACCCCCCGAGCTGTATGGTGCAGGTAAGAAGCGAGAGCAGGGCAATGGGCAGGCTCCGGTTCTTGACAAGTGATTCGAGAAACAACAACCCGTAATAGAACGCCAGCGGCAACAGGGTCCACGGCCAGAAGAAGGCTCCGACAACCAACGCCGCCGTACCCAACACAAAGCAAGCCGGCAAGAGATGCACCACCTTCAACGACTCGGGGTGCAACCGATACAAATCGACCCGTGCCATACCAAAGACATAGACCTGACGGTAGAACGAGCGGAAACTCACCCGCCGCTTGTGATAGACATAGGCGTCGCGGAAAAGCGCCGTCGTGAAACCGGCATCGCGTATGCGCAACGACAGGTCGATGTCTTCGCCGAACATATCGGCAAAGCCGCCCACCCGGTCGTACACCTCCTTGGAAAATCCCATATTGAACGTGCGCGGCGTAAACTTCTCCATCGAGCCTTTCCCGCCACGAATGCCCCCGGTCGTAAAAAACGACGTCATGGCATAGTTTATCGCCTTCTGCAAACGCGAGAAAGAGCTGTGGGCCGCATCGGGACCTCCGTAACAATCGACAGGGTGCTCGTCGAGCCGACGGCGCACGGTCTCAAAATAGGCGGGAGGGATAATGCAGTCGGAGTCGAAAAAGACCAGATAACGGCCTTCGGCCCGCTCCATGCCATAGTTACGGGTGAGGCTGCGCCCCGAATTTTCCTTGTAGAAATAGCGGATGATCATGCGGTCGGCATACTCGCGCGCCACCTCGTCGCAACGGCGCGTGGAGCCATCTTCGACGAGGAGGAGCTCAAAATCCTTGCAGGTCTGCACATCGAGACTTTCGAGCAGTTCCCGCACCTCGTCGGGGCGGTTGTAGACGGGAATGATAATCGAAAAAAAAGGTTTGGTTGCAGCCATAATGTCTAAATTGTTCCACAAAGATAGGGCATTGTTCGCGGTCTGACAAAATTTAATATCACTCATTTTCTTTCACGGCTTTCATCATGCCTGCCCGGCGCACAGGAATGTCACTCCCCGTCCTGACGGGAAATCCATGCCCCGTCGCGACCTGCGTTTTATGAAATTCCCGTTTGGGGCAGGAGTCATGCACCTGCCCCTTTTTTGCCCTTGCGAATCCCGTCACCGGCAACGGCCGGTCTTTGCCCGGCACCGGCAACTCCCGAAAATTTCGTCCTCGCTCCTTGCCGCTGCACTCGCCTTTCGCTATCTTTACAGAATACAGGAGGCGGCTCGGCGTAACCAAACTCGAAAACTTCGTTTCCTTGTTTGTTCCTGCTCTCGCCTTTCGCTATCTTTGCCCCCGGAAAAGTATAGAAAAGAGCATGCCGATAAAAAAGGAGCGCATCGAATACATCGACCTGGCCAAAGGATTCTGCATCTTGTTGGTGGTTTTTGCCCATATACACCCCGACCTCACGCGCTATTCGTGGGGTGTGTTTTTCGACTCCTTCCGCATGCCTCTCTACTTTTTCCTGTCGGGCATCTTCTTCAAAAAATACAGCGGCATACAAGAGTTCGGCGTAAAAAAAATCAACAATCTCATTATTCCACTTCTCTTTTTCTACACTTTTACTTACTTGTACGACGCTGCTTCATGGGGTATCGGCCGGCTGACCGATGGCGATACAACTGCTTATGAACGTCTTTCCTGGTGGCCCTTTTGGGAGATTCTGCGCACCGGCTCCACCTATCACAACTCACCGTTGTGGTTTCTCACCGCCCTCTTCGAGGTAAACCTCCTCTACTACGGCCTGCACCTCCTCTGCAAATCGTGGCGGCTCGACATTGCCGTGTGGTTGCTGGCCACCGGGGGCTGGCTGCTGGCCAAAGCAGGCATTGTCCTCCCCTATTATATCGGGACGGCTCTCGTGGCCCTGCCGTTTTTCCACATCGGCACCTGGCTCAAACGGGGGAACTTCCTTCCCTACTCCCCGCGCGACAAATATCTCTATGCTTCGACTTTACCGCTGGGGGTGGCGGTATGGCTGCTGGCCGCACCCATACGTCTGCACGAACTTTTGTTGCCCCAATATTTCCTGGGGTTCTATTTCTGCGGCATCGGCGGGACGCTCGTCATCGTCTTCTTGTGCAAAGCCATGCGCCACCTGCCTTTCATCTCCTATTTCGGGCGCTATTCGATTATCGTATTCGGGACACACTGGCCCATCTTCCACACCTACCAGCAAGTGGTGGCGCACTGGCTGCCCGACGGCAACCCGGCCTACATGCTCGTATTTGTCTTGACAATGGTTACCGAGGTCGGCGTCATAGAAGGACTTCGCCGTTTCTTCCCGCGCTTCACCGCACAACAGGAGTGCATACCGACCGCCCGTTTTCATCGCGAAGGGTAACGGCCTCAACCGCCTACCCGATGGTTATCTACCGCGACGCAGCAGATAACGTTCGAGGCCGGCACGGCGCAACTTGCAGGCGGGACATTCGCCGCAGCCGTCGGCCATCACACCGTTGTAGCAGGTAAGGGTCTCGTTGCGCACAAGGTCAAACACCCCCAACTCATCGGCCAACTCCCACTCCTGCTCCTTGTCGAGCCACATGAGCGGCGTGTGTATCACAAACTGACTCTCCATGGCCAAGTTGAGCGACACGTTGAGCGAGCGGATAAAGGTATCGCGGCAATCGGGGTAGCCGCTGAAATCGGTCTGCGAAACGCCCGTCACCAGATTTCGGATCCCCTTTTCATAAGCCTTTATGGCCGCCAGGGTGAGAAACAACATATTGCGTCCGGGCACAAAGGTATTGGGCAGGGCGTCGGCCGGTTTCTCCTTGTCCATCACCACCGATGCGTCAGTAAGGGCGTTGTGCGTCATCTGGCCCAGCAGCGACAGGTCGAGCAGCGAAAATTCCACGCCGGCTTTCCCGGCGATGCGACGGGCCACCTCCACTTCGAGGGCATGTTTCTGTCCGTAAGAGAAGCACACCGCCTCGACATGGTCGAAGTTTTTCAAAGCCCAATAAAGACATGTGGTGGAATCCTGTCCGCCCGAAAGGCACACCAAGGCACTCTCATTCTGTTTCATATTCTTATACCATTAAAGAGAAGCCGAGTCTTTCGCAGGTGAACGTCCCCGCCGGGGAGAGGAAAAGGCGGGAAAGCAGGTAAATTCTTGTTTTTTACGTGGTGTTCAAGCACACGGAAGAGGACGACCTCATTCATTATACCTATGCGACAGGCCACGACAAAATGGTCATCGGCCCGACCGCAACATTTTTTTCGGGGACAAAGATAGCCTTTTCCGGGAAACATTTCAAAACCCGACGGCAAAAAGAGACACTTCACTCCACCGCCTGCCGTGCCGCTCCGCCGTCGCCGAACGTACCCGGCGCAAATTTCTATACCGCCACAATTTTATACTATTCCAAGATTGTCGACTGGTTTATATCTTTTATTTCCACATTGTGAAACTTATGCTTTTTCTTACCGTATGTAAACCGATAATTGACTGTCAGCTCGAACATATTGTCATAAGTACGGAAGTAACGTGCTTCATTGACTTGCGAGTAGGCATCTCTCTCATACCAACCTTTGAAAGTTGTTTTCATAAAAGGGCTCAATGCCCTGAATTGAATGTTCCACCCTTTGATGGCATACCCGACATTAAAGTCAAAGCCTCCTGACGCCTCGATTTTTACGCCCGATTTCTCCATATATGAATGTTTCGGAGAATAGCCGGCCGAAAGCGACCAACCTTTATGGAAAAAATAACAATCGATCGACACGTCGTATGAATCGCCATATATCGTTTTCCAATAGGCTAACTTTTCGTGCTTATAATTTCCATACACCTCAATTGTCAACTTTTGCGGTATAATACTATATTGCAACTGCAATTCATAATTCTGAGAGAGTGAGTTGCCACTGCTTCGCTGCTGCCGTACAAACAGACCTCTGCCGGCATCATATTCGATATTGGTGTATGGCGAACGATAATCTCCACCGAATACAAAACCTGCACCCAAGAAGAATCGGTCTACACCCCATGAATAAATAGCGCCGATTTGATATTTCCGCCAGTCCTTCAATTCGGGATTTCCCACAGAAACCTCATAAATATTACGTCTATATTCCGTTGCTGTGAGATTGGAAATGCCGGGAGACGCTCCCGACGTCTCAGCAACCATCTGCAACGTATGTTCTTTATACATATAGGTCATTTGAAAAGAAGGTACAAACATATGTTCAAAATAGGTATCCACTCCCGTTTGACTGAATGATAATCGTTCTGCCAATCGTAAACGCAAATTCAGACGATTTTTTATCTTATAATTGTATGTCAGATATAATTGGGTATTAGCACGATTCAAATATACATCGGACACTGCGCCTTCACGCGTATTGCGGTCGTCGGTACGGGTAAAGTCCTGATTGGCTTCCACATTGAATGTAGATCGATTTTTGAATGTTTTGGTATAATTGATTTTAAACCGCCCATACCAACTATATTCCTCGGTCGAATTGTCATAGGCCGATGTTATTACATCATCGGTGCGATAGGCATACCAGCGCGTGAAGTCGTTATTCCCGAAACTACCATACCAGTCCATGCGTAACCGTTGATCGTTTTTTAACGCTCGTTCGTACCATAACGACAATGCAGGCGACAGATTGGCCGAGAAGCGGTTTTCTTGCATGGTACAAGCCTCTGTGGTATTACTGAATGTCTGTCTACTCCATATATCATTTGTATTCTTGGTATGATTCAGTCGCAAGGATGTATAAATACTCTGTTTTTTATCTTTGTATATATAATTGAAATATGTACGTAAATTATTACTGGTGAGTTCTATCAATTCAATTTATCCTCTTGTATCAGACAGCAGAACTCTTTA
>UQOX01000009.1 GCA_900542765.1 uncultured Porphyromonadaceae bacterium | reverse complement strand
TCTGCTCCCAGGGGTTTTTTGCCCCTCTTTTGCCCCGCACCCGCTTCTTTTCTTCTCCCCAAAAGGGGCGTTTCTTCCTTCCCTCCCCCTAAAATGCGCTACAAATTGGTCGGATTTCTGAGAAATCCATCAAAAAAATATTGCTCATGGAGGCGATTCGGGGTAAAAATCGTATCGGAGTGGCCGAAAAATTCCGGAGCGACAGGGTACTTATTTTCGTCCGGAGGTGAAATTTTCGAGAAAAACCGCGATTTTCGCCCAACGGTTTTTCAAAAAAAGGAGAGGTATCAGCTCTAAAAAAAAGCGGAGCCGCCAAGAATTTGCAGCTCCGCCCAAGAGAGGGATTCATTTTTTCCCGTTTTCGAGGCACTCGGTGATGTAGCGGGCGACAGACTCCATGAGCCACTTGGGGGTGGAGGTCGCCCCGCAGATTCCTATACTGTCGGGGCCGATGAGCCAACGGGTATCGATTTCGGAAACGTCACTGACCAAATAGGTATTGGGATTTTCCTGGCGGCACTCCTCATAAAGCACCTTGCCGTTTGACGATTTGCGTCCGCAGACAAAGAGCACCAAATCGTGCCGCCGCACGAAATTGCGAATGTTGGGTATGCGGTTGGCCACCTGCCGACAGATGGTGTCGTGATATTCGGGGGGTACATTGCCGTTGCGGCGGGTGATTTCATTGACAACGGTTTGGAGCCCTTCGACCGACTTGGTGGTCTGTGAATAGAGGCGAATTTTCTTGGAGAAGTCGATGCGGTCAAAATCTTCGACCCCTTCTATCACCACGGCATGGCCGTCGGTCTGTCCCACAAGGCCGTTCACCTCGGCATGGCCGCGCTTTCCGTATATGACGATTTGTTCGCTATCGGGATTGCTCTGCTCATAGGATTGCTTGATCTTGCGCTGCAACTGCAACACCACCGGACAAGTGGCATCGATAATCTCGATGCGGTTTTCGCGGGCGATGCGGTAGGTCTCGGGGGGCTCGCCGTGTGCCCTGAGGAGCACTTTCACATCGTGCAGGCGGGCAAAGGTTTCATGGTCGATGGTGATAAGCCCCTTTTCCTGCAATCGGGCCACCTCGCTGTTGTTGTGCACGATGTCGCCCAGGCAATAGAGACGACCGCTCTTGGCCAGTTCTTCCTCGGCTTTGCGTATGGCATTGACCACCCCGAAGCAGAATCCCGAATTTTCATCAATTTCTATGCGTGCCATAACAATTTCATTTGTCGAGACCGACGGCCCGGCGATATGCCCGCAGGAGCCACTCGTCTTGTTGTTGCAGGGTCATCGCCGAATTATCGAGCAACAGGGCATCATCGGCACGACGCAGGGGGTCGACCTCACGGGTCTCATCGATGCGGTCGCGTTCCTTGACATTGTGCAGCACCTCTTCATAAGAGACCGTCTGCCCCTTGCCCCGGAGCTCATCGACCCGGCGCTGCGCGCGCACCTCGGGCGATGCCGTCAAGAATATCTTCAACTCGGCATCGGGAAAAACGACGGTTCCGATGTCGCGGCCGTCCATGACGATGCCCTTTTCTTTTCCCATCGCCTGCTGCAAGGCGACCAGTTTACTCCTGACAAAACCGACGGCGGCCACATGGCTCACCTTGGAGGAGACGGCCATGTTGCGAATTTCGCGTTCGACATTACGACCGTTGAGATAGGTCTCGGGACGGCCGGTCCCGGCATTGAGACGGAACGAGATATCGATATTGTCGATGCGACGACGCAACGCGTCGAGTTGCAACGCATCGTCCTCGAAGAGACCTTCTTCGATGCAATACAATGTGACGGCACGGTACATGGCACCGCTGTCGATATAGACATATCCTATTTTGCGCGCCAACTCCTTGGCCATGGTGCTTTTACCGCACGAGGCATAGCCGTCGATGGCAATGACAATTTTCTTGGGTGAATCCATTCTTATATTATATATAGATTATCGATGGAGGAATTGCGAGATATCGGCCGTGAGATTGGTCATGAAAGTGAAACCGTTGGCATGGTGCTGGGCCATGGAGACTCCGATGCCAAACATCTTGACGCGTATGCCGGCTCCGGCCGTGAAGCCCGACAAGATGCGACGGCCGGCGGTCGCCATGTCGCTCTTGCGCTTGTAGTCATACCCTATGGCCAGATAAAAATTGCGGCTGGGTATGTAATCGACGCCAAAGACCAGATGGCGGAAAAGGTTGGAAGCAAAGTTGTCCTTGACTTCGAGCTCTCCGGCATCGTCGACCGTCTCAAAGGGCAGATGCCAACGGGTCAGGTGTTGCGCCGTGAGCGAAAAGCGAAACGGGGCATGCCGGAGGGTCTTGGAAAAGCCGAGCTGTATGTCCCAGGGCATGGCGATATTCTCGGTATCGTATTTCTTCAACTGTCCACCGAGGTTTTTCACCACCAGGGAGAGTGAAAATTCTTTTTCGGCATGGTAATAGTTGATACCCAGATCGACAAACATCGCCAAGGCCGTATAACTCTCGTAGGTGGAATAGAGCATCTTGGCATAAATGCCGCCCCGCAACGAGGAGGTGATGTCGTGGGCATACAGGCCGCCGAAGAGAATGTCCTTGGGACTGAATGTCCCGGTTATGGTACCGGTGGCGTCGGTCTGCCGCATCGTCCCGTAACCGGCAAACTGCAATCCGGCCGCCCAAGTACCGTGCGCGCCCGCCGCTTGCGCATACGACACGCCGCCCAGGTTGATGCCGGCCACATAACGCATGTAATTGGCCGCCATCTGCATGCTCATTTCCTGCCCCACGAGCGCCGGATTGTGATACATCACGGTAATGTCTTCTTCGACAATGGAGATGTTATTCCCGCCCAAGGCGTTGATGTGCGACGAGACCGGCAGATTGAGAACGTCGAACGAACTCTTGCCCTCTTGCGCCACCACGCAACCGAGGGGCAACAGGGCCATTGCCACAGCAAAAATTCGGGCATAAAGGGAGTGGGAACGTGCGTTCATCATGCGGTCAAAGATACACAATCTTTTTGGTATAACGGGAAAATGGCTTCGGAAGTATGAGGAAGGTAATTTTTATAGGTTCTTTTTTTCGTTGACTTTTACCGTTGAATCGGAAAGAAAGATGTACTTTTGGGAAACTGTTTATTCAATCGTATTATACTTATATGCACACACCGGAAGAATTCATCGCCATTGTACAAAAAACGCTCGATGCCGTTGCCTACCCGCCGGCACCGGCCGAACTCTATAACCCCATACGCTACGAACTGGCTTTGGGAGGGAAACGCATACGCCCTGTCCTGACGCTCTTGTCGTGCGAACTTTTCGACGGCGACTACCGCGAGGCCCTCGATGCCGCCGCCGGCATCGAAATCTTCCACAACTTCACCCTGCTGCACGATGACGTGATGGACAAGGCCGACCTGCGCCGCGGGAAACCCACCGTGCATGTGAAGTGGGACGAGAACACGGCCATTCTCTCGGGCGACGCCATGCAAATCCTGGCCTTCATGCAAGTGGTGAAATCGCCTGCACCAAGCCGCAAGGCGGTGTGCGACGTGTTTCTGGAAACCGCCCTCGAAATATGCGAAGGCCAACAATATGACATGGAATTTGAAAGCCGCAGCGATGTGCGCGAAGAGGAATACATCGAGATGATACGGCTGAAAACCGCCGTACTGCTGGGCGGCGCCCTGAAAATCGGCGCCCTCATTGCCGGCGCGACCGACAACGACGCCAAGGCGATATACGACTTCGGCGTGAACTTGGGACTGGCATTCCAATTACGCGACGACTACCTCGATGTGTATGGCGACGCACGGGTTTTCGGGAAAAATATCGGAGGCGATATTCTCAACAACAAAAAGACCTACATGCTCATCAATGCCCAACGTCTCGCCCAGGGAGCCGATCGCGAAGAACTCGACCGCTGGCTCTCGGCCACAGACTACGACCCGGCCGAGAAGATCGCCGCCGTCACGGCACTCTACAACCGGCTGGGCGTCGACCGGCTCTGCCTCGAAAAAATCGAGCAATACGACACCTTGTCCCTGCAACAGCTCGACTCGCTGAGTGTCCCGGCCGACCGCACGGCTCCGTTGCGTGAACTGGCCGCCCGCCTCATGCAACGCAACTCCTAAACGGGAAGACGATGATTTTCGACACCCACACCCACATCTACCTGCCCGAGTTCGACACCGACCGCGACGAGGTGGTGCACCGCGCCCTCGCAAACGGCATCGGCCGCCTCATGCTCCCCAATGTCGACCTCGACACCGTCGATGCCCTGCACCGCACTCTCGACACCTACCCCGCCTTGTGCATCGCCGCCATGGGCCTGCACCCCACCTCGGTAACCGAACATTATACCGAGGCGCTCGACCGCACGTTCGAACTTTTCGACCGTTATCCCTATCGTGCCGTGGGAGAGATAGGACTCGACCTGTATTGGGACAAAAGCCATCTGCACGAGCAACTCGACGCACTGGAAGCCCAAGTGCGCCTTGCCGCCCAACGGTCATTGCCCGTCATCATTCACTGCCGGGAGGCATTCGAGCCCATCATTTCGCTCCTGGGCCGGCTGTCGCACCTCGGCCTGCGCGGCGTTTTCCACAGTTTCAGCGGCGACACCGATACCCTGTCGCAGATTTTTGCGCTGGGCGACTTCTACATCGGCATCAACGGCACCGTCACGTTCAAGAAAAGCACCCTGCGCGAAGTGCTCCCGGCTATCCCGTCAGACCGGCTGCTGCTCGAAACCGACGCCCCCTACCTGGCGCCCGTCCCCTACCGCGGGAAACGCAACGAGCCGGCCTACATCGCCCAAACGGCCGATTTCATCGCCGCCGAATTGCATCGAGACAGGGCCGAAATCGAAGCCGAGACCTATGCCAACGCCTGTCGGTTGTTCGGGCTCAGCGAGCAATAAAAGCGTCAAGAAGGGAATCGGCAGGGAGAATCGTATTAAAATATGTAAAATTCTTTTGCCGTATTCACAAAACAACTACCTTTGTGGCGTCTTAAATGATGGCGATGTAGTGTAGTGGCCTAGCACGTATCCCTCTCACGGATGAGACCCGGGTTCGATTCCCGGCTTCGCTACAAAACCTTACAATTCCGGTTGTAAGGTTTTTTCTTTTTTATAGCCATTCCCCCCAAACAAGAACCGGCACAATCACATGAAACAACCGCTGCAACTGAGAGACAACGAAGGCATCTCGGCATCGCTGCTCTTTACCATGGCTTGCATGGCCGCCATCTCGGTAGCCAACATCTATTACTGCCAGCTCCTCCTCTCGCTCATGGGCAATGACCTGGGCGTCGACGAGTGGAGAGCCAGCCTCATCGCCATGATTACCCAGGTGGGCTATGCCTGCGGGTTGTTTTTTGTCATTCCCTCGGGCGACATGTTCGACCGCAAGAAAATCGTGGCAGGCAGCTTCACCCTGCTGGCAGCCGCCCTGCTCTGCATCGCCGTGTCGGGACATTATCTCCCGGTCATGGCCGCATCGTTTGCCGTGGGCGTCTGCTCGGTCATGCCGCAAATATTTATCCCCATCGCCGCCCAATATTCCCGCCCCGAGAAGAAGGGCGCCAACGTGGGTCTCATCGTCTCGGGACTGCTTACCGGCATCTTGGCTTCGCGGGTGATAAGCGGACTGGTGGGCGAATGGCTCGGCTGGCGCGCCATGTATGCCATAGCCGCCGGCGCAATGATCCTCTGCACCTTTGTCGTGTGGCACATCATGCCGGGCACCGAGCGCAACTACAACGGCACATACCGCCGGTTGATGAATTCGCTCTTCGCCCTTGTCCGCGAACACCGGCTCTTGCGCATCTGCGCCCTGCGGGCCGCCTTGGCGTTCGGTTCGTTCCTCACGCTTTGGGCCTCTCTCACCTTCCGCATGGAGCAGGCGCCGTTCTATGCCGGCAGCGACATCGTGGGTCTGCTGGGACTGTGCGGCGTGGCCGGCGCCCTGACCGCATCGCTCGTGGGACGGCTGGTCACCCGCTTCGGGGTGCACCGCTTCAACCTGCTCGGTGCCGTCCTCATGCTGGGAGCCTGGGTCATCGCCTACCGGTGGGGTAACACCTACGCCGCCATCATCGCCACCATACTCATTCTCGACATCGGCATGCAGTGCATTCAACTGAGTAACCAGACCGTCATCTTCTCCTTGAACCCCAAGGCGTCGAACCGCATCAACACGATTTTTATGACCGCCTACTTCATCGGAGGTTCACTGGGCACCTTCCTCTCAGGTACGGCATGGAGCCTTTGGGGCTGGGGCGGAGTGTCGGCCGTGGGAGGCATCATGGCCTTGCTCTCACTGGGCATCACGGTATATACAAAAGAATAGCGCACCATTCCTCTCACTTGCCTTCCTCCCGATGCATCTCCTGCGAAAACACCCCTCAACGGACTCACCGGACATCTCGGCGTGCCCCCAATAGCACCCTATTCCTCTCGCTTGCTCACCCAAAAAGCAAGCATGGGCATCTCTTCCGGTGAGACAAGCACCCCCCCAAACAAAAATCGCACCGGCCGTCGGGGTCGGTGCGATTTTGTTTACGGAGTCGCGAAGCGTTCCTGCCGGGAGAATCAATTCTTGCGGTTGGGCAATTTCTCGCCGTTGATGGTAACGTTCTTAATTTTGAGACCATCGATGATGTCGTCCTTCAACGTGGCATTTTTATCGACGGTAAGGTCGAGGTTCTCAAACGTGAAATCGGAGAGGAAATAATCGTCCGAAGCGTTCACATCGAAGAACACGTTGCAGTGGAGCTTGATGTTGCGCATCGTAATGTTGTTGGAGTAGGAATAGGGGGTATCTTCGCGACCTTGCAAATCGAAGAACTGACGCCAAGGTTTCACATAGAGGAAGCTGCGGGCATCGCCCTCGATGTCTTCGACGAGGATATACTCATACTTCTGCGGCGTATCGGGACGCATCTTCAACCACAGGAGGCGGGAAGCATTGTTGATTTTGATGCGACGCAAAATGATGTTGCGGTCGTGGATCGACTCACTGCCGCAGGTAAGGGCACTGTGGCAGAAACCGTAGACACAGTCCTCGATAATGATGTTGTAGTTACCGCCGTTGTTCTTGTCCTTGTCGGCCCAAGGACCTTTGCCGCCTTTGAGGGCAATGGCATCGTCATTGACCGAGAGGTAGCACCCCTTGACGAGCACATTGGTGCAAACGTCGATGTCTATGGCATCGGAACTGGGCGCCTTCACGGGAGCCGACGGGGCGAAGATGTGCAGGTTGAGCAGTTTCACGTTCTCGCATTTGTAGAGATGGGTCGTCCAGAAAGGCGAATTGATGAGGCTTACCCCTTCGAGCTGGACGTCCTTGCAGTTGGAGATGTGCACGAGACGGGGACGCAACTCGTCCATGTTGGTGCATTTGGGAATGACCTTGCGACGAAGCCAGAACGACTTCCAGTAACGCAATCCGTTACCGTTTATCGTGCCTTTGCCCGTGATGGTAAAACCGTTCACGCCATCGGCATTGACAAGTGCGGCAAAGTATTTGAGCGACTGCCCCTCGATGCGGGTGTCGATGATGGGGAAGTTGCTGATGTCGTCACTGCCTTTCAACACGCCGCCCTCTTCGAGATGGAGGTGCGTACCGGGCTTGAAGAAGAGAGCTCCGCTAAGGAACGTGCCGCGCGGAATCACCACCACGCCACCCCCTTCGGCTGCGGCTTTGTCGATAACGGCCTGTATGGCCTGGGTCTGAATGAGATTGCTGTCGTTGGCCACCACGCCGTAATCGGTGATGCGATAGGCTTTACCCAGTGAGGCCACATCGACCGGGTCATACTGGTAGAACCAATCGGGTATGGTCGTACCATCGGGGAATTTCTCTTTTCCGGCAACATTCATGCACAAGAATATCGCCATAAACAAAAACAGATGTTTCATGGTTTTCGGGATTTGTTGATTCATATATACTTTCTTTCTTGTCATGCGGCGCCGGGTTTCTACCCCGACTCATTGCGCGCATATCGGACAAAGATAATAACTTGACCTGCACGCACCAAATTAAATGCCGCAAAATCGAAAAAAAGCACGCCGCCCGTCCCGTTTTATTTGGGACGGGCAGCGATTCATCAACGATTATCACAGAATCGCAACAAGCACTCGGGCACATCGAGTTGCTGCATGTCGATGGCATCGAGCTGCGCCCGGCCTTTGGCCGAAAGCGAGAAATACATCTGGCGTTTGTCGCTCTCTCCCAAACGTCGCGAGAGCAACTCTTTTTTCTCGGCCGACTTGATGACCTTCGACATATTCGAAGGCGAAAGGTCGAGCGCCCCGGCCAGCTCGCCGCAAGTCATGCTCGACGGGGCATGCGAAAGCGTGCACAACAACATACCCTCGTTCAAAGTCAGTCCGAAAGTCTCCTCAAAGTGGTTCTCAAACCGCATGATACACAGGTACAATTCCCTGATGTTGCATAATGTGTCGGTATCCATCTTTTTCACTTTTTAGAGATTGCCTGCATGCCGCACTGGCGGGCACACTTACCGCACTCGATGCACAACGAGGCATCGATGCGCGGCAACGAAAAGCCCTCCTGCGAAATGGCTCCGACGGGACACACGGCCAACAACGGGCACCGATGATTTTGCGGACATTTGGCCGCATCGACAACATAAGCCATATCACTCCGCATTTGCGTTTGACAACAAGACATTCTCAATGGCCTCTTTCAAGGTATGTTTGGGCAAAGCACCGGCAGCCATCTGCGGCCCGCCCTGCATGGGAACAAACAAGAGGGTGGGAATGCTGCGTATGCCAAAGACCGCGGCCAGTTCCTGCTCCTGCTCGGTATTCACCTTGTAAATGACGATGCGGCCCTTGTACTCGGCAGCCAGCTCTTCGAGCACCGGAGCGAGCATTTTGCAGGGGGCACACCAGTCGGCATAGAAATCGACGATGGCCGGCTTGTCGCCCAGGTACTTCCACTCGGTGGGATTGTTCTCGTAATCGACCACTTGTCTCAAAAATTCTTCTTTGGTTAAATGTACTACTTCCATTTTCTTATTCTTGTTTAATTGTTTGTTTTCCTTTCCGACGGCGGCATGCCGGCACGACACCAGCAACACGGCCGCAACGACCAACGGCACCAGCTTACTCATGGCACGACCCTCCCCGTCCGCTGCACGGACGAAAACCGTCGACCAGCAGGCCACCCAGGGCTGCCCCCCATAGCGTACTCAGATAGGGCGACGAGGTTATCATACAGGTGCCCGAGGCACAACCCACATACACATTGTAGAGATAGCCGGCTATCCCGCCGAGCAACAGCCCCACCAGGAGGGGCCAGCGCCGTTGTAAAAATCGCTTGATCATCTTCTGCCGTTTTATGCGTGAGACATCTTTCCTTTTCAGGACAAGACAAAGATATAAATTATTTTCCATTGGAATATATTTCCATGAGAATATTATGATTAAATAAGGAGCTTTTACAAAAAATCACACAGAAGATTCCCTGAGCAAATCACGGCAAAAAATTCCGTGCGATTATACCGCACCACGACGCAATAAGCATCGATTGTTTGGCAACGCATAACCCCAGATGACTCCGACCCGATAATCTCCGGCAAAGAAGATGGAGCAACCCGAGAAAAGAACGGACGACTACTGCTTCTACGATACCTAAAATATGTTATCAAATGTAATAAATCAAGAAATCGCGAAACATTTTTGGGGTATATTTACATTTATAATTATTATTTCACTTATTTCCTTGTGTAAATAGAAGAGACATGACAGAAAAAGAAATTACATCGGGCACACTATAAAAAATCGAGCCATTCCCGTTTATAAAACTTCCATCGGGGAAGGGAAAGCCCCCCTCAATCCTATTTATTATTCACACTCAATTCGAAGTTACAATCACAACCATGACAGAACAAGAGTTGACAGAACATTTAATCGCCAAACAAAAATTTCTATATCACTCGGCCTACCAGCTGACAAAGCAGAGAGACGATGCCTTGGACTTGGCACAAACGGTCATTCTAAAAGCCTTGACGCAGTACGAAAAGATAACCAACGCCATCAATCTCAACGGGTGGTTATACACGATCATGAAAAACGTTTTCCTCAATCAATGCCGCACTTCACACGAAGTACACCTCACGGCAAAGGATTCCGCGGACGAACCCCTGCATGAAATACCCCTTGAAGCAAGCGACTCGGCCG
This sequence comes from uncultured Porphyromonadaceae bacterium, assembly GCA_900542765.1. Taxonomy (GTDB): domain Bacteria; phylum Bacteroidota; class Bacteroidia; order Bacteroidales; family UBA11471; genus Caccoplasma; species Caccoplasma merdavium. The sequence goes on along the minus strand of UQOX01000009.1, from coordinate 70,581 downwards.
ACTCACGTTGCATCATGCAAGACATCACACACGCCATAGGCACTCTCGAAAAAGAATACCGCATACCTTTCGGCCTATATATTGCCGGATATAAATATGAAGAGATTGCCACAAAAATAGGGATACCCCTGGGTACCGTAAAAAGCCGCATTTTCGTCGCCCGCAAGAAAGCACAAGGTTATCTAAGAGACGAAAAAAACGGCTCGGGAAACACACCCCGAATTATCGTTCAGAAAGCGCGCTCCTCGATTTTCGACAAAAAAGAGGGCTCGAAATAAAAAAACGGAAATTCCGCGGAACAGGAAATCGAAGAGGCCCGCAGCGTTTTCGGCCCCTCCTGCTTGATGAGCGGGTGAAGACGACGGTCTACTGCTCCGCCACCGCACGCTGTTTCTTGGTCTTGACGGGAATCTGGTAATAGACCGAGTAGGTGAAGTCGAAACCGCCGCTACGCTTGCCCATGCCGGGGATTATCCACGGGCGGGTGGTGCCATAATCGGCGGCTTTGAGCAGCGCCTTGTAACGCACCGAGAAGCCCATTTTAAGCCCCTTGTAGAGGTGGACCCGTATACCGGCCAACAGTTCGAGCCACTGCGCCCGGGAGTGACAATCGTAAATGGCGGCCTGGTCGCTGGTGCCCCAGTAGCTCGACGTGAGGTCGATATTGGTGATGTCGTAGGAGAACACCGAGAAACCGTAAAGCAAACCGCCGTAGATATAGCCGGGTGCCGTGGAGTTGTAATTGAAATTGTAAAGCACGCCCAGGCGGTTGTAGAGCGTAGGCGACACCTTATAGGTGAAGTTCCCGTCGTCGGGGGTATCATCGGCCCACCCGATGCCGGTCTCCCATATCGGGAAGAAGCGATTGTGGAAACTCACTTCGAGCGAAGCCTGGTAGTTGGCATATTGCTGGCCAAAGAGAGAAACAACGGGCTGGAAAAGGTCGACCCCGACAATCAGGCCGTCGAGCAGGGGATAGCGATAGCGCGAGCCGTCTTCGAGGCGCTGGCTCTTCTTCTCTTGGGCCGCAAGGGGAGTAAGAGAAAACAGCGACAACAACACCGCCACCGCGACCGACAGGAAACGACTACTCGGGCACATAATAATAGAGGAGAACGTTTTCGACATCTTGATTGTTGAACTCTTGCGTCATCAGGCGGGCATCGACAATCTGCCACGTCGTGTAACGGAAATCGTCGATGACATAATTATACATGGCTCCGCACTCGGCCGACTCAAACTCGATATAGGTGTGGTAGACAAACGTGAGCGTGTCTCTTTTGTAGCGGGGATTGAGATTGTGCTGGTCGTAGCGAATGACATATTGGGTCGTATCGCGGTCGCTGCGCAGGGTGGCCTGGAAAGAGGAGATGTTGGCCGTGTCGACCAGCAGGGAATCCTTGTACTGCCCCACGCCATAGACCGACACCGAGTCGATAATGACTTTCACCCCCGAGTCGCCATAGGCATAAAAGGCCGCGCTGAAAATACTGGTCTTGCTTTCGAGGCAAGCCTCGGTGTTGCAGGCCGTAGAGAAAAGCAACGGCAGCAGGCAGAGCGAAAGCGCCACAAAGGCCGCTGCACGGCCCATGGCCGCACGAGGGCGAGTATGGAGTCGACGACGCAGGTTAATCATCAATATCTTTTTCAATATTATAATGGTTGCGGCCGGGAGCATTGCGGGAGATGAGTTCGCCCAAGAATCCCGACAGGAAAAGCAGCGTTCCCAATACCATCATGGTGAGGGCGATGAAGAAATAGGGCGAATCGGTCACCAGCCGATAGGGCATGTCGTGCCACAAGGCATAGAGTTTGTATGCACCCACGGCAGCCGCGGCAATGAAACCGATGACAAACATGAGGCTTCCCAGCAGGCCGAAGAAATGCATGGGTTTCTCGGCGAACTTGGAGAAGAACCACAGGGTCATCAAGTCGAGATAACCGTTGACAAAACGGCTCATGCCGAACTTGGTCTTGCCATATTTGCGGGCCTGGTGATGCACCACTTTCTCGCCGATGCGGGAGAAGCCGGCACTCTTGGCCAGGAAAGGAATGTCGCGGTGCATGTCGCCATAGACCTCGATGTGTTTCACCACCTCGTTGCGGTAGGCTTTCAGTCCGCAGTTGAAATCGTGCAGATGTATGCCCGTAATCATGCGCGCCGTAGCGTTGAAGAGCTTGGTGGGGAGGGTCTTGGAAAGCGGGTCGTAGCGTTTCTTCTTCCAGCCCGAAACCATGTCATACCCCTCATCGGCAATCATGCTGTAAAGCCCGGGTATCTCGTCGGGGCTATCCTGCAAGTCGGCGTCCATCGTAATGACCACGTCGCCCTGGGCGCGGGTGAAACCGGTGTGCAGAGCCGGCGACTTGCCATAGTTGCGGCGGAACTTCACCCCCTTGATGTGGGGATTTTCCTTTTTGAGCGACTCTATCACGCGCCAAGAATCGTCGGTGCTGCCGTCGTCGACAAAAATCACTTCATAGGTAAACCGGTTCTCGGCCATCACGCGGGTAATCCACGCCGCCAGCTCGGGCAGCGACTCCGCTTCATTATATAAAGGAACAATGACAGAAATATCCATGTTTGTCATCTATTGGTTCTAAAACGGGAATATATGCGAATGAATAGAGCTACGAATATCGACACAATCGACCCGAGGAACACCTTGGCCCAAATCATCTGGTAGACCATCTCGATAGGCGTGGGATAATATCCCTGCTCATAGCTGGTGCGTACTATATCTACTATTTCCTGCATCTCGGCCGACCTTATCTCCGCGGTATCGAGAATTTGCAGCATGGCTTCGATTTGCGAAGGGATAAAATCGGGCACGATAAAGGTACAATAGAGATACTCTCCCAACCCACTGATAAGCGATGCAAAAAAGAAGAGGTATATCCCCAGCAGCCAAAGGACGACAAAGCGCGACGAACCATATTCACTGCGCATGAAGTGACTCATGATGAGATACACGACCGCCGGTATGGCCATAATGGAGAATACCGTCAACGTATTGAATATTGCTGCATAGCGCGACCAGGCCGAGAAGAGGAAGACTATCAACAGATAGACTCCCATATACACGCCATATTGCATGGCATAGAGGGTCAATGGCTTGCGGGGTTGCTCACTCATGGCGTTTTTCTTTGTTGCATCGTACAAAGGTATGATTTTTACCGTAATTGCATCATTTCGTCGCCATAAAAATATACAACCGAGACTTTTGCCAGGAAGCGAGCCATGTGTCAGGGCGCCGCATAAACAAGTATATATGAGTTCATTAACATCGCATCGGCTATTTTTTTGAGAAGAATTGCTTGCCGATACAAAAAAAATATCTACTTTTGCGGCGGGTAAGTCCTACACGGCCAGCTCCCTGTCAACTCCCCCAGGGCTTGACCGCAGCAAGGGTAGCAGGTCGTAGCGGCGCGATGTAGATCGCTTACCCACCTGCCGATATAGCTCAGTTGGCCAGAGCACGTGATTTGTAATCTCGGGGTCGAGGGTTCGAATCCCCCTATCGGCTCAAAAGAAGAGCGGTCGATGTCAAGACATCGACCGCTCTTCTTTTATCATTTACCCGGCAACGCGATTATTCGGCCAGCGCGTGAAGTTGGTTGCGCACGGGATAGGCATACATTTCGAGCAGACGTTCGCGCAAGAAAACCTCGTCTTTGGCGGGCACCTCTATCTTGTCGAGCCGACTTTGCAGATATTTGTCAAAAGTGGCTTTCTCCTCGGGGGTATAGTGTTGCGACAGGGCGCCGGCGCCCCACAACTCGTCATAGGCGACATAGTTGCCCGGATAGAGCCGATAATGAGCATGAATCGACCGGTCGATGATATGCCCTACGGCCACGGCCAGCTCGGCGCGAGGGGTTGAGGCGGGGATTTTTTCGAGCAACGGATTGATGGGTGCCGCGGCCTCGAAATGGATACGGCCCTTGTACCCGATGATACCCGTCGCCATGTTGGCCAAGTCGTCCGAAGGCTGTTTCTTGTAATCGGGGTCGTCACGTTTGAGCTGCATTTCCTTGGCTTTGAGGTAATCGCAGGGGTCATACTCATAAGAGATGGCCACCGGCACGAGATTCAAGGCGCGAATGTTGGAAAGGAAATCGCCGCCGCCGCTCAACGCGAACATCTTTACCAGGCTCTCCTGGGTGCGGTCGTCGGAGTTTTTGGAACGGCCTTCGCGCTGGGCAATCCACACCGACTGTTTCTTGTCGTGCAAAGCGTGGTGGATATAGGCCGACAAACGGCAGGAGACTTCGAGCATCTGCCGGCGCGGGACACTGCGATTGACGATAAAACTTTTATTCAGTCGCACGAAGTCGACAATCCAGGGATAGATGAGCAGGTTGTCGCCGATGGCTATTTCGCAAGTGTCGAATCCATTAAGATGCAACACGACATTGAGGAACGCCGAGTCGAGCGTAATATCGCGATGGTTGGTGATGTAGGTATAACAGTCTTTTGGGGAAAGGTCGGAAAATCCGGCCGATGTAATGCCGGCCGATGTATTTTGCACCAGTTTTTGCAAGCAAGGCAACGCCAGTTGCATTTGGAAATCATCGACCGTGCGACAAGCCGCCAGTATGCGGAAAAACGCCTCGGTATCGGGCACGATATATGCGACGGCTTTGCGGAAAAGTTCTTCCTGGCACAACCGGGCGGCAGCTGCCGTCACCTCTTCGCCCTCATAGGGACGTATCGCGCTGAAATCAAATGTCTGTTCCATAATCTATCGGGGGTTTGAAAGTCGGAGTTCTGTCATGAGTAAATTAGCGACGGGCCAATTCGGTCTCTATCAGGTCGGTCAGCACGGTGGTCATGTCGAGACCGGCAGCCCGCACCTGTTGGGGTATGAAACTGGTGGCCGTCATACCGGGCGTGGTATTGACTTCGAGCAGATAAGGCACTCCGTCGACAATGATGTAATCGGCCCGGATAATGCCTTTGCAACCTATCAGGTCATATATGCGGGTCGTCAAGGTCTGTATCTCGCGGGTCAATTCGTCCGAAATGCGAGCCGGCGTAATCTCCTCGACACGCGAAGCCGTGTATTTGGCCTCGTAATCGAAAAATTCGTTTTTGCTCACCACTTCGGTGATGGGAAGCGCGGTCATGCCCGCCTGTGTCTTGTAACAGCCACACGACACCTCGGTACCGGCGAGAAACGACTCGGCAAGCACCGCGCCATCGTCTTCGGCTCGCGCGGCCGCTATGGCGGGCAATATCTCGCCGACGGTCTTCACTTTTGTCGTTCCAAAGCTCGACCCGCCTTGGTTGGGCTTGATAAAACAGGGAAATCCCACCGCCTCGGCGATTGATTGGGGGTCGGCCTCCTCTCCGGCGTCGATGCGCACGGCCTTGGCGACATGGAACCCGAGTTGCGAGAGATAGCGGTTGCAGGCAAACTTGTTGAACGTGAGAGCCGCCGCAAAGACATCACAGCAGGAATAGGGAATGCCCAACATGTCGAAATATCCCTGCAAAATACCGTTTTCGCCGGGGTTGCCATGTATGGTGATGTAGGCCAGGTCGAAGGTGATTTTTTCTCCGTCCTTGACAAAGGAGAAGTCGCTGCGGTCGATGTCGATGCTTTCGGCGCCCTCCATCTCGACCGTCCAACGGTCAGGCTCTATGTCGACCAAATAGATGGCATACCGCCGGGCATCGAGAAACGAAGCGATACCCTGCGCACTGCGACGAGAAACTACATTCTCGGAAGAATAGCCGCCGAAAACGACGGCGATATTACGTTTTTTCATTGTTTCAATGCTGAATTTTCACACACTATATAAGAGGGTAATTACTTGTTCATTCCATCGTCTCGCGGCCAGACACATAGGTGCGCCAGCGCTCGATGAGCGCCGTCATGTCGGCCGGCAACTCCGAATCGAAGAAAAGAGGCTTTCCGGTCGTGGGGTGCACAAAGCCCAAGGTCTTGGCATGCAACGCCTGACGGGGACACACCTCGAAACAGTTGTGCACAAACTGCCTGTACTTGGCAAAGGTCGTTCCTTTGAGTACCTCGTTTCCGCCATAACGGGCATCGTTGAAGAGGGTGTGGCCGATGTGTTTCATGTGCACCCTTATCTGGTGGGTACGCCCGGTTTCGAGCCGGCACTCGACCAGCGTGACATACCCCAGTCGTTCGAGCACGGCATAGTGGGTCACGGCCGGTTTCCCTTGCGACCCGTCGGGAAAAACGGTCATCTGCAAGCGGTCCTTGGGATTGCGGCCGATGTTTCCTTCGATGCGGCCCCCGGGTTCTTCGATGCGGCCCCACACCAAAGCCACATACTTGCGCTGGGTGGTCTTCTCGAAGAATTGTTTGCCGAGGGAGGTCTTGGCCTCGGGAGTCTTGGCGATGACCAACAGTCCCGAGGTGTCTTTGTCGATGCGATGCACCAAGCCGAGCCGCGGGTCGGTAACGTCGAAGTCGGGGTCGTCCTTGAAGCGGTAGGCCAACGCATTGAGGAGAGTTCCCGTGTAATTTCCGTGGCCGGGGTGCACGACAAGGCCGGCGGGCTTGTTCACCACCAGCACGTCACGGTCTTCATACACGACATCGAGGGGAATGTTTTCGGGAAGGATTTCGTTTTCATAAGGAGGCCGGTCCATGACGATGGAGACGACATCGAGGGGCTTGACCCGGTAGTTCGATTTTACCGGTTTACCGTTGACCAGAATGCAACCGGCCTCGGCGGCTTGCTGTATGCGGTTGCGGGAGACATTGCCCGTGCGGGCCACGAGGAACTTGTCGATGCGCAACAACTCCTGCCCCTTGTCGGCGACAAACTTGTAATGCTCATACATTTGCCGGGAATCCCCGTCGTCGAGCTCTATATCTTCATCGTATCTGATCTCGTCTTCCATTTCGGAACGAGTTAAAGCGGGGGTAACAACGAGGGAACCTGAGAGAGTGAATCGACCCTCAGCGAATCGGCCGCCAGGGAGTCCTTCGGTGCAATCATCTTGCGAGTGGGTGCATATATGCCATTGCCCACCGAGAAGGTGATGCGAGCCGTCACGGGCAACCGGTCACCGGCCTCGACGGGACGCCCGTCGGCCATGACGTTCAAGACCAAATCCTTATACTCGGAGTTCCAATAGATAATCTGCGGAGCGGCCATTCCCAAGCCTTTGACAATGGCTTCGGCCTGACGGTAGGAGAGATTTTTCAACTCGGGTATCGTCACTTTGCGGGGACTGAGGGCATTGATGGTGAGGTAGACCGTGCGACCGCTCTTCACCGTACTTCCCGCCCGGGGCACCTGGTCGAGCACAAGACCTTTATCGACCCCGTCGATATACATCGAGTCGATGACCATCGAATGCATGCCGCCCTCGGCCAACGCCACATCGGCATCGAGATAATAGAGGCCACATACATCGGGCACCTCGACAGCATCACCGTGACGGGTGTACCGCCCGAGCCAAAAGAAAAGAGCCACGACAGCCACGACAGCGACCGCCAACATGATGAGGATATGTAATCCGAGCGACAAAAAACGAATACACACTTTCACAGGGAGTTGTTTTTTTCGAAGAATTGCTGCAAAGATAACATATTTTCAAAGGAATAAAGGGCAACAGGAGTTTTATTTTAGTGAAGAATTTCCTAAAAAGTATTTTTTATAAAAAAAGGAGAGCTGCGGCTTTTTTCATGTAACAGAAGTGATTATCTTTGCCTTGTATTGTCTCTTCCCCCCGGGCCATACACGCCATAAAAATTCCGCAAGCCCCTACGAACGAAGTCTCCGGGAAGATTCACCTGCATCTCAAAACAAGAAAGAATGAAAAAACAGGTTTCTATCATTTGGCTTATTATCAGCGCCGTACTGATAATACTTACCGGTGCGCTCCTGACCTATGTCTACTTACAACGCTCGGAAATGAAGAACTTCAAGGAACAGGTGAACATCGAAAAGGAACGGGCCAAACTCGAAGAAGAATATACCGCCATCTTCGACGAATACAGGCAATACGAAAACAATCCCGTGTGGCTCCGCAACGACTCGCTCATATTGAGGCTCGACCGCGAAAAGGCCCGCGTGCAGCGGCTGCTCGAAGAGCTACGCAACCGCAAGAACATCGACGCCATCACCATCGACTCCCTGCAAGAGGTGTTGCACGACCTGCGCAGCAACATCAAAACATACCAGGCAGCCATCGACTCCCTCAACCGGGAAAACCGCCAGCTGCAAGCCGAGAAAAACGACGCCCTGCAACGCTACCGCAAAGCATCGGACGAAGCCTCGAAACTGCAAAAAGACAACCATGAGCTCAACGAAAAGGTATCGCAGGCTTCCCGCCTCGAAGCCATCGACATCGACATACAACCGCTCAACAAGCGCGGCCGCAAAACCAGCGACAAAGACAAAGTGTCGCGGCTGAGGATAAATTTTGCCATCGCCCGCAATATCATGGCCGCGACAGGCGAAAAGAAAATCTATGTGTGCATCGTAAAGCCCGACGGCTCGACCTTGGTCAAAGACCGCAGCAACACATTCACCCTCGACGGCAAAGAGTGTTACTACTCCTTGCAACAAATTATCGATTACACGGGCAACAACGAAAAAATGTATTTCAACTGGAAAGTCGAAGAATATCTGACCGCGGGTCGTTATGATGTAATCATCTATGCCGACACACAACTCATCGGGAGCCAACCGTTCGAGCTCAATGATTGATCAATTTTCCCCAAACGCCGGAAATCCCCCCAAAAACACGACACCCAGGGGGCGACGGTTTGTTGTTCAATTTATCGCATAGTATCTTCTTTTGAGGACAAATCTGTAAAAATTTCTGAAATTAGTCGAAATTCAAGGCTGAAATCTGAATAAAAATCACATACAAATACCTTATATTTGCCTACGCGATAAGGTATAAGAGCCTTCTCTCAGAAATATTTCATAAAAACATTCGACAAACGAGAGCGTCCAAAGCCCCAAAATATTCCTGTTTCGCCCAACAAACAGACCCGTAAAATTGTATATAGAAAGACATATCAATATTATTCCGAAACAATGAAAAAGCGTATCGTCATAGGAATTCTCGGTCTGCTCATCAGTCTGTCGGCACAACCGCAGCAACCGCTGACCCTTGACTCCTGCCGGCAGATGGCCTTGCACAACAACAAGCAATTGCGTATCGCCGAAGCTAAAATCAATGCAGCCCGCTACAACCGCAAAGCGGCTTTCTCGGCTTACCTGCCCGCTATTGACGCAAGCGGCGGATACATCTACAACTCGCGAGAAATATCCTTGCTCAACGACAACCTCAAAAGCACATTGCCCCAAATGGGTACCGCCCTGCAACAATCCCTGGCTGCGGTCATGGCAACCAACCCCGCCTTGGGACAATTACTGGCTTCCCTCGGGAACATCGACCTGGCCACACCGCTCAACAACATCGGGCAGCAGATTGTCGACGAGTTCCGCACCGACACCCGCAACATGTGGGTAGGGAACATCTCCCTCACACAGCCGCTCTATCTGGGAGGCAAGTTGCGAGCCTACAACAAGATCACCCGATACGCCGAAGAACTGGCACAGAGCCAACAAAGCACCGCCGCACAAGAAATTGTCTATCAGGTCGACGAACTCTATTGGCAGGTCGTCTCGCTTACCCATAAAAAACGTTTGGCCGAAAGCTACGCCGCCCTCCTCGACTCGCTCCAATACAACGTGCAGGCCATGATCGACGAGGGGGTCGCCACCCAATCCGACGGATTGACCGTCGCCGTCAAATCCAACGAAGCACAAATCGCCCTCACCCAGGTCGACAACGGATTGAGCCTGGCCAAAATGGTCCTCGCCCAAATGTGCGGCATGCCCATCGACCAAGAATTTTCACTGGCCGATGAAACAATGGAACCGGAGACACCTTCGGCCCAGTTGCATACCCCGTTGCCCGACATGGAAAGCGTCTATGCCAACCGCAGCGAGATACAAAGCCTCACACTGGCGGGGAAAATCTTCCGGAGCAAACAAAAAATAGCCCTATCGGGCATGCTGCCCACCGTTGCGCTCACGGGCAATTACATGATTTCCAACCCCAACCTCTTCAACGGTTTTGAAAAAGAATTCAAAGGCTTCTTCAACGTCGGCGTACTGGTGCGCATTCCCCTGCTCCACTGGGGCGACAACGTCTACAAATACCGCGCCGCCAAGTCGGAAAGCCTCATCACCCAACTCGAACTCGACGAGGCCAAAGAAAAAATCGAATTGCAGGTAAATCAAGCCACCTTCAAAATCGACGAGGCCGGCAAACGCACCGGCATGACAGAGAAAAACCTCGCAAAAGCCGATGAGAACCTGCGCAACGCGCAAATCGGTTTTGAAGAAGGTGTACTCACCACCGACAATGTGCTCGAAGCCCAAACCGCCTGGTTGAAGGCCCGCTCGGAATATATCGACGCCCAGATAGAACTCCGGCTGTGCAAAGTCTACCTGGCCAAAGCCCTGGGCGAAATGAAATACTAACCTTCACCGAAAAACAAAAAAACAACATACAATGGACACCCCCAAAAGAGACAAAGAAAAAGGCTTAACCATAGGATTGGTTGCCGTCATCATCGTCATCATCATTTTAGCCCTTATCGGATTTTTCCTGCTCGAACCGAAAAGCGAAACCATACAGGGACAAGCCGAAGCCACACAGATACGCATCTCGGGAAAACTCCCGGGACGCATCGCCGAATATTGGGTCGAAGAAGGTCAACAGGTACACAGCGGAGACACGCTGGTGCGCATCTCTTCGCCCGACGCAGAAGCCAAACTCCGGCAAGCCACGGCCATGGAAAATGTTTATAAGGCAACCAACGAAAAAGTGGACAAAGGCGCCCGCAGCGAAGTCATACAATCGGCCTATGACATGTGGCAACAGGCTTTGGCAGGGCTCGAAATAGCCCAAAAATCATTCAACCGCATGGAAGCCCTTTATCTCAAAGGGGTCGTCTCGGCACAGAAACGCGATGAAGCCGAAGCGCAATACAAAGCCATGGTCGCCACCGAAAGCGCGGCCCGCTCACAATATGAGATGGTGCGCACAGGCGCCCAAGTCGAAGACAAAGAAGCCGCTGCCGCCATGGTAACCGCCGCACAAGGCGGCGTGGAACAGGTGAAATCGGTCCTCGCCGACTCTTACCTCACCGCACCCGTCGACGGTGAAATATCGGAGATATTCCCCCATGTGAGCGAATTGGTAGGTACCGGCGCCCCAATCATGAACGTGCTGCAACTCGACGACATGTGGGTGACCTTCAACGTGCGGGAGGAGTTGTTGCAATACTTCACCATGGGGAAAGAGATTACGGCCCAGATTCCGGCACTCGGCGACAAAACCGTCACCCTCAAAATCTACTATATCAAAGACATGGGCTCCTATGCCGTGTGGCGTGCCACCAAAGCAACGGGAGGATATGATGCCCGCACGTTCCAAATCAAGGCCCGGCCCACCCAACCGGTCGAGAATTTGCGGCCGGGCATGTCGGTCCTGGTAAAAAAACCGCTCGATTAAACACTTCTCGTCATGGGAACATTTGCAACAGGGCCTAAAATCTTATGGCAGGTTATCGTCAGGGAGCTTCACCAGCTTGTGTCGCGCCCCATCTACCTGTTTTCCATCGTCATAGCACCGCTGGTGAGCTATGTGTTCTTCCTCTCGCTCATGGCCGGAGGCCTGCCCGAGGAGCTGCCTACCGCGGTAATCGACCTCGACCACTCGGCCACGTCGCGCAACCTCACCCGGCAATTCACGACCGTCAGTTCCCTCGCCGTAACCACAGAATACACCAGCTTTTCCGAAGCACGGGAAGCCATGCAAAAAGGCCAGATCTTCGGATTTGTCATCATTCCGCCCGACTTCGAAGCCGACCTCATGGCCAACCGTCGCCCCGAGTTGTCGTACTACACCACCAACGCCTATCTGATACCGGGAGCCTTGGAATATCGCAGCTTCAAGACGACCACCACTCTGGCGGCCGCCGCAGCCGTGCAACAGACCCTCTTGGCCCGGGGTGAATACGAACGCGACATCATACCGCAAATTCAACCCATCACCGTAGACATGCACCCGCTGGGCAACCCGTGGATAAGCTACTCGGTCTATCTCAACAACACCTTCCTGCCGGGAGTTCTCGGGGTCATCATCTTGCTCACCACGATTTTCTCCATCGGTTCGGAAATCAAACACGCCACATCGCGAGAATGGCTGAGAACAGCCGACGACAATATCCTCTTGGCCGTAACCGGCAAGTTGCTGCCGCAGACTCTTCTCTTCTTTATCATGGGAGCTTTTTGCCTGTCGCTGCTCTACGGGTACTTCCACTTCCCGTTGCAAAATGGCATTTGGCCCATGCTGGCAGCCATGTTGCTCTTTGTCATGGCCTTGCAAGGCGTGAGCATCTTTTTCGTCTGCATCGCCCCGTCGCTGCGCATCGCGCTGAGCATGGGCGGGCTCTTCGGTGTCGTCTCGTTCTCTTTGGCCGGCATCTCATTCCCGGCCGAAGCCATGTATCCGGTCTTCCACCTGCTCACCGACATGCTGCCTCTCCGGCATTACTTCATCATCTATGCCGACCAGGCCCTCAACGGCGTCCCCCTCTATTACAGCCGATTGCACTATATGGTCTTGTTTATTTACACACTATTGGCACTACCTTTCCTGCCGCTGCTCAAACGGGCATTGCGTCGGCAAGTCTATGTTGCCTGACCTCTAAGAATGCACCGCAATGGAAAACAGACTCTTGAAATCGATAAAAACGGGCCTTGCCGATATATGTTATATCTGGCGCAAGGAATATGTGGCGGTATTCCGCGACATGGGCGCGATGCTTTTCTTCTTTGCCCTGCCCTTTGCCTACCCGTTGCTCTATGCGTTCATATACAACCCCGAAGTCGTCAACGACGTGCCGCTGGCCGTGGTTGACAACTCCCGCACGCAACTGAGCCGGGAAATGTGCCGCCGCATCGATGCCTCGCCCAACACCAAAGTCCTCTCCTACTGCGCCAACCTCGATGAAGCCAAAGAGCTCATGTACCAACGCGACTGCTTCGGCATTTTGGAAATTCCGGCCGACTTCGACAAGAAACTGGCCCAGGGCGAACAAAGTCCCGTCATTTTCTACTCCGACATGAGCCTGCTGCTCAACTACAAGAATTTTCTGATTACCCTCACCGATGTATCGCTCGACATGGGACGGGAATTGCAAAGCCGCACGCTCACCGGTGCCACGCCGGCACAAATCGACATGGTAACCGACCCCATACCGTCTTTTTCGTTCACGCTCTACAATCCCACGGGAGGATTTGCCTCTTTTGTGATTCCGGCTCTCCTCATCGTCATCATGCAACAAAGCCTCATCCTCGGTATCGGCATGCTTGCCGGTGGAATCTACGAACATCGCAAACTGAGACACTATTACCAGACGCGTGAGAAAATCCGCAACAACATACTGCACCTCGTTTTGGGAAAAGCCATTTGCTATTACAGCCTCTACATCGTCACGACCATGTATATGCTGCACATCATACCGTGGTTTTTCGACTACCCGCAACTGGGCGACCAGTGGGAGATATATGCCTTCATGGCACCGTTCCTGCTCTCCACGATATTCTTCGGCATGACCCTGTCGGTATTTGTACGCGAACGGGAAAGCGTCTTCCTCATCATCGTCTTCACGTCGATGATTTTCCTCTTCGTCAGCGGCATCACATGGCCCTATGACCGCATGCCAGCCGTATGGCAGGTCCTGGGCAGCCTGGTACCCTCGACCTGGGGCGTTGAAGGTTTTATCCGCATGAATACCGAGGGGGCATCGATTTCCGATGTCAAAGGCCCCTTCCTGCACTTGTGGGGACTCACGATTTTCTATTTCATAACGACCTGCATCGCTTACAGCTACCAGATATGGAAAGACAAACAACGCAAGCGTATGGCAACGACATAAAGCCAAAGCGAGGGGTGGAGAACAAGATTCTCACCCCTCGCTTTTTCAATCGGACTAATTGATGCTTGCCCCCTCTGTTACTGAGCCGATAGCTTTATGCCCACCTCGGTAATGCCGGGGAGGCAGTTGTCGCGCATGCCTTGCTGTATGACGATGTGCCACGTTCCCGACCGGTCGAAGCGCAAAGCCGACTTGATGGGGATTTCCTGCTGCAATCGCTCTCCTATGCCCGAACCCAACCAGCGACCATAGGTGTCGCACAGGGTGGCATTGAGCGTATCGACACGCTGCGTGCCGTCGGGCGAGACGGTAGTGATAAAAAGCCAGAGATTGGCATAGTTGTAGTCATCGGTATAACGCAACCCCAATCGCATATCATAGAGAGAGAGGGTGTCGACGACAGGAAAATCTATCTGCACGAGTGAATCGGCATACCAACCTTGCGGATCGATATGCCGGTAGGTCTGCACTTCGTTCGGGGCAAAGCGGCAAGCCGTCGCGAGCCCCATCAACACGACCAAACAGAGGGGCAGCCTACTCATTTTTTTCGGGTGCGTTTTTGGGCCGGGGCGCATTTTGCCCGGAGGCCGCCTCATTATTGCGACGATTCTCCCGTTCGGGATTTCCTTCATTGCCCCGGCGGTTGTTGTCCCGGCGGGAGGCATTGTTGCGGCGGTTATCGGGTCGACGGTTGTTGTTGGAGCGCGGCGCCTTTTCCCGCTGAGGAGCATTAGGCTGCGACTCGGTGCCCGATGACGAAGGAGCCGGTGACGGAGCCGCACCCGCCTGGTTGGCCGACGGATTTCCCGAGCGGGAAGCGTCGGTCGATGCCGGAGCATGGTTCTCGCCTCCGCCTTTCTTCTTTTTCTTGCGATTGCCGGCGGTATTCGGGCGGTTTTTCTTGTCAAATCGGGTAACGCTGTCCTGACCGACGACATCTTCAAACTCTTTGCGGACGGGTTCTTTTCCACTCTCGACGAGCAGTGTGTCGGGTTTTATTCCCCGCTTGTTGAGCGCAATCACTTCAAAAGCCCGGCCGGCGTCGATGGTCACGAGATTGGCGGCCACCTCCTTGGACGAGGAGTAGGTAATCTCCCTCTTGAAAATATCGGTCTTGAAATGGAAGAAGGTCCCTTCCTGCGTTTCAAGCGGTATCTCACGCGAGGGCAACCGTTTTTGCGCTTCGACGTAGGCGTCGACCTCGAAGTTGAGACAACATTTGAGCTTGGCACATTGCCCGGCCAACTTTTGCGGATTGAGCGAGATGTCCTGGAAACGGGCGGCACTGGTGGCTACCGACACGAAATTACTCATCCACGACGAGCAACAGAGCTGTCGTCCGCAAGGACCGATACCGCCGATGCGGCCGGCCTCCTGCCGGGCACCGATCTGCTTCATCTCGATGCGCACGCGGAAGACTTCGGCCAAGACCTTGATGAGCTGGCGGAAGTCGACCCGGTCATCGGCGATGTAATAGAAGATGGCCTTGTTGCCGTCGCCCTGATACTCGACATCGCCGATTTTCATATTCAGATGAAGGTCTTCGGCAATTTTGCGGGCCCGCAGCATGGTGGAGTGTTCCTTGGCCTTGGCCTCACGGTATTTTTCGAGGTCGTTGGGTTTGGCTTTGCGATAGACCCGTTTGAGGTCGGGATTGTCGAGTCTCACGCCGTTTTTCCTCATCTGCAAGAGAACGAGACGGCCGGTGAGCGAAACGACCCCGATGTCATGGCCGGGATTGCCCTCGACGGCGACGATGTCGCCTTTTTCGAGACGCAGGTGCACCGAGTTTTTATAGTATCCCTTACGCGTATTCTTGAATTGCACCTCGACCATCTCGGTGTCATCGTGCGACTCGGGTATATCCGACAGCCAGTCGTAGCAATGGAGCTTCCCGCCGCACTGTGCCACGACAGCGGCCGACTCGTCGGGTGTGGGTGGCTGCTCGGGCAGGGTATGGTTGAGGTTTTCGGGTTGTTTATTGTCCATGTTGATAACTTATGTACCCACCTGTGCGCACGGGTGGGTGCGCACAGGTGCGGGTGAATGGCTGTTCTTACTTGGCAAAACTTACGGCGCGGGTCTCGCGAATGACGGTGATTTTCACCTGTCCGGGATAGGTCATCTCGTCTTGAATGCGTTTGGCGATTTCGGCCGAGAGGGTTTCTATCTCGGAGTCGTCGATTTTGTCGGCGCCCACGATGACACGCAATTCACGGCCGGCCTGAATGGCATAGGTTTTGAGCACACCGGGATAAGAGAGCGCCAGCTGTTCGAGGTCATTGAGACGCTTGATGTATGCCTCGACAATCTCGCGACGGGCGCCGGGACGGGCTCCCGATATGGCGTCGCACACCTGCACGATGGGTGCCAGCAGGCTGGTCATTTCGGTCTCGTCGTGGTGGGCACCGATGGCATTGCAAATTTCGGGTTTCTCCTTGTACTTCTCGGCGAGTTTCATACCCAGCAGGGCGTGTGGCAACTCGGGCTCGTCGTCGGGTACTTTACCGATGTCGTGCAAGAGACCGGCACGTTTGGCCTTCTTGGGATTGAGGCCGAGCTCCGAGGCCATGATGGCGCAGAGGTTGGCGGTCTCGCGTGAGTGCTGCAAGAGGTTCTGCCCGTAGGACGAGCGGTATTTCATCTTTCCGACGAGGCGGATAAGTTCGGGGTGCAGGCCGTGGATACCCAAGTCGATGGCGGTGCGTTTACCGGTCTCAACGATTTCTTCTTCGACCTGCTTGCGTACCTTGGCCACGACCTCTTCGATGCGGGCCGGGTGTATGCGGCCGTCGGTCACCAGCTGGTGCAAGGCCAAGCGGGCGATTTCGCGACGCACGGGGTCGAAGCCCGACAGCACGATGGCCTCGGGGGTGTCGTCGACGATGATTTCGATGCCGGTAGCGGCTTCGAGAGCGCGTATGTTGCGGCCTTCGCGACCGATGATGCGGCCCTTGATTTCATCGGAGTCGATGTGGAACACGGTGACCGAGTTTTCGATGGCCGTTTCGGTGGCCACGCGTTGGATTGTCTTGATGACGATGCTCTTGGCTTCCTTGTTGGCCGTCATGCGGGCTTCGTCCATGATATCGTTTATGTACGAGGCGGCCTGTGTCTTGGCCTCTTCTTTCAACGACTCCACAAGACGGTCTTTGGCCTCTTCGGCCGAGAGTCCCGAGATGTGTTCGAGTTTTTCGATTTCGGCTTTATGCAGGCGTTCGAGCTCGGTTTTCTTTTTTTCCACGACTTCGACCTGTGAGGTGAGACTGGTGCGAATGGCTTCGACCTCGGTTTTCTTGCGCTGCAACTCTTGTTGTTGCTGATTGAGCTGCATCTCGCGCTGGCGGGCTTTGGCTTCGGCCGATTGCACTTTGGTGCTGCGCACGGCCATCTGCTTTTCGAGGTCGGCTTTCATCGAGATAAATTTCTCTTTGACTTCAAGCATTTTGTCTCTTTTTATCGTTTCGGCTTCGGCTCGGGCCTCATCGAGAATCGAGCGGGACCGGGCATTGAGACGTACCTTGTAGAGTATCAAGCATATGACCACTCCCACAACAAGACCTATCAAGGCACCGGCCGACAGTAATGTTATCATTTCCATCTGTTCGTGTTTTTAGGTTAAAAAAAAGCACCGCATCAAGAGCGTATTGTCTTGTTGCAGTGCAGGATAAAGTATTGTTTTTATGTTATCAATCGTCTTCCGGTGAAGTCCCGGCATGTTGCATATAGCTTTCCAGTTCGGTATCGATACGTTCTAATTCCCGCGCCATCAGGTCGGCATCGTGCGTCGACTGCAATTTCAGAAAGTCATAAGCAATGTCCCAAGCGGCCATGGAGACCAAGTCTTGCACATCGAGCTTGGACGACTCTCCAAAACGGGTTTCATATTGACCGGCTCTTTTTCCCACCAACTCGGCGGCTCTCCGCGCAAGAGGTTCCTGCTCGGCGAGCTTGTCACGCTCGACATACAGGGTGTAAGAGCGGTTGGCTATTGTAACAGTTATACGTTGTCTACTTTGTTTATCGTTCATCGCATCTGTTCTATTCGTTCAAGAGAGAGATGCATTTGTCGATTTCCCGCACCAACTTATCAAATCGGCTGCGCGCTGCGGCCACATCGGCTTCTTGCGTTGTGACGGCCTGCGCCATCGCCAGACTTCTGTATTTGGCATGGATTTCTTCCAATTCCCGTTGCAGGGTGGCAATCGACTGCTCTCGCTCCTGCAACAAGGCTTCGAGACGCGCACATCGCTCTACCAACGCGGTATGGCGAGACATCAACTCCGCCACATGATTCCGCAAGCTGTCGACTGCATTTCTCGGGCTACTTGCCATTTCACACAAAAATCTATACAAATATAGGGTTTCATTTCCAATAACGCAACTTATTGTCGGCTTTTCTCTACTTTTTTCATTTTATTTTCATTATTTCTCTCTATTATACACACATTATCCCTATCTTTGCCCCGTATTATACAAGGCCGGAAAATCCCTCTTCACGAGGAATTTTGCCGTGCTTTTTGTTTAAGGCAGTAGGGGTTCGGGACGGCCTCATTTAACAGTTGTTGGCTATACGGAATCCGTCTACTTTGCAGAATGAGACACATCAATGATAAAATAAAGTGCAATTATCTATGAAATTGAAATCATCTATTCAGACTATCGCTTGTGCGATACTGTGCATTTCGTTGTTTTCCTGTGAAGGAAATAATTCACAAGGCATGGGCGGATTTGCCCGCGAATATGCCGTGATGACTTTGCAGCCCTCCTCGATGGAGTGGTACACCAGCTATCCCGCCCGCATCAAAGGTAAACAAGACATTGAGATACGTCCCAACGTCAGCGGGTTCCTCACCGAGCTCCTTGTCGACGAAGGCTCTCTCGTAAAGAAAGGCGACGTCCTTTTTGTTGTCGATACGATTCCCTACAAAGCCGCTTTGAAAATTGCCGAAGCCACCGTAGAATCGGCCAAAGCCACGGCCGAGACCGCACGTCTCACGGCCGAGAACAAACGGGTGCTGCAACAGAAAGGCATCATCAGCGAATATGACCTGCAAATGGCCGAGAACGACTACGCTTCGGCGCTGGCCCAACTGGCCCTGAGCGAAGCCCAACTGGTGAATGCCCGCAACAACGACTCCTACACCCGCGTGACCAGCCCGCTCAGCGGCATCGTAGGCTCGATTCCCTATCGGGTGGGAAGCCTCGTATCGTCGGCCATGGCCACGCCGCTCACCACGGTGTCGGACAACTCCGAGATGTATGTCTACTTCTCGATGACCGAGAAACAAATCATGGAAATGGCCGCCCAGTACGGAGCCAACAACTTCCTGTCGAAACTGCCGGCCGTATCGCTGCAACTGGCCGACGGCTCGACCTACCCGCTGAAAGGTAAAATCGAGACCGTAAGCGGTATCATCGACACCCAGACGGGCTCGTCGAGCATGCGCGCCACCTTCAAGAACCCCGACCGCTTGCTGCGCACCGGAGGCTCGGGCAACATTCTCATTCCGATGAAAAACGACCACGCCATTCTCATTCCCCAAAAGGCCACCTACGAAATACAGGACAAGAAATTCGTGTATGTACTGAACGATGACTCCACCGTGAAATCGACCGAAGTAGGCATCGCATCGATCGACAACGGCAAAGAGTACATGGTCGTTTCGGGATTGAAAGAAGGCGACCGCATTGTCATCGAAGGCGTGAATTCGCTCAAAGACGGCATGACCATCAAAGTGGCCGGGGCACAAGAGGCTCAACCCGCACAAAAGTAAGCCCCCAAATAACCAATAACACAAACTTCGCAAAATATCCATTATGAAGTTAGACAGATTTATCAACCGCCCGGTACTCTCGACCGTGATTTCGATATTCATGGTCATACTGGGTATTTTGGGGCTCCTCTTCTTGCCCGTCACCCAATATCCCGATATTGCACCGCCCACAATCCAGGTGTCCACCTCTTACACCGGTGCAAACGCCCAAACGATTCTGAACAGTGTCATCGCGCCGCTCGAAGAGTCGATCAACGGTGTGGAAGACATGACCTACATGACCTCTACCGCCACCAACACCGGTTCGGCCAGTATCACGATTTACTTCAAACAGGGCACCGACCCCGACATGGCCTCGGTAAAAGTACAGAACCGCGTATCCCAAGCACAAAACCTGCTGCCCAGCGAGGTAACCCAAGTGGGTGTGACCACGCAAAAGCGGCAGACCAGCATGCTCATGGTATTCTCGTTGTACAGCCCCGACGACCGCTATGACATAGAATTCATCGAAAACTACGCCAAAATCAATATCATTCCTTTGATTCAACGTGTCTCGGGTGTAGGTGAAGCCAACGTCATGGCATCGGACTACTCGATGCGTATTTGGCTCAAACCCGATGTCATGGCCCAATACGGCTTGATGCCCAGCGACATTACCGGCATATTGGCCGAACAGAACATAGAGGCTGCCCCGGGACAATTTGGTGCGCAAGGCGACCAGTCGTTCCAGTATGTGCTGACCTATAAAGGCCGCTTGACCACCCCCGAGGAATTCGGCAACATGGTCATCAGCGCCAACGATAACGGCGAGATTCTTTACCTCAAAGATGTTGCCGACATCGAACTGGGCCGGCTCTACTACAACTTCAAAAACTTCCAGAACGGGCACAACGCCGTATCGGCCATGATATACCAGACCGCCGGCTCCAATGCCACCGCCATCATCGAAGATATTACCGAACTGCTCGACGAGATAAGGCCAACACTTCCCCCAGGTCTCGAAATCGATGTGACGATGGACTCCAATGACTTCCTTTACGCATCGATCTACGAGGTTATCAAGACCCTCATCGAAGCCTTCATTCTCGTGTTCTTCGTGGTGTATATCTTCTTGCAGGATATTCGTTCCACGCTTATTCCCACCATCGCCATTCCCGTATCGCTCATCGGTACGTTCTTTGCCCTGTACCTCATCGGATTCAGCCTCAACCTGCTGACCCTCTGCGCCTTGGTATTGGCCATCGCCATTGTGGTCGACGACGCGATAGTGGTCGTCGAGGGCGTACATGCCAAACTCGACCAGGGTTACCAGTCTCCGCGCAAAGCCTCCATCGATGCCATGAGCGAGCTCTCGGGTGCCATCATCTCCATCACGCTTGTGATGATGTCGGTGTTCATTCCCGTGAGCTTCATGCCCGGCACGTCGGGAACCTTCTATCGCCAGTTCGGTCTCACCATGGCTTTTGCCATCGGCTTCTCGGCCATCAACGCCTTGACGTTGAGCCCCGCCTTGTGCGCCATGTTCCTCAAGCCGCACAATAAAGACGGTAAGCACAAGACGACATTCATCAGCCGTTTCCACACCGCCTTCAATGTGGCCTACAACAATATGTTGGCACGTTACAAGAAGAGTGTTTCCATCTTCGTCCATCACAAGAAGTTCTCGTTTGCCGGAGTCATTGTCGGCATCATCGTGCTTATTGTGCTGATGAACGTCACGCCTACCGGATTCGTGCCCAATGAAGACACGGGAACCATCATGGTTACGGCCGACCTACAACCGGGAACATCCCAAGAACGCACCGAAGAGGTGATGGCCCAAATCGACCGGATACTGGGCGCCCAGCCCGCCATGCAAAGCCGCACCCAGATCATCGGGTTCAGCTTCCTCGGCGGACAAGGCAACACCTACGGTTCATTCATCTGCAAACTGAAACCTTGGGAAGAACGTACCGGAGAAGGCATGGACGCCAACTCTGTCATCGGCGCCATCTATGCCCAGTGCGCCATGCAGGTAAAAGACGCCCGTGTGCTCTGCTTCGCACCGCCCATGATTCCCGGTTACAGTATCAGTAACGGTTTCGAACTGAACCTGCAAGACAAGACGGGAGGCTCGCTCGACGATTTCTACCAAGTTGCCCAGGAATTCATCGCCGAGCTATTGAAACGACCCGAAATCGCCATGGCTTCGACGACCTTCAACCCCAACTTCCCGCAATACCGCGTCGATGTAGATGTGGCCAAGTGCAAACAGGCCGGCATCAGCCCCAGCGACGTACTTGCCGCCCTGCAAGGCTACTTGGGAGGTATGTACTCGTCGAACTTCAACCGGTTCGGTAAGCTCTATCGTGTCATGATCCAGGCCGACCCCGAAGCCCGCGTCAGTCCCGAAAGCCTCAACAAAATCAAAATCCGCAACGGAAGCGAAATGGCTCCCATCACCAACTTCATCACCTTGCAGAAAGTGTATGGGCCCGACAACATCAAGCGGTTCAACATGTTCACCTCCATCAGCGTAAACGGTAACCCCGCCGACGGATACAGCTCGGGTGAAGCCATCAAGGCCATAGAGGAAGTGGCAGCCCAGACGCTGCCGGTAGGCTATGGATACGAATTCTCGGGTATGACCCGTGAGGAGCAAAGTTCGAGCAGCGGAACTACCGCCATCATCTTCCTGCTCTGCCTCGTCTTCGTCTACCTCTTGTTGAGCGCCCAATACGAAAGCTACATTCTGCCGCTCTCCGTTATCATGTCGATACCGTTCGGTCTCGCCGGCAGCTTCATCTTCGCATGGATTATGGACGTCGAAAACAACATCTACCTGCAAATCGCCTTGATCATGCTTATCGGTCTGTTGGCCAAGAACGCCATTCTTATCGTTGAGTTCGCCCTCGACCGCCGGCGCACCGGTATGCCCATCATCAATGCCGCCATCGACGGTGCCGCAGCCCGTCTGCGTCCTATCCTCATGACCTCTCTGGCCATGGTCATCGGTCTGTTGCCCATGATGTTTGCCTCCGGTGTAGGTGCCAACGGTAACAGCACCCTCGGTGCAGGTGCCGTGGGCGGTATGCTCATCGGTATGATTTGCCAGATATTCATCGTGCCGGCCCTGTTTGTCGTCTTCCAAAGCATACAAGAACGCTTCAAACCGCTCGTATGGGACGACCTCGACAACAAGGACGTTATTTCTGAAATCGAACAATATGCGAAATAAGTTCGCCGAAACCCTCTAAAACGAAACGAATGAAACGAATCATCTCCTATACGGTATGCGGCATCTTGTTGGCGACCACGCTCAACAGTTGCCACATATATAAAAAATACGAACGTCCCGACATGGACGTCCAAGGACTGTTCCGCGACACGGTATCGGTTACCGATACCCTCGCGGCCGACAGCCTGAACATCGGCGACCTCCCTTGGACCGACATCTTCACAGACCCCATTCTGCAAGACCTTATCCGACAAGGTCTTGAAAACAACAGCGACCTGAGAACGGCCATGTTGCAAGTCGAATCGGCCCAAGCCAGTTTCCGGGCTTCCCAACTTGCATTCCTGCCATCTCTCAACCTGACGCCCCAAGGAGGGGTGAGCAGTTTCGACGGGTCGAAAGGCACTTGGACCTATAACGTGCCGGTATCGGCCAGTTGGGAAATCGACATCTTCGGCCGCGTGCTCAACTCCAAACGCAACGCAAAAGCCGCGCTGATGCAAAGCCGAGCCTACCAACAAGCCGTGCGCACACAACTTATCGCCACCATCGCCAACGGGTACTACACGCTGCTCATGCTCGACAAGCAACTCGCCATCACCGAAGAGACAGCCCTGCTGTGGCAACAAAGCGTCGAGATGATGAAATCGATGAAAGAGGCCGGCATGACCAATGAAGCCGCCGTTGCCCAAAGCGAGGCCAACTGTCATGCCATTGCCGCATCGATACCCTCGTTGCGCCAACAAATCAGAGAGACCGAGAACAGCTTGGCAACCCTCCTCTACAAAGCCCCACAAACCATCGAGCGGGGCAACTTCGAAGACCAGGTGTTGCCCGAAATTCTGCATGTGGGCGTACCGGTGCAGATGCTCGCCAACCGACCCGACGTACAATCGGCCGAACTAAGCTTGGCTGCGGCCTATTACAGCGCCAACATTGCTCGCTCGGCCCTCTATCCCAACTTGGTCATCTCAGGTTCGGCCGGATGGACCAATTCGGCCGGTAGTGCCATTGTCAATCCCGGGAAAATTCTCCTTTCGGCTGCGGCTTCGCTCGTGCAGCCCCTGTTCAACCACGGTAGCAACATCGCCAACTTGAAAGCCGCCAAAGCCCAACAGGAAATCGCCGCCATCAACTTCCAGCAAACGATTCTCAATGCCGGCAAAGAGGTAAGCGACGCCCTCTATGAGTTCCAAGCCAACAAGGAAATTTTATCCCAACGCACCCGCCAGGTCGAAGCTCTGCAAAGAGCCGTGGAATCGACCGAGTCGCTCATGAAGCTGGGAACCTCGACCTACCTCGAAGTTTTGACCGCCCAACAGTCTCTGCTGAGCGCCCAACTCTCGGAAGTCTCCGACACCTACCAATGCATGGTAGCTGTCGTGAGCCTGTACCACGCCTTGGGTGGCGGCCGTGAAATAGAGGAAAACGCCAAGTAAAACCTTAAAACGTCATACTATGATCAGTCCATTAGCATACGTCGACGCCAAAGCGCAAATCGGGAACAATGTCACCATTCACCCCTTTGCCTATGTCGACAAGAATGTTGTCATCGGTGACAACTGTGAGATACTGCCTTACGCCAGCGTATTGGCAGGAACCACCTTGGGCAAGAACAACCGCGTGTTCCAAGGAGCCATTCTCGGAGCCGAACCGCAAGACTTCCGCTTCAAAGGAGAAACCACTCGCCTCACCATCGGCAACAACAATGTCATACGCGAATACGTCGTCATCAACCGTGCCACCCTACCCGACGGAGAAACCGTCATCGGTAACCGCAACTACCTGCTCAAAGGTACCCGCATCGGCCACGACTGCCGCATCGACGACGATTGCATTCTCGGTATCGAATGCGACCTCTCGGGCGATTGCCACATACACAGCAAAGCCATCTTGGGCGGACGTGTCATCATCAAGGAGAATTGCCGTGTTGGCAGTTGGGCCCTCATCAAGAGCGGCTGCCGCACCGGCAAAGACATTCCGCCCTATATCCTGGCTGCTCACAACCCCATCACCTACAAAGGCATCGATGCCTTTGTGATGCGACGCAACGGGTTCGAAGAAACCACAATCGAAAACATCGCCTTGGCCTATCGCCAAATCTATGGTTCCGGCACCAGTTTGGAAAATGCCATACTGCGTATCAAGGACGTATGTGCCGCCACACCCGAAATCGATTATATCCTGAACTTTATACAAGAGTCGAAGATGGGTATCATCGCCACCTACGGAGAAGAAGGATTGTAACCCCATCTCCTCCTTCCCTATATCAGCCGCCCTGCCGATTTATCGACAGGGCGGCTGCTTTTATCGAGAGAATACGACTCCCGGTCGAATGCCGTTAATCCTTTCACCCGGACAAATATCTAAACGACAAAACCACTTAACAACAAAAGCTTATGAAAAAAATGCTATTCGTCGGCCTCTTACTCGCCGGCACAATCACATTCTCGGCTACGGCTCAAACTCCCGATCGCGAAATGCGCCGCGACAGAGCTCCGCGCCAACAGGTCAAACCCGAGACAACGGCTCAAATCAAAACCGACAAAATGAAAGCCGAACTCGGCCTCTCCGACAAACAATACAAGAAACTCTACAAAATCAACTTGAAAGAGGCACAAGAGTTGCAAGCCATGCAACCCAGAGGCCCGAGAGGTGAACGCCCCGCCAACGGCATGCGTCCGGAAGGCCCCCGCGGCGAAAGAGGCATGATCGGTGCCGAAGGGCCTGCCCGCCCTCCTCGTGAAGGCATGGGTCCCGGAGCTTTCGGTCAAGAACGGCTCTCGCCCGAACAGTTGAAAAAGAATGCCGAGAAACGCGAAAAGAAGGTGAAAAAGATTTTAGGCGAAGAGAAATTTGCCCAGTGGCAAAAAATCATGCAGGCAGAAGCCCAAAAGCAGCATGATCTTCGTGCCCGCAAACAAGCCCCCCTGCCTCTCAAACCGGCAGAAAAACCCAACCCCGACAAATAACCCCATTTCGCATCACAAACAAGGCGGCCTCCCCCATAAGGGAGGCCGCCTTGTCATTTACATCAACCGACCCGGGCACTATATCTCGTCGGGCTCGTTGAGTTTCTCGCCAATGAAACGAGCCGCGAGCTCCACATAATCGGCACACGGGCGACGCTTGTAATAAGCCTCGGTACGCTCCGACGGCACGGGCGAGTCGGGACCTTTGCCCAACCCCAACAATTCCCGGCAGATGATAGAGCCGTTTTCGCAGCGGAACCGCTCGGCCAACTCCTGCACCGCCGTGTAAGAACGGGTCTTGGCCGCCTTGTCGTCGGGCGTGGGATTGGGATATTTCAATCCCGTAAGCATAAACGCCGCGCTCACGGCTCCACACACTTCGCGCAAACGTCCCATGCCGCCGCCAAGCGGGGCCACCAACGTCGCAGCCACGACCGGATCGAGACCATACAGGTCGGCATAAGCCAAAAATACCGATTGGGAACAGTTATAACCTTCTTTGAAAAGTTCCCGGGCATGACGGGCACGCGCTTCTACATCAATTTTTTCCATATGCAATTACCATAAAATAGGTTCGATGCCGTGAGCCACGAGATATTCGTTGGCGCGGCTGAAATGGCGGTTTCCGAAAAATCCCCGATGCGCCGAGAGGGGCGACGGGTGGGGCGACTGCAACACCAAGTGGCGGGAGCGGTCGATAAACTCGCCTTTGCGCTGGGCATACGCCCCCCAGAGGATAAAGACAAGATGCTCACGGTCCTGTGCCAAACGGTGTATCACCGCATCGGTAAACTGCTCCCACCCCTTGTTCTGGTGCGACCCGGCCTGATGTGCCCGCACCGTGAGGGTGGCATTGAGCAGCAACACCCCTTGATGTGCCCACCGGGAAAGGTCGCCGCTCATAGGGATAGGGGTGCCGATGTCGTCGTGTATCTCCTTGAAAATATTCTGCAACGAGGGCGGAAACGGCACTCCGTCGTTTACCGAGAAACAAAGGCCGTGGGCCTGACCCGGCTCATGGTAGGGGTCCTGACCGAGAATGACCACCTTCACCTTGTCGAACGGACAGGCATCGAAGGCGGCAAACATCTGGCTCCCGGGCGGATAGACACGCGTCGTGGCATACTCGTGACGCACAAAATCGGTGAGTTGGGCAAAATAGGGGGCATCGAACTCCGATTGCAGCTTCTCTCGCCAACTCTCCTCGATACGGACATTCATTTTTCAAAGATTTAAATCGTTTCGTTTGGCAAAGCTACAAATAATTCTTACTTTTGCCAACCGAAAAGGCCCCGTAGTTTAGTGAATAGAACGTCAGATTCCGGTTCTGAAGGTCACAGGTTTGAGTCCTGTCGGGGTCACTACGAGAAGGCGCCTTGCAAGAGCAATTCTTGCAAGGCGCCTTTTTTACGTCATTTTTCGACAGGCAGCCGGGCACCACGACACGGAGTCGCCCGCCTTTCGGCGGGCAGAAACGACACCCCCGCCACGGGCAAGGCGACACGTCCCGCACCCATCACATGCGACAACGGGAGTACCCGACAAGACGGTCGTAACGGGCTCCTTGCGGACGGTGATAGACCCGCAACTGGTACTCGTTGCGGGTTTCGTAGAAATTGCCCTCGATGGGTGCGGCATCGGCCTTGGTGCCGGGACGTTGCAAAAGATAGCGGTAATTATAGGCTCCTTGTTTGAGCAACATGACTTTTTCGTAGGCCCGCGTCTCCGCATTATAGGTCATGCGGGTCGTCTCGTCACGGCGTCCGCGGGTAAACTCGCCGTCGATATAAATCTCCCCGTCGACCGGAGCTCCCGTCGCCAAGGTGAAATGCACCACGAAGTAATCGGCCTCGGTATCGGCCTCTTCGCTTTCGTCGGTGCGAATAAAGAAGCGCCCGTTTTGCGTCTCGTCATAAGCGTACATGCCTCCGGCTCTCGGCTCGTCGGGACGCAACAGGGCATGGTAATAGGGGTCGAAATAGCGCATGCTCTCGACACCTATCGTGTTGTAATGCCGCGAGACCGTCTCGAAACGGCGATATTCGTTCCCCGCCGGGAAAATGAGAGCCGGCACATGGGCATACTCGATTTCCTGGTTGCGCACATACAACGGCTGCGGCAGCAGCACGCCGGTCTCGTCGACATTGGCGGTCACATAGGCTTTGACTTCTTCGCGCGGGTTGCGTATCTCATATTGCGGATACATCACCTTGAACGAGAGTTGCTGGTGCGCCTTGTTATAATCGACATCGGTGCGGGTGGTTATTTCACAACCGATGGCAACGAGGTTCTCGGTGAGAGAAAAACAGGCGGTAAGCAGCAACGAGTCGGGATTCCCTTCGGGATAGACGAGCAGGGCGTAATTGCCCGAGACGCGGAACCGCAGGTCGTCGTTGGGCAAGGCTATGCGGTAGTGCACATAGTTGCAATAGGTATTGAACGAGAGGGCGTAATCGTCGACCGGCAAACCGTTGAAACCGTCAAGATATTCGACCTCGGAGAGCAGCGAAGGCGTCCAGTCGGCATTGCAATGCACCACCCGGTAATAGAGATATTGCGGGTTGTCTTCGAGCATGTCGAAGGAAACCACGACTCCGTTGTCACTGCCCAACAACGCCACGGGAGGAGCAAGGCGGTCGCCCGAAAGGCGCACCTGCAACGTGTGCACGCTGGGGTTGAAGACTTCGGTACGATAAGGGCGGGCAGCCGACAGGCCGGTCAAAGCCGCCACCAGAAGAACAAGGGAAAAGAGATAACGCATAAGACAAGTTTACTCCGATAGATTTTTGTGCCGGATACAGCCAGACGTACAAAACCGGCCTCCGGCAGGAATGAAAAGGCTATGGCGTCACCACTCCACGACCACCGCCGCCTCACCGATTTCACCCGGAATGGGGGGCGTGAGCTTGGCAATGCGCAGACGTCCGCCCGAAACGGCAGGGAACGTGCGAGTGAGCGCCCGGCAAATGCGGCCGGCCACATGTTCGAGCAGCAACGAAGGGGTCGCCATCTCGGCCGCCACAAGCGCATAGAGGGCGGCATAGTCGAGGGTATCTTCGAGAGCATCACTCTCCATGGCCCCTTCTATGGGGCAATCAACGCGCAACGACACCACATAATCATTGCCCACCCGACGCTCTTGCGAGCCGACACCATGATAGGCAAAGAAACGCATCTCATTCAGTTCTATCGATGTTTTCATATTTCCAAGGCATGATTTACTCACAAAGATAAAGATATTATCGAGACAACCATGCAAGCACCCCACCCGTTTATCCTCCCCCACGATAAAAAGGAGGGAAAAGAGCCGCTTTCCCTCACGTCCTGTCCAGGCGACGCCTGCCTCGAGAGGGGGCACGGAGCAATAAAAATGTTTCGAGGCGCAGTTCCTGCAAGGAGTTTGATTACAAAAGGCATAAGACAACTTCACAAATCTTTTTGACGGAAAAGCGTGTTATTCTGTCGGGAAATTGTATTTTTGCATAGAAACTTGTTTTTAGAAAAAAACGATATGAGCAAAGAGACTTCAAACGGAATGGTCCACAATAATTTCTCGGTCAATACCGCCATTGTAGGAAACATCAACGCCGGCAGCGACATACGCATCGACGGTTCACTGCAAGGAAACATCGAATGCGCGGGAAAAGTCATCATCGGCGAACAGTCCCATATACAGGGCAACATCATGGCCGCCAATGCCGAAATCAACGGCAAAGTCAATGGCAATCTCACCATACAGGACACCCTCACCCTGAGAGCGACCTCGACGGTCGAGGGCGACATCTCCACCCAGATACTCATCATCGAACCGAAGGCCGTACTCAACGGCAGCTGCAAAATGCAAGACCCCAAACGAGCCGGGAAAGAAAGCAAATAAGCGGCAGACCGGTCTTTTTCCTTGACGGGAACCGGCTCGGGGCACAACGTCACAGAACCGTCATCCCCCACCAACGGAGACCGTTCTGTTTTTAAGCCGGCCGGTGGGACCGAGATGCCGGCAATTCCCGGCAACCGAACGCCGACAGACAAGAATTTCCATAAAAAACATCGACCCATGATCGAATACATTCGCGGCGAAGTCGTCGAACTCACCCCCACCCTGGCCGTCATCGATTGCCAAGGCGTAGGCTACGGCCTCAACATCTCACTCACCACATACAGCACGCTGGCCGTCGGCCGGGAAACTCGCCTGTATGTCTACGAAGCCATACGCGAAGACGCCCACCTCCTCTACGGATTCATCGACCGCCGCGAACGGGAACTCTTCTTATTGCTCATCTCGGTCTCGGGCGTGGGCCCCAACACCGCCCGCATGATTCTCTCCTCTCTTTCTCCGGCCGAACTCGAACAGGTCATTGCCTCGGGACAAGTGAACCTGCTCAAATCGGTCAAAGGAATCGGGGCAAAAACCGCCGAACGCATAATTGTTGACCTCAAAGATAAAATAAAAGCAGGGGGTGATACGTTACTTATAAGCCACACGACCCAACAGCAAGAGTTGCAGGACGAAGCCGTCGCCGCCCTGGTGATGCTGGGATTTGCCCAGGCTGCCTCCCAAAAGGTCGTGCAGAAGCTGCTTAAAGAGAACCCGGCCCTGAAAGTCGAAGAGGTCATAAAAACCGCACTGAAAATGCTGTAACCTCTCCATCAGCGGCCGGAAGAGACTAAAAAACGTTCGCCTCACGGCGGCCGCTCGATGATGAGAAAGAGAATTTTTTCGATATATATTCTTTTGGTTATAAGCGGGATAAGCCTTTATTCCGCTTTTGCTGCATCACAGGCTGTCCGTCCCGCCGGCCAAACGCCGGCAAGCGACACCATACCCCGTACGCCGTCTCGCTTCCCGGTGGCCAAGACCTCGATAGAGACCTTCGACGACCTGCACACACTCCCTCCGGCCGACCTGAAAACACCCGAAAACGTACATACCGACTTCGAATACGACGCCAAGACCAACTGCTACGTCGTACGCACCAAAGTGGGCGACATGACGGTCTCGACCCCCTTCATGCTCACAGCCGACGAGTACAGCGACTACACCTTCAAGAAGTCGATGCAGGAATATTATCGCGCCAAGAATGCCGAGAATTTTGCCAAAGGAGACAACGAGTTTGACTTTCTCGACATGCAATTCAACGTGCAAGCCCTCGACAAGGTATTCGGCCCGGGCGGCGTGAGACTGAAAACCAGCGGGTCGATGAGCCTCACCCTGAGCCTCGTCACCAACAAAATCGACAACCCGGCCCTCGCCGAGAGCGCCCGCAAGAAAACCTACTTCGACTTCGACGAGAAGATACAGGCCACCATCAACGCCTCGGTGGGCACGAAGGTGGGCTTCAACATGACCTACAACACCGACGCCACCTTCGACTTCGACGCCCAGAAAATGAGCCTCAAATACGAAGGCGACGAAGACCAAATCATCAAGACCATCGAGGGGGGTAACATCAGCATGACCACCGGCTCGACCCTCATTCGGGGCGGGACCTCGCTCTTCGGTCTGAAAACCACGCTGCAATTTGGCAAACTCACCGTTACCGGCCTCGTATCGCAACAGGAAACCGACTCCAAAACGGTGAGCAGCGAAGGGGGCAGCCAGACCACCGAATTTGAAATCGGAGTCGACGCCTACGACCAAAACCGGCACTTCTTCCTGACCCACTACTTCCGCGACAACTACGACCAGTTCATCGCGCGGCTGCCCTACATCACCTCGGGCATCACCATCAACCGCATCGAGATATGGGTCACCAACAAACAGGGCTCCTACGACAACGCGCGCAACATCGTTGCCTTTGCCGACTTGGGAGAGACCCAGGCCGGCAACCTGGCCAGCGACCATTGGACGACCAGTGGCGCACAATACCCGACCAACTCGGCCAACTCGCTCTACAACGAAATCATCACCTCCTACCCCGATGCCCGATACATCAACCAGGCGACACAGGCACTGAGCCCCCTCGAAGCCTATGGCATCTACGGCGGAGAAGACTATGCCAAGATAGAGAGCGCCCGGTTGCTCTCGTCCTCGGAATACACCCTCAACAGCCAGCTCGGTTATGTGTCGCTCAACAGCCAACTCACCAGCGACGAGGTGCTGGCCGTGGCCTTTGAATACACCAAGAACGGGCAGACCTACCAGGTGGGCGAGTTTGCAAGCGACATCACCGACACCGAACAAAGCCTCTATGTGAAAATGCTCAAAGGGTCGACCGTCACCAACAAGAAACCCATTTGGCACCTGATGATGAAAAACGTCTATTCATTGGGCGCCTACCAAGTGGAGAAAGAGAATTTCCGCCTCAACATCTACTACCAAAACGACTCGGTGGGCACCAACACCGCCTACCTGCCGGTAGGCAACATCAAGGAAAAGACCCTGCTGCAAGTCATGAACCTCGACCGGCTCGACAACAACCAGGAGACCAACTCCGACGGCATCTTCGACTACGTCTCGGGCTACACGATACTCCCCTCGTCGGGGCGCATCATCTTTCCCGTGGTCGAGCCCTTCGGCTCCCACCTGGAAGAGGCCATCGGCACCCCCGACGCCTCACGCTACGCCTACCAGGAGCTCTACGACTCGACCCTCACGGTGGCCAAGCAGTTTGCCGACAAGAACAAGTTCATACTCAAAGGCGAATACCAGGCATCGAACAGCGCCGAGATACACCTCAACGCCTTCAACATTCCGCGCGGCTCGGTGCGCGTAACGGCCGGCGGCGTGACACTCACCGAGAATGTCGACTACACGGTCGACTACAACATGGGTGTCGTAACGATTCTCAACCAGAGTTACATCGACTCGGGCACCAACATCGACGTCTCGTTCGAGAACCAAAGCCTGAGCATGCAACGCAAAACGCTGGTAGGTCTCGACCTCAATTACGCCTTCACACCCGACTTCAACCTGGGACTCACCCTCATGCACATGAAAGAAAAAGCCCTCACCGAGAAGGTGAACATGGGCAGTGAGGTGCTCAACAACACGCTGTGGGGATTCAACACCTCCTACAACACCGAGTTCCAGTGGCTCACCTCGTGGCTCAACAAGATACCCACCGTGACGGCCACCGTCCCGTCGCGGCTGTCGCTCACCGCCGAGTTTGCCCAGCTCATTCCCGGCGAAAAGAAAAACGCCTCGACCCTCTCCTATCTCGATGACTTTGAAGGGTCACAGACGACCATCGACATACGCACGCCCTACTCCTGGACATTGTCGGCCACTCCGTCGATGTTTGTGGAATCGGCCCTGTCGAACAACCTCGACTACGGCAAGAACCGCGCCCTGCTCGCCTGGTATTACATCGACCGCATCTTCACGCAACGCAACTCATCGGCCACCCCGGCACACATCAAAAACGACCTCGAACAACTCTCGAACCACTATGTGCGCGAAGTCGAATACACCGAGGTATTCCCCAACAAGGAGCTCAACTACGGCGAGTCGTCGGTCATGCAGGTTCTCAACCTCTCCTACTATCCGCAAGAGCACGGGCCCTACAACACCGACGCCCAAAACATCGACGAGGAAGGGCGCCTGCTCAATCCCGAGAAACGGTGGGCAGGCATCATGCGCAAGATGGACATCACCGACTTTGACAACTCCAACATCGAGTACCTGCAATTCTGGCTCATGGACCCCTTCCTCTACAACGAAGACGGCAGCAACAAGGGGGGTATGCTCTACTTCAACTTCGGAGAAGTGTCGGAAGACATTCTCAAAGACGGCATGAAGTCCTACGAAAACGGCCTTCCCATCAACAACGACACCTCATACCTCTCGACCACGGTGTGGGGACGCGTCTCGCGGCAGCAGTCGCTCACCTACGCCTTCGACAACAGCAGCGGCGCCCGCGTGCGGCAGGACGCAGGTCTCGACGGCCTCTCCGACGAGGACGAGCTCAACTTCTCCTCTTACCAAGGATTTGTCGAGGGTCTCCGCGCCAAACTCTCGGGCACGGCACTCAACCGCATGCTGGCCGACCCCCACTCCCCGCTCAACGACCCCGCCCGAGACAATTACCAATACTTCCTGAGCGAACGGTTCAATGAAGAAGAAACCGACATTCTCACCCGGTATAAATACTACAACGGAACAGAAGGCAACTCACTATCTTCGAGCGAAGTCGACGACCGCTACTACCAGTCGTCGCGCAGTGTCCCCGACGTCGAGGACATCAACCAGGACAACACGCTCGACGAGTATGAGCGCTACTACCAGTATGCCGTGAAAATCACCCCCGAAGACTTGCAGGTGGGAAGCAACTACATCACCGACATGCGCACCGTGACGGTACCGCTGCGCAACGGCGAGTCATCGACCGTGCGCTGGTACCAGTTCAAGATACCCTTGCGCGACGACAGCGAAGACGCTTCGCACGAACCGCGCCAGACCGTAGGCTCGATACAAGACTTTTCGAGCATACGGTTTGCCCGCATTTTCCTCACGGGCTTCAACAAAGAAACCCATCTGCGCTTTGCCACGCTCGAACTGGTACGCGGCGAATGGCGCACCTATGAATACAAACTGCACTCCGACATCAGCGGCAGCAGCAATGCCCCCGCCGAGGGCGACATCGACGTGTCGGTGGTCAACATCGAAGAGAATGCCGGCCAGACGCCCGTCAACTATGTGCTCCCCCCCGGCGTGACCCGCATCATCTCTCCCGACCAGTCGCAGATCACCCAACTCAACGAGCAAGCCATCTCGCTCACCATCAGAGACCTGCCCTCGAAAAACGCCCGCGCCATATACAAGACCTCCGGCACCGACATGCGCAACTACAAACGGCTGCAAATGTTTACCCACGCCGAGCAGCTCATCGACGATGATACCGACCTCAAAAACAACGAGTTGTCCATCTTCATACGCTTGGGCTCGGACTATTGCAACAACTACTACGAGTATGAGATACCCTTGCAGCTCACCCCGGCCGGCCGCTACAACACATACAGCTCGGCCGACCAGGAAAAGGTGTGGCCCGAGGCCAACATGTTTGACTTCCCGCTCGAACTGCTCACCTCCCTGAAACAGGAACGCAACGTCGCCCAAAACACCAACGGCTCGGGAGTGAGCAGCACCACCCCCTATTCGAGCTACGACCCCGACAAGCCGACCAACAAGATTACCGTCATGGGTAACCCGTCGCTCTCCAACGTGAAAACCATACTCGTGGGCGTGCGCAACAACTCGGGACGCAAGAAAAGCGCCACCGTGTGGATAAACGAACTGCGGCTCAAAGGCTTCAACGAAGAGGGCGGCTGGGCGGCCAAGGGCAACCTCAACCTGGCCGTGTCGGACATCGCCACCCTCAACATGAGCGGGCTGGTCGAGACCACGGGCTTCGGCGGCATCGACCAGAGCCTGAGCGAACGCCGTCTCGACGACCTCTACCAGTACAACTTCGCCGCCATGGTCGACCTGGGCCGCTTCTTCCCCGAGAAAGCCAAAATCAAAGCCCCCTTCTTCTACTCCTACACGATGGAGAAATCCCTGCCCAAATACAACCCGCTCGACCAGGACATCTTGCTCTCCGACGCCCTCGAAGCCGCCGCCAACGACGCCGCCCGCGACTCGATAAAGCAGCTCTCCATCACCCAGTCGACCGTGAAAAGCCTCAGCCTCTCGGGCTTCAAGGTCGACATCAAGAGCAAAAATCCCATGCCCTACGACCCGGGCAACTTCACATTCAGCTACTCGCAAAACAAGCAGCACGAGAACGACCCGACGACAGCCTATGAGAATACCAACACCTACAACGGGAACCTCATATACAGCTACTCGCCGCTCATCAAACCGTGGAAACCCTTCGAGAAAATAAAATCGAAATCGAAAAGCCTCGACGTCCTCAAAAAAATGGGCATCAACTACCTGCCCAACAACCTCTCGTTCGGCACCAGCATATCGCGCTACTACTACGAACAACAGCTGCGCAGCATCGACGAGAGCGACGTGACCTTGCCGGTGTCGGTGAGCAAAAGTTTCCTGTGGGACCGCCAGTTCGCCATACAGTGGAACCTCCTGCAAAGCCTCTCGATGAACCTCTCGACAGCCACCAACGCCCGCATCGAAGAGCCGTCGGGAGCCGTCAACAAACAGTTGTTTGCCGAAGAATACACCCTGTGGAAAGACTCGGTAAAGAACAGCCTGCGCGACTTCGGAACCCCATGGGAATACCAGCAGAGCTTCAACGCCACCTTCAACGTGCCGCTCAACAACATACCCTCGCTCAACTGGATAAGCCTCTCCTCGACCTACAACGCCACCTACAACTGGAATCGCGGAGCCTCCATTGACGACACCACCTCGGTGGGCAACAGCATCAGCAACCAGGGGCGCCTCTCGGTCAACGGACGGTTCAACTTCGAGACTCTCTACAACAAATCGAAATTCTTGAAGTCGGTCAACCAGAAATTCAACAACCGCGGCAGCAACAGCCGCACCCCGCAAAAGCGCAACCGCTACCAGCGCACCATCACCCTGCGCGCCGACACCTCGACCCTGGTAAAGCACAACCTCGACAGTAAAAAGCCCATCGTATCGGCCACCCTCAAAGGCAAAGTCTACCCCATCAAATACAAAGTCGTCGACGCCAACACCATACGCGTCGAGACACGATCCGACGAGCGCATCATCATCACGGTGCTCCCCGGCAAACGACGCGAGGAAAACAAGTGGTACCAGGTGGGCATGTATGCCACCCGTTTCGCCATGATGCTGCGCAGCGCCAACATACAATACAGCAACACCCGTTCGATGACACTGCCGTCGTTCGCGCCCTCGGTCGGCGACATGCTCGGCCAATCGACCGGTTACGGCGCCATGGCGCCGGGGTTGGGATTTGCCTTCGCCACCGTGGGCAGCGACTACATCGACCATGCCGTCGAGAACAACTGGCTCATGACCCAGGACTCGTCGCTCATAAGCCCGGCCATACACAACCGCACCAACGACTTGCAGGCCGACATCGTGCTCGAACCGCTGAACGGACTCAAAATCACCCTCAACATCGCACGCAGCCAGAGCCACAACAACCAAATCTACTTCATGTACGACAACAAGCCCACCATACAGGGCGGCAGCTTCACCATGACGCACATGGCCCTGTCCACGGCCTTCAAGAAACTCTCGGCCGAGAACGGATACCAGTCCGACGCCTTCGACCAGTTCCTGCAAAACCGTCAGATTGTCGCCAACCGCCTCGAAAGCAACTACCGCAACACCTTCTACCCCGCCGCCGACTTCATCGGCGAAGCCAACCTGGCGGGACAACCCTACAACACCCTGTATGGCGGCGTCAACATCAGCTCGGCCGACGTGCTGATACCCTCATTCATCGCCGCCTACACCGGAGGCGACGCCCGGGCAATCGACCTCACCGCCTTCCCCTCGTGGACGCAACTTATCCCCAACTGGAAACTGACCTACGACGGATTGTCGAAACTGAAAAAGATGCAGAAAACCTTCAAGAGTTTCATCATCTCCCACGCCTACAAATGCACCTACAACGTCAACAGTTTCTCCTCCTACCTCAACTGGGTGGGCATCGGCAGCAACAGCGACATGGGATTTGTCAAAGACTCACAGACGGGCTATCCCGTGCCCTCATCGCCCTACGACATCTCTTCGGTCACCATCATCGAGAGCTTCTCTCCCCTGCTGGGCATCGACTTCACCCTCAAAAACAACCTCTCGGGAAGCCTGGCCTACAAAAACAGCCGCAACCTCAAC
This sequence comes from uncultured Porphyromonadaceae bacterium, assembly GCA_900542765.1. GTDB lineage: Bacteria > Bacteroidota > Bacteroidia > Bacteroidales > UBA11471 > Caccoplasma > Caccoplasma merdavium. The sequence goes on along the minus strand of UQOX01000009.1, from coordinate 32,920 downwards.
CTGAGCATCTCCTCGGTACAAATCGTCGAAGCCGTCACCCAGGACGTGACCGTAGGCATCGGCTACAAAATCACCGGCTTGCGCGGCTTCTTCTCGGGCAAGGGGGGCAAACAAGGCACATACAGCAACGACATCAACCTGCGGGGCGACTTCTCCTTTGCCAAGACCCACTCCCTCATACGCCGCATCGAGCAGGAATATACCCAGGCCACAGCCGGAAACAAAGCCATCAACATGAAATACTCGGCCGAGTACAAACTGAGCCGCTACATCACCTTGCAAGCCTACTACGACCTGCAAATCACCACGCCGCTCATCTCGTCGAGCAGCTACCCCACCCTCAACAGCGACATCGGCATCACCATCAAACTCGACCTCGCCCGATGACGGGACTTGTCACCCGGCCCGACAGCAACATGCCACTCCCCTCTTTCGTATGAGGCGTATCGGTCAAAGATTGAATGAAAAATCTTTTTTTGCAAGTTCTTGCATATATTGGGCATTGAGCGATTCATAATCGAGGAAATGCACTCTTTGCGAAATGGAGCCAAAAGCAGAGTACCTTATTTTTTGCAAATACTCCTCTTTCCGCCGCCTGTCGGCCACGATAACCATTCTCGCATTAAAATCTTGCAGGTCGCTGTATTTCAACAGCGAGTTTTGTATGTCGGTCGAATGTTCCACTTCAAAAAGCGAATCGGGCATGTCCCGGCCGTTTATCCACACGACGTCAACGGTAGAGCATCGCTTTACCATGTGTGGGTATGAAAAAGAGGGCAACTCGCCAAGACTGGAAATCTCACTCAACCGCCGGCCATCGGAGAAACGATGGTTCTTGTCCTGATGAGGAGAGTAGGTGCCAAGTCCGCGGAGATTGCCTACCTCCAACAACAGCCCTTAGTAATAGGTGTGGGTAAACAACAGATACGCTTTCGAGTCTCTGTTTTTATCGGTTTCAACCATGAAGCCGTTCTCTTCGTTGACGTGTCTCATTTTTTCCAATCCATACAATCCTGGCTTTATTTTGTATATTCCTTTTGTCGTTTGTACGATGCGCCGAATACTGGCAAAAGGAGTTTTTGTTTCCCACTTGCACGCTTCTATTTTAAAAACTTCTTGATTCAACTGCCCGAGGGTGGCTACTCCCCCCAATTTTTCGATGGTCTGTATTACGGCTTCGTATTGTTTCATAATCGCAAAAATATCAAAACTCCCTCCAAACGGAGTCTTTTTGAGAATGATAAAAAGCTCTTATCTGCTTGTGAATAACCTCGCCGGGGTCAAGAACAAATTCTCCCGACTTGTAATTTATGATAGCTGCATCTATGGCACGCTCCATCGACTCGGCTTCAACCTCAAAATCTTTTACCACGGTCTCTTCGATGGTGACTGTATATTTCATGGCCTTGGTCTCAACTCAAATTAAAACGGTAAAAAAGGAAAGAGGGGTACGCTCCTATCGCGGAGCCCCCTCTAAACCTTATTTTTGTGCGGGATAGGGATTGTCGGCGAGCGATTGCAGTACCTGACGCTCGGCGTCGGTGAGCGACTTGCCGCGACGGGCCATCATGCGCTGGGCCATCTCCATGACCTTCGCCACGGGAACGGAGGTGAACCCTTCGGCTCCGCCCTGCACAAAGGAGTCGATGACGGTGCGGGGGAATCCCGGCCCGTAGACGTTGGCGCCTACCCCCACAACGGTGGCGGTGTTGAACATCGTATTGATGCCCGAACGGGAGTGGTCGCCCATGAGCAGTCCGCAAAACTGCATGCCGGTGGGTTTGAAGCGGTGCGAGACATAATCCCAAAGCTTGATTTCGGCATAGTTGTTTTTGAGGTTGGAGCAGTTGGTGTCGGCACCGAGGTTGCACCACTCGCCGATGACGGCGTTGCCCAGGTAGCCGTCGTGGCCTTTGTTGGAATAGGCTTGCATGACGACATTGCTCAACTCTCCTCCCACCTTGCAATAGGGACCAAGGGTGGTGGCACCGTAGATTTTGGCATTCATGTTCACCGTGGCATGGGTGCAGGCGGCAAACGGGGCGCGTATGCACACGCCTTCCATCACCTCGGCGTCGCGGCCTATATACACCGGGCCGTTGTTGACGTTGATAATGACGCATTCGAGCTTGGCTCCCTCTTCGATAAAGAGTCGTGGGGTGCCGTCGGGGAAAGTCGGTTCGCCCACGAGCCGGCACGACTCGGGCAGCGGTTGCGAAGTGCGGCCGGCGGTGAGAAGGCGGAAGTCTTTTTCGAGTTCCCGGCCGTTCTCCCTGAAAATGTCATAGGCCGCGGCAATGCGCACGGGCACACCGGTATAGGTGAGCGTGCGGGCGTAACGGGCCGATTGCATGTCGCTGCATGTCCCGCAGAAGGCCAACAGGCGGGCATCGGCATCGAGCAGGGCCATACCGGGCGTCAGAGCCGTCACGGCGGCCAGCAGTTCGGCATCGGGACAGAGGTTCCCGGCAATGAAGAGCGCCTCATCGGGGAGCGCCGGATATTTCACGGCCAGGTATTCGGCCGTGAGAGCCGTGTAGTCTCCCGGAATGTAATGTTGCCATTTTTCCTTGATGGTGAGAATACCCACCCTCACGTCGCTCACCGCGCGGGTGAAGGTGATGGGCAAGCAGGCGCAATGCACATCGCGGGTATCGAAGAGGACGATATTTTTCATATACTACGCATTTATAAGTTCGGTTTTTGTTATCTGTCACGGGAGGGGGCAGGGGAGTCTCCGGCCGGGGATTACTCTTCCTCGTCACCGCCGGGAACATGAAGGATAAAAGTGGTACCTCCTATCGAAACGACATCGGCCGAGTCGAGGCGCACCTGGTCGCGTTTGCCCAAACGGTCTTGCCGCAAATAGGTGCCCGAACGTGCGGAACAGTCGCGAAGGGTATATACCAACTCGCCACTTTTGTTGCAACGGACATTGATGATGCAATGGCGGCGTTCGAGGTCGGCATCGCTGCTCTCGATGGCAATATCCACGTCGGTGCCCTTGTTGCGGCGGCCTATCACGTTGTCGCCAAGGACCAGCGGGAATTCCTGCCGCTCGCAACAGTTGTTTTCGAGCACGACAATCTTGCCGCAATCGGCGGTATCGGGCTGACGGACAATCTCTTCATAGGAGAGCGAAAAACTTTTTCCACAATGCGGACAGACCAGGAAGAGCGACTCTCCGGCGCGGCAACGTTGCTCGTCGAAAGTCACATGGCCGTCGCAGCGGGGACATAAGACTCGTTTCATAGGGACATAAACTTTTCTACAAAGTTAGAAGATATTCGGCAGAGAAACAAACGCTCGGCAAAAGAGAAGAAAAAATCGGTTTTTCGTGGCGGAATGATTGTTTTTTTTTCGCTTTGTCGTATCTTTGTCAACAACAGGTGCAATGCGACCGTACGCAACAAGCCGTTGCCTCCATGGTAACCGGGACGGCACGCGGCCCACAACAAGTCGGCACCCCCTGCCGGGCCCGCCCGCAACAAACAACAACCCTCTCCGGAGAGTGGCCGCAACAGCTCCCCGGGTGTATAAAATAGAGATTTTATGAACGAACAAATCAAACAAATCGCTTCCCGACTGAAAGGGCTGCGCGAAGTACTCGACCTCACGACGGCCGACGTGGCTGCCGTGTGCGGTATCGAACCCCGGGAATATGAACTAATGGAATCGGGCAACATCGACATTCCCGTGAGCATCTTGCACCAAATCGGGACCCACTACGAGATAGACCTCACGGCACTGATGTTCGGCGAAGAACCCCGCATGAACAGCTACTTCCTCACCCGCAAGGGCATGGGCGCCAGCGTGCAGCGGACCAAAGCCTACAAATACCAGTCGCTCGCCGCCGGATTCATGAACCGCAAGGCCGACCCCTTCGTCGTCACCGTAGAACCCAAAGACGATGCGACCCCCATCTACCTCAACACGCACCCGGGACAGGAATTCAACTACATTCTCGAAGGCCGCATGACCCTGCAAATCGGCAACAAGCAACTCACGCTCAACGAAGGAGACAGCATCTACTTCGACGCCAACCGCCCCCACGGCATGAAAGCGCTCGACGGGAAACGGGTACAATTCCTTGCCATCATCTTTTAATCATCATCAACCCCATGTTAGAGAAATTTCTGAAACAGACGAAATTTTCCTCGCAAGAAGATTTCATCAAAAACTTCCACATAAACGTACCCGAGAATTTCAACTTCGGATACGACGTCGTAGACGAATGGGCCCGCATCGCGCCCGACAAAAAAGCCCTTTGCTGGACCAACGAGGAAGACCACCACATCGACTTCACCTTTGCCGACATCAAGCGCGAAAGCGACAAGACCGCCTCGTTTTTCCTGTCGCTCGGCATCAAACGCGGCGACATGGTGATGCTCATACTCAAACGCCGCTATGAGTTCTGGTTCTCGATTATCGCACTGCACAAAATCGGAGCCGTGTGCATACCCGCCACCCACCTGCTCACCGAGAAAGACATCATCTACCGCTGCAACGCGGCCGACATAAAGATGATTGTCGCCGTAGGCGAAGAACCCGTCATCGGGCACATCAACCGCTCGGTCGCCGACTCCCCCTCGCTGCAATACCGCGTGTCGATAGGCCCCACCATACCCGAAGGCTGGCTCGATTTCCATGCCGGCATCGAAGCCGCCGCCCCCTTCGAGCGTCCCGCCCTGGCCAACACCAACGACGACACCTCGCTGCTCTATTTCACCTCGGGCACGACCGGAAACCCCAAAATGGTAGCCCACGACTTCACCTACCCGCTGGGACACATCGTCACCGGCTCATACTGGCACAACCTCAACGAAGAGAGCCTGCACCTCACCCTCGCCGACACCGGCTGGGGAAAAGCCGTTTGGGGCAAGCTCTACGGGCAATGGATTGCCGGTGCCAACGTCTTTGTCTATGACTTCGAGAAATTTGTGCCGGCACATGTGCTTGCCATGATAGAGAAATACCACATCACCTCGTTCTGCGCGCCGCCCACCGTGTTCCGGTTCCTCATACGCGAAGACATCTCCAAGTATGACATCTCCTCGCTGCGTTATTGCACCATAGCGGGAGAAGCCCTCAACCCCAAAGTCTACGAGGAGTTTTACCGCATCACGGGCATCAAGCTCATGGAAGGTTTCGGGCAGACCGAGACCACACTCACCATCGCCACCTATCCCTGGGTCGAACCCAAACCGGGCTCAATGGGCATACCCAACCCGCAATACGACGTCGACCTGCTCACCTCCGACGGCCGCTGGGCCGAAGACGGCGAACAGGGGCAAATCGTTATCCGCACCGACAAGGGCAAACCCATCGGGCTCTTCAAGGAGTACTACCGCGACGAGGCAAAGACCCGCGAAGCCTACCACGACAACATCTACTACACGGGCGATGTGGCTTGGCGCGACGAAGACGGATACTACTGGTTTGTGGGACGTGCCGACGACGTCATCAAGTCGTCGGGTTACCGCATCGGCCCGTTCGAGGTCGAGAGCGCCCTCATGACCCACCCCGCCGTCGTGGAATGTGCCATCACCGGCGTACCCGACGAAATACGCGGCCAGGTGGTAAAAGCCACCATCGTCCTCTCGAAAGAGTACAAGGCCCGTGCCGGCGAGGAACTCATCAAGGAGATACAAGACCATGTGAAACATGTGACGGCTCCCTATAAATATCCCCGTATCGTGGAATTTGTCGACGAACTGCCCAAGACCATCAGCGGGAAAATACGCCGGGTCGAGATACGCGAAAAATCGAACCACTAACCGTCCTTGCCCATGCCCCGTTTCAAGCGCATCACCGTAAAAATAGGCAGCAACGTGCTCACCCGTCGCGACGGCACGCTCGACGTGACCCGCATCTCGGCGCTGGTCGACCAGGTCGCCGACCTGCGCCGCCGCGGCATCGAAGTCATTCTGGTCTCCTCGGGAGCCGTGGCTTCGGGTCGCAGTGAACTGAACATCGAGCACAACAAGAAACTCGATGCCGTGTCGGCACGCCAGCTCTTCTCGGCCGTAGGGCAAGCCAAACTCATCAACCGGTATTATGAGTTGTTCCGCGAGCACGGCATTGCCTGCGGCCAAGTGCTCACCATGAAAGAGAACTTCGCCACCCGCCGCCATTACCTCAACCAGAAACACTGCATGGAGGTCATGCTCGACAACAACGTCATACCCATCGTCAACGAAAACGACACCGTGTCGGTTACCGAGCTCATGTTCACCGACAACGACGAACTCTCGGGCATGATTGCCACCATGATGGGTGCCGAGGCCCTTATCATTCTCAGCAACATCGACGGCATCTACGACGGAAAACCCGACGACCCCGACAGCCGGGTCATCACCGAGATTGCGGCCGACAACCGCTCGGAGTTGTCCAAATACATACAAGTGGGGAAATCGTCGTTCGGCCGTGGCGGCATGCTCACCAAATGCAACATCGCCCGCAAAGTGGCCCAGGAAGGCATCGAGGTAATCATCGCCAACGGCAAGCGCGACAACATTCTCACCGACCTCCTGTGCGACGAAGGGCCCGTGCTCTGCACCCGTTTCCTGCCGGCAACCAAAACGACGTCGAGCGTCAAGAAATGGATTGCCCACTCCGAAGGGTTTGCCAAAGGGGCGCTGCACATCAACGCCGGAGCCGCCGACCGGTTGCTCTCACACCGCGCCGTGAGCCTGTTGCCCATCGGTGTCACGGCCATACAGGGGGACTTTGAGAAAGACGACATCGTGCGGATATGCGCGCCCGACGGGAGCCCCATCGGCGTAGGCCGCATCAGCTGCGACAGCGAGAAAGCCCGCACCCTCATCGGCAAGCAAGGCGCCAAGCCGTTTGTCCACTACGACTACCTCTACCTCGACCGAGAGTCACAGAGTTGAGCGAGGCCCAATAACCACCGCACACAAGGCCATATCCCCCATAAAGAGAAAGGCCGCCCCGATGTCGGGGCGGCCTTTCCTGCAATAAACTTAAATTGGAGGATTAGATTGAGCAATCATTATGCCTTCTTGGCTGTCGTCTTGCGGGCAGCGGGTTTGGCCGGTTGCTTGGCAGCTGCCTTCTTGGCAGCGCGTTCCTCTTTGGCTATTTTCAACTCCTTCTGCAAAACCTCTATCTCGGCAGCCTGGTTACGAATGGTCGTAATCAGCGAGTTGAGCTCTTCGTTCTCAATGGTATCGGGATATTGCTCCTGTACCCGCACGATGAAGTCGCTCAATACATTCATGTAATTGGTAAATGCCTCGTAAGCCGAGTCATAGGGGCTGTAATGGCTGTGTATGGCACCATCGGAGAGGAATTTGGTACACATGTAATAGAAGTGGTCGCTGGTCTGCAAGTAATGCCAGTCCTGTTTGAGGCGACGGTCATCGCAGAGGCGCACGCGTTCGGCCACGGAGTAGAGCTTGTCGAACGCCTCGTTTTGCAACAAGTTACCCAACCAGGCACTGGTATCGCGCTCTTCATCGGCCCACGAGATGGGATAGCTCACCGAGAGGGAATCGACGGGTTTGAGCTTGGAAATGACTTCGGTCGGGGTCGAGAAGGTAATCCCCATCTGCTCGGCGAAGTAGGGCAGTGCTTTCATAAACTCGAAGATGCCGCTTTCACGGGGCTGCAACTCACCCAGCGTCTCATAGTTCATGAAGAGGTTCACCACTTGCTCGGTCTCGGGCAGGGAGTTGATCCAACCCATGTATTTGTCGGCCGTGAGAGGATATTCGTTCCACTCGTAGTTGGAGAAGCGGAAAGTAATATCATCGCTCAACTTGTAGTTTTTGAGCAAAAGTTTCAGCTTGGGAACGGCGGTCGAGCAGTAGAGGTAGTTGGGGCTCTTCCAGCCGAGAATGTGCTTGGCACCTTCGGTGATGCAGCCTTTGAAACCCATGTCGGCCACCATGCAGGCAATCTCGTCGGAGTAAATCAACTCGGTATTGCGGAATACCTTGGGACGTTGCCCGAAGAGTTCCTCGATTTTGTCGTCGTGCTCCTTCACCTGCAAGGCAAATTCCTCGGGATCACGCAGTGAAGCCAGCGAGTGGGCATAGGTCTCCGAGAGGAACTCCACACAACCGGTACGCGCCAACTCCTTCATCGAGTCGATAAATTCGGGGACATAGATTTCGAGTTGTTCGAGAGCGACACCCGAAATGGAAAATGCCACCTTGAACTTGCCGTTGGAGCTCTTTATCATTTCGAGCAAGGTCTGATTGGCCGGCAGGTAAGAACGATGGGCAATGCGGGTGATAATCTCGTCGTTGTTGTAATCGTCGTAGTAATAGTGGTCGTTACCGATGTCGAAGAAACGGTAACGTTTCAGTCTGAACGGCTGGTGAATCTGAAAGTAGAAACAGATGGTTTTCATATGTAGTAATCTTTATTTTCTCGAATAAAACATTTCTTATCGCTGCATGACTTTGTGATAGATGTCGATGACTTTCTTACCGGCATAGACCCACTTGATTTCATCGACCTCGCGCTTGCCCTCTTCTTTGAGTTGCTGGTACATGGCGGGATAGGTGATGATGGAATATATGGCATCGGCCATCGCATAGACGTCCCAATAGTCGATTTTGATGACGTGATTGAGAATCTCGGCACAACCCGATTGCTTGGAAATAATCGAGGGCACACCTACCTGCATGGCTTCGAGCGGGGAGATACCGAATGGCTCCGATACCGACGGCATGACATACACGTCGCTGGCTTTGAGCATCTCATAGACCTGTTTCCCGCGCAGGAAGCCCGTGAAATGGAAGTGGTCGGAGATGTTGCGCTGGGCGGCCAGGCGTATCATCTTATTCATCATGTCACCGCTACCGGCCATGACGAAGCGCACCCGATTGGTCTTGCGCAAGACTTGCGCGGCGGCTTCGACGAAATACTCGGGGCCTTTCTGCATGGTGATGCGGCCCAGGAAGGTTACCACCTTCTCTTTGGGGTTGTGCGGCATCTGTATGGCCATGATTTCGGGGCTGAGGGGCTCCACGGCGTTGTGCACGGTCGTCACTTTGGAGGGGTCGATGCCGTATTTCTCGATGACGGTGCGCCGCGTCAGGTTACTAACGGTAATGATGTGGTCGGCCCAGTTCATGCCGTCTTTCTCGATGGCGAAAACCGTGGGATTGACATTGCCGCGGCTACGGTCGAAATCGGTGGCATGCACATGAATGACCAGCGGTTTACCGGTAATCTGCTTGGCATGTATGCCGGCCGGATAGGTCAGCCAGTCGTGCGAGTGAATGACATCGCAAGGATAGGTGCGAGCAATCACACCGGCCACAATCGAATAGTTGTTGATTTCTTCGAGCAGGTTGTCGGGATAACGACCCGAGAACTCGATGCAACCCAAATCATTGGTGTGCAAGTAATTGAAGTCGGCATAAATATGGTCTCTCAAATCGAAATATTCTTGCGGGTTCATGCAGTAGCCAAGCCGCCCGGCGACATAGTCCCACGAGACATCGCGCCATGCGACGGGTGTGTTTCCGGCACCGACGATGTGGGCAAAACTTTTGTCTTCATCACCGTGTGGTTTGGGTATGACAAAAGTGATATCCATATCGCCGCACTCGGCCATACCTTTTGTAAGGCCATAGCTCGCCGTGCCTAAACCTCCCAGAATATGCGGAGGGAATTCCCAACCGAACATGAGTGCTTTCATGTGTATTTCAAGATTTAATATTACCTAATTATATATGGTTGTATTTTTTCAGCATTCGCAATACCCGCAGGATTTCGCCCACATTGGCGGCCAGGCTGATGCCTCCTCGTCCCGCATAGGGGGGATTGCCGTCGAAAAGTTCCGAAATCGTACCGATGCAGGTATTCGACATCTCCTCTTCATACCCGATAAGCATACGTTCCAGGAACGAAACGCCGCTGATGCCAAAGAGTTTGAGATAGGCGTCGGCATAAGCGCCCATGAGCCACGGACGCGACGGTCCTTGGAAATAGGCATGAGCCCGCTGCTCCTCATTGCCGACATAGATGGGCGAATAGCCGTGGCTCTTCGGGCTGAGGGTGCGTATGCCCTTGGGGGTAAGCAACTCCCGCGTAACGACATCGAGGGCTTTCTTGCGCTCGCTCTTGTCAAGAGGAGAATAGTCGAGCGAGAGGGCGAAGAGCATGTTGGGCCGCACGCTCCAATCGGCGAAGTTGGCATCGACATAATCGAACAGATAGCCGTAGTCGTTGAGGAACATCTCCTTGAAAGCCACAGCCGTCTTGGCGGCCAGGTTCTTCAAGCGGTCGGCCTCGGCGGCTTTCTCGGGGTCGACGAGTATCTGGTCGGCCGTGAAGAGCAGGGCATTATACCACAAGGCGTTATACTCCGACAGGTAGCCGGTGCGCGGGGTGATGGGGCGACCCGATGCATCGACAGCGTCGATCCAGGAAATCGCGGTATCACGCCCGTTGGCATACAACAGGCCGTTGTCTTGGAGGAAGAGGTTGGCGATTTTGCCGCGCTCGATGGCCTGCACCATGTCGACGATGAACTCGCCATAACGGGCCCGGCACTCCTCTATCGAAACCATCTTGGCATATTGTTGCAAGGCCCAAATGGTCCACAAGAGGACATCGGGCTTATCGATGTCTTTAATGACCGCATCGCGTTCGCCTTTCTCTATCCAGCAACGCAGGGCTTTCTGTGCCGTGGCCATGATGGAATGGAACATCTCGACATCGTCGACGGCCAAGGTACAACCGGGCAAAGCCACAAACATGTCGCGCGCCGAGACCTTGAACCAAGGATAACCGGCCAGGAGGTAATTTTCCTTGCCCCGCTTGTAATAGAATTGCTGTGCTGAATTTTTGAGGCAGTTATAGAAACTGGTCCGACTCGTGCGTACGCCCATTTCCTTTGTGTAGAGCGAAGTGAGCGAACGGGTCTTTATCTCGCTCGTTCCGGCCGAGAAAATGATTTTTTCACCTTTCTTTATCGGGAGCTCAAAATAGCCGGGAACATACAGGTCTTCTTTGTAATCATACCCGCGCTCCTGGTCCTTGATATACTCGATGCCTTTGTACCAGTTGGGCTGCGAGACAAATTGCACCGGCTTGTTGAACTGCATATAGAGAGTCGGGTAGCCGGGATAGAGACAGCAGCTGATGCCGTTTTCCACGACATCGAAATGGCCATTGAGCTTGTCGTTGGCCATACAGAGGGCGTTGGCATTGCGGAATGCCAGGAACGGGCGGAACTGCAACGTCGTGTCGGAATGGGCATCGAGAAGGGTATAACGAATAAGGATACGGTTCTCGTGCGAAATGAAAACCTTCTCCTTGGAGAAGACGACACCGCCCACGCGGTAGGTCGTCTGCGGCACGGTCTCGCAAGTAAACTCGCGGATATACTTGTGACCGTTGGGACTGAAACAATCGCCTTGATACTTGTGCAATCCCAGATTGAAGGGGGCGCCATGCTGGATAACGGTCTCATCGAACGACGAAAGAAGCACATGGTTATCATCGTCCATCTCGGGAATGGGTATCACCAGCAAACCGTGTTGCTTGCGGGTATTGCAGTCGACTATCGTCGTACAATGGTATGCCCCCGACCGATTGGTGCGCAGCATCTCTTTGGGCAGAGACTGCACCAGATTGGTCATCGCGTTCTTATCAAACTTTAAATAACTCATATCTTATCTCAAAATATTATTAACTTCCTGACCGAAACAGGTAGAAATTGACTTCCGAATATATAAAATGATTTTCAATATTCCAAATTTTTACAAGAGATATTTGTCTGAAAAATAACAATTTTCAATATTTCCATCTCATCTTTCAAAAAAAATGGCTTTTGATTGGAATTTTACTTTTTTCTTGTTATTTTTGAGCGAAATTTGGTATTCAAGAAAACCCCATTTCATCATCATATTGACAACGTCCGAAAACAGGCCGGAGACATTTTCCGGCCTGTTTTTGTTTTTTCAAACGGGGCCCGGAGTGTTATTGCTGGGTAGCAAAAGATTCGAGCAGCTTGGTGAGGTTGCTGACAAACATGCGCACCGAAATGGCCAGCAGAATGATGCCGAACAATTTACGCAGCACATAGACAAACGCCTTGCCGAAGATTTTCTCGACCAGGAAGGCATAGCGCAACACGAGGTAGACGATGATGATGTTCAGCACCAACGCGATGAGAATATCGGGCAAGCTATACAGGGCGCGCAACGACAGCAAGGCCGTGAAAGAGCCGGCTCCGGCAATGAGCGGGAAAACGATGGGAACCAGCGTAGCCGACCCGCCGGGGCCGTCGTTATGAAAAATCTCGACCCCGAATATCATCTCGATGGCCATCACAAATATCACCAGCGAACCGGCAACGGCAAAGGAAGAGATGTCGACCTGGAAAAGTTGCAGAATCGCATTTCCCGCAAAAAGGAAGGCCACGAAGGTGATCAGGGAATAAATGGCGGCCTTGGCGGGGGAGATTTTCAAGCCCTTGTTTTGGTAATCGATAAAGACAGGCAGCAGGCCGGTCACATCGATGACGGCGAAGAGTACGACAAAGGCACTGACAATCTCCTGCAAATCGAAATAGAATGACGTGTTTTCCATAACAGAAAGAATCATGGTTAAGGTTAAAGCGGTTATAATCCGTATCGACTACAAAGTTAAGAAAAAAGAAAGAACACAATTCTTTCTAAACAAAGAATTTGATTTTATGTTTATTCGTTAGAGATTTGGATAATTCTTGTTATTTTTGAATGACTAAACGAAGAAACTCATGGACAGCATGTATGACGTATTACTGCAACTCCCGCTCTTTCAGGGAGTAAGCCGCGTAAAAATGTCGGAAATCATAGAAAAGACCCGCTTCCATTTCTTAAAATACCAGGACAATGAAATCATTGCCCGCCGAGGCGAGGAGTGCACGCACATGAAATTTATCGTATCGGGCAGCGCCCGGGCGGAGTTAAAAAACATCAATGGAAAAATACGCGTCACCGAAACCCTGCATGCCCCCAACATTCTCTATCCCAACCATCTCTTCGGCCGCAACACCACCTATCCCAGCGAAGTGACCGCCAAAGAAAACTGCGGCATCATGCAAATCGACAAACAGGCTTTCGTCACGCTCATACAGCAAAGTCCCATCTTCATCATCAACCTGCTGAACATTCTCTCACGCCACTCGCAAAAGAGCCTCGAAACATTCCTGGCCCTGTCGTCGGGCAGCGTAAAAGAGCGCCTGGCGTTCTGGATTCTGAGTTTCACCCAGCGCAGCGCCACCGACGTGCAGATTATCTGCAAACTCAAAGACCTGTACACCTTCTTCGGCGTACAGCGTTCGGTCTTCATGACGGCCCTCAACGAATTATGCGACGAAGGCATCATAACCTACTCTTCGCAGGGCATCGAGTTGCTCAACCGCCACAAACTGAACGAAATCCTCTCGACCGACACAGACGATTAACCCCTCGCCCACCCGGCACCTGCGGCCATGCCACAAGCACAATAAAACAAAAGGAAGGGGGCTCCTCGGGAGCCCCCTTCCTTTTGTTTTCAACGATTGACAATCGCGCGTTGTTCCTATTTCAGTTTGGCCAAAGCCTCTTTGATGCGACGCAAAGCCTCTTTGAGGTTCTCATCGGAAGTGGCATACGAGAAACGCAGGCACTCGGGGGCACAGAAGGCAGCACCACCCACAGTGGCCACATGGCCTTCTTCGAGGAGGTACATGGCCAAGTCGGCCGAATTGGCAATGACCTTGTCACCGAACTTCTTTCCGTAATAATACGATACGTCGGGGAAGAGATAGAAGGCACCATGGGGTACATTGACCTTGAAACCGGGTATCTGACGGGCCAGCTCGACCACCAGGTCGCGACGGCGCTCAAATGCCTGGCGCATCTCTTCTACACAACTTTGGTCGCCCGTAAACGCTGCCACCGAAGCCTTTTGGGCTATGGAGCTGGGGCCCGACGTGTACTGGCTCTGCAATTTGTTGCATGCCTTGGCCAGCCACAGGGGGGCGGCGATGAAACCGATACGCCAACCGGTCATGGCATAAGCCTTGGACACACCGTTGATAATGGCTACCCGATCACGCACATTCTCGAACTGGGCAATACTTTGATGACCGCCGATGTAATTGATATGCTCATAGATTTCATCGGCCAAAATGATGATTTGGGGATATTTGGCCAAAACGTCGGCCAATGCCTTCAATTCCTCGCGCGAATATACGCTACCGGTAGGATTCGACGGCGAACAGAGAATAATGGCCTTGGTTTTGGGTGTAATGGCGGCTTCGAGTTGAGCCGGTGTTATCTTGAAATCGGTGTCGATGCTCGAAGGCACCACGATGCCCTTGCCCTCGGCCAGTTTCACCATCTCGACATAGCTCACCCAGCAGGGAGCCGGAATGATGACCTCATCGCCGGGGTTGACGACACAGAGTATGGCGTTGCATATCGACTGTTTGGCTCCGTTGGAAACGACAATCTGCTCGGGAGTGAAATCGAGGTGATTTTCATTTTTGAGCTTCGAACAGATGGCTTTGCGCAAATCCATGTAACCGGGCACCGGCGAATAGAACGAGAAATTGTCGTCGATGGCCTTTTTGGCTGCGGCTTTGATGTGGTCGGGGGTAAAGAAATCGGGCTCACCCACGCTCAGGTTGATAATATCGATGCCTTGCGCTTTTAGTTCGTTGCTCTTTTGCGACATAGCCAAAGTCTCCGACGGAGAAAGGCTTGCCAAACGATCTGATACTGGATTCATCTTTCTAAGTTTTTGTATTGTTCGAGATTGCAAATATACAAAGATTATTCGTTATATAAAGAATTTTATTCCCGTTTCGTATCGCTCGCGACAAAAAGAGAGCCCGCCAAGACCATTTGACAACAATTTGTCACTCACCGAAAAGAAATGTCTTCATGCCGGGCGTCATGGCCACCGCTGTCGTCGCCGTATCGACGGCATATATCAGGTAGGCTTCCATTCCGGGGTGACGGGCGGCAATTTCGAGACTCTTCTCGACCCCCAGCACCATAAACGCCGTGGCATAGGCATCGGCCGTCATGCAATCCGAGGCCAGCACGGTGGCACTCAACAGGCTATGTTGCACGGGGTAACCCGTGGCCGGATTGATGGTGTGGGCGACCCGATGGCCGTCGACGATGCGGAAGTTGCGATAATTGCCCGAGGTGGCCAGGGCGGCATCATCGAGCAGCACGACCGCCTCGATTTGCCCGCCGGCAACATTCGACTCGTCGGGGGTGTCAATCCCCACCCGCCAGGCTTCTCCACGGCTGTTGCGCCCTCGGGCGGCAATTTCTCCGCCTATCTCGACCAGGTAATTCTCGACCCCTTTCCCGCGCAGGAACGAAGCGACCACATCGACAGCATAGCCTTTGGCTATGGCCGAGAAATTGAGCGTCATGCGGGGGTCGTCCTTGTAAAGGCGCCCGTCGACGAGTTCCATACGCTCCATACCCACCAAGTGCCACAAGCTGTCAACGACCTCGGGTGTCACGGCGACACCGCTCTTGAAGCCGAAGCCCCATGCGTTGATGAGAGGCGAAACGGTAGGGTCGAACGCGCCTTCGGTATCGCGCCATATCTCCTTGGAGCGGTCGAAGACCTGCTCAAACCAGGCGTCGGCAACCACCGCCGTATCGTTGCGGTTGAAGCGGGAGATAATCGAAGTGGGATTGAACGGCGAGAGTGAAGCATCGAAACGGCTCAACTCTTCCTCGATTTGCGACTGATAATCCTCATCGGATTGATAGGTAAAGTGGTAAATGGTATTGAACACCAGTCCTTCGTTGTGCCGATAGGACGAAGCCGCCGGGGCATCGCATTGCCGCCAAAGGGCAATGCCGGCAAAAACCAGCAGACACGCAACACAGGCCAACCAGCCTCTCTTGTTTCTCATACGCTTCTGTTTTTTCCGATCCCGGTGCAAGCACGTCGCTTCCCTCTCTGCATCGAAGGAGAAAAGCCTCCGTCACCCGGGAGACGAAGATACACGAGCAAAGATACAAAGAAGGCCGTGATTTCAAAAATGTTTCACAGCCTTCTTTCTCTCTCGAAAAATCATCTTGCTTGTTAAAAGTGCCTATACCCGCGGGGACCCCGGCCGCCGGGTCCCTGAGGCCCGCCGCCTTCACCGCCGATGGTATTGAACTGGTAGGCAAAATAAAGCATACAATAACTTCCTATCGCATTGGTCTCCTGGTCTTGGATATAAGTTCCGGTTACCGACCGGCGGATATTGGTGTTCTGTTGCAGGATATCGTAGACCTTGAAACGGATTGTCGCGTTTTTCTTTTCGAGGAACGAGTAGGCGACAGAAGCATTCCAAATAACCCGGTTTTGGTTATAGCCTTCGGCATAACCGGCGGTACCGCGATAGCGGCAATCCGACCCAATCGAAACCCCGCAGGGGAGGAACCAGTCTATCTCGGCCCGTGCACCGAAATCCATGGTCGTCTGGTTATTGTCGGTCTGCATGGTATTTGTCACATACGAGAGGGCATAGTTTCCGCCGATGCTGGCATTGAACAGTTCCGAAGAATAACGCAACGAGACATTCTCACGGATGTTGGTATTGCGGGAGATGTTCTTTTCGATGTTGGCGTCCCGGTTCAAAGAGACAAAACCCACCGAGTTGTCGTAGGCCAACCGGGTACTGGAATTGAAGCTGAATTTTTTATTGCGCTTGAACGGCATGTTGTAAAAGGCCCACAACGATGCGTTCCATTCACCGTTGACATTGACAGGAGTGCGGGTGCGGCCTCCATCGGCATTATAGATGGTTTTCTCCACGATACCGTTCTGTGTGGCACGGGCATCGACTCCGATGGAGAACGACTGGTAGGTGTCGATGTTGTAGGAGTTATAACGCATCCAAACCCGGTGAGAGAACTCCGATTTCAACTCGGGATTACCAATATATATATTGAGAGGGTTGGTAATATCGGGTGTCGCCTGCAACTGGCGAGCCGATGGTTGCGAGGTACTGCCCCGGTAATCGAACCTCAAATTCTTGTGCTTTGTAATGCGGTAACGCAGGCGGAAAGTCGGCGAGAAATTGAGGGCATACTGGGTAATGTCGTTCCCGGTATTCGAGCCGAAGAGGTAACGGGTTTCCCGTTTTTGGTGTTCGAGGTTGACGCCCACGTTGAAATTCATCTTGGCATAGACACCGCGAATGGACACTTCACCGCGATGCGTCTTGTAGCGGCTGCGGGAGACGTTGCTGTAATTCTCGTCGGCCAACGGCATTCCGAGCGAATCGAGGTCGACAAAAAAGCCATCTTCATCGACATTGTAGGTATAGGCGTCGGAGTTGCTGTTGTTGTAGCGATATTGGTAGACGAAGTTGAGGTAGTAGTGGTCCGACAGCGGCTCCACATAAGTAACGCGCGCATTGTAGGAAGCTCCCGACTGAATGTTGTCGTCGTTTTGCAGGCGGGTAGAGTCGAGGATGCCGGTCCGGTAGAAATTCAAGACATCGTCAGTGTGTCCGTTCTCTTCATAACGGTTGGTGCTGTAATTGAAACTGAAACTGAACCGGCGGCGCGGGTCGCTCTTGAACGCCCGGCTGAAACTGAACCGTCCCGAGAAATTATACCCGTGCGCATCGCTCCAAGAATTGGTACGTTGGTCGTTGACGCTGTCGCGGTCGGCCAACTCTGCATCTCGATATCCGCCCATGGTTTCGGAATAACCGTTATTTTCAAAATGCGACTTATTGAATCCGAAGCGGGGCATAAACTCCAACCTCGTGAGAGTATCGATTTCCCAGCGCAAGCGCAAATTCACCCGGAAGTTATGACTGCGGTTGATGTTCTCACCGTCGCGGTTGACAAACGACGAGCTGTCGTTGGTGAGGAAGTTCTGCTGTTCGCTGCGGCTCTTGTAATAACGGTCGGTACCCATATACCCCACATCACCGCCGACGCGCAAGGACTTGTCTTTGGTCCCGACATTGAAGTTGCCGCCCAACATTCCCGAGGTTCCCGTACCGCGGTTTCCACCGGCCATCATGCGGCTGCTGCCCGAGAACATCGAAGAGCCGAGGTCGCTGGCTCCTTGGTTATTGGTATTGTTGAGACTTCCAAGGAAAGAGTACTGGTTGTTGTCGATAAAGCGGTTGGCCATGGCATTGAGCTCATACATGCCTTTGAGATCATTCATCTCGGTACCGCCACCGGCTTGTCCCGTACCGAACCAACCCTGTTTCATGCCTTCTTTCACGGTGAGATTTATCACGGTCTCTTCTTCCCCGTCATCGACCCCCGAAAAACGGGCTTCATCGGATTTGCGGTCGACAACCTGGATTTTCTCCACCATGTTGGCCGGGAGGTTTTTCGAAGCCACTTTGGGGTCATCGGTAAAGAACTCCTCGCCATCGATAAGAATTTTTGTCACCTCTTTCCCTTGCACGGTAATTTTCCCGTCTTCATCGACCTCGACGCCGGGCAATTTCTTGAACATGTCTTCCACGACGGCATTGGGCTGCGTCTTGTAGGAGTCGGCATTGAACTCCAACGTATCTTCCTTTGCCACCACGGGAGGCACGACGGCCGTAACCACGGCTTCGCCCAGGAGTATGGCATCGGGCTCCATCTGCATGGCTCCCAACGACGCCGAGGGTTGCACCCGCAACAGTTTTACCGGCTTATATATGGGCTTGTAACCCAAGAAAGAGACATTGACAAGATAATCGCCCCGTTTCAGGTTCTTGATGGTAAACTTTCCCATCTCATCGGTCATCGTCCCGGTGCCGTTTATCAACGAACTGTCGGCGGCCGAGAGCAACCGCACCGAGACGGCCACCATAGGGGTGTTTTTTTCGTCATACACCTGCCCCGTGATAAAATATTCCGACTGGTTCGGATCTTCTGCATCAGGCCGCCCCCCTTCCATTCGCATGGGAGGGCGTCCGGGAAATTGGGCGAAACCCGACATACTTATACATAAGAGCAAGCCGAGAAGAAGATATTGTTTCATTTGTCTCGCGATTTCTTAAATGTTGTTTTCGATTTTTGTTGCTTTGACGTTTTAAACAGAAAAGGGTTTAATGGCGGAAGCCGTTTTTTGATGGGATTTAACAGATGGTAACACGCCGGCATTCCAAAGCGGTTCCGAGCACAGAATAAAATCACCTGCCCAGCGGCAAAACGGAGAGGCTCCCCGGGAGCCCATGCGTATATAATCGCTGCCGCATGGGAACCGCTCCATAGAGCATGCAAAGATACATCGGCCGGAGAAGAAAGAAAAGAGATGCAAAAAAAATTTTATCCTGCATATTTTATCGTATCTTTGCGGCGCCAAATAAAGACGTAGATGTTATGAAAGAGCTTTTCAAACTCCTGCTGCGGTTTGTCCCCCCCTACAAGAAATACCTGATTCTCAATATTTTTTTCAACCTGCTTTCGACCCTGCTGAGCATCTTCTCGTTTATGTTGATTATCCCCATCTTGGAAATTCTCTTCAAGACGAGCGAAGCCACTTACACCTTCATACCTTGGAGCGAAGGTGACTTGAAAGATGTCGTCATCAACAACTTCTACTGGCTGGTGTCGGAGCAAATCAGGATACACGGCGCCATCTGGACCCTCATGCTGCTCGGCGTGTGGCTCATCGTCATGACCTTTGCCAAGACCATGACAAGCTACCTGAGCTCGGCCTGCATCATACCCCTACGCGGTGGCGTCGTCCGCGACATTCGCAACTTTGTCTACCGCAAAGTGGTGAGCCTGCCCATCGGCTTCTTCACCACCGAACGCAAGGGCGACATCATGTCGCGCATGACCGGCGACGTGGCAGAGGTCGAGAACTCCATCATGACCTCGCTCGACATGATATTCAAGAACCCCATCATGATTATCAGCTACCTTACCACCATGTTCATTCTCAGCTGGCAACTCACCCTCTTCGTCCTGGTGCTGCTGCCGCTGGCGGGATTTGTCATGGGCCGTGTGGGCAAATCGCTGAAACGCACCTCGCTCGACGCCCAACAGCAATGGGGCGGCCTGATGGCTCAAATCGAAGAGACGCTGGGCGGACTGCGCATCATCAAAGCCTTCAATGCCGAGAACCGCATCTACCAACGGTTTTCATCGGCCAACAACCTCTTCTACCGCACGACCAACCGCATCGGACGCCGGCAGGCTCTCGCCCACCCGATGAGCGAATTCCTGGGTACCACGACCATCGCCATCGTGCTGTGGTTTGGCGGCGCCCTCATCTTGCGCGGCAACAGCGTCATCAACGCCGGAGAGTTTATCTACTACCTCATCATCTTTTACAGCATCATCAACCCCGCCAAAGACCTCACCAAGGCCGCCTACACCATACAACGCGGATTGGCCGCCATGGAGCGTGTCGACAAAATCCTCTCGACCGAGAACCCCATCAAGAACCCCGAAAAGCCGGTAACCGACGTGGCCCTGAACAACGCCATCGAATACCGCAACGTATGGTTCAAGTACAACGAAGAGTGGGTTATCAAAGACGTGAACCTGACCATAAAGAAAGGGCAGACGGTAGCCCTCGTCGGCCAATCGGGCTCGGGAAAATCGACCATGGCCGACCTCCTGCCCCGCTTCTACGACGTCGACAAGGGGGGTATCTACATCGACGGCGTCAACATCAAGGACATGAAGGTATTCGACCTGCGCGCCATGATGGGCAATGTGAACCAGGAGGCCATACTGTTCAACGACACCTTCTACAACAACATCACCTTCGGAGTGAGCGACGCCACCCAGGAGGAGGTCGAGGAGGCTGCCCGCATCGCCAACGCACACGACTTCATCATGGCCACCGAGCAAGGTTACGACACCCCCATCGGCGACCGGGGCTGCCGGCTTTCGGGTGGCCAACGCCAACGCGTGAGCATCGCCCGCGCCATTCTCAAAAACCCGCCCATTCTCATTCTCGACGAGGCAACCTCGGCTCTCGACACCGAGTCGGAACGGCTCGTGCAGGAGGCTCTCGAAAACCTCATGAAAAACCGCACGACCTTGGTCATCGCCCACCGCCTGTCGACCATCAAAGATGCCGACCTCATCTGCGTGATGCAGGAGGGCCGAATCGTGGAGGCCGGCCGCCACGAAGAGCTGATTGCCCTCAACGGCTACTACAAGCACCTGGTCGACATGCAACAATTCTGAGGTTCGCCCGATGAAGAAGTCCCGCCACACCCTGTCGCCCGGGGTCTGTTCATCGCACTCCTCTTCCTTCTCTTGCCACACATAGGCAAGAGTGCATGGCGTTTGCCGGCCGCCCCACTTTTCCGATTTTTACGCGCGCCGACACGGCGTGCCCCCTTTTACCTGCCGACGCAGAAGCAAGCCGGCGGGTTCATTCGACATGGAGCAATCATATTTATTCATCACCCAAACAATCAAATATATACAACATGGAAACTTCACAAAAAACAACCATAAAAGCCCCTGTATCGCATCGAGAATGCTCTTTCAATGACAAGAATCAATGTTCTGGTCTTAGCCGCCGCCTCATTTTATGCCGGCACATTCCGGGGCGAAAACTCGGTGGTCAACATGAGCCTATGTCGCTTCCGGTTTCTCAAAGAGCTCCCGCCCCCGGCCACAGAGGCGACGAGCTCTTTTCTCTTATTCAAAAATATATAAATAAAGTTAACGCAGTAAATTACCGCCCCATTTGTACCGCGTATCTGAGAAATTAGCCTTTACTTTGTAAACCTTTAATAGAATGTGTAATATAATCTAAAACAGGCATATTCCCTTTTACGTTATTTCCTCTATGAAAAAACTACTCATTCCCTGCTGGCTTTTGTTGTTGACAAATTGCGTAGACAACAAATATGACAAGGAAATCGACATGAACGTGACGATTGCCGAGAATGGAATATCAATTCCCATCGGAGAAACCGACAAATTCACATTGTCGAAACTCATCAGCACCGATGACAATTTGAAAATCAATGGCGACAGCGTTTATTACATTTCCGAATCGACCCGTTCCACGACCGAGTTTGCTGCCATACAGAGCGTCGTCATCGACCAAAGCAACGGTTTGGCTCCCTATATCGAACCGACGGAGATTTCACTTCCCGAAGAAGTCATTTTAGCGGTCGAAAATGGTATCGTATTCAACACCTCGATACCCCTCACTTTATCGGCCGACGTCCCGGTCGACCCATCGGAACTGAATATCTCGAAAGAAATCGAACGCATCGACACGATTCTCTTCGATGCTCCCAAAGAGGCCGTTCTCACCATCACCACCGAAATTTATGAAGAGCAAGGCCCGGCCAATTTCGCATTGCAACTCTCCGACATGACCATGTCGCTGCCCCACATGCTGATGCTCGCCCCCTCGGGCAACATCGGTGATGTCACGCTCGAAGACACCGACGACAGCGGAAACCCGCTTGCCATCAGGGACCATGTCCTCTACATTCCCCAAAAGAACGCCGAAAAAGGAATATTCACGATCAGCGTCAAAATCTACGGATTGTGTGGTGGTGAAATCCGCCCCGACGGGACCAACGATTTCCTTCTCCTGCCCGGCAGCGAGGACGAAAACATACTCGACATCGTCAATAACAAATTCACGCTCGACGGAAATGCATCGGTAGAAATCGAGTTGAATGGAGCGGGAACAATCCTTGCCGCACAACCCCAAGTACGCACCGACTTCTCCATCGAAGAACTTGAAATAACCCGCATTGCCGGTATCATCGACGCCTCGGCCCACGAATCGTTCTCGATAGAAATCGGGTCGATGCCCGACTTCCTCGAAGGCAACGACATCACCCTCGACCTGGCCAACCCCTACATCAAACTATGCGCCACCAACCCCATGGGTATTCCCGTAAAGACGCACCTCACTATCGACCCCAAAGACAGTAATGGCGAAAGTCTCAACGCCGAACCCATCACGGTCGACACCATCTACATGGCCCAGGCCACATACGATGCGACAAACCATGTAATGATTCCCAGCGAGAACAACATCTACATTTCTCAACGCGAGCCGACCACAAGTTGGGTCGACGCCGAGAAGAAAACATTCTGGCTCAACGACACCCTCTACACCTGGGCACAAGGCGACCTTCCCGCCCTGCTCAACAACAAGATACCCTCATCACTCGAAGCCACGATTTCGGCCCAAACCGACAAAAATGTCGAACACATTGCACTGCTCAACAACCAGCCCAGTGAAGTCTCGGTCAGTTGCGACATCACCGTACCCATGGAGTTCGGTGAGAACTTCGCCATCAACTTCTCCGAGATTGAGGGCGGGCTCGACGACATATTCGCCGACTTCTCCATGCAAGAGGCCGCCATTATCGCCAGCTACACGACCACCCTCCCGCTGGACCTCGAATTTACCCTCGAACCGCTGCAAAAGATTTCGGCCGAAGAATATCTGCAACTTCCCGCCGACGAGAGAGTCATCGATGATGAAGAGGACAACAATCCCGAATACTACCGCATCATCAAAGGCATCGGCCTCGAAGTCCTCAACAGCGATGAAAACGGTAAGGGAATCATCGCCGGGGCAACCGACATGAGCCTCTACGACCCGACACCCTCGACCGGAAAAATCGTCATTCGACTCACCGAGAACAGCAACGGTGCCCTGAAATCGATCACTGACTTGCGATACCGCATCGATGGAAGCCTGAGTGAAGGTCTCGAAAGCGGGGCTCTGCGCAGCACACAATACCTGCAACTGAAACTCAGTGCAAGACTCGCAAAAATCGAAGTCGACCTCGACACATTATAACATCAGTACTGAATACACCTAAAACAAGACAACATGAAATCCTCCATAAAACAGATATTGACGACCGGGTTGTTCAGTTTCCTGATAGCCGGTGCGTCGGCCCAACCCCTGCAAAGCGCCTATTTTCTCGAACGTGCCCCCATGCGCCACCAGCTTAACCCCGCCTTGATTCCTGAAAGAGGTTATTTGGCCATACCCATGCTCGGAAACATCTCGTTCGGGACGTCGACCAACTTCGGATACAACACCTTTATCTATCCCTCCGACGGCGGCGACAAGCTCAACACCTTTCTCAGTCCCGAGGTATCGGCAGAAGAATTCGAGAAAAACATCAAAGACAAAAATGCCTTCAACATCAATGCCGACCTCTCGATTCTCTCATTCGGTTTCCACAAATGGAACGGATTCAACACTCTCGACGTGTCGCTGCACTCACGCATGTCGATGGCAATCCCCGGCGACCTGTTCCGATTCCTGAAAAACGGTAGCGAAGGAGTCGTCACACAATATGACCTGAAAGATTTCTCGGCGACAGCCAACTCCTATGTCGAGATAGCCTTGGGACACTCCCACCGCATCAACGACCGACTGACGGTCGGTGCCAAGATCAAGGCTTTGCTGGGTGCCGCACAAGCCGATGCGCACTTCGACAAGCTCACCCTTACCATGGCCGAAGACCAATGGAAAATCGAGAGCTACGGCGTAGCCGACCTTTCGGTAGGCGGAGCCAGCCTCGAAACCGACCCCGAAACCGGGGAAATCACCGGCTTCGATTTCGACACCGACGGATTGGGCCTTGCCGGCGGCGGTGTAGGGCTCGATTTGGGTGCCACCTACACTCCCGTCAAAAACCTCATCGTATCGGCGGCGATTACCAATATCGGATTTATATCGTGGAACAAGAACTTGCGCGGCGTCACGCCCGATGGTGAAATCATTTACAACGGGTTTACCGGAATCGGCAGCGATGATTACACCGATGAACTGGGAGAATCGAGAAATACGTTCGACGACCAAGTCGACGACTTGACCGACGACCTTGAAGCCCTTGCCAAATTCAACGAAGGAAAAGCTCCGTCAAAACGAAAGGTATGGCTTGCCCCCACTCTCACCGTAGGTGCTGAATATCAACTGCTCAGAAACCACATCTCGGTAGGTCTCCTCTCGACCACCCGTTTTTATGCCAACAACACCCAGACTTCACTCATGGGCAGCATCAACTTAAAACCGGTACGCTGGTTTATGTTGGGAATAAACGGAACCGTTTCGAACTTTGCCAACTCCTTCGGTGCCGTACTCAATTTCGGGCCGCTCTTCATCGGAGCCGACTTCTCCTCCCTGCGTGTAACGCCCGACTACATACCCATAGGTGAAATTGCCGCCAACTTCAATTTCGGCATCTCTATCCCGCTGGGTAAAGACCCCAAACTGAAAGAACAAAAGGTCTACAACAGCGTCCCCGAAAACATGTAACGCAACAACCAAGACCTGTATTCTTCCCATACCAACACAGCGACACCGCCTGAGGCGGTGTCGCTGCGTTTTTTTACCTCTCGGCACGACAACAATACTCAGCCCGAAGCCATACAAGCGGAGGTCAAAGAAGGGATAACCGCTGAAAACCGGAGAAAAAGTTCTCGACGCTAATGCGGGAACAATCGCGAAGGCCTCCCGTAGACGAGCAAACAGGGCAGGCAGGAGAAGGACGAAACGTTACCGCAGGGAAAGGTTCTGCACGGTCGGGAAGGAGAAGTCCCGACGAGGCAGATGGCCCAGCAGAGGACGAAGACAGGGTATCCCCCCGCGAGCCCTCTGAGCCGAAATGGCTTCCACAAAGAGGGAGCGTTTGCGGCACGACAACACGGCACGGGAAAGACAGAAAATACAAAACCCCGTTCTCTTTCGAAAACGGGGTCAGTATAGAGGGAACAAGGATAGCCTTATCCTCTTTTTTCCTTGATGCGGGCTTTCTTACCGGTCAAGTCACGCAAATAGTACAATTTGGCGCGACGAACTTTACCCACTTTATTTACGGTAATGCTGTCGATAAACGGCGATTCGATGGGGAAGATACGTTCCACACCCACGTTGTCCGACATTTTGCGCACCGTAAAACGCTTTTTCTCACCGCAACCCGAGATGCGAATAACAACACCGCGATACTGCTGTATACGCTCTTTGTTACCCTCTTTGATGCGGTAGGCCACCGTTACGGTATCACCACTCTTGAACGAGGGGTGTTGTTTGCCCGTAGCAAATGCCTCTTCTGCAACTTTAATCAAGTCCATTTTTAATAGCTATTTAAAATGTTTGTATTGAAACGTAATATAAACAGGTAACACTTTTCCCTGCCAGAGATTACGAAAAGCGGGGCAAAGTAACGATTTTTTTACGGGATAACAAAATGAAAACGTGTTTTTTCGCTTCTCCGCCCCATTTTCTGTCGCATCAAGACGAACGGAGAGCGCCTAATAAATGTTAATCGTTACGAAGTATGACATTGGCGAGGCAAAGTTTCGTAATTTCGCTTATACGTTATTTATTGCAAAACCATGTTGCGTTTCCGACCACAGACATTCATAGTGGGACTCTGTTTTTGCCTCCTCTCCATAGGGGCCTACGGAGAAAAGAAAGCATTGCTGATTGTCCACACCAACGACATTCACAGCCAGATTCTCCCCACCGACCGCCACGATACCCTACCCGACCTGGGCGGTGCACTACGACGCCAAGCGCTTATCGACAGCCTGCGCCACACGGGCAAGGCCGTGCTCCTCGTCGATGCCGGCGATGCCGTGCAGGGAACAGCGTTCTACCCCACCTACCACGGCGCGGCCGAAATGGCCCTCATGAACCATTTGGGATATGACTTCATCACACCGGGAAACCACGAGTTCGACTATGGCCCGGCATCGCTGGCCGCCATGTATGCAAAGGCGCAGCCCACCATCGTGAATTGCAACTACGGAGTGTCGGGAACGCCGTTGGAGGGTTGTTTCTCGGCAGGAGTCATCAAAGAAATCGGTGGCTGGAAAGTAGGCATCACAGGCGTCGGTGTCGACCTGAAAACGCTGGTCGACCCGCAAAAAAATGCCGGCGTCGTCTATCGCGATGCCATCGCGGCGGCATCACGCACGGCCGACAGTCTGAAACGCCACGGAGCCGAAATCGTCGTGGTACTCTCCCATCTGGGCATCGACGGCGACCGGAAACTGGCCCGGTCCAGCCGAGCCATCGACATCATCATCGGCGGACATTCCCACACCCTCCTGCCGGCTCCGCTCCCGGTCATCAACCAAGCGGGGGAGAAGGTACTCATCGGCCAAACGGGGAAAAGAGGTCTCTATGTCGGAGTCATCGAATGCCAGGAAAACAGCCGGCAGGGCTACCTCATCGACCTTTCGGCCCGTTACGACGGGAGAGCCGATTCCACGACAGCCGCCCTCATCGAGTCATACCGGCACCCGATGGAGGAGCGACACGGAGAGGTTGTCGGGAAATCTCCCGTCACCCTGACACGCAAAAACGACCTCCCCGACCTCACAGCCGAAGCCCTCGTGCAACAAGCCCGGCGGGAAGGGTGGCACTGTGACTTCGGCATCATCAACCCGGGGGCAATGCGCTGCGACCTCGGCGCGGGAGAAATCACCCGGGGGGATATACTGGCGTGCTATCCTTTTGAGAACCGGCTCTGTTACATCGCCCTGTCGGGAAAAGAGGTAAAACGTCTCTTCAAAATCATTGCCGCGGTCGGACGTCAGGGCGTGAGTCGCGAAGTCGAGTGTGTCGTCTCCCCCGGTAAGCGGATAAAACATCTCACCATCGGCGGAGAGAAAATTTCACACCGCCGCCTCTACCATATTGCCACGACCGATTACCTCGCCAACGGCGGCAGCGACCTGACGCCCCTCGCCCGTTGCCGTCGGCGCATCGACACGGAGATGCTCCTCTGCGACCTGATGGCCCGGTACATCGGTGAAATCACGGCCAAGAGAGAGGACATCCGGAACAAAACCAGTCAAGAATTACCGCATAAAAAATCGCATCGACCATGAAGCTAAAAATCTTTTTCCTGCTCACACTGGGAGTCATCTTCCTCGGCCCGATGCAGGCTGCCCAAATGCCCCGACTGATGCGGGAGACCGACCGACAAGCCATGAACCATTGGGTCGACTCGGTCATGCAACGGCTCTCGGTACCCGAACGCATCGGGCAGTTGTTTGTCGTCGGGGTCGAAAACAACCTGACCGACCGCAACAAAGAGCGACTCAAAAATCTCATCGAACAGTGCCATGTGGGCGGTCTTCTCTTTTCAAAAGGCTCGGCCATCGACCAGGCAACCCTCACCCGTCTCGCCCAATCGCTCTCGCGCGTGCCGCTGATGATTACCATGGACGGAGAGTGGGGATTGGCCATGCGGCTGAAAGAGGCGCCTTCCTTCCCCCGCAACATGACGCTGGGAGCCGTTGCCGACGACTCGCTCATCTATGCCTATGGCCGTGAAATGGGTCGCGCCTGCCGCCGCATGGGCATACAGGTGAACTTCGCCCCGGACCTCGACGTCAACAGCAACCCCCAAAATCCTGTCATCGGCAACCGTTCATTCGGAGAGAGCCCCGACAACGTGAGCCGCAAAGCCCGCCTCTATGCCCAAGGGCTCGAAGACGAAGGCGTCATGGCCGTCGGCAAGCATTTCCCGGGACACGGCGACACGCACGAAGACTCGCATCTCACCGTTCCCTCCGTCGGTCGCAACCGCGCACAACTCGACTCGTGCGAATTGTCGACTTTCGACCGCTATATCCGGGCCGGCTTTTCGGGACTCATGGTAGGGCACCTTTCCGTGCCGGCACTCGACAGCACAAGCGGCAAGCCGACCTCACTCTCGGAACGCATCGTCACCGGATTGCTGCAAAATGAGATGGGTTTCGAGGGTCTGGTATTTACCGACGCCCTCGAAATGAAAGGGGCGCTCTCGGACACCCCGGCCCTCGATGCCCTGCTGGCCGGCAACGACATTCTGCTGAAACCGCTAAAACCCCGAGAAGAGTATGACCAGCTGGTGAAGAGCTACAACGAAGGCACCCTGCCGCAAGAGGTCATCGACCGCCACTGCCGGAAGGTGCTGCAATATAAATATGTGCTCGGCCTCAACGCCCGACAAGAGGTGAAGACCGACTCCCTCCTCGAAGAGTTGAACAGCCTCGAAGCCCACCGGCTCATTCGGCAACTCTCGGCACAAGCCATCACCGTGCTCGAAAACAGGGAAGAGATTCTACCCTTCACCGGTCTCGGCCGGCAAACGCTCGGTGTCGTCACCGTCGGCCGGCAAAATGCCGAACCATTTATCGCCCGGCTGCGAGAATATGCCCCGATAGAGCGCACATGCCGCCTGCACGCCCAATCGAGCGACCAGGAGATAAAACAGTTCATCGATGTCCTGTCGAACAGCACCCACACCATCGTCGCCATCTTCTCCTCCAAAGACGAAGATATAAGAGTCGCCAAAAAAATACTGAAAAAAGCCAAAAACAAGGCATTGGTCTTTTTCACGTCGCCCTATCTTCTCGCCTCCTACGACGACCTCATCGATGAGTCCGAAGCGGTAATCATGGCCTATGAAAACAATCGCGTCATGCAGGAATGCGCCGCCGAAGTGCTTTTCGGGGGAAGTTCGGCCGACGGTAAGCTCCCGGTAAGCACAGGCCGCTATCCGATGGGACACGGCCTGTATATTCCCGAATGCCGGCTGGGACACGCCTACCCCGAAGAGGTCGGCATGGACAGCCGCGCCCTCGTTCGCATCGACAGCATCGTGCACGAAGGCATCGACAGCATGGCCTTTCCCGGCTGCCAAATCATCATTACACGCCACGGAAAGATTGTCTATGACAAGGCTTTCGGCCATTTCGACTATGAGAAAACCCACCCGGTAAGCACCAACGACCTCTACGACCTGGCCTCCATCACCAAGGCCATGGGCACCCTGCCCGCCATCATGTGGCTCAACGACCACGAGCAGGTGAGCCTCAACGCCCCGCTCTGCTTCTATCTGCCCGAGATGCGCGATTACGGACTCTCGGCCATCTCGCTGCGCCAGACCTTGATGCACGAGAGCGGACTGCCCGCCGGCATCTCCCTGCGCCGGTTGCTCATCGACCCCGACAGCTACTCGGCCCCCCTCCTGAAAAGGGGACGCGACAGCAACTACCCGATACAAGTCGACAAAGAGTGGTATGTGCAACAGGGGTGCCGGCTCAAACCGTGGCTCTTCGACAACCACGCACGGCGGGATTTCCCCCGGCTCATCGCCGACAGCATTTATGCCACACCGGCCCTTGCCGACAGCATCTGGCACAAAATCTTGTCGGTATCGCGCAGCGACCGCCGCTACCGATACAGCGACCTCAACTTCGTCATTCTGCAAAAGCTCACCGAGAGAGTCTCGGGCGAACCGCTCGACCGCTTTATCGACCGCCGGCTGTTGCAACCGCTCGGCGCCTACCACATGACCTTTCGACCGAGAGAGAAATTTCCCCTATCGGCCATAGCCCCCACCGAGGACGACCGGCTGTTCAGGCAGCAACTCGTCGTGGGGTACCCCCATGACGAACTGGCCTGCTTCCTGGGCGGCGTAAGCGGGAATGCCGGATTGTTTTCCAACGCCCGGGACATGGCCAAAGTATTGCAGATGCTCCAAAATGGCGGAAGCTATGGCATGGAAGATTACTTCGAGCCGACCACCGTGCAGAAATTCACCACCGAAAAAAGCACGCTGAGCCGGCGCGGCCTCGGCTTTGACAAGCCCGACACCGAAAGCCCGCAGAAAAGCCCCACTTGCGAAGAAGCCCCCTGCTCGGTCTACGGGCACACCGGCTACACGGGGACAGCCTTCTGGGTCGACCCCGACAACGACATCATCTACATTTTTCTCAGCAACCGGGTCTATCCCCACCGATGGAACACCCGTCTTTTCGACATGAATATCCGCACCCGCATACAATCGGTCATCTATCAATCGCTCACGTCCCCCTCAGAGACGAAACTCTAACGCTCATCGGCCGGCTCTCCGCAACAGACAAAGACCGACAACCACTCATCGACCTGACGCGTTGCTCCCGCATCATTTCCGGCCTCGGCAAAATGCCCCTCAGGTATGAAAAAGACCTCCACCGGAGAAATGATGCGCACGCACACCGGCCGCAACATGCGCCGCAAGGCCGGCGCCAGACTCACCGCCAACGGCACCGATGTCGCCACAGGCACCAACGTCCGCCCCGAAAACGCCGAGACACCGAAATGCTCAAAAAATGCATGCCATTCACCCGGGAGCAACGGCTCGCTCCAACGACACGATACCAGCATCAACACCTCGCAGGGCAACAACCACCCTGCCGAAACCCCGGCCACCGGCCGCACCTGCCGACGTCTCAGCGACAACCGGTCGCGCAACAGGGCAACCACGTCGGCAACACGGGGCGAGGAATCATAAATCACACCTACATTCTCTTTCATATCGCGACAGCTACAAACGATTGTTTATAACGAACATCGCCCGATGCGAAATTGTTTAGCCCGGCCATTCGTTACCGCCCGGCACATCACAAAAAAAGCGGAAGCGCATCATGCACCTCCGCCCATAAACGTCGATACCCGGCAAGGCATCATGTATATTCGTTGCCAAAGCGGGTCTTGGCATCGTTGACAAACTGCCGTATGCGCTGCTCCTCGCTCTTGCGGCAAATGAGCAACACGTTATCGGTGTCGGCCACGATATAATCTTCGAGCCCGTCGAGAATAACCAGTTTCTTCTCGTTGGTCGATATGATATTGCGATGGCTGTCGTAGCAGGTGGCCCGGCCGTGCAGCACCACGTTCTCGCTCACATCTTTCTGGGAAAGGGCAAAAAGCGAATCCCAAGTACCCACGTCGCTCCAGCCGAAGTCGGCACACAAGACATACACATTCTTGGCCTTCTCCATCACGCCGAAGTCGATAGAGATATTGGGGCAGGCAGCCAGTTGTTTCTGCACCACAGGTTCGCTTTCGTAATGGCCGAAACTGTCGGCACAAGTTTCGAAACGCATCGAAACCTCGGGCAGATATTGACCGATGGCATCGATAATCGACGAAGCCTTCCAAATGAAGATGCCCGAATTCCAGAAAAACTCCCCGCTGTCGACAAAGATCTGTGCCAACTCGCGATTGGGTTTCTCGGTAAACGTCTTCACCGAACGTATGGCACCCAACGACTCATCGCCTATCTGAATGTAACCATAACCGGTCTCGGCCCGCGTGGGCTTCACGCCCAACGTGAGAAGAGAAGGGTGCGACTCGACAAAATCCATACCCTGGCGAATGGCTTCGCTGAAAACCTCTTCACGCAAAATCACATGGTCAGAAGGCGAGACAATCATCGTCGCCTCGGGGTCGATGGCCCGCACATGATAAGCCGCCCACGCCACACACGGAGCCGTGTTGCGCCGCTGCGACTCGGCCAAGATGCGCTCACGGGGGACTTGGGGCAACTGCTCCATGACCAAGTCGACATACTGCTCGTGCGTCGAGATGAAAACATGCTCGGGCGGCACAATAGCGGAAAAACGGTCATACGTCATCTGCAAGAGCGAACGCCCCATGCCGAAAAGATCGAGGAACTGTTTGGGACGGTCGGCCCGGCTGAAAGGCCAAAAACGGCTGCCGACGCCGCCGGCCATAATCACACAATATCGGTTGTTTCCCATACCAGAAATGTATATCAAAAGTTGATACGGCTAATATACTACTTTATTTGGACTCTTCCTCCCGCGAAAAGAATTTTTTTAGATAAAAAACAACCTTTTCGACACCCCCGCGCAAGAGCCGCACGCCGCACAAAAAGAGCCGGCACAGCAACCCACCGCGTCACCCCATCGACAAACCCGCACAATTACGCCCCACCCTCCCGACACGAGACAAAAGTTCCACCCCACGGCAAGGCAGGGAGCAGCCCTACCGGCCACCCCACGTCTCCATATAACAATCCGGCAGGAAAGAGAAAAATAAAAAAACGCAAAAACATTTGTGGATTATAAAAGAATCGTTACCTTTGCAACGCTTTACCGGGCCCAGATGGCGGAATCGGTAGACGCGCTGGTCTCAAACACCAGTGGATTCACTT
>UQOX01000008.1 GCA_900542765.1 uncultured Porphyromonadaceae bacterium | reverse complement strand
ACTGGCCTGCGACTCGCTGGCCGAGTTCAACCCCATGCTGGGTCACCGCGGTTGCCGCTTGGGCTGCACCTATCCCGAAATTACGGAGATGCAGGCACGCGCCATCATCGAGGCCGCCCTCAACGTGAAATCGCACGGTATAAACGTATTCCCCGAAATCATGGTTCCGCTGGTGGGTGTAGTAGAAGAGCTGAAACTGCAAGCCGAAATCATTCACCGCACCGCCGCACAGGTATTTGCCGAACGTGGCGACAGCGTTGCCTACAAAGTGGGCACGATGATTGAAGTCCCGAGAGCCGCCGTAACGGCCGACCAAATTGCCGAAGTGGCCGACTTCTTCTCGTTCGGGACCAACGACCTCACCCAAATGACATTCGGTTACTCTCGCGACGATGCCGGGAAATTCCTCAAAATCTACAAAGAGAAAGGCATTCTCAAAACCGACCCGTTCGAAGTGCTCGACCAGAAAGGTGTGGGTCAACTCGTACGCATGGGTGTAGAAAAAGGCCGCTCGACCAAACCGACACTCAAAGTTGGTATCTGCGGCGAACACGGCGGTGAACCGTCATCGGTAAAATTCTGCGCCTCACTCGGCATGAACTATGTAAGTTGCAGCCCCTATCGCGTGCCCATCGCCCGCGTAGCTGCCGCACAGGCTGCTGTTGAATAAGGTCTGCTCTCCTACCAATCAAAAAAGCCTCCGCGTTGATTCGTGGAGGCTTTTTTTGCACCACAGTGCTACTCGCACGATGTTAATTATTGCAAAAATTTAATATTTAATTCCTTGTATTATTTATATATATTTATCTTTGCAATACAAACATAAAAACGAAGGAATATGAAAAAAATCATTACAAGAGCAGCACTGTGTGCAGTGCTTGCCTTGCCGGGTTGCGGTGTATATGGAAACATGACAAGCAACCAGAATCAGAATCAAACGAGTGTCGTGCTGAACGAAGCGAACTTCAAATTTGTAGGGAACGTCTCGGGAGAGGTTTCTCAAACCTACGTCTTGGGCTTTGGCGGATTGAGACGCAGCGCACTGAGAAACAATGCCGTCGACAAAATGATGCAAGAGGCCCGCGAGAAAAATCCGGGGTTGATGAGCGGTTCAAAAGCTGTCATCAACGTGTCGGTCAATGAAAATGTCAAAATCATTACGCCTTTGTTTGTAAAGCGCACCGTAACGGCTCATGGAACAATCATCGAGTTTACAAAGTAAGCGACCTTTACCTCGCCGGTAACCGAAATATATTTTTGTATCGGCTGCAAACCTTTCTGCCGACAGGTAACAAAAAAAGAGAAGCCCGAAGAAAATCTTCGGGCTTCTTTGCTTACGAAATCGGGTTCTATACACCAAGTGAGGCGGCAACGGCCTTGATTTTCTCTTCGGCGGCAGCAACCACTTTGTCGTAGTCGGCACGCGACGGGAGTTCACCGCTAACCTCGATATAGAATTTGATTTTGGGTTCCGTTCCCGAAGGACGAATCGAAACTTTGGTTCCGTCCTCGGTGAAATATTGCAGCACATTCGAAGTGGTGGGCATATCGAGCGTGTATTTTTCTCCGGCCACGAAATCTTGTGCGACGAGTGAGGCATAATCCTTGGTCAAGATTACTTTTGAACCGGCCAGCTCGGTAATGGGATTTTCACGATAATTCTTCATCATGGCCTCGATTTCTTCTGCGCCCGATTTTCCTTTGCGCACAACCGAGATGCCTTTTTCCTTGGAGAATCCATATTCCACATAGATGTCTTGCAACATTTCATACATGGTTTTGCCGTTGTCCTTGGCCCAGGCCGCAATCTCGGCCATCATGGCGCATGCCGACACGGCGTCTTTGTCGCGCACGAAATCTTCAACCAAGAACCCGTAGCTCTCCTCACCGCCACCGATATACTGGCGTTTGCCTTCGAGTTCGCGCATGATGGCGGCAATCCATTTGAATCCGGTATAGACATCGAAGCATTCGATACCGTTGCAATCGGCAATTTTCTTTATCAATTCGGTGGTGACAATGGTCTTCACCATGTAAGCGCCCTCTTCGATGCGGCCGGTGGCCTTATATTGAGAAATCAAGTAGTTGGTAAAGAGCAGGGCGTTTTGGTTACCGTTCACAAGTATCCACTCGCCTTTGTCGTTCTTGATGGCAATACCCATGCGGTCGGCATCGGGGTCGGAGGCAAGTACGATGTCGGCATCGACCTCCTTGGCCTTGCTGATGGCCAAATCGAGTGCGGCAGGCTCTTCGGGGTTGGGCGATTTTACCGTGGGGAAGTCACCACTGATGACGTCCTGTTCGGGGACGTGTATCACGTTGGTGAACCCGAAGGCGGCCAAAGTACGAGGGATAAGTTTCACACCGGTACCGTGAATGGGGGTGTAAACGATTTTCAGGTCTTTCTGGCGGGCAATGACTTCGGGATTGAGCGAGAGAGCCTTGATGCGGGCAATGTATTTTTGGTCGATTTCCTCCCCTATCGTCTCGATGAGAGCCGGATTTCCGTTGAAGTTGATGTCGGATACCGAGCGCACTTTGTTTACTTCGGAGATGGTGTTCTTGTCGTGCGGCGAAATCATCTGTGCGCCGTCGTCCCAATAGGCCTTGTATCCGTTGTATTCTTTGGGATTGTGCGATGCGGTGAGGATAATACCGCTTTGGCAACCCAGTTCGCGAATGGTATAAGACATCTCGGGGGTAGGACGCAACGACTCGAAGAGATAGACTTTGATGCCGTTGGCCGAGAAAATATCGGCCGATATTTCGGCAAACTTACGGCTGTTGTTGCGGCAGTCGTGTCCGATAACGACCTTGATCTGGGGCAACGAAGCGAATTCCTTCTTCAAATAATTGGCCAAACCTTGCGTGGCGGCTCCTACGGTGTAAATGTTCATGCGGTTGGTACCGACGCCCATGATACCGCGCAATCCGCCGGTTCCGAATTCGAGGTCCTTATAGAAAGCCTCTATCAGGTCGGTCTTGTCTTCGTTGTCGAGCATACGCTGCACTTCGGCGCGTGTTTCGGCATCATATCCTTCGCCCAGCCACACTTGTGCTTTGGCGGTTACTTCTTTGAGCAATGCTTCGTTTTCCATATCGTATTGAGATTTAAAAAATTTGTGTCATCGGTTATTTTCAGAAATGTAGTGACAGGCAAAAGCAAAGACAAAAAGGAAATCGAGTTTTCACGTTTGACCCCGCCAAACCGGTTCCTACATTCTACAAATATAGCGAATTTTTTTCTAAATCGCCAAAGGTTTGTTTTATTTTATCTGTCAAAAAGAGACTTTGAGACGCTCTCCGGCATCTTCGACGATGGCCCGATAGTAATCATCGGAGTAACCGGGGAAATCGGGGTACTCGGGAAGTCCATAGGGATTATAGAGGAACTGTCCGTCTTTTTCGCGTTTGCGATTCCCGTCGAGGTATTTCACCATCAGATATTCGCCCAATTCGCGCCAACGCACGGTCGATGAATCGGCTGCCTCACGGCTGTATTGGTCGAGGGTGGCAAGGGCTTTCGCGGGTTCGTCATAAAAGATGTCGAGGACGCTTTTTTCGAGTTTCGGCTGTTGCTCGTTGAAAGCCGTCTCGATTTGCCGCTGCAAGGGCCGTATGTCTTCTATCATCTGGTCATAACGGGCATAAGCCATGTTGGCCACCCAGTTGTAAATCCAGAAAGCCGATGTCCACGACACCTTGTAAAGCGAACCGTTCCCTTCACGGAAACAGAGGGGCACCTCGGTCAAGGCGCCCACATAGATGGGTACATAGACCGACGTGTTGGCGTCGTCGACACCAAACCACAGCACGCCTCCGAGTGCCGAAGGCAACCACTCCCGCTGCTGGGCGACAAGGGAAAAGCCGGTCTGCTGGGTGGCAATGGCACGTTCATTGATATATTCCTGACTGTCGACCTCGAACGTCATGGGACGGAAACGATAAGGCACCTTGAAGGGGCCGGCACCTGCATCTTGGGTCATGTCGAAAGGAGTTCCCTCGAAATGGTCTCGCATGGCATCTTTCATGTCCTGCACCGACAACTTGCGATTGGGCTTGATATAGAGGGGCAACGGTTGCGACGACTCGCCATAGATATAGGGAAGATAGGCCGTCATGGTCGAGTCGTATCGGTTGTAGAAACTCCATACGCGCGCTTCGCAGGCCCGCAATTCCTCAAAACCGGCCGGGGCATAGGCCGAGGAGAAACTGAAATCGCGGTTGAGGCCATTGAAATATTTCTGCTCGCGGGCAAAAGAGATGACATCGGGTGAATAGAGGCAGTTTTCGGGATCATCGAGCGGGAACTGATGAATGCGGGAATGGTTGGCATGAGCCGCGATGCAATCGTCGGGAATGCGCACGGCTACCCACACGGCGCCCTTCGAGAGGCCACCCTTGCCTATCATTTCGAGAATCCACACCTCTTGGGGGTCGGCTATCGAGAAACTCTCCCCGCTGCTGTAATAGCCATACTTTTGCACCAAATCGGTCATGACCGCAATGGCTTCGCGCGCCGTGGTGGCACGTTGCAAGGCCAACTGCATGAGCGAACCATAATCGATCATGCCCGTGGTGTCGACCAACTCGGGACGGCCACCGAATGTGGATTCGGTAATCGAAACCTGATGTTCATTCATGTGTCCTACGACCTTATAGGTATGGGCGACCTGGGGGATTTTCCCCAACGGTTTATTAGTATCGCAATCGCGTATCTCGACTTCGGTGCCCACAGGATAATCGGCTGCGGGGGTAAAAGAGAGTGTTCCATACAGGGTATGAGAATCGGCGGCATAGGTAATCATCGTCGAACCGTCGGTTGTTGCCTTGCGGCCGGCCAGGAGACTGGTGCAGGCATAGACTGCCGCTGTGGCGGCAAACATCATCATAAGGGTAAGTAAACCTCGTCTTTTCATGTTATCTTTCGTTGTCTTGGGTTATAAGGTTTGTGGAGAGTAAAGATAACGAGTTTCGCGAGAATCTCAAAATTTTTCGACGGGGATAAATGACTCCCTATATATTTTCAGCCCTCCCCTCCACGCCATTCTCTACCCAAGGATAGGGACAAAAAAAATTGATTGTCTCACGACAATCAATCTCTGTTAACCTTAAATCTAATACCATGAAAAACACGATGCAAATATAGGGCATTTTATGTTGTAAAACATATTTTTCGGGCATAAAATTCCATATATTAACACTATTTAATATTTCGGTGTTAGAAATGTGGTTGATAAATCACTTATATCCATCATATTCTTCCCGGTTGGGGAAAATACTGTCCCAAATGGTATCTTCCCGGGAAATATACTCTTGATAAAATATCGAAAATCCTCGTTTTTCATGGTAACCCTTGGCCACACACCACTCGGTGTAGGTATCTTTCAACTCGTCATCGGTATCGAGCAGGGATTGGAAATGGGCCTCGGCCGATTCTATATCGGGATATTTTTTTACAATATCCACCAGCAGTTCTTCCATGTCATAATAGTCCATAAGCAAAAATTAAGATTCATAGAAATCAGTTAATGAAACACCTTTTGCCCCATTTTGTTCAGTAATTCAAGGTTTCGGTTTCAAATATACGCAAAATCTATCGATTTCCATATAATTCTGCCGAAGATTTTCAAACAAAACGCCATAGGGCATATCGACAACGGGAAGGAGCCCGGTGTTGACATACGAAGCCATTAGAAGCGCACCATCAATTCGACCACGATTTTGTCACGCTCCGAGACCGCGGCCAACGCGTTGTTATCGTAAAAATAGTTTTCGTAATTGACTCTGAGGTCGGCAACGAACGGTTTGACCAAACTCAATGTCGTACCCACGGTGAGGCGCTTGCGGGCAGCATCATCGACGACAAGAGTTCCCCCCTCTCCCGCTTCGCCATTGCTGTGGTCGCTCATACAATCGAAACGACCGAGGAATGAGATTTTCTCAAAGACCTTGGGCAAGGGTTGGTCGTAACAAACAAAACCATCGAAAGCATTGACGGGTTTGAAAGCGCCTCCTGCATAGTGCTTCCGCAAAAACTCGGCCTCGACATGCCAACGGCCGGCATGATAGTAGGCACCGATGTCGTACATCTGAATCGAAATGTTTTCGGGCGATATTTTCTGCACACTCCCCACCAAGTTGAACCCCTTGGGCAACTGCAAATGAGCCTTGGCCGAGTAATTGATGCGGTTGGTCCAGAAATCCTTTTGGTTGGTCAATCCGGAACCGTTGAAAATGCCCGCTTCGAGACGGACGGGGATACCGATTTTCCAGGTATAAGCCAACGTCGCCCCCACATCGCGCACATTTCCCACCTGTTTGGCAATAAACGAGCGATTGGCAAAATACTGTTGGTGCGGCGAACGATGAGCGTCTATGGTAAAGGGGACGCGCATCTGACCGATGGTGATGTCGAATGTCGGCAAAGGAGTAATGCGGGCGTATGCATCGAGCATCTTTATCGCGCCCTCGTCAGAGAGGTCGATTTCGGCCTTGTAAGAGACAATCGGCGCCACTTTGCCCGAGAGGCTGAAACGGGCATTGCGCACTTGGAAGCGCCCCTTGTTATCTTCGAACTGATATTCGTACTTTCCGCGTATCGTACCGTGAATTTCGGGAATGTATTCACTCTTTTTCTGAGCGTACATCTCCCCTGCAAGCCCCCATAAGAGGCTTGCACACAAGAGAAGATTTTTCATCATAGTTGTCTATTTCGGGCGAGCTATGCTTGATTCAGTTTACGGTCGGCTCGAAGCATGTGTCTCAACAAGGAGACGCTTTCCTGGGATTCTTGCAACAAGTTGAGGTAGACATAAAGGACACTGATGTATTCGCTCCGCTCCTCATTTTGTATTTCCTCTACGAGGTTCTTTCGTTTCCGGGAGAAAAGGTCTTTCATTTTCTCGCAATCGGCGCGCAACGCGATGGTTTCTTCGTAACGGCCGTTCCGCAAAATCGCGAGAGCCTGCTCGAACAGCAGCATGACACCGTTCCTCATCGGAATGAATTCGTCGACGAATTTTTGAGGCAGGGGGGTAAAATTGTTGTCGACATGTTCAAGGCAGGGTTCGCAAATACGGCGCATGCAATACATAATCTGTTCGCAACTGTTGCACCCCAAGTGGAACCAAGTATTCTTTTCGATGGCAATCTCTTTCGATACCCGATGCATTCCCAACGTCTCTTTGCGCCGGAGATTCTTCAAGATGCTTTTTTCCTGACGCAACGAGGAGTCGGCCTTGCGCAAGGAGCGCAACTCTTCATACATGAAACCGTCGGTAATGGAATAGTATATCTGCATCGTATCGGAAATAAATATGCAACGGTTCTCGACAATGTGCTGATGTAGCAGTTTCCATGCCTCCGTTTTGTCCTTGGTGGCCAACATTTCGCTGAAAATCGTATCTTTTTTCTCAGTTTTCGATTTCTTGCGATAAACGATGTTGCTGCGAATGAGTATGCCCACTCCAAGTGCCACGATGGCAATAGAGGCCCACACACCGCCGAAATACATGATGAGGGCGATGACAAACGTTATCAGGAAGGCCGCCCCGGCGGTTATGAACCAACCCCCGATGACCGATAGCACCCCGGTAATGCGGTAGACGGCACTTTCTCTACCCCAAGCCCGGTCGGCCAAAGAAGAACCCATCGCCACCATGAATGTCACATAAGTGGTCGAAAGAGGCAATTTGAGCGACGTACCCAATGCGATGAGAAGGCCGGCCAATACCAGGTTGACCGCAGCTCTTACCATGTCGAAAGCCGCCCCGTTCTCGATTTGCATCTCATCTTGATTGAAACGGCTGTTGACCCAGCAACGCACCCGTTCGGGGGTGACATCGACCACCCATGCACTCACCGTGGTAAACCAGCGCACCAGGCTGCGAGCCACACGGGAGGAACCGAACACCTCATCGCCGGTTTCCTGACGAGAAAGGTCGACCGAAGTCTTCACCACATTATGTGCCTTTTTTGACGTTGCCAACGAAAAGACCATAATGGCTCCGGATGCCACCAAGAAAACAAGAGGCGTCTTGGCCGGTCCGTTCAACGACCCCATCAAGAATCCCGTAGGATCACCGGCTCCGTTTGCCATATAATCCTGATAGGAAGAAAATCCGGCCAACGGCACTCCGATGAAATTGACCAGGTCGTTACCGGCAAATGCCATCGCCAGGGAAAAAGTCCCGATAAGGACGACAACCTTGAATACATTCACCTTGCACCAATGCAATATTTGCATCAGGACGGTAAAGAACACCAGGCAACCCACCATGATGAGTGCCGTGTTTTCATGCACCCACAATTTATTTTCAGGTGTCATGAAAGAGAGGTCCTTCACTCCTTTGATAAGCATGAAATAGACGATGGCCGTCACAGCCACTCCGCCGAACAATCCGGCTTTCCAGCGCATCTTGGCCTTGTAGTTGAACGTAAATATGATACGCGTCAAATACTGCACCAAGGCTCCGAAGAAAAACGCAATGGCAACAGAAAAGAAGATTGCCAATATCACCGACAAAGCCTTCTCGGTATTGAGCAGGTCGGCAAAGGTAAGCCCCGTCGCATCGGAGGCCAGTTTCACCATGGCTACCGCAAACGATGCGCCCAACAGCTCAAAGACCATCGAGACGGTGGTCGATGTAGGCATTCCCAACGAATTGAATATGTCGAGCAAAACAATGTCGGTCACCATCACCGCCAAGAAGATATACATCAGTTCATTAAAATAGAATTGCTCGGGACGGAATATCCCATGCCGGGCGACATCCATCATACCGTTACTCATCGATGCTCCACAGAAGACACCGATGGCGGCGATGATGATTATGGTCCTGAACTTGGCCGCTTTCGCTCCGATTGCCGAGTTGAGGAAGTTTACGGCGTCATTGCTCACCCCGACCCACAAATCAAAAACGGCCAAGAGGAACAAGAAGACGACAAATCCTAAAAATATTGAATCCATACTACTAAATTTTGCCGCAAAGATAAACGCATTATATGAGGGAAAAATAACAAACATGTTACATTTCTGTTACAAAAATAGCAACAAAAGACAGAGAGAAGAATCAGCACCCATATTTTATCCTCACCGGCAAAGTATCACCAAGAATTATTATATTTGCATCGCGTAAATTACATATATTATGATTATCAACGAGAGAGACGCACGCAAAGAGTACATGCTCCAAGCAGCCAAACAGATAATGCTGGCAGCCCGGACAGCCCCCAAAGGGAAAGGTGTGGACATTATCGAAATCGTCACGCTGACCGACGAAGACATCGACGCCGTGTCGGCAAAGATGTTGCAACTGGCCGAAGAGACCGGCATGAAATTCCTCATCAGGGACAGTGAAAACATACAACAAGCCGATGCCATGATTGTCATCGGCACCCGCCAGGCTCCGCAAGGGCTCAACTGCGCTTATTGCGGATTTGCCACATGCGCCGAAAAACCGTGGGCTACACCCTGCGCCATCAACTCGATAGATGTAGGCATCGCCGTGGGTTCGGCCTGTGCCAAGGCCGCCGACCTGAGGGTCGACAGCCGGGTCATGTTCTCGGCTGGTTGGGCCGTTGAACAGTTGGGACTGCTGAAAGATTGCCGACAATGTATCGCCATACCCATCAGTGCCTCCTCAAAGAACCCCTTCTTCGACCGTAAACCCAAAGAGAACAA
Source organism: uncultured Porphyromonadaceae bacterium (assembly GCA_900542765.1). Classification (GTDB taxonomy): domain Bacteria; phylum Bacteroidota; class Bacteroidia; order Bacteroidales; family UBA11471; genus Caccoplasma; species Caccoplasma merdavium. Next base: position 71,801 of record UQOX01000008.1, on the reverse strand, counting down.
GTGAAAACCTCCGATTATAGATTGCCGGCCGAATGGTACCCGCAATCGGGCATACAACTCACTTGGCCTCACGCCGGAACCGACTGGTGCGACATGCTCGACGAGGTCGAGGCGTGCTTTACCGCCATCGCCCGGGAGATTTCCAAACGCGAACCGTTGCTGATTGTCGCGCCCGATACCGACAAGGTGCGCCGTCATCTCGAAGGGAAAACAACCGCTGAAAACATCGGATACCTCACCTGCCCCACCAACGATACCTGGGCCCGTGACCACGGAGGCATCACCCTTGTTGAAGGGAATAGCGGGAAAGCACGGATTCTCGACTTCGCATTCAACGGTTGGGGACTGAAATTCGCGGCCAATCTCGACAACCTGATAACGAGAGCCATGTATCAAAACGGGCGGCTCAACGGTGAATATGTGAACCGTCTGAACTTCGTCCTCGAAGGCGGCTCCATCGAGTCGGACGGGAAAGGGATCTTGCTCACCACTTCGGAATGCCTGCTCTCCCCCAACCGGAACGGAGAGTGGAACCGCTCCCAAATCGAACAATACCTGCACGAGACCTTCTCGGTCGCACAGATTTTGTGGCTCGACCACGGTTTCCTGGCCGGCGACGATACCGACAGCCACATCGACACCTTGGCCCGTCTGTGCCCCGACGACACCATCGTGTATGTGCAATGCAACGATAAAGCCGACATGCACTACTCTGAACTCGCCAAAATGGAAGAGCAACTCCGCTCTTTCCTGACGCGGGACGGCAAGCCGTTCCGGCTCCTGCCATTGCCCATGGCCGCCCCCATCTTCAACGAAGGGGAACGGTTGCCGGCCACCTATGCCAACTTCCTCATCCTCAACGATGCCGTGCTCTACCCCACCTATGCCCAGCCCGACAATGACGCTGCCGCGGCACGCATCTTGCAAGAGGCTTTTGCCGGATATGAAATCATCGGCATCGACTGCCGGGCTCTCATCAAGCAACACGGGTCGTTACACTGTGTCACCATGCAATATCCGCAAGGTGTTTTAAAAATATGACATCGCAGATTATGGAAAAGAAAATCATAGCAGGTCTCATACAACAATCGAATACTCCCGATCGGGAAGTAAACATGCACCGTCTGAAAAGCCGCATCGAAGAGTGTGCCCGACAAGGCGCCCGGCTCGTCGTGCTCCAAGAGTTGCACAACAGCCTCTATTTCTGTCAGACCGAGAATACCGACTGTTTCAATTGGGCCGAACCTGTTCCCGGCCCATCGACCGAGTTTTACGGCAACATTGCCCGAGAATCGGGCGTCGTGCTGGTCACGTCGCTCTTCGAGCGTCGCGCCCCGGGGCTGTATCACAACACGGCCGTCGTCTTCGACAAGGACGGCTCGATAGCGGGGAAATACCGCAAAATGCACATACCCGACGACCCGGCCTATTATGAGAAATTCTATTTCACCCCCGGCGACCTCGGATTTGAACCGATTCAGACCTCGATAGGCCGTCTCGGCGTGCTGGTATGCTGGGACCAGTGGTATCCCGAAGCCGCCCGACTCATGGCCCTGCGCGGTGCCGACCTGCTCATCTATCCCACCGCCATCGGCTGGGAGAGCAGCGACACCCCCGAAGAGAAAGAGCGGCAACGCAACGCCTGGATCATCTCACAACGCGGTCACGCCGTTGCCAACGGATTGCCGGTCATCTCGGTCAATCGCGTAGGTCATGAACCCGACCCAAGCGGACAAACCCGCGGCATACAATTCTGGGGCAGCAGTTTCGTGGCAGGCCCGCAAGGAGAGATATTATGGCAGGCTCCCTGCGACGAAGATTGCGTGCAAACGGTCGAAATAGACCTCGCCCGCTCCGAGACTGTGCGACGCTGGTGGCCCTTCTTGCGCGACCGCCGTATCGATGCTTATGAAAACATCACCCGCCGATTTATCGACTAATCTCAAAATAAACTTCAATCATATGAACCATTTTGCTGAAATTGCACCGAACATCTACTATGTGGGAGCCAACGATCGCAAAACCCACAAATTCGAGGCACTGTGGCCCCTCCCTTATGGAGTCTCCTACAACTCCTATCTGATTGTAGACGAAAAGGTAGCTCTCATCGACACCATAGAGGCCAGCTGCACCGAAGCCTACCTCGAAAACATTCGCCACATACTCGACGGCCGCGCCATCGATTATCTGGTCATCAACCACATGGAGCCCGACCACTCGGCCTCCATCGCCGCCGTGAAGCGGGCATACCCCGACATGCAGATTGTGGGGAATGCCAAGACCTTGGACATGGTCAAAGGGTTCTATGGCATCGACCGGGACACCATAACCGTCAAAGAGGGCGAATCGCTCTCGCTGGGCACCAAAGAACTGGTGTTCTACCTTGTTCCCATGCTGCACTGGCCCGAGACCATGGTATCGTATTGCCCGCAAGAAAAAGTCCTTTTCTCGGGCGATGCCTTCGGCTGTTTCGGCGCCCTCGAAGGAGGCATCGTCGACAGCCAGCTCGATTGTGAAATCTACTGGGACGAAATGGTGCGTTACTATGCCAACATCGTGGGCAAATACGGTGCTCCCGTGCAAAAGGCCCTGTCGAAACTGGCCGGCGTCGCCATCGAGACGATATGTTCCACACACGGTCCGGTGTGGAAAGAAAACGTGGCAAAAGTCATCGGCATCTATGACCGTCTCAGCCGCTATGAGGCCGAGACCGGTGTTGTCATCGCCTATGGCAGCATGTACGGGCACACGGCCCAGATGGCCGAGGAGATTGCCCGCGAACTGGCCGCCAACGGCATCAAGAACATCGTGATGCACGACGTGTCGGTGTCGGACAAATCATATATCTTGCGAGACATCTTCAAATACAAAGCCTTGATTATAGGCAGCCCCACCTACAACACGCTGCTCTTCCCCGATGTAGAGTTGCTGGTATCGGCTCTGCGCAACCGCGAAATCAAATCGCGCATCTTCGGTTGCTTCGGCTCATACAGCTGGGCTTGCCGTTCGGTAAAGGAACTGACGGCATTTGCCGAACAAATGCACTGGGAAATGCCCGGCTGCCCCGTCGAGATGAAACAAGGCGGTTGCGAAGCCTCGATGCAACAATGCCGGGAGTTGGCAAAAGCCATCGCACAACGGCTGCAAGAAAACGAATAAATCCATCACGAAAGAGGAGGTTCTCGGAACCCCCTCTTTCATTATTGATAAATTGCTCCCACGCCGGCCTAAAATATATGCCACATGGCAGAGCGTGTTCAAAAAATTATCCGTATATTTGGAGAGATGTGGCAGATGGCTCATTCATCACATAAAAGCCTCATTGACAGTCCTACCGACCCTCATCGCACAAAAGCAGGGTCGGCTCCCGGCACAACGGCCTGTTCCTGCATCGACACCTACCGCATCTCACCGTGAGATGCCTTTCAGACACCGATAAACACACACAAGTCATGGATATACCCACCGTCATTCACAAGATATTCCTGAAACTATCCTGCACGATGCTGTTTCTCATTATGGCATCGACCATAAGCCACGGCCAAGAAAAATTCTGGCATCTGCAAATCATCGAAACGCCCAATTATGTCATCAAGGGTGTCATGCAGGACAGTGTGGGGCTGATATGGCTGGGGACAAACGACGGGCTGTTCCGGTACGACGGGAACAACATCAAGGCTTATTATCCGACCGAAACCGTATCGCCACATATCTCAAAATTCAACCGCGTCGACCGGATACAAGAATATGCCACGCACGACATCGTGTGCCAGCAACGCAATATCCTATTCCTGTTCGACCGGAAAAACGAGACATTCGTGGAGCTCCCCGAAGAATTAAGATGGATAAAAGACGTGAGGGATTACAAACGCCCGGTTCCTGTTCACAACGACCCGTGGAAGGAAATCATCGCCTCTCTCGATTGTCCCGAGGTAGACCGCATCTACATGCACCACTACGACCGCGACAGCAACCTGTGGGTGGGAACCAGCAAAGGATTGTGGCTCATCACGCAACGTCTTTCTTTTTTTGAGAACGTCGACCAGAAAGCCGAAGTGGTTTCATTCTTCCGGGACAGCTACGACCGCATCTGGACCGTATCGACCGACGGCCGACTGAGAATCTACGATACCGGCATGAACCTGCTGGGCTACCTCTCGGTCGACGGCAACATCGTAAGGGAGGACGTGCAGTTCCCCTATCCTATCCGCTCCATCAAGCAAGACCGTTTCGGCCAAATCCTGATGGCCGGCAGGGATTGCGGCGTGGTGCTCCTGCGACCGAAGGACAAAGGGAACAACTTCGACATACAGTTGTTGAAGCCCGATGCCACCGACCCCCATTGCCCCGAATTGGAGAATGTTTATGAAATATACATCGACCGCAAAGGGCGGCTGTGGGTCGGAGGGCAGTATGAACAACTGAACATCGCCATACCCGACAGCAACGGGATATACACGTTTGCCAAAGCATCGACCGGGTTGAGCCGGGTACAAGGCGACTTGCCCGACTATGTGCAGAACTTTCTGGAACTGCGGGATAGCGGCATGATCATCTCATCGGCCAACGGATTGTATATATGCAACACCGACTTCAAAGATTTCAGCAGCCTCCGCTTCCGCCATTACACACAGGACGACAACGACGAGGCATCGCTTCCTCAAAACAACACCTTCGGCATGACCCAAAGCGATAACGGGACCGTTGTCCTCTCATGCGGAGGCCAGTTGTGCGAGATTGAAGGAACCGACTTTTTCTCCGAGACCCTACGTTTCAGAACGGTCGACACGAAACTGATTACTCCGACTGTCGCCGCCCTCTATAACGACACCGACGGCCTGGTGTGGGGTGTTACCGACCGCTCGATATTCAGTTACGACCCCGAGACAAAAAATCTGTGCCACTACCCCCCTCTGTACGAAAAAGAGATGAGGCACTTCTCGTTCAACCCCTTCTTCAAGTTGAACGACACTTGTCTCATGAAAGGGTGCCGCGAGGGCTGGATACAATTCGACCCACACAAAGTATTCAAAAAGAACCATTCAGCCCCCATTTACATTTCCCATATTCAGCCGGTCAAGAGCCGGCATTCCATCACGGTCGATATGGATACCCTCATTACGTTGAATGCCGAACAAAGAGAATTTACCATACATTTCTCGGTTCTCGATTATAACCGCACATCGCCGATATGGTATGCCTACCGCATCGAAGGGAAAGAGCGCAACTGGGTTTACACCTCCCAAAGCCATACCAATCCCTATGTCGATTTACCGGCCGGGACATACACGTTCGCCATACGCTCGACAAACGGAGACGGACAATGGGTCGACAACGAACACCATCTGCATATCAAGATTCTGCCATATTGGTACGAAAAAACAGGCATACGCTGGTGCATGGCCATTCTTTTCCTTCTGTTACTGGTCGGTATCGGTTGGCTTATCGACCGATACATCAAGAAACAGACGCAAAAAGCCATGGAAAAACTCCGTGCGCTGCAACAAGAAGTAAGCGCTCCCGACACCGCTCCGGCGGCAATCAACCACCAGTTGCCCGAACCCGCCATAACCGACAAGAACGACACGTTCAGTCGCAAACTGCTGGCTTACTTGGACACACACATCAACGACAGCGAACTCAAAGTCGATGACCTGGCTTTGCATTTGGGCATGAATCGGAAACTCCTCGTAAAAAAGATGAAACAGCTTTTCAACTGCACGCCGATAGACTTCATCATTGCCACACGCATCACGCGGGCCCTTCAATACATGCAGAAAGACAAGGAGATGAGCATCTCCGAAATCGCTTATTGCTCGGGATTCAACGACCCGCGTTATTTCAGCCGCTGCTTCAAGAAGCACACCGGGAAATCTCCGCGTGAATACCTCAATGATTTGCATAAGGAAAAATAACCGGGAAGCGACCTTCCCTTCGATACGAGAATTCCATTTTCTTGCATATATAAAAGGCGGGTAAATCATGTTTACCCGCCTTTCCCATAAAACTCCTCATCAAAGAGTCATGAAATCATTCATACGCCATTTTACTTTTGTATGAATTTTTTCCCTTTCTGTATATAGATGTGATTAGGTTCGACTTGGAAGACCCTGCGTCCCATGATATCATATATGGGTTCATCATTCGTCAGCGCTTCATCATTATCAACACATTCTATCGCGGAGCCTTCGGTCTCACCCGAGAGGAGCATATCGGCGACATACAAGAAATAAGTATTGATGTCGGCATCGCCAGAGGCCTGAGCCGGGGTCATCGTCCGGCCGGCCGAAACATCGGCAATCACACGCAACCAAACTACCTCTTTGCCTTCCAGAGCCGAAGGCAGTTGCGCATCGAGCGGGAACCAAAGAGCCTGTCCCATCATATCGGGATTCTGAGAATCGGCCGCCTCTTCTATCGTAGCCGAGGCAAGAGTGGTCCACAAAACGCCATCGAGAGAATATTCCAAATTGATTTTATCGGAGCAATATCCGTCGGTACCTACCACAGCATGGAATTTCACCGAGGAGAGACCTACGGTCGGGAACTTCACATAGATATATCCGGGTGTCGAAGTGGTATCGAGCATTCCCGAACTTTCTCTGATAGCGAAACAGTTGCGAAGGTCCAAAACGCGGGAAGAGAATTTGTTGGTGCGGGTATTCACATAGTCCATGTCGGTACCGTCGTTGCTGGCATAATTCAATACATATTCGCCTTCGCCGGTGACATAATTGGCGGCCAACGGAGATGTAAGGACGGCATTGTTCTGGGTAAGTTGGTCGAGATTCCAGGCAGCCAAATAATCGGTTTCGGTGAAACGGGCCGTTATCGACAAATCGCCTTCCAAGGTAATGGTGCGTTGCGCATCGGTATTGCCGTCGCCCCAACCTTCAAACGTATTCAGGCCGTTGCAATCGGCGGTAAGTTTTATTTCATCGCCGACAAAATACTGATCTTTCACCGGGTCAACAATCACTTTGGCCGACCGGGATCCCTCGACGGTGCAAGAGAACGAGGCTTTCACTTTCTGGGCATCGGTGTACCAGCTTTCGGGGCCTACACAAGCGCCCTCCACGCCGGCCGTGTAGAGATAATGACCGTTCCATATCGAAAAGTCACCGCTTTCACACGACGCGAAGTCGCTCCATTCGAGATGAGCCTCGGCCATCGTCATATTGTCGGAGATACCCAGGACCTCACCGGTCGCTTCGTCATAATTGAGCCAAGCGCCCTCGCCTTCTGCATCGAGTTGCATGCCCGACGTCCAGGGCTGGAAATTCTCCATCACGTTGTTGGAAGCATAAACCGAACCATACGAGCCGCTGAATATGCGGGGCTGTGTGCCTTCGGGCAGAGCTTTGTTCCACTCGTTTTCCCAACTGGGGTACAGGATAATGTTATTATTGATGTAATACTCCGACAACATACCGGCACATTGTCCGAATTGCAACAAAGGTATCGTCTGCGCATTGGCCACAAAGACATCGTTGTTTTCAAAAGTAAATATCAGATTCATTTTGCTGGCCTCATCGGGGACACGCGTCAAGGCAAAGATGGCTTTTATATTGGGCAAATTATAAAAGGTATTATTGACGATGACAGCCTCGACGATGCTTTGGGAGAAACGGAACATCTCCTGTTCACCGTCGGCATTGTGGATAGAACAGTCGGTTACCTCGAAGTAATTGATGTTTCCTCCGGAACAGGTCGACCGGTAAGGCCAACGGCCGAACTCCAAGATGTCACAGTTGCGGAAAGCCAAAGTGTCGATATAAGTGGGAGCAGTACGGCTCGCCACAATTTCACCGGTTCCCGTACTGCGGCGGGAAAGCGTAAGGTCTTCGAAAATCAGGCTGAAAGAGTTTGCCACACATGTGTCGATAGCGATTTGCACTTCGAGACGAGGCATCTTGCCCGTTTCATCTTCCTGTCCGATGATATACAACGCGCCGGCCAAAGGGCCATTAGTAGTATTCATGTTGAGACCACCCATATCGGCGGCAACGAAAATGGTATCTTGTTGCCGGGGATTTTTACCGAGGGCATTCCATGCCGAAACAAAATCGGCTTTGTTTTCAGCTACATAGGAATCGGCCCACGCAGTCGTGCTGGTAAGCATCAAGGCTCCTGCCAAAAAAGAAATGATTTTTTTCATGTTATCAGTTTTAATGTTGATTTGTTTTTATCTATCTCAATAGGATTATTGTCCGCAGCAGATTTTTTTGCTCAATACACGGCCATCGCCCATATCGGCGACCACCACATACATTCCCTTGTCGAGACGCCCCAGCCACATGTAGTCGCCAACCACATAATCGCACGGGACACCCGCCATGTTGTAGGCCCGCAATGCCGACGCGCCTTTTATGGCGACCGATTCGGCCGTAACCTGCCAATCGTCATGGCCGCCATTCTCCTCACACGCTGTTATGGAAGAAGGCTCCAACGACAGGCATTGCGTCGTAATGCTGTTGACCAACGTACTCAGGTAATATTCCAACCACGGGTAACCCGACTTGTGTGTAGAGCGGGCGTCATCGGGATTGGTCGGGTCGAGGCCGTACATGTCTTCCCAGTTGTCGGGAATGCCGTCACCGTCGGTATCGAGCTTGTTTATCATCTCCAACTCCGTAGCGGCATATTCGACATAACCACCCACGTCGTCGGGGGTATCAATCAATCCGCCCGTACTGCCGTTGGCGCCTTGACTGCCGCTCACATAACTGTAACCTCCGTTGCGGACGTCGTTGGAAACCCGCTCGTCGATGGCATCTCGGCGAAGGCAACAACCTCCATAACGGAGTATTTTTTCATAGGCCACATCGGCGGTATGGGTCGTTGTAGAAGTAAACGGGTACTCGTGAGATGCGACATAATCGTCTTTTGTCGCATAGGAATTTTCCGTGACATGAAGACCTTCCAAGTTGTCCTCGTCGGAGGCTTTGGCATAATTTATGGTCTTTTGGCTCAGATAGGGACTGGAATAGTCGAAACGGTTCCCGCTCAAATAGTATTCGCCATGCGTGTAATAATCGGTATTGAATTCGGCTTGCGTGATGCGGCCGGCAATCTGGGACTTCTGGTCGGTAGCCGGTCCCGGTTTATAGTAGTTGTTGATAAAATTGTAACTGCCACCGGTGCCCCCGTAACACCCGAGTACCGGGCCCCAGTTGTAAATCACGTTGTTACGCAAGTCTACCGAGGCATCTTCGGGAGATTCGTCATTTCCCACAAGTCTCGGCGTACGGCTGTAATGATGGGCCAGCAGGTTGTGATGGAACGACGCATTCTTCCCGCCCCACAGTCCGCCGTAGCCATGGGCTCCTTTCACATGGACAGAAGCGGCCAGGCTCTCGGTAACGTAACACCATTGCAGCGTGAAATTCTCTACCCCGTAGAACGAAGCGGTCTCATCGACACTCCAAGAGAAGGAACAGTGGTCTATAATGATATTTTTCTGGTTCCTGGCCCACGCCGCATCGGACTCGGCCTTGGCGGCATCGCCCAACCGGCTGCGAATGTAACGGACTATCACATTATCGGCCTTGATATGGAAGCAATGGTCACGCAGGCATATTCCGTCGCCGGGAGCCGTCTGTCCGGCAATCGTCACATCTCCGTTGGCAATGACCAGGTCGCTCTTCAAACATATCGTCCCGGCGACATCAAACACTATCGTGCGAGGCCCCGACTGATACACCGCGTAACGAAGCGAACCGGTATCGTACTCATCATCTTCGAGCGTCGTGACGTGATATACAGTTCCTCCCCGGCCTCCGGTGGTGTAACAGCCTCCACCCTCAGCTCCGGGAAAGGCCAATAACTTGTCTTCGGCCGAAGCCGAAAATGCCATAGCCCAACAAGCTACCAGAGCGAGCACCGGCAAATATGGTTTTCTATTCGTTCTTTTCATAATTACTGATTAGATTTTATATTAGACCTATTTTCAATCTATTAACTCCATCTTACCCAGTGCCTTGCGGCATTGGGTAAGATGTTTCCCCTTATTCGGTGTAGATGACTTTTTTGCCACCGACGATATAGATTCCGGGTTTATCGATATGTTGAAGACGACGTCCCATAAGGTCGTATATCGCCTCATCGGCATTGTTGTCGGCATTCACATCTTTTATCGAGGAAACGACCGAATACTCGACGGCATTGGAGACGTCACCTTGTCCGCCCATCTCATTGGTGGCACAAACCGTATAGGTACCCTCGCCCATCTCGGCAATTTCGAATGTCGTCTCGACCGTATTCTCCACATACGCACCGTCTTTGTAAATGACGTAGCACAATGCATCGGCAACCGGTGCCCAAGTGAGCGTATCGCCTTGGAGAGTTACCACAGGAGCCTCGACCTGAGCGGTATAACGGGAGGGAGTCCAGCCGTCTTTACCGCCAACGACATTATATGCCGTAAAGTCGGCAGCTTCTTCATCGCTCAATACGGGTGTATATTGATTTTTGCTCGACGGCGAATTGCCGCGTACACTGAGGTCGATGGGATTCCCGTCTTTGTCGAGTGAATTATACTCATAAAAATGGGTCGGTATCTCGGCCATGGACGCCCAACCTATGTCGGTGGGAAGAATCTCCATAACGGTGTTGAGGAAATAGCAACGCGGCTCATTCTGCCAGGGACGTCCGAGCGAATAACTTTTATCGGGTGTCGTCTCGGCATAGGTACCCGGTTTTACGGTGCATTCCTGGAATACATAGCCCCACTCGGTAGAGACCTCATGACTGGGTGCCGTGATGACGGCATCGTCCTCGATGAGCAAATCGGTGTGATAGAAATAGTTATCACCTCCCCCGCAGATAAAATCGACGGTCCCGTGTATGGTACAATCTTCGTGATAAGCCCGGGTACCGGTCACATAGGTATCTTGCCCGCCTATCAATTCGACGTTTTTCAATATGGCCTTGTTACCTCCGCTGTAAGCGACATACACGCCGCGGAAATTGCCTTTACGGAGAGATTCGGCATTTTCTATCGTGAGATCCTGCATATAGAGTTGCTCACTCTCATTGTTGATGGTCGATGATGTTTTTATGCCATCGAGACCGTCATTGTAGATGCGTACGCCCGATTTGCTCTGTCCAATCATCGAGATGTTATACCCTTTGACTGCCGTTTGTACCTGCCCCATGTAATAATCGCCGTTCAAGAGCAAGATGCGTTTGCGAGGCGATTCGGCCGAGGTATTGCTTTGAGCGATTTCACTGAGAGCGGCATTCAACTCATCGACATTGGCCACGATGTAATCGAAACGGCTCATCTCTACAACCGGCTTCTCACCGATGCTGAACCGTATGGTAATATCCTCATCATAGGTATTGCCGAAAATATCCGACACGGCAGCGGCCGGCAGGGTCAGGGTGTGGGTCGACCCATAAGGAAGTTCCCAATAATATCCGGTAACGGCCGTACCGTTGGAAACGGTTCGTATCGATTCGCCGTCGATTTGCATTCGGGCCCCTTCGTTCAAGGTTACCTCACGGTCGAACGAGAGGGTGAAACTGCCCGATGCGTCGAGAACCGCGTCCTCTTCGACAGAAGCACCGACATACTCGACGGCATCATCGTTCATCTGCGCATATTCAACGATAATACTTGCACATGCGAACTGGGCGCATTTCTTGATTCGGAACAAAATGGGGGTTCCGGCCGTATGGTTTTGTATCGAAGCCGTAATGTTTTTCGCGGAAGTAATCTTCATGTCATCGGAGACGATAACCGTGGCACCTTCGGACTTGATATAATCCCATTCCGAATCGGTATTTGCTCCGGTCTCGGCATTGTAATAGTTGTCACACGCATTTACGAATGTCAACTTGGTCACAATCGCATTCGCGGGGACACAAATGGCAAACTCACTGCCCGCAGCCATTTTAAAGCGGGAATCGGAATATACGGTATTCTCGCCCTTGATTTGGAAGGCAGGATTGAGGTCGGAAACTCTGACATACTTATATTTGGGATCACCCGTCAAGTCGACCGTCGTTCCATCGCCGGGAGCAAACGTAAAGGAAAATCCGCCTTGGGTCTTGAAATGGTCGACAACCTTCTCGGCCACTTCGGAATCTTCGAAGTTGAACACCCGTGCCGTGGCAATCGCTTTTATCGTGCAGTTGCCGGAAATCATGAAGCGACCCGTGTAGCGGTTCGACGAGGGGGTAGGTTCGGTACCGTCGAGCGTATAATATATGATGGCATTTTCGGTATCGGACGTCAGGGTTATCGTATCGGAGACATTGCCTTCCTCGACATATATCGAAGGAGTAGCGACGACTTCCTTATCGGCCACAGACGTCAGTTCGATGTAATTGATTACCTCACCCCACAAGTCGATAGTAAGAGCCAAGGTATCTCCGGCCTTGTAATCAAGCAGTTTGAAAGCAACGGTCTGATTCTCTTCGGAGAGATAGAGCGAATCTGCTGCCGTCGTCCGGGTCGTTTCGTGCGAAGTGATGACATAAGGTATTTTGCAGTTACCATGGACAGGAACTCCGACAAATCGTATCTCATCGATAGTGAAATCGGCCGGTACCGAGATTTTGTAATCGGCATTGAAACCCATCTTCAATCCCCAAATGCCATTCATCGACTGTATGGCCGGTGCGGGCGATATGGCAACCGTCCCGTCGGTATAAACCCCGTCTTGCACCGAACCGGTGGCAGCATCACCGCCTTCGACACGGAGCACAGCTCCTTGTGCCGGCTCACCAGGCACAAAATTTACGGTATAAGTCGCCACCAGCTTGTCGGTTTCATTGTCTATCAATTGTATTTCGGCCTTCATCGTGTCGCCGGTAGGCTGCACGATTTCCACGCGGCCCTTGTCATCGGCCGTCGCAGCAATTTCGGGGAACGAGGTGGTACCATAGGGCAACTCCACCGTGCAACTGTTGTCGACAAGACGGTCGAAGTAAGAGACACCCCCTACCGTCAAATCGGTAAGTTGTGTATATTCAATAGGGTCTTCGGCGGTAACCTGGCCTTGCAGCATGAAGGAGACAGGCAAATGGGTCTTGACCGAGCCGTACCACTGGTAGCTATACAGCAAAAGACGATAAGTTCCTTCGGTAAGGAGGAGTCCGCTTTCCGACAAATCCACATCGAGATTCTTGATGGCCTCTTTGTCTTGCGGGGTCTCTCCTATCTTATACAACTCTTCGCCATTGGCGTCTTGCAACACGACCTTGTAAACGATACGGCCTCCGCCAAGCACTATCGACGAATAGAAGCGGGTCGGTTCCAGCGTTACGCCGGCGGGAATGGTCATCGTAAAGCCGAAATAGTCGGTATCGAGATAGCCCCACTCGGCTTCTTCCAAGACGCCATAGTATTTATAGGCCGTCTGTCCGTCGGAAGTCGAATATTCCACCCCGTCGATCGTGTACTTAAACACTCCGGTCAGCGGTTGTATGCGGCCACTCTCAAAACTCTCTATCCATTTAAGGAAATCTTTTCATAACCCGACTCCAATACGAAGTCTGAAAACAGTCCGCTCGACGCATCTTTTGTGCGTTCGAAACCGAACGAATCGTCAACAGCCCGGGCTGTTGTTGCTGTCGTCGCAATGAGCAGGACAGACAAAAGGTTTTTCAGAATATTTTTCATTACTATATGATTTAAGGTTCTTTTTTCACGTCAAGGTATCTGTGTAAACTGTCCTTCTTTCCACCTTCAAATTAACCGAAGCGCAATCACAGGATAACGTGTATCATGCTTCTCCCGCCAATATTTCCCGGGGAAGAATCTGCGATAAAAGTAGATTTTCATACCTGAAATGATGTGGATTCTATGGTAAAATCTCGTGGATTTTTTGTCCGGGCAGAAAAATCCCCTAAAATCATACACATTGGGGCTAATTGTTCTCACAAGGGAGCAATCGGCCACATGAAAAAAACGAGGAGACCCGTGTCTCGGAGTCTCCTCGTTTTTTACTATAAAGGAATAAATTTCTATCGGCGAATATGTATCTGAATGGCTTTTTCGACAGGCTTTTCACTGACAAACATCAGATAGCCGCCGCCTCCCGCACCACTCAATTTCCAACCCAGGACAGAGTCCTTGTGACGATCTATCTCGACTTGAATATCGTCATACATCATGTGGGGGAACATGGCGATCTGGGCTTCGAAGGCTTTTCGCACCTGTTCACCAAAGGCTCGGGCATCACGGGCATGAATGGCGTCCCAACAAGCACGAGCGGCATCGCTCAGTGCTTTGGCGTTTTCGGGATTGACCTGTGTATCGGCCAAGACGTCGTAGGAAGCCCGCCGGGGATAGAGCGGATAGAGCCAAATGCGCTCCTCAATCCATTTCAGGAGTTCGGGGTCGGTATTGCTATCGATTTTCTCGGGCCAATAACCGCCATTGTATTCGAGCTTGTTCAGTCCCGGCATGACAATGCCCAACGAGTCTTGCGACCCGCTGACATATTTCGTTCCCGGGGGATTCTCAAAACAGAAGAGGGTCTTGGCCAGTTTTTCCTTATCGCCTTCGGGAATATCGGTCTGCCACAACTCTATGGCTTTTTTACGGGAAGATGTAGACATGCCGCTTCGGTCGTTGAATTCATATTCGGGTTCAATCGATATGGTCAATACCGGGCCTGGATAGCAACTGCTCACAAACGGCTGGTCGAGCCAACCGCCGGCAAGGTCGATGCGGTAAGGTATGCGGCACTCGTGACGCAACATGGTCGTGGAGCGAGTGGGCAATCCGCTATGGGGAAGCCGGGTACTCACCATGTATTCGATACCCAATTCCTTACATAGCTGTTCTTTCAACGGCGTAGCGCCATCGGAATTAACAAAGAAGATATCGGGCTTCAACTCCCGCAACTCTTTCTCGAAATCGAGCAGACCGCTACCGCTGTTTATCCACGCATCTTTGACCACGCGCAGCGCCTTTACCATATAAAGGCGTTCGGCTTCGGTATTGATGGTTTTACGGGCTTTCAACTCGAATATCGTCTTATCCGAACCGATGCCGACGTAGAGGTCTCCGTGCGACGCCGCCTCGGTAAAAAAAGCCACATGACCGCTATGGAGCATGTCATAGCACCCCGAAACAAAGACTTTTTTCTTTTCCATTCTTAAATATATTTTTTCCGATTCATAATTTAGAATATTCTTTTATGTGTTGCTCATCTTGCAACCGGCAGATGAGCAAGGTTCCATCTTTCTCGGCCACGATATAACCGTCGAGTCCCTGCACGACAACCCGTTTTCCCGACGGGACATGCACAATGCAATTACGGGAATCGACCAACCTCGCGCCATCGCCGACACAGGCATTGTCGGAATCATCATGCGGCAACAGCGTGTGAAGGGAGCCCCAGGTACCCAAGTCGGACCAACCGAAATCGGCCGGGAAGACATACATGTCGGCCGCTTTTTCCATAATGGCGTAATCGACCGAGATATTTTCGCAAAGCGGGAAATTTTCATCGACAGCCGTCTGTTCGCCCGATGTGTAGAATTGCGGAGAGAGACGGTCGAATATATCGGCCACTCCGGGACAATAAGAGCGGTATGCCCTTTCGAGCGTCGCAACGCTCCACAAGAAAAGGCCCGAGTTCCAGAAATAATTTCCGGCGGCGACATATTGGCGCGCAACTTCAAGGGAGGGCTTTTCCCGGAACGAATCGACGGAAAGTATCTCCTCTCCTGCCGGCATGTCGCCATTGCGCGCAGCAATATACCCGTACCCGGTTTCAGGCCGGCTGGGTTTCATGCCCAACGTGAGTATGGCAGGGCGACGGGTGACGAAATCGAGTGATCGGGCTATCACCCGCTGGAATTCGGACACGTTGGTCACCACATGGTCCGACGGCGTAACGACAATGGCGGCGTCGGGATTTTTCGTCTTTATCTTCCAACCGGCATAAGCGATGCAGGGGGCTGTGTTACGCATGCAGGGTTCGAGCAAGATATTCGACGGCGGCACTCCGGGAAGTTGTTCCCGAACCAAATTTTCATACCGCTTAGACGTCACCACCCACATGTTCTCGGGAGATACGAGCGATGCGAAACGGTCGGCCGTAAGTTGTATCAGGGTACGGCCACAACCG
This sequence comes from uncultured Porphyromonadaceae bacterium, assembly GCA_900542765.1. Classification (GTDB taxonomy): domain Bacteria; phylum Bacteroidota; class Bacteroidia; order Bacteroidales; family UBA11471; genus Caccoplasma; species Caccoplasma merdavium. The sequence goes on along the minus strand of UQOX01000008.1, from coordinate 55,710 downwards.
GTAATGTCGATAAACTGCTTGGGAACCTCGGGGGTACTCATCGGCCAAAAACGGCTGCCGATGCCTCCGGCCATAATGACGAGATGTGCCTCTACTGCCATTGTCTATGACTGTTTTTATATAATGTGGGCTAAGATAGGGCTTTCTTTTCTTTCAAACAAACAAAGTCAAGAAAAAGAGACTTCTTGAAAGGCCGTATTCAACAAAATAGTGCGATTGTTGTTCTATATTACGAATGCGATTCTTACGAAAATGCGCCGTAATGTGCTTATTTTAAATACTTAAATGCACTTGCGTGTCATGTATTCGGGCAAGGCCGAAGAGAAAATAATCGGCATCGTATGATTTATTGCACAAAATACCCTATATTTGTGCAGTTTTTTTCGACATCAATCATCAAATGACCCCGACCGAAGTCGCCCTCAAAGAAAAAGAGGCTGCCATACTCTCCTCTTTCAACGGCATATTCCCTACCATCGACGCTTTTTATGCTACTTGCTATCTCATCGTGCGCAACGGACACGAGTGGGAACAGGAAAAGTCGGAAATGTGGGAACGAAAATGCGAGACCGTCGCCTGGTTCCGGCACAAAATCGAGCAGGTGCTCACCGCCCATCAATTACCGGGCGAGGATATTGTCGCCGATATTGCCAGTGATTATTTCGAGGATTATGCTCATTATATCGACCGAACTTTCGATATGCAAAATGAGGAATACATAAACTACATCAAGCAACTGCAACTTATCTAAAAAACACTCTGACAATCGAACAAAATGGACAAAGGTTTCAACGCATATATCGAGAACTCCATTCGTGAAAACTGGGAATTGACGGCACTTAGCGACTTCAAGGGTGTGTCTTACAATTATAAAGACATTGCCCGCAAGATAGAAAAAATGCACATCTTGATGGAAGCTGCCGGTGTAAAGAAAGGCGACAAGATTGCCATCTGCGGCCGCAATTCCTCCCACTGGGCCGTCGCCTTCTTCGCCACCCTCACCTACGGAGCGGTGGTCGTACCCATACTGCACGAATTCAAGCCCGACAACATACACCACATCGTAAACCACTCCGAGTCGAAACTCCTTTTCGTGGGCGACGTCGTGTATGAAAACATCGACAAGAGCAAAATGCCCGGCCTTACCGGCATCATTCTCATCAACGATTTCTCGGTACTGCACAGCCGAAGCAAGAAACTCATAGATGCCAGAGAACACCTCAACCAATATTTCGGCGACAAATACCCCGAGCGTTTCCGTCGTGAAGACGTCTCCTACCACAAAGATTCGCCCGATGAGCTGGCTCTCATCAACTACACATCGGGGTCGACCGGATTCTCAAAAGGCGTGATGCTCCCCTACCGCAGCTTGTGGACCAACCTGAAATTCTGTTATGACAACATGACCTACATCAATCCCGGCGACCAAGTGGTGTCGATGTTGCCCATGGCCCACATGTACGGACTCATGGTCGAACTGTGCAACTGCTTTGCCAAAGGTTGCCACATACATTTCCTTACCCGCATACCGTCGCCGAAGATTATCTTGGACGCTTTTGCCGAAGTGAAGCCACGCGTCGTCATTTCGGTACCGCTCATTATCGAGAAAATCGTCCGCGGCAAGGTATTCCCCCTGTTAGAGAAACCACTCATGCAGCTCATGATGAAAATTCCGTTTCTCAACACCCAACTTCAACAACAGATTCGCGCCAAACTCGAAGAGGCATTCGGCGGGAATATGCAAGAAATCATCATCGGTGGAGCTGCTCTCAACCACGAAATCGAATTGTTCCTGCACAAAATCGGGTTCCCCTTTACAATCGGTTACGGCATGACCGAATGTGCACCCCTCATCTCCTATGCCCCGTGGCAGAAAGCCCGACTGGGCTCCTGCGGAAAGGTCATCGACCGCACCGAAGCCCGCATCGACTCGGCCGACCCCCAGAACATCGTCGGGGAACTCCATGTCAAAGGCGACAGCGTGATGCTGGGCTATTATAAAAACCAAGAAGCCACCGATGCCGTTTTGAAAGACGGCTGGCTCAACACCGGCGACTTGGCCGTTCTCGACAAGGACAACTACATATACCTCAAAGGACGCAGCAAGAGCATGATTTTGGGTCCCTCGGGACAAAACATCTACCCCGAGGAAATAGAGGCCCGCATCAACAACTTACCCTATGTAAACGAGTCGATTGTCATCGAGCAGAACGGGAAACTCGTCGCCCTCATCTACCCCGATTTCGAGAACGCTGAAAAACAGGGATTGGCTTCGAGCATCGAAGAATTGATGGAAGAGAACCGCATCGCAGTAAACAAAAACCTGCCGGGATACAGCCAAATCACCAAAATCAAACTCTTCTATGAAGAATTTGAAAAAACGCCCAAACGCAGTATCAAACGCTATCTCTACCAGAATGCCTGATGCGTATTGACAGACAACAAAAATGGAGGACGCCCGCACGGACGTCCTCCATTTTATTTTCAAGGAATCCCTTCCCTACAACGGAGGCAAACCCAATTTCTCGCGAAGGAAGTACCCGGTATATGACCCGGCACAAGCCGCTACCTCCTCAGGCGTACCGCAACATACCAAATGGCCGCCGGCATCGCCCCCTTCGGGACCCATGTCGATGATGTAGTCGGCACACTTGATAACCTCCATATTATGCTCGACAATGACCACCGTATGTCCGTTGGCAATAAGAGCATCGAATGCGGCCATCAGGGTTTTGATGTCGTGTATATGCAATCCGGTCGTCGGCTCGTCAAAGACAAAGATGGTAGGCTCCTGTTTCTCGTTGCTCAGGAAATAGGCCAGTTTCACCCGTTGGTTTTCACCGCCGGAGAGGGTCGATGAGGTCTGCCCCATCTTGATGTACCCCAAGCCCACGTCCTGCAAGGGTTTGAGCCGGCGGACGATTTTTTTCTCGGTCGAACCTCCGGCCTCGGAGAAAAACTCCACAGCCTGGTTGACCGTCATGTCGAGCACATCGGCGATATTTTTCCCGCGGTATTCCACTTCGAGAATATCGGGCTTGAAACGTTTTCCGTGACAGGACTCACAAGGGAGAACAAGGTCGGCCATGAATTGCATTTCGACCGTGATGGTACCATCGCCTTTACATTCTTCACAACGGCCACCCTCGACATTGAACGAAAAATAGGCGGCCGAGAAGCCCATCTGCTTGGCAGCCTGCTGCTCGGCAAAGAGCTTGCGTATCTCGTCGAAGGCTTTCAGATAGGTCGCCGGATTGGAACGGGAAGAGTGCCCGATGGGATTTTGGTCGACAAACTCGATGTGTTTCATCAGCGACACATCGCCCGACAAACGTCCATAAGTGCCCGGCATCTCGCCTTCTTCGTCGTAACAACGGGCCAAGGAACGGTAAAAGACATCACGCACCAACGAAGATTTGCCCGAGCCGCTCACACCGGTCACAACCGTCATGGCATAGAGCGGGAAACGCACATTGATATTTTTCAGGTTATTATGCACGGCGCCTTCGATCTCGATATAGTTATGCCACAAACGCCGGTGTGCCGGTACGGGAATTGTCTCCTGGCCGGTAAGGTACTTGGCCGTATAGCTATGCTCGGCCTTTTCGAGGCCGTCAAAAGTTCCTTGATAGACAACCTCCCCGCCCAGGCGTCCGGCCTGCGGACCGATGTCGATGATGTAGTCGGCCGCCCGTATGATGTCTTCGTCGTGTTCGACGATAATCACCGTGTTGCCCAACTGTTGCAAACGCCGCAACACCCGCACGAGCAATGCCGTGTCGCGCGAATGCAATCCGATGCTCGGCTCGTCGAGTATATAAAGCGAACCGACCAAGCTGCTGCCCAAAGAAGTGGCCAGGTTGATGCGCTGACTCTCACCGCCGGAGAGCGTCGATGAGAGACGATTGAGCGTCAGATAGTCGAGCCCGACATCAGAAAGGAATTCGAGACGGTTGTTTATCTCGGTGAGCAAACGCTTGGCCACCGCGGCATCGTATGGGTCGAGTTGAAGTTCGCCAAAGAAGCGTCTCAACTCGTCGATGGACATCTCGACCAACTGTGAGATGGACTTGCCGCCGACTTTTACATACTGAGCCTCGGGCTTCAACCGGCCTCCATGACACTCGGGACAGGTCGTTTTCCCGCGATAGCGGGCCAACATGACCCGATACTGTATCTTATACTGGTTCTCTTCGACCATGCGGAAGAAATCGTTGATTCCATGGAACAGGGCATTCCCGTTCCATAGAAGCGACTTCTGGGCTTCGGTCAGTTGATAATAGGGACGATGTATCGGGAAACGCGACGCCTCGGCTACACTTATCAGGGCCTTTTTCCATTCGCTCATCTTCTCCCCCTTCCAGCACACGACGGCATCGTCATAGACCGAAAGCGACTTATTGGGTATGACCAAATCTTCGTCGATACCGATAACTTTTCCGAATCCTTCACACTTGGGACAGGCTCCCACGGGACTGTTGAAGTTGAACATCAAATCGTTCGGCTCCTCAAACGTCATACCGTCGGCCTCAAAACGATTGGAGAAGGTGTGCGACTCGACCCCCGACGAGGTATAGAAGCGCAACAGGCACTCCCCATGGCCCTCATAAAAGGCGGTCTCGACAGAGTCGGAAAGACGGCTCACGGCATCGTTGGTGTGAGAAACGACCGTGCGGTCGATGAGCAAAAACAGTTCATCGTCGTGCCACGACGACTCGTCGCCTTGCAACAAGTCTTCAATGCGGACAATCTCTCCGTGATGTTCCATGCGGTTGTAACCGCCTTTGAGATAGACATCGAGTACCGTGCGGGCATCACGGTCGGCAGGGAACTTGACGGGGGTGAAAAGAGCCATGCGCGTACCATCGGGATAAGACTGGGCACACTCCACGACATCTTCGACCCGGTGTTTCTTCACCTCTTTTCCCGAGACGGGAGAATAGGTCTTCCCGATGCGGGCGAAGAGCATTCGCAGGTAATCGTAGATTTCGGACGAAGTAGCCACCGTGGAACGGGGATTCCGGGTATTTACCTTCTGCTCGATGGCAATGGCGGGCGGTATGCCGCGGATATAATCGCACTCGGGCTTGCTCATGCGCCCGAGAAACTGACGGGCATAGGCCGAAAGGCTCTCGACATAGCGGCGTTGTCCCTCGGCGTAGAGGGTATCGAATGCCAACGAAGACTTGCCCGAGCCCGAAAGGCCGGTAATGACAATCAGTTTATTACGGGGTATCTCCAAGTCAATATTTTTCAAATTATTGACCCGGGCACCTTTAATCGATATGGTTTGTTCCGACATTTCTGCTCGCAATTATTCAGTTTGCAAAGATAGTAAAAGGGAGCGCAGAGGCAAACAAGAAAAGAAGTTTTCAAGTTTGATTACGCCGAGCTGCCGCCGATCTTCTATAAAGTTAAGGATATATCCCTATAATAAGTATATCAATGTATCTTACTTTATTCGGCTTTATTGTTTTTTTATTCTCTAAGGCCACAAAATAGGTAAAAAAGCGTATTTTTCTTTCGCCGCATGATACAACCAATAATTTTTTTGTTATCTTTGTGGTAAACCCATAAAAAATTTCGGTATTATGAAATGTGCTTCTTTATTAGCCGGCTTCCTGACAGGTGCTGCCATCGGTGCTGCCATCGGGATACTTTTCGCCCCTGAAAAAGGCGAAGACACGCGTAGTAAAATCAATGAAGTTCTTCGTGAGAACGGCATCAAACTGAGCCGCGAGGATATGGAAAACCTCGTCAACAAAATTGCCGCCAAGCTCAAACTTGACAAATCAGTTGAAGCAGAAGACTGATTCTCACTGAATTTAAAAGATTTCCCGGTCGCCCATTTGGCTGCCGGGAAATCTTTATGCCACTCAACGAATATCCACACTTATGAGCACCTCCAACCCAACCCCCTCCTTGCGCCAAGTCATTGCGGAGATAAAACAATACCTTTCGCTACAATGTGAATGGGTGAAACTCGACAGCGTCGAAAAATTGACACGCATTGTCTCTTCTCTCATCTTCCTCATATTGGCCATTATCCTCATTGCCATTGCGCTGCTTTATCTTTCCCTCTCTGTCGTTCATCTCATACAAATATATACAGGAGCCGTTGCCGCCTATTCCATCATGGCCGGTTTCTTCTTGTTGCTATTTGTCGTTTTGTGGCTCCTGCGCCGCAGTTGCATCGTCAACCCCATATTGCGCTTCTTCTATAAAATGTTCCTCACGCCGAAAGAAGGCCAAAACGACTTCACCTCAAACACCAACAACGAGCTATGAACGAAACGAAAATAACCATGAAATCGCTGGCCCGACAAAAAGCCGAGGTGCGGGCCAAAATAGCCAGGCAACACAGCGAACTGGCACAAACCTACTGGGATACCTTGGCACCTTTCTACCGAATGGGAAACTCCCCGTTCTCGATAATGAAACGCTTCTCGGTGAGTGTGGCCCTGTTTGAGGGAATAATTACCAGCTTGCGCATGTTCAGGAAGATACGCGGCCTATTCCGAAAATAAATCGGGACTATCCGTCTGTAATTGTCATCGTTTATTTTTTGGGGGAAGAAAACGCAAAATATTTCGAAAGTTTTTTCGCATTCACCCAAAAAGCATTATCTTTGCGCCCGAAATTACAATTAAAAAAAAGTATTATGAAAAAGAACTTGATTTATCTGTTCATGTTCATGGCCATGCCCCTCGCATTCGTTGCCTGCGGCGATGACAACAAAGATGATGACAACTCAATCAACAACGGTATTACCAACAACGTAAACGCCACGGGCGAATACGATGGCAACATCGAAATCCTTGTGAATGGTGAAAACTTCTTCGAAGCCTTTAACCCCGCACTATCTTCGAGCCCTGTAACGTTCACCCTCAACCAACAAGAAAACGCCACCTCGCTCTCCATCAATGATTCCATCTTGATTATCGGAGCGCTCACCCTCGAAGTAAATGACGTACCCAGCACCGCTGATAGCGAAAAACTGACCATCAACGGACAGGATATGGACCTCGAAAAGAACATCATCGGAATGGACGTTGTCATCAACAGCCTCACCGGTACGGTTACCAAAGCAGGTGCCGCCAACCTTTCGATCGAAGCTGCTGCTCCGCTCCTTGAACAAACCGTAAATATCGAGATCTCGGCCCAAAAGAAATAATCTTCGACGATTATATTTCATGACAAAAAAGCGTAGCCCCGGCGGGAGCTACGCTTTTTTGTTGCAGTATAAATCCAAGTATGTCAACCGCCAAAAAGCTCGGTCGAGAGGTACCGTTCGCCGGTATCGGGCAGCAGCGCCACAATGAGTTTGCCGGCATTCTCGGGCCGAGCCGCCAACCGCACGGCCGCACTCACGGCTGCACCCGACGAGATACCGGCAAAAACGCCGTCGCAAGCCACAAGCTCCCGCCCCATGCGCATCGCATCTTCATCGGTAACCGTCATAATCTCGTCGACCCACTTCCCGTCGTAGGTCTCAGGCACGAAACCGGCTCCTATGCCCTGCAACTTGTGCCCCCCCGGGCAACCGCCCGAAAGCACCGCCGATGAAGCCGGCTCCACGGCGACCGTCAAGACCCGGGCATTACGATGTTTCAACCCCTCGGCCACCCCCGAAAGCGTTCCGCCCGTGCCTACACCCGCCACAAAAATATCGACAGCACCGTCGGTGTCGCGCCATATCTCCTCGGCCGTCGTACGCCGATGCACGGCGGGATTGGCCTTGTTCTCGAACTGACGCAACATGACGGCCTGCGGAATGGTCGTCAACAACTCTTCGGCTTTGGCAATGGCTCCGGCCATGCCTCCGGCTCCGGGTGTAAGCACCAGCTCCGCTCCCATGGCCCGTAACAAACGCTGCCGCTCGATGCTCATGGTCTCGGGCATGGTGAGTATCGTACGATACCCCCTCACGGCGGCAATCCATGCGATGCCTACACCGGTATTGCCGCTGGTAGGCTCGACAATCGTCGCACCGGGCACCAACAGCCCCCGCACCTCGGCATCTTCTATCATCGACAAGGCCGTGCGGTCCTTGACGCTCCCACCGGGATTGAAACTTTCGAGTTTGGCGACGATGTGCGCTGCGAGGGAATATTTGCGAGCGATACCCGCAAGTTCGAGCATCGGGGTATTACCGATAAGTTCGGTCATCTGTTTGGCAATATGGCTCATGTTTTCAGTTCTTTATAAAATACAAAAATAGCAAAAACTTTTCGAAACGACGAGTATCTTCCCGACTATTATCACCTTGTGCCGAAAAGGTGTTTCAGGACAATTCCGGCGTATTTTCATACAAGGAAAGGATTGGTACCGACATGAAAAGTCGTATAAAAGTCGTATCTTTGCCCCCGATTTCTTGAACAAGGCTTCGGGAAAACGCATCTGTCGTGTTTTCGCACTGTTCAGGACTTCTGTAAAAAGATACCCTAATGATGAAAAAAACCTTTGCCTTATTTCTTCTCTTCGCCCTGTTCGTTTCCGGTACGGCAGAAGCCGAAAGTCCTTATCGGAAAACGACGTTCGACCTTTTTGTCTCGGGCAACATTCTGCAATGGGATAAAATCATTGCCACAATGAAAAACGACTCGGCCTGTCAATCGCTCGACGACAAGGTAGAGTTGCTCTCATACTACTACGGCTTGGTGGGACACCTCATCGACATCGGAGAGAAAAAAGAGGCTCGCAAAGTGCTCAATGAAGCCCTGTCTATTGTCGAACCTCTTGTCAAAGCCAATCCCGAAGACGGCAGGCTGTCGGGACTTATGGCCAATTTCCAGGGATTCCAAATCGCCCTCTCCCCTCTCAAAGCAGCCACATTGGCCCACGGCATGCTGCAACACGCCCGTAAAGCCGAGAAAACAGCGCCCGACAACCCTGACGTAAATATATGGAGCGCCAACATTCTGTTCTACATGCCCGACGTTTTCGGTGGAAACACGCAACAATCGAGAGAGTATTACCGGAAAGCCTTGCAACTGTATGAAAACGACGAGTCTCTCCGCAGCAACAACTGGATGTACCTGCAACTCATCATCACCCTCGGGCTGGTCGAAGAGAAAGACCAAAACTACGAGAAAGCGCATGAATATTTCAGCAAGGCCATGGAGCTATACCCCGAATATCCGCACCTGAAAAACGTCTTGTATCCTCGTATCCTCGACGAACTTGGCAATTCATAACAGAAAGAGACACCATGAAATACATCGAAATACGCCTCAATGTCAAAGCCGACGACGTGGCTTTGGTTACCGATGTCCTCGCCGCCTTACTGGTGGAAGCCGGTTACGACAGCTTTGTTCCCGACGCTACCGGCATGAGCGCCTACATTCCCGAAGACAAGTATTCCGAACCGGCACTGCTTGAAACCATCGGCCATCTGCCGGTCGAGGCCGAAATCGAATGGTCGTGCAACCACTATGCCGACCAGAATTGGAACGAAGAGTGGGAAAAACACTACTTCAAGCCCATCGTCATAGGCAACGAATGTGTCATACACAGCACTTTCCACACCGACGTGCCCGAAGCCCGGTATAAAATCGTCATCGACCCCAAAATGGCATTCGGTACCGGCCATCACGAAACAACATCGCTCATGCTCGAATGGATATTGCGTCACGACTTCACGGGAGAAAATGTCCTCGACATGGGTTGCGGGACGGCCATTCTTGCCATTCTCGCCCGCATGCGCGGCGCGACATCGGCCACGGCCATCGACATCGACGAGTGGGCCTACCAAAATGCCTTAGAGAATATCCGCCTCAACCATATCGACGGTATCGACGTATTGCTGGGCGACAAATCGCTCCTCGGCGACGGACGCCTCTACGACACGGTACTGGCCAACATCAACCGCAACATTCACCTCGACAACATGCAGGCTTATGCTTCGGTCATGCACACAGGCAGCACAATCTATATGAGCGGATTTTATACCCAAGATTTGCCCACACTGCAAGCCTGCGCCCGTCAATATGGCTTGCTCTACAAAGACCATCTCGAAAAGAACAACTGGGTGGCCGCCCGCTTTGTGAAAGAATAGGACATTCCCCCCCCTATCGCCATAAACAAAGAAGCCTCCGCTATAATAGCGGAGGCTTTTTCATTTCCTTGTCTTAGCGTAGCAGGGATTGCAAATAGGCCGAATCGACAGGCGGTAGTTGGAGGGTTGCATCGCGACGACGCATCGCGTCAACACCGCGGTTCATTTCTTGAAGATTCTCCTGCAAGGCATCGAACAACCGAGGGGAAAGGGCCATGCCCTCGCCTGAACTCATCTCGCAGCGATAATGCCCGCCTTCGACGGTTACATGCGAAAAATAGCGGAAAAGAGCCACTTTGGCCTGAGCCATAAGGCCGGCATCGACCTCTTCGCCGGCACATATCGCACGGGCAAGAGCCTTTATGTCGACATCGATGTAGACATTCTCCCGCATATAGGTTTGGATACACGCCGCGTCGCAAGGGACCGACAAGACCGCATTCAACACATCTTCCCGCTCCGATTCCCGACATGCGGAAAAGAGACCGGCAAAGGAGAACAACAGAACTATGGCTTTCTTCATAGCTTGTGAAATAAAAACGCCGGGCAGGTGAGAATCACTTCCCGGCGTCATGTTTTCAGGAAGAGATATTTATTCTTCTTCGTCGCTTTCTTTCATATTGTGGAACACATTCTGCACATCTTCGTCTTCTTCGATGCGCTCGATGAGTTTCTCAATCTGGGCACGTTGTTCCTCGGTGAGTTCCTTGGTGTCATTGGGAATGCGTTCAAACTCGGCGCTGGTAATCTCAAAACCGTTGTCTTCGAGATATTTCTGTATGGCGTTGAACGACTCAAACTCACCATAGATTACGATTTCCTCTTCATCGGCATCTACTTCATCGACACCGAAATCGATCAATTCGAGTTCAAGGTCTTCGAGGGAAACGCCATCTTTGGGTTTGATGTGGAAAACGCTCTTGTGGTCGAAAAGGAACGAGAGGCTGCCCGAAGTACCGAGCGAACCGCCGAACTTATTGAAGTAACTGCGAATATTGGCCACCGTGCGGTTATTGTTGTCTGTCGCCGTCTCCACGACAATGGCGATTCCGTAAGGTCCGTATCCTTCGAATAGTACCTCCTTGTAATCGCCTTCCTCCTTGGAGGTGGCTTTCTTGATGGCACGTTCTACATTTTCCTTGGGCATGTTGGCTGCCTTGGCGTTCTGCATGAGCACACGCAGACGAGGATTGGAGTCGGGGTCGGGACCGCCGGCTTTCACAGCGATGGAGATCTCTTTTCCGAGTTTTGTAAAAGTGCGGGCCATATTGCCCCAACGTTTGAGCTTACGGGCTTTTCGGTATTCAAATGCTCTTCCCATATTGGTATTTTCTTTTTATTATTATTTGATGTGATATTTATCTCAGTGATGCGCCCAACTTGTTTTGCAGGTTGGTGATGACGCGGCTCATAATATGCTCTATTTGCTTATCGTTGAGTGTCTTGGTCTCATCTTCAAGAAGCAACGATATGGCGTATGACTTTTTGCCTTCGGGCAAGTTTTTCCCTTCGTACACGTCGAAGAGGGTGACCTCCTTGATGAGTTTCTTCTCGGCTTCGAAGGCGGCCTTCTCTACTTGGGCAAAAGTGATTTGCTTGTCGAGCAACAGCGCCAAGTCGCGTTTTACGCTCGGGAACTTGGGTATGTCGGTAAAGGTAACCTTTTTCCCGGCCAGTCGCATGAGAAGCGACCAGTGCAAGTCGGCAAAGCATACCTCGGCATCGATGTCGAAACGGTGCAATACTTTGCCCGAGACGATACCCAGGCGCGCGACTTCTTTCCCGTCGCGCGTGGTAACCGACAGGGCGGCCGAGAAGAGTTCGTCGGCAGTCTGTGTCATGAGCAGGCGTCCGCTCTCCACGCCAAGGCGGGTGAAGATATTCTCGACATAGGCTTTCAACTCGAAGACATTGGTCTTCTCATCGGCATGCGCCCAATTTCCCGAAACGCGGTGTCCGGTAATCCACAGGCCAAGGTGCAGCGATTCGCTGTAAGGGTTGAGTATCTTTTGCGAAGCATCGGCCTCGGGATTGAATGAGTAGCAGTTGCCAAACTCAAAGAGATGCAGGTCGGGACGACGGCGATTGACGTTGCGGGCAATGCTTTCCAAACCGCCGAAGAGGAGGGTCTGGCGCAAGACGCTCAGGTCGGCGCTCAGCGGGTTCATCAGTTTCACGCAATGGCTCTCGGGGTAACTTTCCAGCGATGTGTAATAGGACGACTTGGTCAACGAGTTGTTCATGATTTCGTTGAACCCGCAACCCACGAGTTGCTCGGCCACCAAGTTTTGGAGCTGGAAACTGCTGTCGGTATCGGTTTTATAGGAAAGGTTGGAGTGTACCGTATCGGTAAACTCCACATTGTTGTATCCGTAGATGCGGAGTATGTCTTCGATGACATCGACGTCGCGACGCACATCGACACGATAGGTGGGAACAAGCAACGACAAAACGCCGTCTTTTTCTTCCACGATTTCGATTTCGAGCGAAGCGAGTATGCTCTTGACCGTATCGCAGGGAATGTTTTTCCCTATGAGGGTATTGATGCGGTCGTAGCTGAGGGTCACGGGATAATTGGAGATGGGCTGCGGATAGACATCGACGATGTCGCCCACGATTTCTCCACCGGCCAACTCTTTCACCAGCATGGCGGCACGTTTGAGCACATACACCGTGTTGTTGGGGTCGGCACCGCGTTCAAAACGGAATGACGAGTCGGTGCTGAGGCCGTGACGGCGGGCTGTCTTGCGCACCCACATGGGATTGAAATAGGCCGATTCGAGGAAGACGTCGGTCGTCTGCATCGTCACGCCCGATTGCAGGCCGCCAAACACGCCGGCGATACACATGCCCTCACGTTCGTTACATATCATGAGGTCGTGGTCGGAGAGTTTGCGCTCCACCTCATCGAGGGTGACGAAGGGGGTCCCTTCGGGCAAGGTCTTGACGATGATTTTCTCTCCGGCAATCTGTGACACGTCGAAGCAGTGCATGGGTTGTCCCGTCTCGTGCAAGAGATAATTGGTGATGTCGACAACGTTGTTGATGGGTCGGAGACCGATGGCCAAGAGATGTTTTTTGAGCCATTCGGGACTTTCGGTCACTTTCACGTTGCGTATGGTCAGACCGCTGTATCGGGGACAGGCTTCGCTGTTCTCGACCGTCACCGAAACAGCCTTGCCGGCGGGGTCATCGATTTTGAAATCTTCGACCGAGGGACGTTTCAGGGTGTAAGCATACCCGTTCTGTTTGAGCCATGCGGCCAAGTCGCGGGCCACGCCATAGTGCGATGCGGCATCGACCCGGTTGGGGGTAATGTCGACCTCCAATACATAGTCGCTTTCGAGGTTATAGTATTTTTTCGCGGGGGTGCCGGGGGCTACACCGTCGGGCAAGACGATGATGCCATCGTGTGAAGTGCCGATACCGATTTCGTCTTCGGCGCAAATCATGCCATTGCTTTCGACGCCGCGGATTTTCGATTTCTTGATGGTAAAGCTCTCTTCTCCCGCATAGAGTACGGTTCCGATGGTGGCCACGACCACCGTCTGGCCGGCAGCCACATTGGGTGCACCGCAAACGATTTGCGTGGGAAGGCCGTCGCCCAAGTCGACCGTCGTGATGTGAAGGTGGTCGGAGTTGGGGTGTTCCTCACAAGTGAGCACTTTTCCTATGACCAGCCCTTCGAGGCCGCCTTTCACGGCTTGCACCTCTTCTACTCCGCCGGTTTCGAGACCTATCGAGGTGAGGGCCGAGGCTACTTCATCGGGGGTAAGGGAAAAATCGAGATAATCTTTCAGCCAATTATAAGAGATATTCATAACGTATGATTTATTTCATTATCAGCGCAAATGCGACCAAGGAAAGAGGCCGGGTCTCTATGATTCCCGAAGAGGCTGCAAAACAGGTTTCGTCCTCTCCGCCAACGCGGTGTTTCCCGTCATTCATTCAGGCTTGCAAAGATAATAAGATTATTTGTTTCTCTGTGTTTTTTTACCGGCTTTTTACCGCACAACCCGTTGGAATGAGGCGGGAATCGGCGTTTCGAAGAGCATGTCGCGACGGGTGATGGGGTGCACGAAACGCAGGCGACTGGCATGGAGGGAGAGACGCCCGAGCGGATTGCTCTTGGCGCCATATTTGCGGTCGCCGGCAATGCTGTGACCCAAGTCGGACATGTGCACACGAATCTGGTTTTTGCGGCCGGTGGCCAACTGCAATTCGACGAGCGAATAGCGGCCGTTGGTGGCCAAGACTTCATAACGGGTCAAGGCATACTGGCCGTTTTCCTTGTCGTCGGACGAATAGACCTGGAATGCGGCATTCTCTTTGAGATAGGAGGCCACCTCCCCTTTGACGGGTGTAAGCTCGCCCTCGACGACGGCGACATAGCGGCGGTCGAGCACCATATCGTTCCACGAACGTTGCATTTTCTCTTGTATGCCCTGACTCTTGGCAAACATCATCAATCCCGAGGTGTCCCGGTCAAGACGATGCAAAACAAAGATGCGGTTGGCGGGATTGTCCTGACGCACATAGTCGCTGAGTATGTGATAGGCGGTGTTGGCCTTGACCCTGTCGGTCGAGACCGACAGGAGCCCATAGCCCTTGTCTACGACGATGAGGAATTCGTCTTCATAGACAATGCGCAAACGGGGGTGACGGAACTCCTTGTAACCCCTTGTGTAATTGATGGTAAGCTCATCGCCGACATGCAGCGGGGCATCGAACCGGGTCGTCGGGGTATGGTTCACGGCTATCTGGCGATGCGCCAAATAGGATTTGACCGTCGTTTTGCTGCGGTCGGAAAATATTTCCAACAGATATTCGAGAAGGGGCATATTCTTCTCGACCTTGAACACCTCTATCTTGTCGGGACCGCGACGCCCGCGTGATTTTTTCTTCTCCATAAAATGGTTCTCCTGTCATGCAAAATTTTTCGTTCGGCAGGTCGTGACGCGCCACGGCTTCCGACATGCCCCGCAAAGATACACAAATTAAGGGGAATCCCCGCTCCAAAAGGCGATAATATCACAATGCGCGGCCTAAATCAAGGCCATGAAGTGACACATCGGAAGATTGGTACAGGAAAACACAAGATTTTAAAAAAGTTGTTTTGCCATTACATAAAATCTCGCTACCTTTGTAAAAAATATATAGGCCATCAGTACATATTCACAGGAAACATGAAAGTCAAAATACATAGAGAAGGAAGAAACATTCTCATCGTTCTATTCCTCATTCTACTCATCGTAAATGGGTTACTCTATTATTTTTGTCCTATACACCTTCTCAACCTGATTATCCTCATCGCATCGATAGTCTTTTTTACGCTGGTTCTCAATTTCTTCCGTTCGCCCCGGCGACACTTTCCCGGAGAAACCCGCAACACGGTGGTGGCTCCGGCCGATGGGACCGTCGTTGTGACCGAAGAGGTGATGGAAAATGAATATTTCCACGAGAAACGCATGCAAGTCTCGATATTCATGAATTTGGTCAACGTGCATGCCAACTGGACTCCCGTGAACGGCACCGTCATGCATGTAAGCCACCAAAACGGCCGCTACATGGCCGCGTGGTTGCCCAAGTCGAGTACCGAAAACGAACGTTCGACCATCGTCATCAAAGCCGAGAACGGACAAGAAATTCTCATGCGTCAAATCGCCGGTGCCCTGGCCCGACGCATCGTCACCTATGCCGAACCGGGTGAGACGTGCCAAATCGACGAGCACATCGGGTTTATCAAATTCGGTTCGAGAGTAGACCTTTATCTCCCGCTCGATGCCGAAATACTGGTGAAACTCAACGACAAAACCGTGGGCAACATCACACAAGTGGCTCGCCTGCACTCGTGATGTTCCTTGCCATAACAACAACCTTCAACGCATAAACACCATGAAACGGCTTTCGTCATACATACCCAATGTCATTACCTGCTGCAATCTCTTGGCCGGCTGCTTGGCTTGTATCTTTGCCTTGAAAAGCGCTTTTGAGACAGCCTCCGCCTGCATCATCATTGCTGCCGTATGCGATTTTCTCGACGGGTTGTCGGCTCGCCTGCTCCACGCCTACTCTCCCATGGGCAAAGAACTCGACTCCCTCTCCGACCTCGTAAGTTTCGGATTGGCACCGGGTCTCATGATTTACACGTTGCTGAGCGACTACCTGCTCCTCCCCTACGGAAGCCTCTCGAACCTGGCCTACATCGCATTGCTGATACCGGTTGCCGGCGGATTGCGTCTGGCCAAATTCAATATCGACGACCGGCAGAGCACCTCGTTTATCGGGCTCCCCATTCCGGCCAATGCGCTCTTTTGGATAGGCATCTGTTTTGCCGATACGCGCAACTGGCACCCGGGCATCATTTTGGGGCTGATACTTCTCTTCTCGTTCCTCATGGTATCGAATCTCCCCATGTTCTCGCTGAAAGCGTCGAACTTGTCATGGAGCGACAATAAATTGCGTTATATCCTGGTCATCACGGCACTGGGACTCATCATTTGGCTCGGCCCCACCGGTCTGGCCGGAGCCATCATCGCCTACATACTCCTTTCGCTGGCAGCCTTGCTGGGGAAAAAATAAAAGGTTTTTTATCATCGTTTTAGATAATATATATCTACCGATGTGAATGTTGTCGTATCTTTACGGCCTCCTTCTCATATCAAAAAAATTTAAGAACCAAGAAATGTTCATATTCCAATTTATAATCTTTATCGGGTTTATCCTGTTGCTCGTGGTACTCGGATTTGTATTCCGCATCATAAGCGCATTCGGCGGACGGGCCCGATACCGGTCGTTCAGCACCCATCGACAGGAAGAGAATGGCTCACAGGCTCACTCATACACCGAAGAAGCCGAGCCCCAAAAGCGGCGCAAGAAAAAAGTCTTCGACCAGTCGGTCGGCGAATATGTCGACTTCGAAGAAATCAAAGACAAATAAACAGCTCCTACCCTGTTTTACACACACAATAAGGCCACGCAAGACATGCGTGGCCTTATTGGTTATCTATTATCTAAAACACTAAAAGGGGAAAAGCAAAGGCAAGACAAATATCATAACGATACCGAGAATCAGTTGCAGGGGTAATCCCACCTTGACATAATCCATAAATGTGTATTTACCGGCCGACATCACCAAGGCATTGGGCGGCGTGGAGAAAGGCGAAGCAAAACACATGCTCGCGGCCACGGTAACGGCAAACAGATAGGGATAAGGGCTCACCCCGAGACTTAGCGCCGATTGCATGGCGATGGGAGCCATCAGCACAGCCGTAGCCGTGTTGCTGATAAACATCGTCATCAACGACGTGGTGAAATAGATACCTGCCAACAAAGCCAACGGCCCGTAATCGCCCAAACCTGAAACGAGAGCCGTGGAGATAGCCGCCGAAGCCCCGGTCTTTTCGAGAGCCACCGACATGGGCATCATGGCCGCAATGAGCACTATGCTCTCCCAGTTGATGGTGCGATAGGCATCATCGGCATTGCGCAGGCAGCCGGTAAAGACCATAAGCACCGCAGCAATGATGACAGCAATCACCGATGGCACCCATTCGAAAATCATCGCCAGAATCATGAGCACCATAATAAGTGCCGCCACGGGAGCCTTGTGGTCGATGGTCACTTTCGAGACCTGCTCGACAGGCTGTCCCAGCACCACCCAATCGTTCTGCTCCCGCCTCATGCGGGCAATGTCTTTCCACTCACCCTGCACGAGCAATGCATCACCACGACGCATCGAGAAGTCGCGCAAATCGTGCAGGTAATAGGTATCATTGCGCTGTATGCCCAGGATATTGATATTGAATTTCTCCCGGAAACCGCAATCACGCACGGTGACATTGTGTAAAGAGGAGTTGTGCAACAAAAGCACCTCGGCAATTCCTATTTTGTCCGACTCGGAAGAACTATTCAAGGCATCGAGCTGACAAAGGGCATTTTCCTCGGCCATCTGGGTTACCCGGTCGGCATCACCCGACAAGTAGAGTATATCGCCCCCCTGTATCACGGTATGCGGCCCGGCGGTTATGTGATCGTAGATGTTACTGAACAGGGAGCGGTTCGATGTTATCTTGCGCCGTATCTCCATGACACTCACTCCATAACGGTTCGGGACATCGAGTGTCTGCAACATTTTTCCGCAACAAGGGGCATCGGCGGGGACCTGCACTCTGAACAGCCTCTGTTCGAGACGGTACTCCCGCAAAAGGTCTTCGGTCGAAGGGTGCGATTTCTTCTCGTCTTCGGTGTGTCGCACCTTGTTGGAGAGGAACCATTTCGACAGGGGTATCAAGACGATGATTCCAACGGCGATGCATACAAGGCCCACCGGAGTAAAGGAGAAAAACGAGAGAGGCTCCAATCCGGCATCGACAAGCGTTTCTTGAATCACAAGGTTGGGCGGCGTACCGATAAGGGTAAGCATACCGCCCATGCTGCTGGCAAAAGCAAGCGGCATGAGCAATCGCGAAGGCGACATGTTGGCGCTGTTGGCCAGGCTCACCACAATAGGTAACATAAGCGCCACCGTCCCGGTATTGCTCACAAAAGCCCCTACAAACGAGGTGACCACCATGACAAGGATAAAAAGGAGAAACTGGTTCTGCCCCGCCGTGCGCATGATGCGGCCACTGACCATCTTGGCCAGACCCGTCTGAAAGATGGCTCCTCCCACGACAAAAAGGCCAATCATCATGATGACGACACTGTTTGAAAATCCACTCAATGCCTCGGCCGGCGTGAGGATTCCGCACAACACCAGCAACACGAGAGAACAGAGTGCGATGAGGTCGGAACGAATTTTCCCAATCATGAAAAAGATGGCCGACAAGACCAGTATAACAATCGTTGCTATCATATTTTCAGCGTTTAAGGATAGCAAAGATAGCATTTTTTCGAGAAGTACCAAGAAAGACAAGGGCGGGGAAGATAACTTTTATCTTCCCCGCCCTTGTCCTCAAAACCGTCCAAACGACAGATAACCCGTCACAAAACGTAACGTTGGAGAAAGCGGAAAATCTCTTCGAGCGCCTCCTCGGCAAAGACATCGGGCAGGTCGGGAATCTCTTCCTGTCGGCACGTCACACAATGTTGGAACATGTGATTGAGCCCGGGAAGTGCCACGGTCCTGTAATGACGGTTTCCCCCCAAATGCAGCAAGGAGTCGAGCGATTGCAGATTGGGTCCCGCGGGCACCATGATGTCACAATCACCGTTCAGGGCCAATACCGGCACCTTCACGCGGGGCAGGTAATCGGCCGGGTTGTAGTGCATCAACTGGCGATACCAAGGCGTATCGGCCGTGCGCAGATAGCGAGCCAGATACATCTCTTCGCGCCCTTTCAGTCCGGTCATCTGCAATACGGTATCGTTCTGCGAGGAAGTCCATTGCATGAAACGCTCCCGCAACGGTTCGGCCAAAGGCTGTTCCACCGGTATCTCATATACCCAGGCAAAGAGTTGGTGGAGGAAATCCTTATTGACCTGCCGCCACGCATCGGAATATCCGGGATAGGCATCGATGATGGCGTCATTCTGCAAACGAAGGCTGGTCAGACCGTCGGTCATGAGGCCGGCCAAAGAAATGACAAAGGCCACATCGGGAGAATCGGCAGCCGCCATCATCGCCGCGGCTCCGCCTTCGCTGTGCCCCATGAGGCCGATTTTCGAAGCACGAATGCAACGATGTTGCTTCAACCGTTCGAGAGCGAGTAAGGCATCGGAGGCAAAATCGGCCGTGGTTGCCTCTTCATACCGACCGGTGGAACGTCCCACCCCCCTGTCGTCGAGACGCAAAACGGCAATTCCGCGACGGGTGAGATAATCGGCGATGAGAGCAAAAGGCCGATGCCCCGTAAACGAGGCGTCACGATCTTGCTTGCCGGTACCCGAGAGTAGGATTACCGCCGGTACCCGTTTGCTGCTCCGGGGACGGGTCAATGTTCCCGACAACAGGATTGTGTCATTTACCGGAACCACGATTTCTTCTTCGATGTAGGGATATGGCGCTACCGGATTTTGCGGCCAGGAATGCGGCATCAACGAATCGACGGGCACGAGTGTCACCTCATACTCTTTCCCATATAGCGCAATGACCGCTTCCAGTTTTTCACGCGATGGAGAGGGAACGCCCCGAAAGCGGACCTGCCCCCTGTTAAAACCGACATAAAGCGTATCGCCGGAGAAACACAAAGAGTCACAGGCGGCGCGTTGTATCCAAACCTCGGGTGCCGTGAAGAAGGTTCCCGACAACGAATAATCGGTTTCAAGATAGAATCGCCGGCTCCCGTGTTGCCCCTGCCAACGATCGGCCGACAATGGGAAGGCAAGAAAAAGCGACAAGAAAAGAAGAGAAATCGTTTTCATTTTCATTTTCTAAAAAAGGGGAAGGAGAAATTCTTCTCCTCCCCCGGAATAAAATTAAAGTTCAGATGTGCAAAACTATTTAATCACCACCGTTTGGGCGAAGGTATTACCCTCGGCGTCCACGCCTTGGAGGAAGTAATAACCGGCAGCAAGCGACGATACGTTTACCGACTGGCACATGGGTGCATCAAGTACCAGGACACCGGCTGCATTGTAAATCTTCACCGAAGCAGGAGCCGAAAGATAAATGCAATCGGTTGCGGGGTTGGGATAAGCAACGACAGCAGCCTCGGAGGTTTCGATTTGGGCGACAGAGGCTTCGAACGTACCGTTGAAGGGGTTCACGATCATTTCGTTTGACTTCTCCGATATACCGGTCTTGTAAACGGTTATCACCCACATGGTGAGGTCTACGCCTTCAACACCATCTTCACCATTCACCTCGCAAGCCCAAGTCGGAATCAAAACCTCTCCCGAAGTTTGGTCGGCAGCAATCGAGGCGTAACTGTATTCGCTATAATATACACGATATTCGGTAATGTCACTGGTGGTTTCGGGAGCCGTCCACGACACAAGCACGGGATAGTTGCTACCATCAGAAGGTTTCACCTCGGTCACGGTGAAGTTGGTAACCGGTTTCACGCCCTCGTCATTAAGGGTTATCGTCGTCAATTCGGTCATGTTCTTTATCTCACCACCGGCCACGGCAGCCACACCAATCATGTGCATTCCGTTTACCAAGGTATCCGAGACAAAAGATGTGCCCGAAACTTCTTCTTGCATCACGCCATCGATAATCACCCGATAACCGGTTGCCGCATTTTGGGGAGCAGCCCACGATATTTCGAGAACGTTCTTCACATCGGCTTTCTCCTTTATCGAGAGGTTTTGGGGAACATAAGCGGCATCGAGCGAGGAATATTTATAGTTTTCTTCGGTAATGTACACACCATATCTCGACGTCGACTTGCTACTAATCGTAGTCAATTTTCCATCGGTATAGGTATAGGTCTCGGTCATGGCAGCATCGGCCACATATCCGCCGGCATTGCTGTCATACTGGTATGTACTGGTTCCCGTGCAAACGTCTCCGGTGTAGGTATAGGCAATACTGTCGAGGCAGTTCTTTACATCGGCACTGGGGCAATAATATTCGACCAAATAAGCTACTTTCCCATTTTCATAGCCATACTTGTAATTACGCCAATAGTTGATGGTAACGCCGTCTTTTCCTACGGTTTTCATATCCTGGTACTTGCCATTGACGTAGTTTTCGTACAACGTATAACCGGTTACTTCACCTGCTGCATTGTATGAAGACGTTTTAATCAATTGATTATTTTCGTCATATGTGTACTCAGTATATGAACTGGTCATAAATGCACCCGAATTATTATCGGTTGTATAGCTCTGTGATTTGATTTTGAGGCCATTTTCATCGTAAGTATTCACGACGGGCGAATAGGCAATCTCCATGTAGAGATGGCCCTGAGCATCGAAGAGATTGTAGTGTGTCGAAGAAGGGGTTTCGGGTTTGGGCTCTCCTTCGGTGTAAGAGTAAGTCTCTTTCACGCTGTAACCCTCAGCTTCGATTTGGGCATAAAACGGCATTGCCAGCAGGCATGCCACAGACAGAGTAATCAGTCTTTTCATAGCGTTTGTTTTTAAAGATGAATAAATAAAGTGTTAGTTGGTTCTGTTAGTTTTCGTATCGGGCTTCGTTTTTGAGGTATTCGATAATGAAACTTATCTCGTCGGCAAGAGCCGAGGGGCTGCCGTAATACCCGACGGAACGCCAACGCAAATTGCCGTTACCGTCGATAATCATCTTTTGCGGGATTCCCGAGAAATGGAATTTCTTGGCATAGGTCTCATAAATGAAATCCCGTTTACCGTCATGTTGGGGATTGGGTTCATCGAAAACGACTTGGAAATCGAATCCTTTTTCTTTTATAAAGTTTTGTATCTTCTCCTTGAAATTGGGATCAAATTCTTGTGTGGAAACAAAGAAGAATCGCACACTGTCGTCGTCTTTGTATTTGTCGACAGCCATCTGCATGCCCGGCATGGCCGCTTTGCAGGGGCCGCACCAAGTGGCCCAAAAGTCGAGCACGATGATTTTCCCTTTCAGGTCGGCCATGTCGATGCGATGGCCTTCGAGAGCCTCAACCTCATACAAGGATATCGGCTCGTTGCACATGTCTTTCATGACACGGGCTTTGAGGGCTTTCTGCACTTCGTCGGACTTCAAATCGTCGACATACGAGGCAAAGCCTTTTTCCGAACCGTTCTTGGCCGCATAATCGGCTTTCAGCCGTTGGAGCATGGCAGGAGATGCGGCATTCTCTCTCACTCCGTTTTCGATAAAAGAGACTATGCTGTCGTGCCGGCCGACAGCATCGAGCATCGTCACATAGAAATCATTGAAGTCGGCGCTCTTCACGCCATAATAAGGCAACAGTTGCCGTGCAAGAGCATAAGCCTCATCGGTGAGTTGATTCTCGAAGAGGATTTTGGCATATACGAGATAGGCATCTTTCCGGGTGCTATACAATTCTTGCTTCCATTCAACCGGAGTATATCCGGCCACATATCCGTAACGCGGACGGGAAATCATCTCCTCTACGAGCGCACGGGCATGAGGCAACAACTCGGCCGAAGTCATTTGTTTCTGGTTATATGGTATTTGCACCAAGTGCCAATAGAATGTAACCAACATTCCTACCGGTACATCGTGCAGATACTTATACATCTTGTCATAGTTCTTGTATTCTATGACATGGGTATATACGACTGCGCGGAACAAGTGTCCGTAATAATGATTTGTGACTTCGGTTTCTATTCCGAGGAACTTTTTGGCCGGGAAGCGTTTCAAGAACTTGTCGAGCTCTATTTCCATCTGTGCCATGTCTTTTATGGCATATATGCGCATGATTTCCTTGTCACGGGCCAATATACCGGCAGGGAAACGTTTCAGGATTTCCGTATCCAATTCCTGCGTCAAGGCTTTGTCGTGAAGCATCTTCTCGGCAGCCGTGCGACAACGATAGAGATATATCTCGGGGAGTTTTTCCCGGGCATCGAGGTCTCTGATGTAATCAATTTCTTGACGGATACGGGCCTTCGAGGCGTCTGCTCCATTTCGGGACATCATCTCGATGGCATAGGTGAAGATGTTTTTCCGCTCTTGCGGATTATTGGCGACCTCTTGATTGAGCCAAAAACGGAGCACCTCATCATCAATCCACATATCGGTAGAGTCTTTCATCAGATGAGGCACAGCATAGCCTTGCGTGTTTTTGTTCCGCAGCAATGCCCACCCGGTATATGACGAGGGAATACGCCGGCCTTTTTTATCGGTCGTGAAATAGGCATACATGTTCTTTCCGCCGTTGTCGCTCTTGTTGCCGGCGGCATACTTATACACCACCAAGGCGGCATTCTTGGGCACCGATACCGTGCTCACCCAGCCCGTGTCGGTCTTCACCAACGTGAGGTCTTCACCCCGCCATGCGTAGTCTTGCCAGAAGTAGACCGCGCCGCGGATATTTTCTTCGCCTTGCAGGGGAGTGTTTTCGGGACGATATATCGTCGTGGTCTTTTTCCCGACACGGAATTCACCATCGATAGGCTCCCAATTTTTACGGACTTCTCCGGCCTGCGCGGGTATGGCATAAACGCAGAGGGAAAGAAGCGCGATATTAAATAAGTTCTTCATTTTTGAGTTCTGTTTATGGTTTAATATTCGGTTCCTTGGCTTTGGGGGGATTACAAGGTATCGTCGCCCCAGCCTTGCACTTTGACTGCCATGTCGACGACCTTGCCCATGCCCTCAAAGACATTGAGGGGAGCTTTTTTGTCTTCGCCTTGGGTATTGTTCATCTCGCAAGTGTTACGGGCTATGGCAAACTCATAAATCTTGCCTTCGGTGCCGTTCCATGTGGCGACGTAGAGATAATTGCCCGTGACGGAGGATAGCTCGCTCATCTGATTGACATTCTGGTTATATATCATCAGCGCGGTAATTTTCTCATCGGCCGGGAAATCGTTGTTGATTTTTTTCGTTTGCAATGTCGTGCCACGTATCGAGGTGACATAGATGTCGCGCTCGGTGGCATACATGAAGAGGGTGGCAAACTCACCGCAGTCGAAAAACTTGGCATTCTGTATCTCCGGCTGACCGCTCAGGTCGTATATTCTCACCGCCAAGTCGTTGATTCCTTCGTTTACCTCGCTCGACCCGTCGGGATTGTATATAATCTCATCGGTATTGAAATTGGCCCGATACAACGTATAATCGGTCATCAAGGCAAAGCCGTGGGCATTGTACCCGATACCGAACCAAATGAGGTCTTTGTCGATGTTATTGACGTCGAATGCCGTCGACACTTGGGAAACGAATGGAGCCAACTTGGCCGATTCCACGGTCGAATATGGCAGGCGGACGAACCGCTTCCCTTTGGTATCATAAAAGATGGCGATGTTCCCGGTGCTATAACTGTCGGGCATGTAAATAAAAGGTGCAACCGAAACTTCGCCCAGCGACGACTCCGTGCGGAGAGCGTCGGAGAAGGTATTGTTCCAGTATTGCGACGACTGGTTGTTGATGTTGTGCACTTGGTCGCCGTTTATCATCACCGTCGTGTGGGCTATCTGGCCATAGCGCATCACCCGGTAAGGTTTCAGCACCTCGGGACGTTGGTAGAAGAGCTCATTCACATCGCATATCATGGAGAAATCTTTTCCCGAGAGTTGTACCATCTCCTCGTCGGTGGCCACATAGACGTAATTGAGGCTCGACCCCGATTGTCCCGACTGGCGCACCGTGGAAATGGAGACAGGGTTCCCGCTGAGTCCTCTCCCATTGGTGGCATACAGCATATTCCGCAACCACTTGTTTTCGACGACATCGGGAACGGCATTTGTCGTGGCTATGTAATCGAAATCGGTCTCCCCGTTGAGGGTATGCAGGGCCACGATGCCCGAGACGATACTGGGCTGCACGATGAGCGTATATTTCTGTTGCCACACGGTATTGTCGTCGAGGTTGGTGACATAATATATGATGGCATAATTCTCGGTGCGGGACTGCTGCGTCACTTGCATGTGCAACTCTTTCTCGGTCGACAAGAGCTCCATCTCTGCCTCTGAGGCCGAAAAATTATCGATATAAAGGACCCATTTGTAGGCGAGCCGGCTCTCGGGTATTTCGCCGTTGGAGAATTGCAACACGGGTACGATGTGAATGGAGTCGTACTGTTCGCAGGTGTAGGTTGTCTGCACGCCGACCGTATCGACCGAGATTTCATTCAAGGCCACATAGTCATAATTGCCCTTATCGTTGTAACAAGCCGTTACAAGGCAAGCCACGGCAAACAGCATTGCTATCGTTATCGATTTTTTCATTGTCTACCTCCTCTACTCTAATTTGAACCGAAATAGATTTCTATTTTGGGGTCGGCATTATCGTCTTCATAAATCGGCCCGTTGGTCTTACGATACTCCTCGTAGGCATCGTTGAGTTTATCGGCTTCCCGCTGTATCTCGGTAATGGTGTAAATGCCCTCCTGCTTGCCCGACGTCACGCGCTCGGCCTGCGGCCAATCGGTATGGCCGGTGACATCGATGGCAAAACGATACTTGTTTACGCTATAAGTACCGAAGAAATATTCGGGCCAGTGCTCTGGCTTCATCAAGATGTCGCCCCAGCTGAGAGTAAAGTAAATGTCTTCGGGGTGGCCGGGCTCCAAATCTTCGGTGGCGATGAGGCGGATATGGAGGGTCACAGGGGCCTCCTGCGTGTCGGCCGTGCGATACAGGACCACCGGCAGGTAAGACTCGTACTGGCCGGCCTTCAACACGCCATCGAGCAAATTATAATGAAACCCCTCTACGGCCGTTGTCGAATCGGCAAGGACCTCGGCCCTGAATACCCTGTCACGCTCGGACAAATAGCCCATGAGCTTGGTTTTGAGTTTTAAGGTATCTTCCATCAAGGAAGAGTTTTGCAAAGCAAAAGAGTAGTTCTTCGCAGAGATTTTCACTTCGGTCGCTCCCGTAGAGGTCGTCTCATTGAAATATATCCGGTCGGATATGCTGAAATCCATCACCTCGTTTTGCTGGCAGGCGCAAAGGAATACGAGGGAAGAAATTATGGGCAAACGATATAAATTTTTCATACGGATTGTTTTTTTATTCATTGTTTCTATCGCCATATTCTATCTCATCATCGGGCATCGGCAATACATAATCGGGGGTCACATAGGTCGTCACCACATTCGAACCGACAGCCGTCGTGACGGGTATTTGCGGCATGTTTCTGCGTTTGAAATAGAAGAAGAGTTGCCCTTCGCAACAAAACTCCTTGGCATATTCCTTGTAAATCTCGTTCTGCATCTCATCGACGGTGAACATCGACGCTTCGAGGTTGACGGTAAGGCCGCGATGCTGACGTACGGTATTGAGCAGATTAGCTGCCGATGCGACGTCCTCGTCGCGCTGCAAGAGCGACTCGGCGGCAATGTAATAGGCTTCGCTGATGCGCATCAGGGGCAAACGGAAATGGTAAAGGGTATTTCCGGTCTCGGGTTGTTTCAGCTTCGAGCAGACACGAATCTCGGAAAGAGCCTCGGTCTGGTAGGTATAACGATAATCGGCATACGCACCATAGGTACTCATTTCGTAGAGCGCCTCATAGCTATCCTCGGTCATGTAAAGCCCCGATGTAGAGGTAAACGATGCCGTATACAGGTCGCGCAAATCGCTTTCATACAGGCAGAAGACAAGTTCCTCGGAAAAGACATAATTCTTCTGGGCGGCATCGTTGGTCGATATTTCGGCCTCGGGCACCCATGTAAAAGCGGTCTGTTCGATAACCTTTTCTGCGGCATTGTAAGCCTCGGTGTAATTTCCCATATAAAGGTAGATGCGAGCCTGCAACTGTTTCACGGCATAGTAATTGAACTTGAACGTGCGGTCGCGCTGGTAGGTCTCGTCGTCGGTATCATAGACCACGGAAGCATCGATGACGGGGTCGACCGACAACTCGGCTTCGGCTATGGCCAAATCGTCCAGTGCACTATTCAACACCTGCTCCACAGTAGAAAGCGGTGTGACATCTTTCCCGGGAACGGTGACATAAGGTATGGCCTTGGTCTGTGCGCCGGCTTTGTAAGAGGGGGCAAAGAAGCGCAGAATATCGAAATGCAACATGGCTCTCAATCCGTGGGCTTCGCCGCGAATGAGATGATAGTTGCGTCCGGTAAACATCGTGGGGTCGGCCTTGTCGATGAACGAAATCAATTCATTGATATTGGCAATCACGTTGTAGGCACTGCTCCACATCGAATTGATGCGCGTTTCGCAAGCCGACTCGTCATAAGCATATTTCGCCTCGTTGTAGTAAGAGTGGCTCGTCTGTGTAATGCCGGTATAATACTGGGCCAACACGTCGGCCATGCCATATGTAAACTCTTTGCCATAGACATTGGTACCGGTCATGAGCAAATAGACGCCGGTAAGGGCATCTTTGAAACCTTGCTCACTCTCAAAATTGTCATCGGCCTTGATTTCGGTCCGGGGGCTAACGTCCAACCAGTCGTTGCAAGAGGTTATCCCCGTCACACCCACTAATGCTGCAATATATATCAAAATGTGTTTCATACTATTCCTAATTAAAAACGGGCTTGTAAAGAGAAAGACAATACACGGGCACGGGGATAAGAAAGTCCTTGTTCTTTCTTCACCGTACTGAGCCAAAAGACATCGTTCATGTTGAACGTCAGTTTGAGATATTCCAGGAAACTGCGACGCACGAATTTCAACGACGAGAAGTCATAACCCACACTCACGGCCGACAACATCAACTCGTTGTAGTCTTCGACAAAACGAGAAGTGGGTTTTGTGGTGGAGACATCGGCGATGCTCTTGAATTTGGCCGGCACGCCGGGGGTATTCCAGCGGTCGGTCAACACGCGCTTGTCGACGTTCCAGTTCAGCACATCGACGTTCTCCACTTTATCGACCAGGGTACTGTTGTAGGTCTGCCCGCCCAGTTTATAGGTAAACGTAAGGTTGATTTCAAAGCCATAGCACGAAGCACTCGCACCGATGTTTCCGTTCACCTTGGGTTGGGTGTCTCCACACACGACCTGGTCGTCGGTGCTCCACTCATAGGTCGTCGTACCGTCTTTCTTGATAAAGACCTCTTTACCGGTGATGGGGTCGATTCCGGCCGAACGGACGGCCCAAATGGCGGTGAGGCTCTGCCCTTCCTCAAAACGGGTCGAGGGGGTCCGCATCTTGGCTTTGGCCTCCTCGGAAGAGTCGTTGGCATTCTTATCGGCATCTTGCTGGTCGTTCACCTCTTTCAAGGCATCTGAAATCTTCGATATGTGATTTTTGTTGTGGGCGAGATTTACAAACACATTGACATAACTCCGCGACGCCTTGTGCGAGAATACCCGATAATTGAGCCCCACCTCTATACCTTTGTTGATGGTCTCGCCCATGTTCTCCTTGTAGGTGGAGAATCCGGCCGAAGGAGCCAGCGATATGTCGGTAAGCAGATTGGTCGTCGTGGCCCAGTACAAATCGGTACGCAACGAGAGGTTGCCCAATATGGCAAAATCGACACCGATGTTTCGGTCATATTGCTGCTGCCATCTCAACCCGTCGTTGGCCAACCCTTTCAGTATGGCACCTATGTCACCATTGTAGGTCTTGTCGGTTATATATTCATAGGTGGCAATGGCCTGATAGGCACTGAAATTCTGCGAACCGGTGTAACCCATCGAAGCGCGTATCTTCCAGAAATCGAGCCAGTCGACATCTTTCAAGAAGGCTTCTTGGTGGAGGTTCCAACCGATACCGGCCGACCAGAAGTGTCCCCACCGCTCTTTGGCACCGAACTGGGAAGAACCGTTGAGGCGGTAAGAGGCGTCCAACAAATAGCGGTTGTCATAGGAGTAGTTGAGCGAAAGCACAACGCCCAAACTGCGGGTGGTACTTTCGTTACCGCCGGGTTTTCCACCGGTAGGATAAGCATTTCCGAAAGAGATATAGTCCATTTTGTCGGAGGGGAATCCCACAGCGCTCAACGACACGCTCTCGGTCGTGCTCTCTTCTATCGTATAGGCGAGGTTGGAATAGAGCAGGTGTTTGCCCCGTTCCAGGGCGTATGCGACGCTGATGTCGGAACTTAAAGAGAGTGAGTTTCCGTTGGTCTGGGCATATTCTCCCCGTTGCAGGTACTCCGACGAGCTGGGCGATATGAGTGCATAGTCGGTGTGTGACGCCGGCTTGAAGACATCGGAACTGTTGTTCTGCTTGGTCAAGCCGAAACGTACTCTGAAACGCAAATTCTTTATGGCTTCCCACTCGGCATAGAAATTCTCGGTAATCGTCGTATAACGCGATTCGTCTTTGCTGTTCAGCCCGGCATTATACAAGGGATTATAGGCATCTATGTCGTACTGCTTTATCAACGTGCCGTCTTCGCGGTACATTCGCCAGTAGGGATTCATCTTGGAATAATCGGAGAAATCGCCGTAAGGAGAGTTGGTGGCGTTGTTGTCGTCGATAGACAACTGGTTGCGGAAACTCAACGTCTTGTAACGGTATGACAGAGTGATGTTTCCCGAAATCGTGCGACGGTCGGAGCCTTTCATCACACCGGCGATGTGATTGTAGCCCAAGCTGGCGGCATAGCGCATGTCATCGCTACCACCGTCGAGGTAGGCCGTGTGCTTGTTGCCAATGCCGGTGCGCAGGGGTTGTGACATCCAGTAGGTGTTGACTCCCCTTTGCACTTCGTGATAGAGGGCGTTGTACCCCTCATTCAACTGCGCCTGCGTATAAGCGCTGTTCCCGGTATATTTCCCGGCCAGTACCTCGGCCTGCAACTTCTCGGCCGAGTTGGTGAGATTATATGAGGTCAAGTCGGGTATCGTGACATCGACCGAACCAGTGTAAGTCACACGCAAACGGCCGGCCTCGGGCTGAATCGTCTCGATGACAACCACGCCATTGGCTGCCTTGGAACCGTATATGGCTTTGGCGGCGGCATCTTTAAGCAAGGTAACACTCTGCACCAAATTCATGTCGAGGTCATAGACTTTCTCTATCGTCGCCTCGAAACCGTCCAAGATAAACAGGGGCTGGTTGGGGGCCGTCTGGTACTCCCCTTTCAGGTCGGGGATATTGTTTTGGCCACGCATCTGAATGTCGGGCATGCGGTTGGGGTCGCTACCGAAATCGACACTTTCGTTAATCACAAACGACGGGTCGATATTTTTAAGACTCGACAGCACATTCTGTGTACCCATGCGTTTGAGCTGGTCTTGGTTGAAAGTCGATACCGAACCGGTAAAACTTTCGGCTTTACGCACAAACATACCGGTCGCCACCACTTCGGTCGTCTGCAAAGTATTGACCGAAGACAACATCTTCACATTGATGCGGGGATTTCCGGTATATTTCTTCTCGACGGTTTCCAAGCCGATGCAGGTAAACCGCAAGGTAATATCGGGCTGGTCGGCCGGCACGGAAACCGTGTAACTGCCATCGGCCGACGTCATCACGCCTATTTTGGTATTCATGACCCACACGGCGGCACCGGCAACCGGCTCGCCCTCCTCATCGACGACAAAGCCGGTGATTGCAATTTTTGACGCCTCGTTCGACTGGGAAGAAGAGACCGAAATTTCGACATTCTGCCGATAACGCAGGGTAACAATCTGCCCGTTTATGGTATATTCGATGCGCGTACCGGCAAAAACGCGATCGAGGACCTTCCCGAGGGTCTCCCCGGTGACATGTATCGTTATAGGCTCGACCGAGCGGGCTTGTTGCTGGGTGTAGATAAAATCGACATTTGTCTGTGTCCGAACTTCATCAAAAAATTGTTTTAACGTAACCCCGTCGAGTTGCAATGTAACCACTTTATCGCGGGCATCATCGGCATACCCGGCCAATGGGATTATCAACATGGCGACCAGCCACACCAGTTTTCGCAGAGGGGCTGTCTGGAAGAATAAAAATCTCATAGCACGTTATTTGGATATCTCTATTTTGTTTCCTTTTACCGTAACACGCACATCTTGGGTATAAGATATGGCATTCATGATATGTTCTATTGTCTCATCGCGGCCCACGCTACCGGTAAAACGCATGTCGGCCACCGTCTCATCGAGAATGGCAATTTCCACGTCATACCATCGTACGAGGTCGGGGACGATGTCGGCCAAACGTTCGTTATCGAAGGTAAACCGGCCCTGCGTCCATTCGATATAAGGGCGCACATCAACGTCACTGACCGCAATCTGCTCACCACACACGGCCAACTGTCCGGGAACGAGGGCCACCTCTTCCCCACCCTCGGGAGTAACGCCGATGGAACCGGCAACAAGCACGACTTCGGGATTGGCTCCGTAGGCATTGATATTGAACGTTGTTCCATATTGTCGTACCCGGGTGGTTCCCACTTCCACAATAAAGGGGCACTCGGACGACGGGGCCACTTCGAAGAAAGCCTCACCCGAGAGTTGTACGACCCGTTCATGCCCCGTGAAAGCTACGGGGAAACGCAACTTCGAGTCGGCATTGATATGCACTCGCGTACCGTCGGAAAGTGTAATGCGGTATTCGCCACCCCGGGGCACAACGATGGTATGGCTTTCGACTTTCGATTTCGGAGCCACCGAAGAAGAATACGTTATCGCGCCATCTTCCATCTGAGCCGAAAGCGAATCATCGAGAGCAATCGTCCTTTCACCTTGCCCCGTAAGAGCCAGTTCGGTACCGTTGTCCATGAGGAGAATGGCTTGCGCTGCACCGGGTGTTACTTCGCTAAGGGTAAAACCGGGGACCTCGGGCTCCTCTTTCTGTGCGAACCAAATCGATAACGCCACAAAGGGCAGAACGACAGCAGCGTAATAAATGACCCGACGGGGTGTCACCCAGCCGATGCGCCGACGAACCGAACGCACGAACCGATGTTTGGCATTCTCAGAATCCACCGCCGCATAACGACGATATTTCAAGACAAAATCGTTGCGTTCCTGCAACGAACGAAGCCGCGCTTCACGCTCGGGCGATTGTCCAACCCAGCGACGCAGCACGTCGGCTTCTTCTTCGGATAGGGTACCTGAGAGGTATTTGGCTATAAGCCGCTCGATATATTCCATATATACATTTGTTATCCTCTTTCATTATAAAGACAACAAATGACAGCAATCGAGGTACAGAAAATTCAAAAAAATATTATTTAATGTGTCGATTTATCAAAAAGACAGAAAATCGTTATCCAAACGAATCTTAATGGAGGTTGATGATTTCAAAAAAACAGATATTCCCGCTACAAACGGCCAAAGATGTCAGCAACGCCTTGTCGAGATTTCCACGGATAAATGCCATGGCCCGTTTTTTCTGAGTCTTTACCGTCTCGATAGAAAGTTGCAACATATCGGCAATCTCATCGTTTTTCCTGCCCTCCATATATAATAGGAATACCTCGCGGCAACGTTGTGGCAAGCGGTCGATAAGGTCAAACAGGTGACGATAGATTTCTTCCTCGTTGACCGACTCTTCTTCGACAGGAGAATAAGTCAGCGAAAGGTACTCCATATATTTCTCGGCGACACCCTGGTGTTTGAGATAATTAAGCGAAGCATTGCGCACCGCATTGTAGAGATAGGCGTTGAACGTCGACAAGGAAGTAAAGGTCATGCGGTTTTCCCAAAGGTTGATGATGAGTTCCTGCACCAGATCTTCACCCACATCACCATCTTCGATGAAATTGGCGGCATACACGACCAGTGTACGGTAATAGCGGTCATAGATTTCTTTGAAAGCCTCTATTTCCCGCGCATTAATTCTCTCTATAAATTTTTCGCTTGCCACCTATACCAATTTTCATCTGAACGGGCAAAGATATAATAAATATTTAATATATCATCGCAATCCCTTGTAATCACGATTTTCCTCTTCTCAAATATTACAATCTATCACATTTTGCAAAGAGTAAAATCCCGTTTGGCACGCTTGCCGGGAGAATACACCTCGACAGACAAAAAACAGCCCCAAAGGGGAAAATGAAAAAACAAGTTGCCCCCCAAAACAGTGGCACAAGAAAGAATCGAAACATTCACACAACAAAAAAAGGGAGACCTTCAAAGTCTCCCTTCGTGTGGTCCCACTTGGGCTTGAACCAAGGACCCCCTGATTATGAGTCAGATGCTCTAACCAACTGAGCTATAGGACCGTTTTCCGTCTTTGAGAAGCGGCTCCATAAGGAGGCTTCCGGAAAAGCGATGCAATATTACGACATTTTTCTGACACGACAAAATTATTTGTCAGCTTTTTTGCCCTACACAACTCCGTCGCAACGCGACCATTCTCCTCTCAGTACCATTTTGTAAAAGGCTGTGAATTTGCGAAGGGCTATCAATCAGCAAGAAAGAGAAAAATAAACGTTAATATGCAACGAAAAAATATTCAGATAATAAAGAATGTTGTACTTTTGTTTTCGATTTCAATCAAGCGATGCAAATTATCGATTACGCACAACATTTTCACCCCGACGCCATGGTTGCGACCATCGGTTTTTTCGACGGCGTGCACTCGGGTCATAAATCTCTTATTACCGATGTGCGTCGTACGGCCGAAACAAATGGCTTGGCATCGGGCATCGTCACATTCAAGAATCACCCCAAAACCGTACTGACGGGGCAAACCATGCCGCTGATTACATCGACCGAGGAGCGTCTCGAACGCCTTGCCGCGACGGGTATCGACTATTGTGTATTGCTTGAATTCACCCCCGAAATGGCTCAAATTTCGGCTCACGACTTTATTGCATTCTTACACGACCGCTACAACATTCGTCATTTGGTCGTGGGCTACGACCACCGTTTCGGTCACAATGCCGACGAGACCTACGACGACTATTGCCGCTATGGTGAAGAGCTGGGCGTGAAACTTTCCCGTTCAACCGCCTGCATGCCCGACGGACACAAGGTAAGTTCCTCCATTATACGCCGCCTACTGGGCGAGGGGAACGTGCACGAAGCGGCCCTGCTGCTCTCCTATGACTACATGCTCATGGGACGTGTCGTGGCTGGACAGCAACTGGGTCGTCGCATCGGCTTCCCCACG
This sequence comes from uncultured Porphyromonadaceae bacterium, assembly GCA_900542765.1. Classification (GTDB taxonomy): domain Bacteria; phylum Bacteroidota; class Bacteroidia; order Bacteroidales; family UBA11471; genus Caccoplasma; species Caccoplasma merdavium. The sequence continues at coordinate 21,134 of UQOX01000008.1, read as the reverse complement.
GCCAACATCGAATGCAACACCACCCCCAAAATCATTCCGGCAAACGGTGTGTACGCGGTAAGGGTATATCTCGAAGACGGTATCGAACGGTGTGGCATGCTGAACATCGGTACCCGCCCCACGGTGGAAGGCCCAGACCATGCCAGGAGCATCGAAGTACACATCTTCGACTTCGACCAATCAATATACGGGCAACAAATAAGAATAGAATTTGTCGACTACATGCGTCCCGAACGCCGCATGGAAGACATTGAAGCGCTTCGCTACCAGTTGCAGCGGGACAGAGAGGTGGCCCGAGGGTTATTGATTTAGGATTCCGATGTCTTTGCGTCTAAAAACGAGCAACGCTGCCACTTCATGCAATGGCTGCGTTGCTTGTTCTCTCAGGCAAGGAGTAGCTTGTTACTCTTCGTCCTTGTTGATGGGTATTTCGCGATTGAGACTCTGATCGAGCGATATGAGGGTCTCGGTCGAGACTACACCGGGAATTTGTTGCACATGGTCGTTGATAAGGTGCATGAGATGCTCGTTGTCCCGGGCATATAGTTTGCACAACATCGTGTAGGGACCGGTGGTAAAATGGCATTCGACTACTTCGGGGATTTTTTCGAGTTCGGGCACGACATCTTTATACATCGAGCCTTTTTCGAGACGCACACCGATGTAGGTGCAAGTGCGGTATCCCAAGGTCTTGGGGTTTACATGGTAACCCGAGCCAATGATGACTTTCATGTCGATCATTCGCTGTATGCGTTGATGTATAGCAGCTCGTGAAACGCCGCATTTGGCAGCAACATCTTTCGACGGGATACGAGCATTTTGCATGATGATTTCAAGAATTTGACGATCGAGGTTGTCTATTTTTTCCATATTATATCGTGTTTTTTATCGTCGAGAATATCATTATGACAACAAATATAACTATTTTTCTACAATTATCACGCTAATGGGTAAAAAATATCGACATTTTTTCAAGGGCATATCTGTTCCTTACTGAATGAAGCGAAAAAAATCCCGGAATTGAATTCCGGGATTTTTTGAGATATGGGTAGGGATAATTATTTCTCGATGCTGAGCAATTCTACGTCGAATATCATGACGGCATTGGAGGGAACGCTGCCGCGACCACGCACGCCATAACCCAACTCGGCGGGAATGTAGATGGTGTATTTGGCACCGGGCGACATGAGCATAAGTGCTTCATTGAAACCGGGAACCATCTGACCCACTACCATGCGCACATTGTCGCTGGCGTCGAACTGGGTACCGTCGACAAGCGTACCTTTGTAGTTGACTTTTACACGGCTACCTTGTTTGGGAGTATCACCCTTACCGGCTTTTACCACTTTATAGAGGAGTCCGCTCTCGGTGGCAACAACGCCTTCTTCCTGGGCTTTTTGAGCCAGGAACGCTTCTCCATCGGCTTTGTTCTGAATGGCCTCGGGCGAAGAGGCTATCTTTTTGGTTTCAGCGGCCATGGCGATGGTACGATAAGCCATTTGTGCTGTCATGGGAGTCATCAGAACGGTCGAATCGTTGTTCAAAGCAGCACAGAAGGCAGCCAGATAAACATCTTTGTCGACCGTGATGCCGAGTTGTTCCGACATTTGTTTGAGTTGTTGTTTGATACCCGAGGCAAACGAGAAACCTACTTCATAAGAGAAAGCTGTGCTGTCGCTATAAAGGGCTTTCTTGGCTCCTTTCATAAATTGGTCGATGTCGACGGGTTGTCCCAAGTTCTTGATACCGTTGTTGACATCGTTACCCGTGAGCACACCGACCGCATAGACCAGCGAGTCGGAAGCATTGGTCAGTTCATTTACCGGTTTGCAGTTGTCGCAAGAGGTAAGAGAGACGGCCGTCAGTCCAAGGGCGGCCATCAGACAAATTGCAGTTTTTTTCATTGTTCTTGTATATTAAATTAAAGTATTTTTATGAGTTCTACTTCGAAGATGAGGGCGGCGTTGGGGCCTATTTTGTCACCGGCGCCATGCTGGCCATAGGCCAAATCCGAGGGTATGAAGAGTTTCCATTTCGAGCCTTCGGGCATCAGTTGCAACGCTTCGACCCAACCGGCAATAACCTGGTTCACGCCAAACACGGCCGGGGTGCCGCGTTGCACCGAGCTGTCGAACACCGTACCGTCGATAAGCGTACCATGATAGTGGCATTGTACTTTATCGGTCGCTGCCGGACGACGGCCATGGCCTTCTTTGAGTATTTCATATTGCAATCCGCTGGGCAAGGTCACCACACCGGGGCGTTTCTTGTTTTCGGCCAAGAAGGCTTCGCCGGCCGCACGGTTTTTCTCGTCGAGTTCTTGCTGTAACCGGGTGAAATATTCGTTAATGACTTGCTTTGCCTCATCATAAGTCATTTCAGGGTGTGCTCCTTCATACACGGCTTGCACCCCGCGGGCAAAGTCTTCTACGGTCAAGGTTTCAATGCCGGAAGCCTTGAAGTTATTGCCCATACTCAGGCCCAAGGCATAGCTCAACTTATCCATATATTTTTCTTTTTGTTACAAAACGACATAAAAAAATTTCTTCTCTCGGAAGAAACTCTGGCGAAGATAGAACTTTTATTACAGAATTTCTCTTTTTTGATGCAAAAAAAACATTAATTTTGCCATAATCGGGAGGGAATATTCCTCTGTCGACCTCTTTATTTCAAAACAGGAATTGGAACAATGGCAAAGAAAAAACGACTGGTAGTGCTCACCGGTGCAGGAATGAGTGCCGAGAGCGGTCTCGCCGTGTTTCGCGGCAGCAACGGATTGTGGTCGGGGTACCGCATCGAAGAGGTGGCAACGCCCGAAGGGTGGGCCGCAAATCCGCAACAGGTGCTCGATTTCTATAATGCCCGTCGCCGCGAGCTCCTCTCGGTAAAACCCAACGAGGGACATATCGGACTGGCGGCTCTCGAAAAAGATCTCGACGTGTGCATCATCACACAGAATGTCGACAACCTGCACGAACAAGGTGGGAGTTCACACATCATACACCTGCATGGTGAACTGATGAAAGTCCGCTCGACCTGCGACGAGAACCTCATCTACGATGTTACGCCCGACCACCTCGACACCCGCCTCGGAGACTTGTGCGAAAAAGGCTCACAACTGCGTCCGCATATCGTGTGGTTTGGGGAAGCCGTTCCCCTTATCGAACCGGCCATCGAAGAGGTGGAACAAGCCGACATTTTTGCCGTCATCGGCACCTCGCTGAATGTGTACCCGGCGGCAGGGCTCCTGCGTTATGTCCCGAAAGGCGTCCCGGTTTTTCTCATCGATCCCAATCCGGTAAACGATACGAGCGGACGGGTGACCCGGGTGATACAAAAAGGAGCCGTCGAAGGGGTAAAAATCATGACCGAAGCCTTGAAAGCGTATTTATAAGCGACAGAATATCGGGCATCTCGACGTCAGGGTGGCATGAGCCAAGGGGGCGCTTGTATCATTTTCAGCCAAAACGTCAAGCCGTCGAGGTATTCCGCCTTTGAGGACAAGCGGGCGACTCATATTTTTGAGTCGCCCGCTTGTTGCATGGAGCGTTTAACTGCCCAAGGTACAAAACCGCAAGATTGGGAGGTTATCACCCTTTGGTGTTTGCGGTCGCAAAGATTCGCGACACATAGGGCAGGCAGATATAAAGTGCCGAATGCCAATATTCCCACACATGGCCGCCATCGCGCACCCTGAACTGGCAAGGTACTCCGGCATCGCGCATGGCCTGATAGAACTCTATGTTGCGGTCGAGCAGGAAATCATCGTCGCCGCAATCGACAAACCAGGAGACAGTTCGTAAGGTATCGAGCGTGGACTTTTGGGCTTCCCGGACGTAACGAGTGCAATCGTGGTCGATGACCGACTGCGTGAGAATGGCCATCTTATCGTCGGGTGTGCGAGGTTTTATCATGCCCCGTTGAGGTATCGACATCAGGGCACTCATGGCATACACGGCGCAGAACTTGTCGCCGTGACGCTGGGCATAAGAGACTGCACCTCCCCCACCCATGGAGAGGCCGGCTATGGCGCGGTGGGCCTTGTCACCGACGATGCGGTAACGTTGCTCGACGGCCGGCAGGAACTCGGTAAAAAAGAATGTTTCGTAGGACCAGCCCGGCATATCGAAATAGCCATTCCAGGCGGTCTCGATGTTTCCCCCGGCTTCGGGCGAGATAATAATCATGTCACAGACGGTACCGCCTGCCACCAAAAGGTCCATGACTTCACGCAGATGAGCACGCCGAGGCCACATCGTGTGGGTATCGCCCAACCCGTGCAGGAGATAGAGCACGGGATAGTCGCGGGTCGACTGGTCATATCCCGCCGGCAGGTAGACCGAATACCGGCGATAATCTTGCAGCACGTCGCTGTAAATCGAATCTTCGACGATGCGGCTCGACTTAGGTTGTGAATGAACCGCGGCGATACCGGCACACGTCAGAAAGAGCAAAAGGGAAAAAATTCTTTTCATGTCGATAAGGTTAAAAAAAATGCGGGAGGCGTCGCATGCGACGTCTCCCGCGGAAATAGGATTGGTTACTACATTCTTGTCGCATCAGAACCAACGCACATAGGCGAAGTCTTGACGGTGAGGCAGATCGGCATTCTTGGGGAAGAGACGGAATGCATATTTGAAGATTCCGGCCACATTTACCTCGTAGTTCAATTCATAGGTTACCAAGTCTCCCACGGTCTTCACCTCTTTCATTTCGGTCACGATATAAGGCTGTTGTTGACCGTCGATGACTTGGGAAACGACCAGTTCCACGCCGAGACAATCGGGCAATCCTTTGCGGTCGATGGTTACCGAGACGTCATAAGACCCACCGGCGCACGACTTGTAAAGGAGGTCTTCGGGGAGATTTATCTCTTTTATCTCGATTTCGTCCCATTTGTCGACGACCATCTGTTTCCAAGCAGCGATTTCCTTGGCTTTTTTGTAATTGTCGGCCATGAGGAGTTTCGAGCGTTTAGCCTCTTTGCTGTAAAAGCGTTCGATGTAATCTTCGAGCATACGGTTCATCGTAAACTCGGGTGCAATCTGGGCAATCGAGTTTTTGATATATTGTATCCACTCGGGCGAATAGCCTTTGCTGTTCTTGGCAAAATAGAGGGGTACAATCTCGTTTTCGAGCATGGCGTAGATGGTTGCCGCATCGAGTTGGTCCTGGTTGCTTTGTTCCTGGAAAGTGCGTTTTGCGGTCAATGCCCAACCGGCACCTTCCTTGTATCCTTCATACCACCAACCGTCGAGCACCGAGAAATTGAGCACACCGTTCATTTCGGCCTTTTCGCCCGACGTTCCGGAGGCTTCGAGAGGACGGGTCGGGGTATTCAACCAAATATCCACACCCGAAACCAAACGTTTGGCCACTTTCATGTCGTAGTTTTCCAGGAAAATAATCTTTCCGAGGAATTCGGGACGGCGTGAAATCTCGACAATGCGTTTGATAAGGTCTTGTCCTGCGCCATCGGCGGGGTGAGCTTTTCCCGAGAAAATAAATTGAACGGGATATTGGGGATTGTTGACAATCTTCGAAAGCCGTTCGAGGTCGGTAAAGAGAAGATGGGCGCGCTTGTAGGTGGCAAAACGACGGGCAAAGCCGATGAGAAGGGCATTGGGATTGATGCGTTCGAGAATCGAAACGACACGCGAGGGATCGCCTTGGTTCTTAATCCAGTTATCGCGGAACTCGTTGCGCACGAAGCTGATGAGTTTGTTTTTCATCATCTGACGCATATTCCAAATCTCTTCATCGGGCACATCATAGATTTTCTGCCACAGCGAACGGTCGTTCTGACGGGTAAGGAAGTCGGCTCCGAGATGTTTTACATAGAACTCTTTCCATTCCGAAGCGGCCCATGTGGGCATGTGCACACCATTGGTAACGTAACTTACATGCAACTCGTCGGGAGAATAGCCTTTCCAGATGGGTTGGAACATGCGTTGCGACACCTTGCCGTGGAGCCAGCTCACACCGTTGACTTCCTGACAGGTATTGCAAGCAAAGACACTCATGCAGAACTTTTCGCCAGAGCCGGGGTTCTCACGTCCCAAATCCATCAGTTCACCGAAACTAATTCCCAGTTTTGCAGGGAATTCGCCCATATATTTGCCAAAGAGCGACTCATCGAAATAGTCGTGGCCGGCGGGCACAGGGGTGTGCACGGTATAAAGCGACGAAGCGCGTACCACTTCCAGGGCCTCTGCAAAGGAGAGTTTCTCATCTTGAATATAGTCGACGAGACGTTGTACGTTGATGAGAGCAGCGTGGCCTTCGTTGCAGTGATAAACATCTTTCTTGATACCCAAGCGTTTGAGCATGAGAATACCGCCTATGCCGAGCAAATACTCTTGTTTCATGCGGTTTTCCCAGTCGCCACCGTAAAGCTGATAGGTGATGGAACGGTCATACTCGCTGTTGAGTTCCAAATCGGTATCCATGAGGTAGAGCGACACCCGACCCACATTTACACGCCAAATGTTGGCATAGACAACACGGCCGGGATAGGGTACTTCGAGAATAATGGGGTGACCGTTTTCATCGACAACCTGTTCGATGGGGAGCTGGTTGAAGTTTTGGGCTTCGTAGTTGGCCAACTGCTGGCCGTCCATGGAGAGGGTCTGGGTGAAATATCCATACCGATAGAGGAAACCGACGGCAACCATGTCGATATTGCTGTCGCTGGCCTCTTTGAGGTAGTCTCCGGCCAAGATGCCCAAACCGCCCGAATAGATTTTCAGGACATTGGCCAAACCATACTCCATGCTGAAATATGCAACGGAGGGATGATTGGCAGAGGGTTTTTGGTCGATATATTTACGGAATTTCTCATACTCTGCTTGAATGGTATCCATCATGGCTTTATCGGCCACAATTTCTTCGAGGCGTTCATAGCTGACCCGGTCGAGCATCATCACGGGGTTCCCGTTGACCGATTTCCAAAGTTCCGGATCGATAGATCTAAACATCGAAAGAGCTTCATTGTTCCAAACCCACCAAATATTTCGCGCCATTTCCTGCAAAATATTCAGTTGTGCCGGTACACGCGACTCTACCTTTATGTCCCGCCACACGGGCATGTTGGCATTGCTTACTTGTACTTTCATAAATCTATTATGTTGGTAAATACTTGTTTTATAGGGTTATTTTTCGTCTGTTTCATCATATTCGTCAACAAAAGCCGACTTCCCCGCGCAATCTTCGGCCGCCCGGTTGAGGGCAATGTCGTAGGCTTTGCGGTAATAGTTGATAAAATGGTTCCACTGTGCTTCTGCCGCAGTGTTTTGGGCCGACTGGGCCATGAGGAGACGGGTCGATTTCCCGGCCGTTGCAAGCCACCCTATCGTATCGGAAAGATTCTCGGTGACCTCGACAAAATTGAAATCGGTGCGGTGCAGCACGGCTACGCCTTTCCCTTCGAGGCCATAATTGGCCATACTCTTTATCCACATGCCGAATCCCGAAAGGTCGGTCGTCACCGTCGGCACTCCGAAGGCAATGCTTTCAAGAGGTGTATAGCCCCACGGTTCGTAATAAGACGGGAATGCCGTGGCATCGAAACCTATCAGCGTATCGTAATAGGAGAAATCGACAATGCCATCATTGCCGGTGAGATAAGAGGGGATAAATATGATTTTGAGTTTCGAGTCGGGTGTTTGAGGGAAACCGCAATAACGTATCTGATTGGAGACCTTGTCGTCGGCCGGATTGTGCAGGGTGTGGGTGATATAAGGCTCGGGCAACGGAGTCGTGTAAGAAGCCCCGCTCTGCAAGCGTTCTTGCAAGTCGGCACGGGGTTCTTTCACCCAAGCAGGCACCATGACAAAGGCAATGATTTCGCGTTCGCCGTTGTAGCGCAGACGTAAACGGTTGAGGGCATCGACATACATGTCGATACCTTTGTTCTTGAACTCATATCGACCCGACGTGGCAATGAGCATGGCATCGTCGGGAGCCTCATACCCGATAAGCGCCGAAGCGATTTGCAGGAGTTTTTTACGGGCAGCGGCCCTTTTCTCTTCATACAGATGGCCTTTGGGCACAAAGTCGGCTTCGAATCCATTGGGAGTCACTACGTCGGGAACTTTTTCGAGCAGTTGAGCACATTCGGCGGCCGTCACATCGCTTACCGTAGTAAAGGCATGCGCAAAATGGGCGGCTTGACGCTCGACCGAATGCTTGGCTTCCATGTTCAGTTCTTCGGCCATTTGCGTGCCATTGTAACCAAACAAGTAACCATAGAGCGGTTTGTTGTTCCCGGCTATCGAACGGCCTATCGACGTGGCATGTGTCGTGAAAACGGTGGCGATGGCGGGCAATACCTTGCGCAGGTAGAGCAATCCCATACCGGTCTGCCACTCATCGAAATGGGCAACGACCTTATATTTCTCTCCGCCTATATAATGGTAATAATGCTCGATGACTTTTGCCGCGGCACAGGCAAACATGCAAGAATCGTCGTAATCGCCGTATGCGTGCAGTGATTTCACGCCGAAATCGTTCCACATGTCGGTATAAATGTCATTGCGACACGAGAAGAGGTCTTGGTAATCGACCAGGATAACGACAGGCTTTCCGGGTATGTTCCAGCGTCCCACACGCACCTTGAACCCTTCGGCCAAGGCTTTTGACTTCCAAGCTTTCAACAACGTGTGTGACTCCGTAAAGAAAGGCGACGGTGTGGTTTTCCACACATCAGGCCCTATGAATATGTTTTTATCCTTATTAATCTTTTGCAGCGTGCGGGCTTTTGTTGACAACACCGTGTAGATACCACCTACCAAATTACAAACCTCCCAGCTAACTTCAAAGAGATAATCGGGATAGAGTTGATCTCGCTCTGTCATAAAAAAATATTAAAAAACTCTTTTTATCCACAAAAGATGTGTGCAAAGATACAACAAAAATTCGAGATTACAGACATTGCACGCTGATATTTGTGCAATTAATCTTGACGAAAGAATGGAAAAATCGGGAAACAGGCCATCGGTAAAAGCATTTCAAGCCTCGATAAAACAGTTTCCGAATATGTTTTTTTAGCAATTTCAAGAGTATTCTTGCGGGGATTTAACAAAATGAGATTAATTTTGGTTCGAAATAGATCTTTAAAATCGTACCTTCCATGAAACGACTCCTTCTATCGACGCTCCTGGCAACTGCCGCGTGGGGAACTTTATCGGCCGAAGAGGCAAAATCGCCGCAACAGGCGCGATTCGGGAACTTTACCTACACAGGCAACGACCCCTATTACGCCTTGCCCGCGGAGTTTGACCCGCGACACCACTACATCAATCCCATACTTGCCGGCACCTATCCCGACCCGAGCATTTGCCGCAAGGGGAACGACTACTACATGGTAAACAGTTCATTCTGTTACTACCCCGGCATTCCCGTATGGCACAGTACCGACTTGGTGAGCTGGGAACAAATAGGCTACGCCCTCGACCGGCCGTCGCAACTCAACATCAAGGACGGCATGGGTACCAATGCCGGCATCTATGCCCCCGACATCAAATACAACCCGCACAACGACACCTTCTACCTGATTGTTACCGACATCGGGGGGAAAGGGAATATCGTCGTCAAGACAAAAGACCCGGCCCAAGGGTGGAGCGACCCGATACGCATTCGCGAAGTGGGCGGCATCGACCCCTCTTTCCTTTTCGACACCGACGGGAAATGTTACATCGTCAACAACCAGAGCCCGGCCTATCCGCCCGAGTATGACGGGCACTGCGCCATCTGGATTCGCGAGTACGACACCGCGACCGACAAGGTCTGCGGCCCGGCCACGGTACTCGTCGACAAAGGGGTGCACCCCGAAGAGCGCCCCATCTGGATCGAAGGCCCCCACCTCTACCACATCGGCGACACCTATTATCTGATGGCCGCCGAGGGAGGTACCGGCCCCCAACATTCCGAGGTGATATTCTCATCGGACAGACCCACTGGGCCTTTTACCCCCTGCCCCGTCAATCCCATTCTCACCCAGCGCGACCTGCCCGATGACCGGACGTTCCCCATCACCTGCACCGGACATGCCGACCTGGTGGAGACTCCCGACGGTGAATGGTGGGCCGTATTTCTCGGCGTACTCCCCTATGACCGGTATCGCGACAACACCGGCCGCAACACCTTCCTGCTCCCGGTCGAATGGAACGACGAGCAACCGATCATTCTGCCGAAGGGTGAACGTGTCCCCACCATCGGAGAGAAACAGAACGAAGGGAAAGGCCGGCTGCTGACGGGGAATTTCTCTTATACCGACGATTTCGACTCCGAGTCCATCGACATGAAATGGATTACCCTGCGCACCCCGCAAACGACTTGGTGGGAACAAACCGGCGGGACAATGCGCCTTACCCCCCGCCCCATCGCCCTGACCGACAAAAAACAGCCGTCATTCCTCTGCCGTTGGGCCCAGCATGCCCATTACACGGCATCGACCTGCGTCGACTTCACGCCTCAAAATGCAGGCGAACTGGCCGGCATAGCCGTTTTCCAGGACGAGAAAGGGCACTATATCCTGGGCAAGGGCATGACCCGCAAAGGTGATTGTGAACTGGTCGTGATACGCAGCGACAAAGAGGGCTCCCAAGTGGTGGCGAGACAACCGCTCAACCGCAAATGGCAGAAGGGAAAAATCTGGTTGAGAATCGAATGCCACGGTGCGTCCTACACATTTGCCTACTCCCGCAACGGAAAGAAATGGGCCACCTTGGGTACCCCGCAAGAGGGTCACATCATCACCACCCAATATGCGGGAGGGTTTACCGGCTCGGCCATAGGTCTTTATGCCACAACGGCCGAGAAGGCACTCTAAACTTTCCCCCACCGGCAATAAAAGAAAGCGCTTTGGCGATTTTTCGCCAAAGCGCTTTCTTGATAATGGACTCACCGCAGGAATCAGAGCACCAAATCGAGTGTGGTCTCTCTGTCGACGCGTATGATATAATAGCCCGAAGGCAATTCAAAACTGTGTGTCGTCCCAGCAGAAACCGCGTTGTAGACGGCGACACCTGCCAACGAGAATACTTCGATTTGAGCGCCGGCATTCAAGCCGCTGAGGGTCACGGTACCTTGACTCACGGCCACGACAATCGCCGACTTCTGCTGCTCGGTCGCAGGAACACCGCCACTCAGGTCGAAACGTCCTTCGGAATCGGCAATTCTGAAACGGCGCACGGTCAATTCACCCGAGGTGAGCGTCGGTGCCGAAATCTTCACGAAACGTGTCTCGGCATTGAGCAACAACTGTCCGTCGAAGGGGAAATCATCGGCTGTGAGAATGCGAATGGTGCGCCAACCGGGAGCGATGTCGCAGTTGCGCGATTCCTGTATCTTAAATTCGACATTGCCTCCGCCCGAATACTCGACATTCAGGTCGAACGCTGCCGAACGGCCGTCGAAATAGGTCATGATTTTGTCCGACGTCTTATTCATCACAGCGACATTTTCGCCTATCTCGCCCGTGGCCTGCACCCAGTGGGGATAATCATTCTGCGCCGTCTGCACCAAACCGCCTACGGTCTCGAAAGGAGCCACCTGCGTGAAGGGGGCAAAATCGAGCGGCAATGAGGCGGCAGCCTTGCCATAGTGGGTTTCACCCTCGGACTTGGCGGCCGGGAAGTCACAGGTAGAGAAAGAGAGCTCGCCCGTAAACGTCTTCTCACCGGCATAATCGGTCAGAGCGCCTTCGGGGAAAGAAAGCACATACGACGTATTGACGTCCAAAGCCGAATATTTGAGGGTCAACGAAGTTCCCGAAGCCGACACCTCTACATTCTCGTATTGCTCACCACTGAAAACGGCTCCACCATGATATACCACTACCTGATTGAAGGTAAACGTCATGGCTCCGTCGGCATAGCTGATGGCCGCGGTGTCGGGCCAAGCCTCAACGGCAATGGGGTCGGTAACCACTTCGGGCACATACTGCTCGATGAGAATGTCGTTGATGTTGAACTTTATGGCATTGGCATCGATTTTGAACGTCACTTCGGAATCGTCCATGTGGATATATTGGAACTTATATATTCTCTTTTTGTTTCCAAGCGTGAACGATGCCACATTGCTTTCCACACCATCGACAATGGTATTGAGCTTGAACGTTTTCGACTTCGTTTCGGGATTTCCCGCCCATATCGTTATGATGCAAGGACCACTGACCCGGGGTAATTGCAGGTAACCTCCCGATGAAGTGGAATAAAACTGGACACAGCGGTCGGTGGCTCCGGCATCGGCTTCGGTGGCCGGGCCGTAATCTTTGGTCATGTCGGCCGAATTGTTAGCCGCACTCATGGCCACGACGCGAATGGTGTTGCTGCCCGAACCGAACTTCATATCGCCAATGGTTTTTGTCGTATTTTTCCCGTTGATAATATTCGTGTTATCGGATATGGAACCATAGGCGTTTTTCCAAGCCTCGGGTTGTGTATTGAAATCGGTATAAAACAAGATGCCACCCTCGACAGCCTTAAACGTCCACACCGTACCGGTTGTCGTGCCCTCATCATTTGTGGCATCGACCCGCCAATAGTAAGTGGTACCCGCTACGACACGTCCATAATTATATGTCGTCGACGTGAGGCCGGTTGCCAACGATTGCAGGTTATCGGCCGAGGTACCGGCATAAACGGCATAGGTTACTTGACCATAATAGGGTTTTGTGGCATTTTCCCAGGAAAAGACCACCGCATTGGCTTCGCCCACCTCGGCATCAACGGCCGGAGTCGGATTGACAGAGAGTTTGGGCGCCGAAGGGTCGCCGATGGTTTCGGTCGTCAGCGTCGACGAATAGGGCGACTCTATCCCCTCTTCATTATATGCCCGCACGCGAAAATAGTAAACGGTTTCGGGAGTAAGCCCCGTGGCCGTGTATGTAGTCACATCGGCTCCTACCCGGCCGGCCTCGGTAAAGGATTTGTTGTCGGTCGATATTTCGACAATAAAACCACTTTCGTTCTCGGCATTGTCGGCCCAGGAAAGAGAAATCGACTCTTTCTTTTGTTCGGTAACTTTCAGGCCGGACGGCGATTTGATATAAGGATAAGCCGAAGTGATGGAGAAAGAGTAATTCTCGATATTGGCATATCCGTTGGCCGCAATGGCAGCGGCATCACTGGCATCGTTCGGATTCAAGCCGTTGGCCGCTTCCCACTCGTCGGGAATACCGTCGCCGTCGCTGTCGAGCGGTTTGTAACCGCCATAGAGCGTGCCGGTACCCACATGGGGCAGTTCTTTCTCGGAGCTGATACCGTTGGTCGAACCTTTCGTGCCGAACGACGAGAGTTCGTCTATCAAATATTGGTCGACCTCATCACGCACCGGCAAGCAAGGCCCTACGCTGTCGATAATCCAATGGAGCGCCTCCTCGGCCGTCATCATGCCGACAATCGTCGGGTGTGCCTTGGGACGGGTAGTGATGCCGTCGAACGTTTCCAAGTCATATACACGCGAGCTACCCGACGATGTATATTCAGCCTCGGTCACTTCACGGCCGTTGGCCACGCCATCTTTGTCGGTATCGTAGTAGTTACCGGCCGCATAATATTTGAAGTTGGAGTTACCGCGGGTAAACGGAGCGGTTCCGTTCCACGGGCCTTTCATGAAATAGTTGTTCTCGATATGTGCCCAAGAGGGTCCTTCGCTGTCGCCCATGATGTAGCAACCGCCACCACCCCAGTTATAAACGACATTGTTGACAAACTGGTTGAGACCTTTGACTTTGGGGTTACGGGTCTTGTTTTCGATATAGAGATTACGGTAGAGGGTAACGCCGCCTTCGGTCTGTATCAGTCCGCCGCAGGAGTGCGATTGCAGACCTTGGCCGATGATGGAGTTCTGTATCGTGATGTCGCCCGGCATCGTACCTTTGTTGTCCCAACTTATCGAAAAGCACTCATCGCGCCCCCAGAGCACCGAAAGGTGGTCGAAAATCATGTTCTGTCCGTTGGAGACACCACAGGCATCTTTGCCGCTGGAACCGCCGACGCCCATGCGGAAACGCATATAGCGCACAATGATATTGTCGGCACCCGAGAACGAGACCCGTTCGCCATATACCTGCACGCCTTCGCCGGGAGCGGTCTGTCCCAAAATAGTAAGGTTCGACGAGAAGACAAGAGCCGACTGCAAATGAATGACGCCCGAGACGTCAAAGACGATAATGCGGTTGGACTTGCTGACGGCATCGCGCAAAGAGCCTGTGCCGCTGTCGTTGAGATTGGTTACATGGTAGATGGTTCCACCTCGTCCGCCCGTAGCAAAGCGGCCGAACCCTTCGGCTCCGGGAAAGGCCAAAAGCCCTTCGGCATAGGCTGAAACAGATACAAACAGACTCAACACAAGAGCCCATAGGAAGGTAACTTTTTTCATGGTAAGTGTTCGATAAATTTATTGGTTAACTAATACTATGAGCAAAGATATAAATAAAACCCCGAAAAACAGAGCGGCATGTCAAACATTTTTGACATGCCGCTCCAGCACACGAAAAGTTTATCGAGAAAAAATGGGATCCGTTTCCATGTTTGCGTCCCTATTCTCCTCCGGGGACTGTTGCTCCTAGAGTTTTTGCGCCTTTGAAAGCGTATTTGAATTCCTTGATTTTGCGTCCGTCGGCCTGTTTGATTGTAAACGAGACCTGATTGACTTGGTTTTCATCGATTATTCCCGCAAATTCCACCCCCAGGTCGGTTGTCGTGGAATAATTGAAATAATAGAAACGTTCGCCGGCATAGGTGATATTGGCTATGGCTTGCTTGTCGAGACTGAATGACTCACTGACAAATCGCGCGGTAACAACATCGGCCGTATCGGAAAGTATAACGATATACCCCGCGCCTGTTTCGAGGGTGGAATCGGAAATCGACAAACGTTCCCATTCTCCCTCATAGGTGCCGGCAGCAACCGTTTCGGGTGTTACGGGATTGACATACACCGCATTGTCATCGTCGTCATTGCACGCAAAGAAAGCGCAACTCAACGCAAGGAGGGAAACCAAAGAGATTATTGCATGTTTCATTATTGTCAACTTTTATAGGTTTATGATCATCTCCGCTTTACAAAGGATTAATAGCCCGGATTCTGATTCTCCTGGTTGATGCCCATATTGGTATCGATTTCGGCTTGCGGTATGGGACGATACCATTTCACTTCTCCTTTGTTGTTCGACATGTCGGCCGCGGACGATATATATGTATTGTAGGCGATATTGTACCGAACCAACTGTTTGGTGCGTCGCAAGTCGATCCAACGGCTGGCGTTTTCGCCAAAGAGTTCCCGGGCACGCTCATCGAGGATAACGTCGAGCGGCGTATTCTCCCCATACGTCACCGGGGTCGTGTAATTGGCTTCGTAGGCAGCAAACGACGACAATGTCTTGGCTTTGGCGCGACCCCGCACATCGTTCACATAAGAGAGAGCCGTTGTTTCGTCGCCCGCCATGAGAGCGGCTTCGGCGGCCACCAGATAGATGTCGCTCAAATGCAAAAGCAATATGTCGCGATAATCGCTGTAAGTGCAACTCTTGTCTTGTTCGGTATTGGGGTCATCATACTTTCTCACCGTCACGCCGGCTTGGGCAAGTCTTCCCGCACTGTGGTATTCCAATGTCTGACGGCTGGCGATTTTTCCGTCGGTACCCAAGGTGATGATAACCATCGGGTCGGCAATGATGTAAAATTTCGACTGCTTGGTGGCCAGTTTGTCGGCATCGGTGTTGGCAAAACGCTGGGTGTTGTCCGTAATCCATGTTTCAAGCTCGGCTTGGCTGGTATAGTAGGGAAAATAGCCGAATGCGATTTTGAGGTTGCTGTTGTCGGCATTGTTGTAGTATGCCATATAACCCTCATCGCCCCAACCGGGAAGGCCATCGTCGCCGATTGCCGAGTTATACATGATTTGCATGAACGTCCCTTCCCAACGTTCATCGCCCTCGTCCCAAAGGTAGATGGCCTTTGTCGACGGACAAAGCTGAGAACCGCAGGCTTTCAAACCGCTTTCAACGGGATTGCCGTAAAGGTGCCCGTAAGAGCCTTGCAAATTGTGCCCGCCGGCATATATGTCGCCGGGATAGCCCTCACGCTGGTATTGCACCGAGAATATTTCTTCCTCGTTGTTTTCGTTGAACGGCCACCACTTGTCATGGAACGACATGGTCAGACCCTGACCGTTGATGGCTTTTTCGGCCCAAGCAAGCGCCTTTTCGAAATAGGCGGTCGAGGTAACCGTATAGGTGCCGGCCGTCTCATCGAGAAGCTTGGTGTGTATATCCCAACCGGCAGCCAGATACACTTTTGCCAAAAGAGCCGCCACGGCGCGTTTGCTTGCCCGGCCCAAGTTGGCACCCAGGCCGTTGTCGGGCAGGTTGGGCGACTCGGCAATGCTTTCCAACTCGGCAATGATATTCGCATAAACGGTACTTAAATCAGCACGCGGATAATTGCGTTCGTCATTATCGATGTATTGGGTCACATAAGGGACGCCGCCAAAATGTTGGGTCAACAGATAATAGCCATAACAACGCAGGAATTTGGCTTCGGGAGCATACGTCCCGTTGTCGCCTCCGTATTTGAGCACACCGTTGGCATCGTTTATCATGGCGTAGATATTTTTATAGAGGTCCTCTACCGTGGAGTTCTCGGCCGAGAGGGTGTACCGATGGAACATGCCGGGATCCTTGGAACGGACAGCGACATAAAGGTCGGTTCCCCATTCATTAATCTCGACATTGGTAGCCATGGGTTTCAACCCGGCATAGGCCGATGCCAAAAAAGTCTGCAAACCGGCATCGGTAGAGTAATAATCTTCGGCCAATGTACCACCTGCGCTCTTATTCTCGGCTTCCAAAAAGTCATCGCAACTACTGAAAAGCAGTGCACCTGTTATTACAAATGCTGCAATATAGATAATATTTTTCATCTTCTAAGAATTTAAGAGGTTTGGTATTAGAACGTTATACTTGCGCCAAATTGATAGGTTATCGTGCTCGGTCCGTCGTTTTTCAAATCTCCGCCCGCCCACTCGGGATCGAATCCTTTGTAACTGGTAAAGACAAACGGGTTTGTCACGGTTGCATAAAGCCTCAAATTCTGACATTTGAACTTGTTGACCCATTTTTGGGGGAAAGTATATCCGAGGGAGATGTGCTTGATTTTCACATAGGAGGCATCGACGATGGTATTGGCATTGCCCAACCACTCCTCTTGATAAGTCAGGGAATTGGTCGTAAAGGGATAATCGCCGTAGTGTGTCGTTTCTTGATAAACGGGGTTGATGAATGTTCCATCGTCATTGATTCCGTCGCAATCCAACAAGGTTCCGGCCGGCACATACCAATCGGCATTCAAACGCATGCGTCCGCGGTCGGTCAGGTCATAATACTGCCCATAGAATGCAGAGCTGACCGTATAACCGATTTTTGCATAGACCGATAGCGAAAGGTCCCAATTCTTGTAAGAGAGGTTACTGGTGAAGCTGCCTACGAAATCGGGCGAAGACTTATATATCTTTCGGTCGTTGGTTCCGTCTATGGCACCGTCGCCATTCAAGTCCTTGATGATAGGCATGCCTTCCTGCCACCCGTAGATGGTATAGTAATAATCACAAGAACGCACTTGCTGCCCGGGAACAAATCCGAAGTTTCTTGCGGCCTGAGTATTGGGCACGGTCATCATTTGGTCGGTAACGATTCCGTCCCATACATAGGCATAGACATTTTCCACCGGATAGCCGATAAAGAGACCGCCGGTCATGCCCGTGGGCACGAGGTCGGTTCCAAGACCATTGATTTCAAGGACTTCATTTTTATTGTGCGTAAATGAGAACGTCGTTTCCCAACGCCAGTCCTTGGTCGAGACGTTTACCGTGGTCAAAGCGATTTCCACACCGGTATTCTTTACCGAACCGACATTGGTCGTCATCGACTGCCCGCCGGTGAGCAAAGGAAGGTCTACGTCATAGAGCAGGTCTTTCGAACGCTTGTCATACCAATCGACAGAACCATGAATGCGGCCATTGAGGAAACCGAAGTCCAAACCGACATTGACTTCATGAGATTTCTCCCATTGGAGTTGGCTGTTGACAATACCGCTCGGCGATGTACCCGAGATGTAGGTTCCGCCCAAAGGATAGTATTCGGTCGAAGCAATGGTAACTTGTGTCGCGTAATCACCGGCGCCCCGATTGTTTCCGGTCACACCGTAGGAGAGACGGAGTTTGAGGTTGCTCAACCAATGGGAAGTGCGTTTCATCCAAGGCTCATCGGAGATGCGCCAAGCAAAGGCCACCGACGGGAAAGCTCCCCAACGGTAATTTTTTGCGAACTTCGAGGAGGCGTCCCAACGTACCGTGGCCGTGAGCATATAACAATAGAAGAGGGTATAGTTGGCGCGCAATGCAAACGATACCATGCTGTTTTCGGTGTAAGTGTTCGACGAACCCGTCTGGTTTATCAATCCGGTGTTGAGTGCATACCACAAGGTACCTTCACGCACGCCGGCCGACTCGATATATTCCGTTTCGGTCTTGCCCGACATGAGAGAGGCCAAGCCCATCACGTTGAGTTCATGGCGGTCATTTATGCTATAATCCCATGTCAAAGTATTGTCCCATGTATAAGAGAGGCCGCTGGCCGTGGATAAGGTGGCCTGGTTCTCGGCATCTCCCACAAGGGTTCCACGATAGAAGCCCTCTCGCGAGGCCGAATAAATAGGCGAGAAAGAGGTTTTGAAATTGAGCCCGTCAATCGGTTTCAGGTTGATGTAGAAATTGCCCAGCAAAGTCCACTCCTCGCCGGCCTTTTCTTCATTTTCCCAATAGAGCAACGGGTTGTATGAACTGGTAAACTGATAACCGGTCGCACTCGTACCCAAATATTTATGGGCTCCAGGTTGCGTCAACAATTCGCCGGTTTCATCATCATAGGGGAAAATAAAAGGATTCATGCGATAAGCCTCTTGCACACCGGTATCGGAGCCATATTCGTTATCGATTTTCGCCAGGTTTACCGTAAATCCGGCACTGACGACTCTTGATATTTGTGCATCGAGACTTCCTTTGAAATTGAATTTACGCTCATCATCGCCTTCGTAAAGACCCTTGTTTCTGTTGTAACCTATACCCATGTGGTAGCTTACCTTCTCCGAAGCCCCACTGACACTGATATAATGATTTTGCTGGCTACCGTTGTTGGTGATGAAATTGGGCCAATCAAAGGTACGGCCGCTGGCCAGCATATCTTTCATGGCATATTCATTCTTGCCGGCTTCATATTGCAACGCCATCTGCCCGAAACTGCTGTTCATGGTATAGATAGGCTGTGAAGTATTTCCCGTGCCACCGACAGGAGAGAGGAACTCTCTGAAACGATAGGTATAAAATTCGTCGGCTGTTTGAAAATCGGGCATACGCGCCGGCGTGGAGACGCCGTAGTAGCCATCGTAAGATATGGTCGGTTTGGCGACACTCTTCGACAATCCGCCGCCGCTCTTTGTGGTCACCAACACGACACCTGCCGTAGCCCGTGAACCGTAAATGGCCGTAGAGGAGGCATCTTTAAGAATATCGATGCGTTCGATATCGTGTTGATTGAGCCAGTTGATGTCGGAACATTCCACTCCGTCGACGATATACAACGGTGTCGTACTTCCGTTGATGGACGAACGTCCGCGAATGTCTATATCGAAACCACCTCCGGCACGGCTGCTGTTTTGAGTAATATTCACGCCGGGAACAGAACCTTGTATGGCGCCTAATACCTCGGGGGTACCTCTCTGTATGATTTCATTCGGGGTAACCGATGATACCGAACCGGTAAGGTCGTTCTTTTTCATCGTACCATAACCGATAACGACAACATCATCGAGTTGCTCGGCATCTTCTTCCAAAACAAATTTCAGATTTGTCTGGTTGCCTACGGTCACGGTTTGTCTCTTAAATCCCAAAAAATAGGCTGAAATGGTTGATGTCGGCTTTACATTTTCCAAAGAAAAAATACCATTGGCATCGGTAATGGTCACAGCTTTTCCGTCCAACGAAATCGACACACCCGGTAACGGCTCTCCTTGACGGTCGGCAACACTACCGGTCACTCGCTGTTGAGCATCGACGGCGACACATATCAGGCTCAACAAGAATACCGTTAATGTCTTAGTTATTAGCTTCATCATGTATGTGTGTTTTTTGGTATGAAATCGGGTTATCGGCAGACGTTGTCTGTCAAAACTCCGTTAAAAGGGCGGTTGTCAAAACCGCCCTTTTAACGGATAAAGAGATGTTTTATTTGAGGATAAATTTATGACCCTTCTGAATAATGACCCCTTTATAATCTTTCGTTACGGGTTGTCCCAGGATATTATACATCGGGGCATTGTAATCGATTGTCGGAACGGTGGGATCGCTCTCCACTTCGATGACAGAGGAAGATTCGGGTTGATCCAAAGAGTTCTTGATGCTTTGGTCCTTGGCCGGGTCATACGATTCGAGGTCGGCTTCGGCAACGGTATACACGACGATGTTGGCGCCCACTTGGTTGTTTCCGTCATACAGGAACGAGAGTTCGGAATACCAACCCAGGGGATCTTCTATCACGGCCACGGGTTTCGTCTCGGCCTGGACGGGCGACGGGCTGAACGGATAGGCCAAAGCCTTGATGGCTTCATTGTCCATGATGTCCCGACCGGTGATGCCATCGACGGTCTGCCCTCCTTCTACGGCTACAATCGGCGTAGGCAATGCCGGATTGGCCAGGTAGCAAAGGTAGGCCCAGTTGGCGGCGCTACTGTTGGAAAGGCCCCAAAACTCGATGCGAACGGCTACTTGCCCGTCGGGAATGTTGATTTTGAAGAGCACGTCTTTCGACATCTTCAAGAACGATATTTCACAAGTGTCTCCCGTTCCGGTGGGGTCACCAAAACGATCGACCGAAGCATAGCTCTTCGAGCTGTTGTTGGTGATGGTGATGTCGGTATCGACAAACTTCCAGGTCGTGTTGTCGGAATTGTCGGCATCGGCATGCAACGGCGAAAGTTCCACACGCGTAGAGTTGATACCGTCTGAGGCTTCGGCTTGGTCCAAAGAGTTCTTGATGCTTTGGTCCTTGGCCGGGTCATACGATTCGAGGTCGG
>UQOX01000007.1 GCA_900542765.1 uncultured Porphyromonadaceae bacterium | reverse complement strand
GCTCTGGGCCGTAGACCGCTTGGCCATACCCACCGCCCTGGTGGGTGCCCTCATACGCATGGGCAACCTCATGAACCATGAAATCTACGGTCATGTAACCGACCTGCCCTGGGGTTTCCGCTTTATCGAGAACGTGGGAGCCTGGCACACTTACGGCGCACAACCGGTCTTCACCGACCCGTCGCACCCGACGCAGATATACGAGGCGCTGTGCTATCTCGCCATTTTCGGATTGCTTATGTATCTCTACTGGAAACGCCGTGCCGGTGACCGTCCGGGGCTGATACTGGGCATATTCTTCATCGGCGTCTTCCTCAGCCGCTTCTTCATCGAGTTTGTAAAGAACGACCAGGAAGCCTTCGAGGCCGACATGGTCCTCAACATGGGCCAATGGTTGAGCATACCATTCGTCATTGCAGGAATATGGCTCGTCATCAGGGCATTGATACGCCCCGAGGTATCGGGACGCATTGAAGGCCCCCATGACCGGAAGAAGAAACAATAATTTTCTATTCGCTGAGCATCAGCGACAGATAAGGTGCCGGCGTGACGCCTTCGACCAACAACCATCGGGTGAAGGCCCAAATGTCGAAATTATAATCACACACGGTATCCCGTGCCACAGAGAGGGGCTGCTTGCAAGAGCGCCCCTCTTTTATGGTATAGACCCCGGCGTTCGAGGGCAAAAGCTCGTCATGCAACCTGAGGGTGAAAGAGCGCCCGGGACAGGCCGTGGCATAAGAGCCGAGCAATCGTCCGGCATCGACTATGCGCACCATGCCCGACGGACATTTCCCGGCCGATTCACACACGAGCCCGGGAAGCAGGCCGGCAAGGGAATCCTCAACGCCCGCGCCTTCGGGCTGGGAAAACGAGATTTCCCGCACGCCGTACCGGGCAGCGAGAGCCATGAGCATTTGTGCCAGCGAAGGAGCGTCGAGTGCACACACTTCGAGCAAATGCAAGGCCGCATCACGCGGGACGGCAACGGCAAGGGCACAAAGGGTCGCATCGGGTCGCCGGGCCTGCCACACCTCTCCGCCGGCCAAGCGGGCATCGGCACAAATCACGGCAAAATCGTCGGCATCGTGCAGCACCCGGCAGGGAATGGCTGCCGTGAGGCAAGCCCAATCACGGCTCAACTGCGCCATGTCATGGCCGACGGCCGTGAGCCCGGATCCGTTGCAGGAGAGCTCCCCTCCCACCACATAACGATAATGCCGGCGGAAAAACGTCGTCTCAAAACCAAACCGCGCATAGTAATCATATAACGACGCCTCGGCCGGAATGAGTGCGACCAGCGGGAAGCCGCGCCGCCCCAACAACGAAAAGGCATGGGTCATGAGGGTCGCCATGAGACCTCGGCCGCGTTCCCCGGGGACGGTCGACAAGCCGGCCCAATAAGAGAGCGGTTCTTCCCCACCCCACAAGGAGAGCATATAGGGCAGATGATGCAATGCCGAACAGAGCTTGTCTCCTCGCACGACAAGGTAGCTCCTGTCGGGCGAGAACTTCCTGTCGAAGAAGAGTCGGAGGAAACGGGGGTCGTCGTGAAAACAGGTCTGCCACAAATCCATTACCGCCGGGCGGTCGGCATCGGTAGCCCGGCGCAACGACAGCGGAGCAGAGCCATCGGCCACCCGCGCTTCGAGGGGGAGTGCCTCGGGCGGAGTTCCTTGTCGGGCATGCCAACAGATGGCAGCCATCTTCTCTTGCAGACGGAAGGGGTGGTATGAGAGCTTGGCTTGACGCAAACCGGGAATGCCAAGGTCTTCCTCGCGATTGACATAACGATAGGCGGCCGGTAAAGTACGGGCAAACTCGCGATTGATCATGGCATAAGCGCCCTCGAACGAAGCGTCGGCCTTTTCGACATGCACGCCGAAAGTATCGTCGGTAATGGGGGAGCCGTAGGTGAAAGCCACCAAGCGGCCACCCACCCAAAGCGTTCCGCCGGAAAGTTCCAAGTCGTCGAAACGGGTCAAAGCCCGGGTTATTGCCTGACGTTCGAACGAAAGGTCTTCGCCCGAGCCGGACTGACTTGCCAACCACTCGTCTTCAAAACGCAGACATTCCGCGACAAGCTCGCTCGTCAAAGGCAAATAGCGGTAATCGGGATATTTTTTGAGAAACTGGTTGATGTGGTTGCGTTTAGGCTGGAAACGTTTTCCCGAAAGCGTGGCCAGTTCCTCCCGCAAATAAATATAATCGGCATAATCGCGCTCGACCACAAAACGGAATTCCCCGGGACAGGCATCGTCTATGGCCGCACGGCCTTCTTCTGAAATGCCCAACAGGCACAACGTATGCCCCAATGCCGAAGCATCGGCTCGCAACAAAGCGATACTCTCCCGCATGGGCCGGGAGCCACGGGGAATCATGTAGGCCGGCCGACGACCGTCGAGATAGAAGCGAATGAACAAGGTATCCTCAACGACGGCATACTCGCTTCGGTAAAGGAACTGCCAACTGTACATGTTGGCAAAAGCGAAGTCGCAATTACGATAAGGGCCCGAAAGCGTATAACGCATGATTTCGGAACGGGCATCGAGCGTGATGGGGCGAAACGGTATTTCCATATACAAAAACAACAACTGCGAAGATACATGGTTTTTGCATTCGACGTGCTTGTCACGGGTTTTCGATGCCGTTTTTTCTTTACGCAGGCCGGAACGCAGCGACAATTCTCCCGTTCCAAGATGCGACGGAAAGGGTCGACAACCTTCCCGGCGGACTTCCGTGCTTACCGGCAGCCGATGAAGATACCCGCAAAAAGCAAGGGTTGCCCCCCAAAGGGCAACCCTTGCCATTATATAATAATGTATGCTCGGAATCAATCGATTTCTTCGTCAGCCTCGTAACCGCCCATTTCGCGAAGGGCATTTTTGAGCATGACATATTGCTGGAAGAGGTGATTGACAGGAACCTCACCCTGCGTATAGTCGTGCATCGGGCTTTTGAGGAAGAAGCTCAGGAAACGTTGCGTTCCGTAACGGCCGGCACGAGCAGCAAGGTCGCTCAACAAGACGAGGTCGAGGCAGAGGGGAGCAGCCAAGATGGAGTCACGGCAAAGGAAATTGATTTTTATCTGCATGGGATAGCCCATCCAACCGAAGATGTCGATATTGTCCCAACCCTCCTTGTTGTCGTTGCGCGGAGGATAGTAGTTGATACGCACCTTGTGATAATAATCGGTATAGAGGTCGGGCTGATTTTCGGGAACGAGAATCGATTCAAGGGTAGAGAGCTTGCTCACCTCCTTGGTGTGGAAGTTGGCCGGCTCATCGAGCACGAGACCGTCGCGGTTGCCGAGAATGTTGGTCGAGAACCAACCCGAGAGGCCGAGGCAACGGGTGCCGATGATGGGAGCAAATCCCGATTTTACAAGGGTCTGCCCCGTCTTGAAGTCTTTACCTGCAATGGGCATCTTGGTCTTCTCGGCCATCTCCCACATGGCAGGAATATCGACCGTCGTGTTGGGAGCACCCATGATGAAGGGAGCACCTTCGGCCAAAGCGGCATAGGCATAGCACATCGAGGGTGCAATGTGTTTGCGGTCATCGTCTTTCATGGCTTTTTCGAGATGAGCCAAGGTATCATGCACGTTCTCATCATAAGGCACATAAATCTCGGTCGAAGCGGCCCACAGCACGACAATACGCGAGCAGTTGTTTTCGGCCTTGAATTTGCGAATGTCTTCACGCAACTGTTCTACCATTTCCCAACGGGTAGCACAATTTTTCACATTGTTACCATCGAGACGTTTTGCATAATCGCGATCGAAAGCAGCTTTCATCGGGACGATTTTTTCCAACTCGTCTTTTACCGGATTGATGTCTTTTTCTTTCAACACCTCGGCATTGATGGCCGACTCATAGGCATTGGCGGGATATACGTCCCAAGCACCGAAAACAATGTCGGACAACTGTGCCATAGGCACAATTTCATTATAATGAAGATACTTTTTCTCGGCACCGCGACCTACACGGATTTTATCATATTGGGTCATCGATCCAACGGGTTTTGCCAAACCTTTACGAACCATCAACACTCCTGTGATAAACGTTGTGGCAACAGCGCCCAAGCCTACACACAAAACGCCCAATTTACCGTCTGCCGGTTTTACATTCATTTTTTCCATTTTCTTATAAATATACTTTTTCTTTTTTCTATTTTTTCCCGCAAATAATTGCGAGGCAAAGATAGCTCTTTTTTTGCAAAAAAAGAGTTTTATGCATTTCTTTTCTGAGGCTTAAAGAGAATACCCGATACATTGCGATAAAACGAGCAGCGGCTGCGACAAAACGACCAATATCTACAAAACATATTTTTCAACAGCTTTGTTCGCCCTCCTCCAAAAACAGAAAGGATATTAACGCCAATTCTTCATTTTCCCCAATCGAACCCCCACATTCAGGACCATGCAGTCGGCTTTTGAAAGATGGGCTTTTACATGATATCCTATATAGAGCCATTCGAGCCGGGGTATATAGAATCGCAAACCCAAGGTCTCATAATAAGAGGTCTCTTTCTCGGTCATGCCATACCGCGACTCGTCCAGGTCGTCGGGGACTTTTCCCATCTGACGGAACAGATAATACCCCAAACTGAAATAGAGTGAAAGATGCTTGTAAAATACCTCATGCCGCAGCGAAACGCCCAAGGAATGGGGACTATACAACAGACCCGGCATCGACTTTTCCTCGTTTATCCTTTTAAGTTGCTCGGCATAGGGCACATACATATAGTCGACGCCGATGCCCGAAGCAAACTTCAAGCGATAGCGAAACATGGGTGCCACTGACACGGACAGGGCCGAATATATCGGATAATCGGCCGTTCGGTAACGAGCATCTTCGGACGAAAGCAAATAGTAATACAGGAACCACTCGTCGAGAAACGACTTGGCCGCCCAACCGACCGAAAGGTCACAATAAAAATTTTTCTCGTAAGCTCTTTTAGCTTTGTTCAGAACCGGCAATTTCGACTGGTCGCCAGCCGGATAATAACGCACGCCGGCCGACAGGCCCACCGTATTGGCACCCTTGTTGGGACGGTCCAGCGCGCCATTGGAGAAATGCTTGAACTCCCCCTCGACAAAGACTTCACACGACGACGCCACCCGCAACCGCGCCTGCACGCCAAAGCCGAAATATATCGACAACGGCGAACCGATTATCTCGTTGTCGACATTGTCGACCGGATTGTAGGGACGTGTGCAAAAGCCCAATCCGTTCTCAAACGAATAAGCCAGCGTAAAACGCGACGCGCGCACCACGTCGCGTTTGAAAGCGGCATAAGCCGCCACCATGTAACCGAGCTCCGAATCATAAGGCGTGTGCCGATTGTCCATGTGCAGGCGCACCCGGCTGTAATCGACCAGCATCAACCCACCCCTGATGGTGGGATAGCCAAACGCCATATCATACCGGCTGCTGTCTGACGGCAAGGCCCGATAAGCTCCATACACATTATACACAGCTCCATGAGGCGATTTTATCAATTCACGGGCGTATTCATCTACGCCCAGGAGATAGACCCAGCCAGCCGAAGCTCCATACGACAGCCGCGACCTCTTTCCTTGCATTCCCTCGGCTTGCAGGCCGTGAGCCACAAGAAGCATGGCAATGACAAAAGTCCCTATTCTCCGCATAATAAACTTTTCGGAACAAAAACGTGTGCAGCACGCCAAAAGCGCAAATGCTTTCGCGCCGGAGCCTGTTTCTCCCACATTCCGATGAAATAGGGACAAATATACCCTATTTTTTTTATTGGCCGGAGATTTGTTCTCAAATTCGGCAATCTGAATAATTTATTGGATTATTCCGACGAATTTATCTAATTTTGTATGCCGATAACCGGAGCCCCTCCACGTCACTCATCGGGAAGGGCCTCAAATACATTGTACAACAATCATTATAATCCCTGACACGTTTTGTCGGCAAAACAGAAATCGGGAACAACAACAGAATGGAATATGCCATCATAGCTGCCGGAGAAGGGTCGCGTCTTGCCCAAGAAGGGGTCGCTTGGCCCAAACCGCTGGTACCGGTATGCGGCGAGCCCCTGCTCGACCGCCTGTGTCGAATATTCGCCGCAAACGGGGCATCGCGCATACACATCATTATCAATGAAGAACGCGACGAAGTGCGCCGCCACGTCGAGGGGCTCCAAGACCGGTATCCGATACGCCTCCTCATAAAAAACACGCCCAGTTCGATGCACAGTTTCCACGAACTGGCCGCAGGCATCACCGCCGACCGTTTCTGCCTCACAACGGTCGACCCCGTTTTCGACGAAGAAGAATTTTCCCGGTATATCGACACCTTTTGCAACGACACGTCGCTCGACGCCTATATGGCCGTAACCGACTTTATCGACGACGAAAAGCCCCTCTATGTCGAGACCGATGAAGAAATGCGCATCGGAGCATTCAACGACACGCATACCGGCAACAGTCTTTATGTCTCGGGAGGCATCTATGCGTTCACCCAAGCGGTGGTGCCGGTATTGCGGCAAGGTATCGCAACAGGCATGTCACGTATGCGCAACTTCCAAAGGGCGCTTCTCACGGCCGGTTTGCGTGTAAAAGCGCACCCTTTTTCCTGCATCATCGACATCGACCATGCGGCCGACATCACCAAGGCCGAATCGTTTCTCCTCACCCACAAACGTCCTACGCCATGAACCTTTCCTGTGCCGGCATAAGCCGGGCAAGCCGATTCTCTCCCAATCGTGAATGCCACGATGCCGCCGTTTTTGCCCTCACAGCCGAATACCTGCGAGAGGAAGGGTGGCAGGTCGAGCTTTTTACCGAGGAGTCTTTCCTGACGAGCCGTGACGACCGGCCGTGCATCTTCCACATGGCCCGAGGGTGTGAAACGCTCGACCGCCTCAAAGAGCTGGAAGACAACCACGCCTCGGTCATAAACACGACACCCAGTATCAGGAACTGCCGCCGCGACCGTCTCACCAGCATCTTGCTGCAAAACGGCATTCCTTATCCCGACAGTTTCATCATCGACGCCACCGGCTCCATCGAAGAGCGTTTGCGCCAAACGGGAATGGAGTCGTGCTGGCTGAAACGAAGCGACGCCCACACGACACACCCCGAAGACATCGGGTTTGCCCCGACCGCCGACGACGCCCGGCGCCTGCTCGCCTCCTTTGCCGCCCGAGGCATCGGCCAAGTAATCGTGAACCGCCATCTGCCGGGCGATGTCATAAAATTCTACGGCGTGGAGGGTGAACCGTTTTTCTACTGGTGCTATCCCACAAGCAAGGGCCTCGACAAATTCGGCAACGAACGCATCAACGGGACGACGACCCGAATCCCGTTTGAAGAAGAGGCGTTGCGCGACATCGCTTCCCATGCCGCGCGGCTCCTGGGTCTCTGCATCTATGGCGGAGACGCCATCGTCTCACCCGACGGGTCGGTATATCTTGTCGACATAAACGACTGGCCGAGTTTCTCGCCCTGCCTCCGCGAGGCGGTAGCGCACATCGGCCGGGCCATCATAAAAAATTTCACTCGCTAACATGTCTGCCCAACCAACCAAAACCCCGGCCTCTCCCCGGAAACGCCCCTCACTGGCATCGACACTGAAATCGCGCGATACCGAAGAGACGTTCGACCTGATTTTCTATCGCCCCATCGGCTATGTGTGGGCACTGATTTGCCGCCGGCTGGGCATCGTCCCCAACGCGGTAACCATCGTGGCCATCATTCTGGGAACCGCCGGCGGCATCTTGCTGGGGTTTGGAACACTCTCCCTCACCCTGTGGGCCATCGCCTTGATTGTCCTGGCCAACTCACTCGACAGCGCCGACGGCCAGCTGGCCCGCATGACCGGCCAATACTCGCGACTGGGTCGTTTCCTCGACGGCATGTGCGGTGACATCTGGTTCATTGCCATATACGTCTCGGTGGCCTACCGCATCTCTGTCGTAACAGACTGGGGCATCTTTCCTTGGCTGCTGGGCGTGATTACCGGCGTGTTCCACGCCAAACAGGCGGCAATGGCCGACTATTACCGCAACTTCCATCTCTTTATCCTCAAAGGGAAAGCGCAAAGCGAATGGGACGAATCGACCCAACTCGCCGTCACCTACCGCAACACGCCGTGGTTTCCCCATCTCTTTGCCAAACTTTCGGCACTTTCTTATTGGAGGTACACCCGCGAACAAGAGCGTTCCACCCCCGCCCTGCAACGACTCCGCCGGCTGCTCGACAGCCGCTACGGCGACGAGTGGCCCCTGCCGTTGCGCGAGGCATTCCGGCAGAAGAGCAAGCCGCTGATGAAGTACACCAACATTCTCTCCTTCAACACCCGCATCTTTGTCCTCTTTGCCGTCATGCTGCTCAACAAGCCGCTCTACTATTTTCTTTTCGAACTCACGGTCATGAACCTCATACTGGGGTATATGATTTGGCGCCACGAACGCATTTGCAAGGAATTCATTGCCAAAATAGAAAAAGGAGAAACGATATGAATGGCACAACCGTCAAAGGGATTCTTTTCGACTTCGGGGGGACTCTCGACACCAACGGCACCCACTGGGGCATCGTATTGCAGGAGGCATACCGCGATGCCGGTTTTACCCTCGACGAGGCGGCATTCAGAGAGATGTATGTGCAAGGCGAACGCCAACTGGCCGCCCGTCCCGTCATCTCCGACCAAGACACATTCGACATCGTGTTGCAAAAAAAGCTCGACCTCGAATGTGCATACGGCATCGCCCACGGTTTTCTACCCGATGAGCCCACGACCCGCACACGCATCGCCGGCATCGCCCGGCACTGTTACGAATCGGTCCTTGAAAACACCCGCCGGGCAGCCGAACTCCTGCGGAAACTGCAAACCGGTTACCGGCTGGCACTGGTCTCGAATTTCTACGGCAACTTGCAGGCGGTACTGGCCGGTTTCAACTTGACCGAGTGCTTCGAAGCGGTCATCGAATCGGCCCGGGTCGGCGTGCGCAAACCCGACCCGGCCATCTTCGCACTCGCACTCGACACCTTGCATCTCGCCCCGTCCGAGGTTGTCGTCGTGGGCGACAGCTACAAAAACGACATCGCTCCCGCTCTCTCGCTGGGCATCGCTCCGATTTGGCTCAAAGGACGCGGCTGGGACGAGAACGATGCCCACCGCACGGCGCCCCACATCATCGGTGACCTGGGTGAGCTCACCGACGTGTTGCAGAACTGGCCCGACGCAAGGTGACCCCCCGCCGGGAAAAAGGCCATGCGACATGTGCCAAATCTTCCCTCAGAAATACGACACAGAAAGCCGGCAAGAAGAATCATAAAACCCTATCCATTCACAGACATGGCGGCAGCCGGGGCGGGAATCCACCCCGCACAAAAAACAAGTCAAAGATGAGAAAACAAAAAAAGGAGACAACCCTTGGCTGTCTCCTTTCGAGGTGATCGAGGAGGGATTCGAACCCTCGACCCACAGCTTAGAAGGCTGTTGCTCTATCCAGCTGAGCTACCCGACCGGCCACTCTTTCAGAATGCGTGACCCTAAAAAAGCGTTGCAAAGGTAAGTGATTATATTGTAAACACCAAATCCGCATTCGTTTTTTTGACAAAGCCACCACACGGGCGTGCAAGTCTCCGGTTTTTCGGCAGGGCAGAAAAGGGCATCGGTTTCCACGCGACAATCCGCGCCGACGACCGGGGCTGCCACACCCCGTTCCTGCCGGCAAAAGCAGGAGCACCAAGACGGCACACTTCCGCCCCCAAAGGGAGCAAATAAAGAAAATCGCCGATATTCAGCGAGAAAACTGTTGGAGATACCAAAAAAAACACCTACCTTTGCGGTGCTTTTTTAAGTATTCCGTGCGATGGGAAATTAAGAAGCTGATAATCTTAATTTTGAGTAACACAAAAACCAAACAAAATGAAAACATTCCAATTAGTAGGAACCCCCAGAACCGACCTGGGCAAAAAGGCAGTAAAAGCCTTGCGCAAAAACGACCTCATTCCTGCCGTACTCAATGGCGGAGAAGTATTTAACCTCCCCTACACCGGCACGCTGAAAGAAGGCGAGAAAATCGTAGAAATCGGCAACAACCAAGGTCTCATCGTTACCGACTTTGCCGTTTCGACCAACGCCGTTCGCAAACTGGTCTTCACCCCCGAAATCTTCGTAGTCGAACTCACCATCGGTGAAAAGAAAGTGATGGCTGTCGTCAAAGACATACAATTCCACCCGGTAGAAGAGAGAATCCTCCACATGGACTTCCTCGAAGTTACCGAGAAGAAACCCGTGGTAATGGAAGTTCCCGTTGCCCTCGAAGGTCACTCCGAAGGTGTGAAAGCCGGTGGTAAACTGAGCCTCGAAATGAGAAAGCTCAAAGTAAAAGCCATTTACACCGACATTCCCGAGAAAATGGTCATCAATGTCGACAACCTCGGTTTGGGCAAAACCATGCAAGTGGGCGACCTGCACTTCGACGGTCTCGAAATCATGAACGCCAAGAACGCCGTGGTATGCGCAGTGAAACTGACCCGCGCCGCCCGTGGTGCCGCTGCCAAAGCCTAATAACAAGGACAAGACAGCATGAAATACCTGATTGTAGGCCTGGGCAACATCGGAGACGAATATGCTGCCACCCGGCACAACATAGGTTTCAGAGTATTGGACGCCTTAGCCAAGGCGTCCAATCTCGTTTTTGAAGACAAGCGATATGGCTTCGTGACCCAAATGCGACTCAAAGGCCACATTCTTACGCTGCTGAAACCTTCGACCTATATGAACCTCAGCGGCAACGCCGTGCGCTATTGGTTGCAAAAGGAGAACATCCCCGTCGAAAACCTCCTTGTCGTCGTCGACGACCTCGCCCTCCCGTTCGGCACCCTGCGCCTGAAACCCCGTGGAAGCGACGCCGGACACAACGGGCTGAAACACATACAACAAATCCTCGGCTCCGACGCCTACGCCCGCCTGCGTTTTGGCATCGGCAACGACTTTCCCCGTGGCGGACAGGTCGACTTCGTCTTGGGCTCCTTCCCGCCCGAAGAAGAACAGCTACTGCCCGAACGGCTCGAACGTGCCGGCGAAATCATCAAGGAATTTTGCCTGTCGGGCATACAAAATGCCATGAACCATTACAACAACAAATGACACCATGCCGAAAAAAGAGGGAGAAATAAGGCTCGACAAATTCCTGTGGGCGACCCGCATCTTCAAAACCCGCACCATCGCCACCGAAGCCTGCAAAAAAGGGCGCGTGTCGATAGGCGGCGCCAATGCCAAACCGTCCCGCCCGGTGCAGATAGGCGAAATCATCGAGGTACGCAAGCCACCCATCACCTACTCCTTCAAGGTCCTGGACCTGGCCGAAAACCGCATGGGAGCCAAATTGGTGCCGCAATACCTCGAAAACGTAACACCTCCCGAGCAATATGAACTCATAGAGATGATACGCCTCAGCGGTTTTGTCAACCGGGCCAAAGGCGAAGGTCGCCCCACCAAGCGAGACGGACGCGAGTTGAAAAAATTTACCGACGAATGCTACTACGGTCCCTCGCCCGAAGAGAACGACGACTTCGATTTCGATTTTGACATGGACGACCTCAACCCCTAAAAAGTTGAGGTCGTTCTCGTTGTTATCGCTCCCGGCAAGCCGGTCCAAAAGACAAGGGGGCTCAAAACATTATAAGACATCACCACAAAAAAGAGGCAAAAAAAGAGCGATTTTTGGCAAAAAGTTTTACCTTTGTGACTCTCTATAAGTAAAACCCTAAAAATAAAAACATCATGAAAGATATAGATTGGTCGAACCTTCCGTTCGGATACATGCGCACCGACTATAATGTACGCTGCTACTACCGCAACGGGGCATGGGGCGAATTGGAACTCTGCTCCGAAGAAACCATCAACCTGCACATGGCCGCCACAAGCCTCCACTACGGGCAAGAAGGTTTTGAAGGTCTGAAAGCCTATCGCGGCAAAGACGGCAAAATACGCATCTTCCGTCCCGAAGCCAACGCCGAGCGTCTGCAAAGCACCTGCCGCGGCATACTCATGCCCGAATTGCCCACCGAGTTGTTTGTCAACGCCGTGAAGAAGGTTGTCAAAGCCAACGAACGCTTTATCCCGCCCTACGAAAGCGGAGCCGCCCTCTACATACGACCGCTGCTCATCGGCATCAGCGCCCAAGTGGGAGTACACCCCGCCAGCGAATACCTCTTCGTGGTGTTTGTAACCCCCGTAGGGCCATACTTCAAAGGCGGATTCGCCACCAACCCCTACGTCATCATTCGCGAGTTCGACCGTTCGGCCCCTCTCGGCACCGGCATCTACAAAGTCGGCGGCAACTACGCGGCCAGCTTGCGTGCCAACAAAATGGCGCATGACTTGGGCTACTCCTGCGAATTCTACCTCGACGCCAAAGAGAAAAAATACATCGACGAATGCGGTGCGGCCAACTTCTTCGGCATCAAAGACAACACCTACATCACCCCGCTGTCGACCTCGATTCTGCCCTCCATCACCAACCGCAGCCTCATGCAGCTGGCCGAAGACCTGGGCATGAAAGTCGAACGTCGTCCCGTTCCCGAGGAAGAACTGGCCACCTTCGAAGAGGCCGGCGCCTGCGGAACCGCCGCCGTCATCAGCCCCATCGAGCGCATCGACGACCTCGAAAACAAGAAATCGTATGTCATCGCCAAAGACGGTAAGCCCGGCCCCGTGTGCACCAAGCTCTACAACAAGCTGCGCGCAATCCAGTATGGCGACGAGCCCGACACGCACAACTGGGTAACCATCTTGGACTAAAAACAAAAAACGCACCGAAATGGACCCGTTTACCCTCATCGACAAATACTACACCAAAGGCACAAAGCTCTATGACATACTGGTCACGCACAGCCGGAAAGTAGCCGAGAAAGCCATAGAAATAGCCCGCTTGCACCCGGAACTTGATGCCGACGAGACCTTTCTCCACGAAGCGGCCATGCTGCACGACATAGGCATCTACCTCACCCATGCCCCCGACATCGCCTGTTTCGGCACCCGCCCCTACATCTGTCACGGCTCGTTGGGCAGCGAGTTGCTCAAAAACGAAGGGTTACCCCGACATGCCTTGGTGTGCGAGCGGCACACGGGAGCAGGGCTCTCACTCGACGACATCATCAGAGAAAACCTGCCCATTCCCCATCGCGACATGTTGCCGATAAGCATCGAGGAACAAATCATCTGCTACGCCGACAAATTTTACACCAAATCGGAACCCGACTGCGAAAAAACGCCCGAAGAAATCAGGCGGAGCCTGTCGAAATACGGAGAGGCATCGGTAAAACGATTTGAGCAATGGGACTTATCTTTCTCATCTAAAAATTATTAAAACATCTGCCCGACACCCCAATGTCGGGCAGATTGCCTATCTTTGCGGACGGATTGCCCACACAAGAAGTGAATGCCACCGAAATATAAGATTTTCTACCTCATACTCTTCTTTCTCGGATTATTCTCTACCGCCATCTCGGCTGCCACAGATAGTCACGAGAGCACCAGCGGCATATCCCGTCATGACATCGAAGCCTATCACGCTTACCTGAGCACACTCTACGCGCCAAGCGCCGAAAGCGTCGGCAAGGAACGGAAACGGAGAAAAGACAAAAAAAGCGAACTGGCCGACTCGACCGCGACGGTCGACACGGCCCTGCAAACGACCGGCCCCCTTCGGCAAGAACCGGTCGACACGGCCACGGCAGGCTCGGCACTTTCCCGCGGCGTCCTCATCTCCGACACCACAAACCGGGCAAGCACCCCCTCCGACTCGACATTCTCCCTCGTAGCCGACACGACCGGCATCGGGCTCGACACCACGTCCCTGGCACCCGACACGGCCGCCACCGACTCGGCCCGCGCACCGCGCAAAGAGGCGTTCGAAGACGTCATCACCTACCATGCCAACGACTCGGCCGTC
The DNA here is from genome assembly GCA_900542765.1 of uncultured Porphyromonadaceae bacterium. GTDB lineage: Bacteria > Bacteroidota > Bacteroidia > Bacteroidales > UBA11471 > Caccoplasma > Caccoplasma merdavium. The sequence continues at coordinate 72,757 of UQOX01000007.1, read as the reverse complement.
TTCACCAGCAACAACATGGGATTCCTTTTCGGCGGCGGCGTCGTAACCTATCAAACGATGGAACTTACCGCCGACGAGATGCACATGGACATGGACAGCAGCCAGATTTTCGCGACCGGACGTCCCGACTCCGTGGGTGACATCGTGGGCAAACCCATATTCAAAGACCCCAGCGGCGAGTATGAGACCTCGACGATGAAATACAACTTCGACACACAGAAGGCATTCATCACCAACGTCATCACCCAACAAGGCGAAGGATTCCTCACGGGCGGCAAAACCAAAAAGAACCCCGACGACTCCTACTTCCTCAAAGACGGGAAATACACGACTTGCGACAACCACGAACACCCCCACTTCTACCTGCAACTGACCAAGGCCAAGATGCGACCCAAGAAAGACGTCGTGGCCGGTCCCGCCTACATGGTGCTGGGCGGCGTACCGCTACCGCTGGCCATACCGTTCGGATATTTTCCCTTTTCCGAGAAATACAGTTCGGGTATCATCATGCCCACCTTCGGAGACGAAAGCGCCCGAGGGTTTTACCTGCGCGACGGCGGCTACTATTTCGCCATCAACGACTACATCGACCTGGCACTTACCGGGGAGATCTACACCAAAGGGTCATGGGGCATCAACGCCCAGTCGGCCTATGTAAAACGGTATAAATTCTCGGGCAACTTCTTCATCAGCTACCTCGTCACCATACTGGGCGACAAAGGAATGCCCGACTACTCGAAGCAGACCAACTTCAAGCTCACTTGGTCGCACACCCAAGACCGCAAGGCCAACCCCAACCTCACCTTCTCGTCGAGCGTGAACTTTGCCACCAGCGGTTACAGCCACAACAACCTGACCAACTACGGCAACTCCACGGCCTTCACCAACAACACGACCAGTTCGACCGTGAGCCTCTCCTACAACATACCCAACTCACCTTTCAGCATCTCCCTCACGGCTAACGTGACGCAACGCAACTCCGACTCCACCCTGAACGTCTCTTTCCCCAACCTCACCATCAACATGAGCCGCATTTACCCCTTCAAACGGAAAAACCGCGTGGGAAAAGAGAAATGGTACGAGAAAATCAGCCTCAACTACTCGGGAAACTTCAAGAACTCGATACAGACCAAGCAAAACCAGTTCCTCAAATCGAATCTCATCAAGGATTGGAGCAACGGCATGCAGCACAACATACCGGTATCGGCCACGTTCACGGCATTCAAATATATCAACATCACCCCGTCGTTCTCCTTCACCGACCGCATGTATACCAACCGCGTCATGCAGTCCTGGGACCCGCGCACCTCATCGGTCGTCAGAGATACGACCTACGGTTTTTACAACGTATATAACTACTCGTTCAGCGTGAGCGCACAGACCAAACTCTACGGTTACTACCGCCCGTTGCCCTTCATCGGGAAGAAAATCCCCATGATACGCCACGTCCTCACCCCCACCGTGCGTTTCTCGGGAGCCCCCGACTTCGGTGCTTCACGCTATGGTTACTGGCAACGCTACATGCGCATCAACTCCGACGGCACCCCCGAAGAGGTCTACTATTCACCCTTCTCGGGCAGTTCCTACGGCGTGCCCGGTCGAGGCAAGACCGGCTCGGTGAGCCTCTCGGTGGCCAACAACCTCGAAATGAAAGTCAATACCGACAAAGATACTACGGGCGTGCGCAAAGTAAGCCTCATCGAAAACCTCTCGGCCAGCATGAGCTACAACATGGCGGCCGACTCACTCAATTGGAGCAACCTCAACACATCACTTCTCATCAAACTCACCAAGCAGTTCAACCTGCAAGTGAGCGCCGTCTTCGACCCCTACACCTACCAGCTCAGTTCCAACGGCTCACCCGTGAAAGTCAACGTGCCGCGCTGGAAAGCCGGCAAAGGGTTTGCCCGCCTGTCGAGTGCCGGCACCTCGTTTTCCTACACCTTCAACAACAGCACTTTCCAACGGAAAGAGAAAAAGAACCAGCCTCAAAACGAGGAAGAACCCATCAACCCCGAAGATGAAATCCTCTCAAACGCCGACCAAATAACCGAATCGGAGAATAACGAGTCGAAAGAGAAAGATGAACCCATGAAGATGCGCGACGGGTATATGGTGTGGGAAGTCCCGTGGAGCTTGTCGATCAACTACTCCATCAATTACAGCTACGGCAACTTCAACAAGGAGAAAATGGAATATGACGGCCGCATCAACCAGAACCTGAGTATTTCGGGCAACATTCAGCCCACCAAGAACTGGTCGTTCTCCTTCTCGGCCAGCTACAACTTCGTAACCAAACGCCTGGCCTACATGAACTGCAACATCACCCGCGACCTGCACTGCTGGTCGATGAGTGCCAGCCTCATACCCGTGGGCGCGTTCAAGTCCTACAATTTCAGCATACGCGTAAAATCGTCGATACTCAGCGACCTGAAATACGACAAGAGCGGCAACTCCTACGACGCCCTCGACTGGTATTGACGATACTTTGCGACCGTCCCGCGAAAAAAGCGCCACCGCAACATCGATATTCGCACAGAAATTTTTACATTTGCCCTATCACCATCTAATCCTAATCTTGTCATCATGAAAGCAAAGATACTCGTCACCGGCGGTGCCGGATACATCGGGTCGCACACGACGGTCGAACTGCAAAATGCCGGTTATGAAGTGGTCATACTCGACAATCTCTCCAACTCCAACGCCGATGTCATCGACGGCATCGAACGCATCACAGGCACCCGTCCGGCCTTTGAGAAAATGGACATGCAAGACAAAGACGCCCTGCGGGCACTCTTTGAGAAACACCCGGGAATCAAAGGCGTCATCAATTTCGCGGCCAGCAAGGCCGTGGGCGAATCGGTCAAGAAACCGCTGCTTTACTACCGCAACAACCTCGTGACCATACTCAACATGCTCGACCTCATGCCCGAATACGGGGTCGAAGCACTCGTCTTCTCGTCGTCGTGCACCGTCTACGGCCAACCCGACGTGCTGCCGGTCGACGAGTCGGCCCCCATAAAACCGGCATTGTCGCCCTACGGGAACACCAAACAGATATGTGAGGAAATCATCACCGACACGATACATGCGGGAGCCCCCTTCAAGTCGATACTGCTCCGCTATTTCAACCCCATCGGGGCTCACCCCAGCGCCGAAATCGGAGAACTGCCTCTCGGCACGCCCCAAAACCTCTTGCCCTACATCACGCAGACGGCCATCGGCATACGGCCGCAACTGAGCGTCTTCGGCGATGACTACGCGACCCCCGACGGCTCGTGCATACGCGACTACATCAATGTGGTCGACTTGGCACAAGCCCATGTGAAAGCCATCGACCGCATGCTGGGAAACCAAAGCGACGAGAAAGTCGAGATTTTCAATCTCGGAACCGGCCAAGGAGTATCGGTATTCGAACTGATTCACACCTTCGAGGAGGCAACCGGCGTGAAACTCAACTACAAAATCGCACCGCGCCGCGAAGGCGACATCACCCAAGTGTGGGCCGACCCCCGGAAAGCCAACACGGTATTGGGGTGGAAAGCCGAAACCTCCCTGGCCGACACCCTGAAATCGGCTTGGAGATGGCAACTGCACCTGCGCGAAAAAGGCATCATGTAAAAAAGATTCTCCCCCATACGTTCTCACGGCGGGCCGCTCATCGTCAAGAGCCGCCGTTTTTTCCCGTCCCCCACCATGCGCACATCGGCTCCATGCCCCACAGCGGCGACATTTTTATCCGCCGCCGATTAACAATATATAACTAATTATTTTATTAGAATATTTCTTAGATTAGAATTATTATCATATATTTGCAACAAGAAAAAACAAGAGACATGAGCGACAACGACATCATAGAACTGTTCAGGGAAAAGAAACTGCGGCTCACACCGCAACGCATGAGCATCTATCGAGCCGTGCGGGAACTGCATCACCCGACAGCCGAAGAGGTATGGGAGCTCGTGCGCAAGAAAATTCCCGCCCTCACCGTCGCCACGGTCTACAACACCCTCGAATGCCTGGTCAATGCCGGACTGGCCGAAAAGGTATTCACACTCGACAACAAAATGTATTTCGACGCCGACACCCGGCCACACCAACACCTCTACGACAACCGCACCCACGACATCAGCGACCTGCACGAAAGCGGTCTCTCCGAGGTGATTCGACGGCACATCAAGGGTCTCGAAGAACTGAAAGATTTCGAACTGGAAGACATAAAAATACAACTCATCGGCCACTACAACCGGCCGAAAAAATAACCCCGTTATTCACCCCATAACACTCACAATCATGAAAAGTATCAAAGGAACAAAGACCGAACAAAACCTGTTGAAATCGTTTGCCGGCGAATCGCAAGCACGCGGACGCTACGTCTACTTTGCCAGCATCGCCAAGAAAGAGGGATACGAGCAAATCTCGGCCATTTTCAGCGAAACCGCCGAACAGGAAAAAGAACACGCCAAACGCTTCTTTAAATTCCTCGAAGGAGGCATGGTGGAAATCACGGCCTCATTCCCCGCAGGCATTCTCTCGACCACCATCGAAAACCTGAAAGCCGCTGCCGCCGGCGAGAACGAAGAGTGGAGCGAACTCTACCCCGAATTTGCCAAAGTGGCCGACGAAGAGGGATTCCCCGAAATAGCAGAAGCATGGCGCCGGATAGCCACCGTCGAAGCCGGGCACGAGGCCCGCTACCTCAAACTCTACGAACGTATGCTGAACGGCACCGTATTTGAAGATGAGGAAGAAATCGAATGGCAATGCCGCAACTGCGGATACATTCACAAAGGGAAAAAGGCTCCCGACATGTGCCCGGCCTGCCAACACCCGAAAGCCTATTTCGAGCGCAAAAAGAACAATTATTAAGCCGGAAGGTTATATAGAAAAATCCTATTCCCTGCCATCGTGAGGGGAACCGTCAAGGGATTTATGTCACGATAAGGTAAAAAAAGATTGTTAGCAGCGACGAGGGGGATTACCGCGACAGCGATAATCCCCCTCACTTCTTATTTGAACTTCCTCCCACAAGTTTTGAGTCGACCATTTCAGGACACGCCGACTGCATAGGGAGCGGGAAATCTATTTTACGGGAATCTTTTCGATACGACGCTGGTGGCGCCCGCCTTCAAATGTGGTACGAAGGAACACTTCCACCACAGCCCGAGCCTCGTCGACAGAGATAAAACGGCCGGGCATGACACACACATTGGCATCGTTATGCTGACGAGCCAGGCGGGAAATTTCTTCACACCAACAAAGGGCGGCCCGCACCCCCTGATGCTTGTTGAGGGTAATGTTGATACCGTTTCCACTCCCGCAAATGGCAATTCCGGGATAACACACTCCCTCTTCTATGGCACCGGCCAGCGGGTGAGCATAATCGGCATAGTCGCAACTCTCCGACGAATAAGTACCAAAATCTTTGTAGGAAATGCCCCACTCGGTGAGCCAGGCCATCACATGCTGCTTCAACTCATATCCGGCATGGTCGCAGGCCAATCCTACCGGAATGCCGGGTTTCAGAATACTCATAATCAGGATTTTTTAATAACACCTATAAAAATCTCTTCAACGATACTTTCTTTTACAAAGGTAAAAGATAACAAGCACATAACCAAGAAAAAAGAAAATTTATCACTATTCGCGGCTTACTGAACAGATTTAATCACTCACCGACATGACATTACAGAAAAGTTTTGCTTATCTTTGAGACGTGCAATATCTATTCCTGAAAAACCGGTCATCATGAAAACATTCCTGAAAATCTTTGCCATCATTATCTTGGTCATTGTCGCACTGCTCATCGCCATACCCTTGATACTGAAAGGGAAACTGGCCGACATCGTAAAGGCCGAAGCCAACAAGATGCTCAATGCCAAGCTCGACTTTGAAGAACTCGACATCAGCCTGCTGCGCAACTTTCCGCAAGCCACGCTCGTGCTGAAAGAGCTGTCGCTCACGGGTGTCGGAGAATTTGAGGGCGACACCTTGGTAACTGCCGACGAGGTCGCAGCTGCCGTAAACCTGATGAGCCTCTTCGGCGACACCGGCTATGAAATCACCTACATCACCTTGGACCGGCCCAAAGTACAAGCCCTCATTCACTCCGGCGGAGCGGTAAATTGGGACATCATGAAAGCCGACAGTACCACCACGGAAGAAAACCCGGCCGAAGAGGAAAGCAGCAGCTCGTTCGACCTGCAATTACGGAAATTCCGCATCAAGGACGCCCGCATCGCCTACATCGACGAAGCGAGCGACATGGCCTTCTCCACAGAAAAATTCAATCTTGCCCTCACCGGGAAACTGAGCGGAATGGAGACCGCCTTGCAATGCAAAGCCATGATGCAAGACATCAACTTTACCATGGAAGGGGTGAGGTATCTGCACCAAGCCGAACTGGAAGCTGAGCTGAAATTAATTGCCGACCTCGACAACTACAAATTCACTCTCGATGAGAACCATCTGCGTCTCAATGCCATAGAAACGACACTCGATGGTTGGGTGGCTCTTCCCGACGACGGCATCGAGATGGACATAAAACTGTCGACCCCGAAAATCAATTTCAAGGACATACTGTCGATGGTTCCGGCCATCTACCAAAACAACTTTGCCGACTTGCAAACCTCGGGTAACGTATCCCTCACGGCCGAAGCCAAAGGACGGTTCGACGACAACTCGCTGCCGGCCTTCGCCATCGCCCTTGATGTCGACAAAGCCAAAGTCTTCTACACCGGCATGCCCCGCTCTGTCGATGACATCGCCATTGCCCTGCGAGTAGCCAACAACGGCGGCGACCTCGACTTGACAACCATCGACGTCAACACGTTCAAGTTCACGTTTGCCGGCAACCCGTTTGCCTTGACCCTCCATGCCTCGCACCCGATGTCGGACTTACAGTTCAACGCCTCGGCCAACGGCACCATCAACCTCGGCGAAATCGAGCAAATCTATCCCTTGGGCGATTCCATTTCGCTGAACGGCATCATAACGACCGACATCACCCTCGCCGGCCGCATGTCGGACATCGAGAAGAAGAACTACCAAAACATCAAAGGCAAAGGCGACCTGTCCATCTCGAAGATGAGCCTCTCGCTCACGGGACTTCCGCCCATTGTGGTAACCCAAGCCGACGCCCAAATAACCCCCGAAGCCATGAGCCTGACCCGCTTTGACCTCACCGTAGGGAAAAGCGACGTGAAAGCCACCGGAAAAATAAGCAATTACCTGCCTTATGTCATGGCCGGAGGCACCCTGCAAGGAAACCTCACCCTCGCGTCGTCACAGCTCGACCTCAACGAATTCATGACCACCGAAGAGGGCTCAGGCAACGAAACAGAAACCGACACCCCCACACCCGACAACGACACCACCTCGCTCAGCGTCTTCGTCGTGCCCGAAAACTTGCAGCTCTCTTTACAGGCCCAAGTGAAAAAGATAATTTTCGGCGACATGGAGCTGAAAAACTTCGCAGGGAAAGTTTCGCTCAAAGAGGGGAGCTTGTCGCTGAACAATGTCGCAGTCGACGCCCTCGGCGGAAACATCTCGGCCAGCGGCTCTTACAGCACCGCCTCGTCGGCGACATCACCCGACGTCGCCCTGTCGCTACGCATCAAAGAAGCCTCTTTCAAAGAGACATTCGAGCAACTCGACCTCGTGCAGCAAATGGTACCGCTGTTTGCCAAGACCGGAGGCAATTACTCGATTACGGCCGACCTCAACACGCGCCTCGACCAACAGATGTCACCGATACTCAACAGCCTCTCGGCAAAAGGAACCCTGCAATCGAAAAACATCGAGATACAAAACCTTGAAGTTTTCGACCTGCTGGCCAACCTCCTGCAAAACGACAAGTTGCGCAAGGTCGAAGCCAAGGACATCAAAATCGCATTTACGATTACCGACGGCCGGGTACGGACCTCTCCTTTCGACCTGAAAATAGGAAACACAAAACTCACCCTCGCGGGAACCACGGGGCTCGACCAGACCATCGACTACACGGCCACCATCGACCTCAGCCAGGAGAAAGTCATCAGCGACTATGTGGGTGTCGTTGAAGCCCGCATAGGCGGCACCTTCACCAAACCGACCATAGACATCGACACCAAGGAAATCGTGAAGCAAGCCGTCACCAACACAGTCGTCGAGGCCATTGCCGGGAAAGGCACCACAGAAGAACAGGTGGCCAACATACGGAAAAAAGCCGAAGAGGCCGGACGCCTACTGGTAGAAACAGCCGAGAGAGAAGGCGAGAAACTGGTGGAAAAAGCCTCGAACCCCCTGGCTAAAATTGCGGCCAAAGCCGCCAAAACGACCATGGTCGAAGAGGCCGAGAAACAAGCCAAGCAATTAGCCGATGAAGCCGAAAAACAGATACGTCAACTCAAAGGCAAATAATCGAAAACCGACCACGAAAGACCCATTTATGTAAAAAAGGGTAAAACGAAATCTTATTTCGACATTTATTCGTAGATTTGCAAACCTTTACGTCAAGAAGGCGGCATGACAAACTTGCATGCACAGATGCAAGAAATGCCCATAAAAAACAGTGGATTATGAAAAAACTTATCACCTTAGCCTGCATATTCGCCCTCGTACTGACAACGGGCTGCAAGCCATCGGCTGGGCAAAGAGAGGCGGTCAATCCCGCTGCTGCAAACGACACGCTGACCGGAGAAATCTCTCTCTCAGGAGCCTTTGCCCTCTATCCCATGGTTGTAAGATGGGCCGACGAGTTCAAGCAACTGCACCCCAACGTGCGCATCGACATATCGGGCGGCGGAGCCGGCAAAGGCATGACCGACGCCTTGGCACAAGTAGTCGACTTGGGCATGGTCTCCCGCGAAATCTATGACGTGGAAACCGAAAAAGGAGCCCTTGGTTTTGCCGTCGTGAAAGATGCTGTCGTGGCAACCATCAATGTAAACAACCCCCATTTCACCGAAATATGCGCCAAAGGGCTGACCAAAGCCAGCGCAGAAGCCTTGTGGGACAACCAATATAACACCTACGGCGATTTTTTGGGAACAACGAGTACCGTACCGGTACACGTTTACACCCGTTCCGATGCCTGTGGGGCAGCCGAGACATGGGCCGTGTGGTTTGGCAAACGGCAAGAACAACTGCAAGGTACGGCCGTATATGGTGACCCGGGCGTATCGGCCGCCGTACAGAAAGACCGTGTAGGCATCGGCTACAACAACATCGCATACGCCTACGACATGCGCACGCACCAACCCTATGAAGGACTGGCCGTCATTCCCATCGACGTAAATGAGAACGGCCAAATCGACGAAAACGAGAAATTCTACGAAAACAGCGCCGACCTTATTGCCGCCATCGGCGATGGTCGTTACCCCTCCCCTCCCGCTCGCGACCTTTATTTGGTAAGTAACGGCGTACCCGACAAACCCGCTGTGGTAGAATTTATCAAATACGCCCTCACCGAAGGGCAAAAATATGCCATCGAAACAGGATATATTCCGTTGCCCGAGACAACAATAAACAAGAGTCTTCAAAAACTCAATCTCTAATCGCCGACGATGGATTTATCGCTGTTACAACGACGCATATTCAAGGACAAGGCAGCCCGCTGGGTCATGCTCGCCCTCACGGGATTATCACTCTTCCTGCTCATCGCCATAGGCATCGGGCTTTTCTTCAAAAGCCGCCTCATCTTGTCGGAGCACTCCTTGTGGGATTTGCTCTCGGGTTCGTCATGGAAGCCACTCAGCGGAGAATTCGGCTTCTTGCCGTTTATCGTGGGTACCCTTTTCGTAACAGCCCTCTCCATCGCCATTGCACTCCCCATCTCGCTGCTCTCGGCCATATTCCTCACCGAGTATGCCAACTCGTGGGTGAAACGGGTCGTATTTCCCATCTTCGACATCTTGGCCGGGATTCCTTCGGTCGTCTATGGCGTATGGGGCACCCTCATCATCGTACCTTGGATTGCTGACAAGCTGGGACCTCACTTTGTCGACTACACCAGCGGTTATACCGTACTGGCCAGCGGTATCGTATTGGGCATCATGATACTCCCCATACTGGTGAGCCTGCTCATCGAGATATTTACCATCGTGCCGCAAGACTACCGCGAGGCATCGGCCTCACTGGGTGCAACCAAATGGCAGACCTGCTCGAAGGTGATTCTGCGCAAGGCCATGCCGGGAATCGTCGCCGCCGTGGTGTTGTCCATATCGAAAGCCTTCGGCGAGACCATCGCCGTGCTGATGGTGTGCGGCAACTACGCCGCCATACCCCGGTCGCTCTTCGACCCCTGCTACCCGCTGCCGGCTCTCATCGCCAACAACTACGGAGAGATGCTGTCGTTGCCGCTTTATGAGTCGGCCCTGATGTTCGCCGCATTCATATTATTCTTTATCATTTTGATATTCAATATCATATCGCGATGGATATTGCGCAATATCGAACGAAGCTACAAGATGTAACCGGAGGAACGCTGACCTATGAAAACAAAATTTATCGTTGAGAAAATTTTCTTCGGGCTGATGATTATCTCGGTCATTATCGTCTTTGCCTTCCTGGGCAGTATCCTCATCACCATCATACGCAACGGTTGGCCGGCCATGTCGTGGGACATGATTACCCAACTGCCGGGCGGAGGTTTCTACATCGGCAAGGAAGGCGGCGTACTCAATGCCATCGTGGGCTCCATCTACATCGTGGGCGCCTCGACCATTCTCGGACTGCTCATCAGCATACCCATCGTCTTCTTCATCAACATCTACCTGAAAAGCGACTCCAAACTGGCCAGTATCACCCGGCTGTCGTTTGACGTGCTCTACGGTATCCCGTCGATAGTGTACGGTGCATTCGGCTTCACCATCATGATATTCCTGGGATTGCGCACCTCGCTGCTGGGCGGAATCATCGTCATCACCCTACTGATAATCCCCATCTTCGTGCGTTCGATGGACGAAGTGGCCCGCCAGTTGCCCAAGCATCTGCTCGATGCCACCTATTCGCTGGGCGCCACCCGCTACGAAACCATCAAAGTGGCCATACGCCAAATCGCACCGGGCATCGCCACGGCCACCCTGCTGTCGATAGGCCGCGCCATCGGCGACGCGGCCGGTGTCATGTTCACCGCCGGTTTTACCGACAGCATTCCCACCTCGCTCGACCAACCGACCGCCACCCTGCCGCTGGCCATCTTCTTCCAGCTGAGCAGTCCGTTGCCCGAAGTGCGTGAACGTGCCTATGCAGCCGCCCTGCTGCTGACACTAATCGTCCTTGTATTGAGTATCGTGGGACGCATGATTACGCACCGCTTCTCGAAAAACAAAATTAAGTAATGGAGAAAAATCGTTCTATGTTGAGTCATATTTTCGGTCATAAAAATCAGGCTGCCCAACAAGACAATGCCGGTTCTCTCTCAGAGGCAGTAACCCGAGACGAAGATTCGGTCATCAAAATCGAAGGTCTGAACATCTATATCCACAACAACCATATTCTCAAAGACGTCAATCTCACCCTGCACGACAAGAAAATCACCTGCATCATCGGACCGTCGGGGTGCGGAAAAACCACCTTGCTGCGCAGCATCAACCGCATGATCGACACCACCGAGCACCTGCGCGTCGAGGGGCGCGTATTGGTAGGCGGCGAAGACATCTACGACCGCAAGGCCGAAATCACCCACATACGGAAGAAGATAGGGCTGCTCTCGCAACGCCCCACGCCGCTGCCCATGTCGATATACGACAACATCACCTATGGCTGCCGCATACACGGCGTGCGCAACCGCAAAGTCCTCGACGCCACGGTCGAGAAATACCTCAAAGGCGTCAACCTGTGGGAAGAGGTGAAAGACCGCCTGCACAGCCCGGCATCGGCTCTTTCCATCGGCCAGCAACAACGGTTGTGCCTGGCTCGCGGACTGGCCGTGGAGCCCCAATTTATCCTGGCCGACGAGTCGACCTCGGCACTCGACCCCATATCGAGCAAACACATCGAAGACCTTTTTGCCAAACTGCGTGAGCGCTACGGCATCATCATGGTCACCCACACCCTGCGACAAGCCCTGCGCATTGCCGACTATGTGGTGTTCATGTATATGGGAGAGGTCATCGAACAAGGCACGGCCGAAGAGTTGTTCAAAAATCCGCAAAACGACCTCACCAAACAATATCTGAGCGGCGTTTTCAGCTAAATGCAAGAACAAAGTTACAACAGCGAGGCTTCCAAGAAGGAAGCCTCGCTGTTTTTTGCTGAAAACAAATATTCCCCGCAAAAATCTTTTTTAGAACGGATAGCCAATGGCCAGGTGGAAGGCCAGGCTTTTACCGAAACTGTCCATGTTGTAATAGTGCGGCTTGTCGTTGTTGTAGGGGGCATGCAAGCCTATTCCCATGTCGAGGCGGAGTATCAGGAAACTGATGTCATAACGCAACCCCACACCGGTACCGAGGGCGATGTCGCGCCAGAAGGTTTTCTTGTTGAGCGTTCCTCCGGGACGGTTCGCCTCGGCTTTGAGCAGCCAGATATTTCCGGCATCGAGAAAAACGGCTCCATGAAGGTCTCCCAAAATGGGGAAACGCAACTCGACATTGCTTTCGAGCTTGAAGTTTCCCGTCTGGTCGAGATAGGCATCAACCTCGTCTTTCGGCGGCGCATAGCTGCCGGGGCCAACGGTGCGTATGGTAAAGGCCCTTATGCTGTTGGCACCACCGATGTAGAACTGTTCGCTATAAGGCAACACCGACGAATTGCCATAGGCCCAACCCGCCCCCACGAGGAACCGGGTGGCCAACTCCACATCGCCCCACAGGTGCCGGTAATACCGGAAATCGGTCGTGACCTTGGCAAACTGGGAGAAGGGTATGCCGAGGAATTTTTTCTGTCCTTGGGTACCCGGTACGACCCATGACAACAGATTGCCGGCCGTGGAGACCGAGGTCTGCCAATAGATGTGGTTCCAATCATGGCGGCCCAATTTCTTGTCGAATCGATAGGTATAACCCACGGTGGGTATCAACTGGTTGCGGAAACTCAGGGCAATGGCCGGATTCTCTTGCAGGGTACTGTCGAAAGAGGCGGTCGAGTTCATCAGGTAATTATAACCGATTTTGGGTAGTTGCAGGGTGTGCGAACTCACCTCGGAGGTCTGGAAATCGAACGCGAACGAGGTATTCAACGACATCATGCGGAAATATTGCGGGCGGTTCATCAACTCGGCACTGAGCTGCACCGTTGTCTTGCCGCCGTAACGGCGCTCGACCCGGGAATCCCAAAAGAGAGCCGAGGGCAGAAGGCGGGGAAAGACCAACGAGGCTTTGAGCCCGAACTCATAGGAGTTGAGCAACGACGACTTGGTGGCGGTAGCCTGCCGTTTTCCCGTCTGCCACTCATACGAGCCCGTGAGTTCGAGCGACAACCGTTCGCCCCCACCGAAGACGTTGTTGTGAGCCAAACCGAAGATGACCCCGGGGCCGATAAAGCTGTTGGTCGAAGAGGTGACATTGGCCTCGAACCATGCCTCCATGGGCGTATCCATGGCAGCATCGAGGGTGATGTCGAGTGCATCTGAGAGCGTATCGGGTCGGGATACCGCGACGTTGACATAGCGGAACACGCCCATGCGCACGAGGCTGTTGAGCGACTCGGTCTGCCGGTCGAGGGTATAGAGGTCGCCGGTGCGGAGGGTGATGTTCCGCTCGACAAAGCGTTTCCGTATTTTAAGCGGAGCCTGATAGATGAAGGTCACGTTGGAGAGTTCGACCGTATCGACAGCCCCTTGCCCCGAAGCCGACTTCAAGTCGAAGGTTACATGCCCCACCCGATAGGGCCGCAACGTCTCCGGGGGGAGCTGATTCAATAATTGCAGACGCAACGCGACCTCATAAGGGGCAATCGTGGTATCGGCCAAATAGGAAAGATATTCGGGCCGGAAGAAGTAGTACCCCCGATTGCGGAGCACCGAGGCGATGCGCGACCGCTCCGAGGCCAAAACGTCGGCCTGATAAATGTCTCCAACCCGAATCAGCGAGGAGGCGCGTGTGGAATCGATGAGGGCGGTCAACGGCGTTACCGGTTCGGGATAGGAAACCGTCTTGTAATGCCACGGCCGGCCATAAGTCACGTCGTAGGTGACACGGGCTTTCCGGGGGTTCTTCTTGTTGTAATCGAGCCGATAGGTCGCCGACGAGGAGAAATAGCCGTAATTGGCCAGTATGTCGGGGACGACGGCAACCCGCAGGTCGGGCTGCACGGCCGAGATGAGCACGGGCGTCTTGGCAAAACGCTCATAGAACCAGTGTTTAAAGCCTTTGTCCCGTTGGGGGGTTACATGATTGTAGACCCACAGGCCGAAGGGGAACGGCCAACGCACATAAGGGCTATACAGGGCGTTATTGGGTTTTACCGAGAGGGCATCGCGCACCGCCGATTCGGCATCGGGCAAGAGTTTCACCCCTTCTGCCTCGGGCTCGATGCGCATCTTCTTCACTCCGGTGTAGAGTACCTCCCCATCGCCCAACTTGCTCGTCGTGTCGCAACCGGCGACGATGAGCAACAACAATACCGACAAAAGGATTTTTTTCATGGCTGCTGCGATGGAGGGTTCGACGATTGTTGTTTGCGGGAAGAGCGACGGAAAAGGTCGGCAAGCCGCGACAGTTTCTTGCGCACAGCAAAGCCCACTCCCGTCTCGGTCACCTCGCCTTCGAGAATGGTCTCCTGCCCGGTGTGGCGGAATATCTTCAACACCATGTTGTCGCGCCGGTCGAGCTTGTATTCGAGCGCGATGTCGTCGACCAGATTCTCTTTCAATGCCTGTGTCGAATTATCGTCGGGCGAATAGCTGCCACCGACCACGATGCGCACCCGGTCGTTGAAAAGGTCTTTGGAGAGCTGGTAGGAGTAGTCGGTGTGCGTCGTCCCGTCGACTTCGCCACGGCTGTTGATGCCGAAACTGAGGTTGACGTTTTTGAGGTTGTTCCGCGACCACTTGTTCAACTCATTTTGCAGGAACTGGTTGAGCGGGTTGCCCGAGAAGAGGTCGCCCTGTGAGGCGCTGGGACCCGTATAGGCATTGTAAATGAGCAGGCTCATCGCCTGCGAAGCCCGTTGTTCGGCGGTCATGGAGGTGAGCTCGTTCTGAATGGTCATGTCGCCGGGCGCTGCCACATCGAAAACGATGGAGAGATTGTCGAGCGACTGGGTGATGGCAATGGATACCTGGAACTGTACCGTACGGGTCGAGCCGCCCGAAGCGACATCGACCGACAAGCGGTCGATGGCCGTGATGTCGAGCACGGGGTCGGCTATGTCGCCCTCCCATACCACCGAGCTGCCCTCCTTGATGGAAAACAGTTTCTGCCCGATAAGCGGGGGCGTGTAGCAGACCGTTCCGCCCGAGAGTTCATAACGGCCGGTAAAACGGCTGTCGCCCAGCTCATTCATCGAATAGGTGAGGCTACCGCCCCCTTGCAAGTCGATGCGGCTGTTCCCGTCGGGAGTAAGTTCCACCGAGAGCGACACCGCATTGCCTATGTCGACATTCACCAGCATATCCATACCCGACACCGGTCTGAAAGCGGGCGCAGACTCTACGTCGGCCGTATCGGCAAACGTGGTGAAGGTCACCATGTCGCCGTAATTGCTGACGCCCGGCAGCGTATTGCTTTCCTGCAAGACATAAGTCGCCTCGGTCCCGTTGAGCAGGACAAGATTCCCGCGCACCGACAACGCGTCGGTATATCCGCGTACCGAGGCGGCGACATCGGCCGCCGCCTTACCGTAAAGCATCGACGTACGGTTCTTGGGCAGATTGAAAATTTCGAAGTTGTGACCGGCGACACGGGCATCGACAAAAGGTCGGGAGAGGTCGGAAACATCGACACGTCCCGAGATGTTCAACGGCTCATTGTTGGGGCCCGACAGGCAGAAGGTATCAATCTGTATGCTATTCCCCGCCATCGAGACAACCGCCGGCGAGAAACGGAACGAAGCCCCCACCATCGGTATCACGGCACGTCCCTCGTCGATGGCGAGCCGTCCGGCAAGGCGGGGTGCGTCGATGCGTCCCGAGACGGACACATCACCCCGCAACCGTCCCTCCACCCTCGCCATGTCGTCGGGCAGGAAAGCATTGGCCACCGACAGGGGGAACGACGGGAATCGTACCGTCAAATCGAGCGGCTCGGCCGACAAGGTATCGGTATCGTAACGGAGCGCCAGGTCCACGGCATCGAGCGTATCGACTGCAAGTGCCGCCCCCACCTGCATGAGCGACGGCGAGAGTTGCCGGTAATCGAGGGCAAGAGCCATGTTCCCCACCCACTTGGTGTTGTAAAATGCCGAGTCGAGACGCACCGTCCCAGCGACCATCGGACGGCCATCGGAGAAATGGGCCGACAAGGCCGTGGAGAGAAGCGCCGACACCGGGGGCGTGCCGGGCAAGGTCTGTAAGATGGGCGCCAACCTCAGGTTCTCGACATCGAGATATATCGTGTCGGCACCGGGGTGCGCGCCCGACCGCAGCGAAAACGACTGAATGTCGTGCTGCAACAGCACATCGGCCGCCAGACGGCCGTCGAAATAGTAATCGATAAAGTTTCCGGCGTTGAGCGACCAACCGGGTACCCCCAATGTGGGAGAGTCGGGAGCCAACGTCAGGTGCAAAAGGGAATCGGACGCTCGCGCATCGATGTCGAGAAGCAAACCCTCCACCTGTTCCTGGTCACACTGCCGCAAAGCGGCATAAAGTTCGTTATGCCCCACATATCCCGAGACGCCGGCTCGCGCCAACAGCGTCGATGTAGCCAGAGTATTTCCCATCTGCACGGCATAACGCAACACATCGTCCTCCTGCCGCAAAGAGACGGTAAGCGTATCGGCCGCAAACGAGGAGAGCGCCAAACCGTCGACCTGCGCCTCAAATGCAAAGGGAGCCGCAGAGGAGTTACCCGCCGAGAAGCGGAGAGAGTCGAGCGCGAAACCGCTCTCCGACAATATTTTCTCGACGACCTGCTCGGGCACCAATCGTCCCTGCACCTGAAAATCGGGCAACAGGGCACACAACGCCGAGGGCTCGACCTGCATCGTCCGAAGCGACTGCGCAACCGAATCGCCAAACGCCGACACGCCCGACAGGAACGAATCGATGCCCTGAGACGATGAGAACGCCATCTGCATGCCGGGAAAATCGACCCGGGCGTCGAGCGAATCCTGCAACACATCGGCCGTGACGACAACATGGTCGAAAAGATTGTCCATATCAAAGAGGTGCAGCCCCACCATATCGAGCCGCGTCTTTACCGCATATTCGTTTTTGTTGTTGGCCCACGCCCGCACATCGACCGAAGAGGAGAAGGTCAATGAATCTTCAACAAGGCGGGCGGTCTTCAAGTCGAGCCAGTCTATCTCCCCGGCAAGGCGTGCCGTGTACTCGGTCGGTGTCAAAAGAGCCGCCAACTGCAAATCGAGACGAGCGGCACTGTCGACACACAGTATCTGAGCCCCCACCCGGCCGGAATCGAGCGCGACATCGAGCCCGAAATCCCGGAAGCGGTAGCCCCGGTAATCGAGACTGTCGACATAGAGAGCCGCTTCGGCCTGCATTCGGGGTGAAAAGGGGTCAGCCCCACGTCCATCGGCCGACAGGGAAAATGTAAGCGGGCCGACGCCTTCGTGCGGCAAGAACGCATCGATGGGGAAGTCATGCCACCGGGTCTCCACCCGATAGGCCGTGTCGGCAAAGCGACAGGAGGCATCGAGGTCGGCTCTGCCCTGCAAGGCTTCCCACGTCAACTGCAACCGGGCATCGCTGCCATTGCGGAAAATGACATTGGTGCTCAACGTCATCGAATCGGGCAAAGCAAAACGCGCCGCCGCCTCGGCTCCCGCCAAGCGCGGAAGGAAGCCCAACTGATAGAGCCGTGCCGTGAGAGACGCCTGCGCCAGGAGACTGTCGGCACAGGTGAGCGACTGCACCTCACCGACCGCCGAAAAATCGGCCGCTCCGGGCAACCCGGCATGGAAACGCGTCAGCCGCAAGTCGTCCAACACCCCTTCGGCTCCCACCTGCAACATGAGCGACCTGAAAGGCAGCGCCGACAACAACGTATCGAGCGTGGGAAGGAAGAGCTCGACGTCACCGAGCCCCGCCTCCATGTCCATCGTCGCCGAGACGGCCGCTTCACCGTTCATGGCGAGAGCCGTCGCATCGGCCGCCAGAGAGGCCGTGAGAGAAGAGTTGCGGGTATCCAACCGCAAGGCATCGAGCCGCACGGCGGCTGAATCCATCGAAAACGAGGCTTCGCCCCGGTCGACCGCCAAGCCCGAACGTTCGGTCAACGACAGCGAACACAACCGCGCCGCCACCTCACCACCTCGGTTATAGACCGAGTCGAGCAGCAAAGACAAATCCTGAATTTCTATGAAAGAAGCATCGAAACCCTTACGGGGGGCATGGCCTTTCAATCCATAAACGACACGCGTATCATCGATGCCGACCTGCCGGGCCATGACCGTCCACGGAGCCGACGGAGGTTCGGTCACGGCAGCAGACGGTGCGGCGGGTGCCGGCACGACAACGGAGGTATCGGAAAGCATCGACACGCGGCCGCCCTGCAACAAAAGACGCTCCACATCGACCCACTGCCGGGACAGGTCGACCGAGGCGCCAAGAGCCTCCACGGCATGAGCTCCGGCCGTGAGGAATGACTCCCGATAGGAGCCTTCCATTCGATAACCGATGTCACGCAAAGCTATCGAATCGACCACGAACCGGCCTGACAAAGGAGCCGTTGACGACGTATCGACAGCCGGCGGGTCTGCGGGAAGCCCCAGTGTGAGGGCGACGTCTCCCCCACTCAACGCCAGAGAGCGCGCATGGAGGGAGGTTTCGACAAGGTGTACCTTCACGGCCGTGACCGAGGCACTATCGAGACGCACGGCGATTGAGAAGCCGGCCGTATCGGCATAGGCAAAGAAAACGTCCCGGAGCGAAAGCCGGGGTACGGCCGCCACGCCGCGGAGCAGCGGCATCACCGGCACCTCGGTATGCAGGGCATGCAAGGCGCACAAGGTATCCCCGCCGGTGACCACACACACGTCGGAGAGGTCGAGGCGCAACGGGAAACGCAGACGGAAGTCCGAGACCGAGACCGACATCGCCGAGTCGGACAGCGCGTCACAGGCCGTCTTCACCACCGCCCGCTGCACGGGCGGCACATAGAGCGACGCCACCACCAGGAACAGCAGTCCGAGAACAGACAGCAGCGTCATGGCCAAATATCGAAACAAACGCCTCATTCCTCCGCAAATAAAACACGACGAATTTACTAAAAAAGAGGTAGCGGAAAGCAGTTTTTCGAAATTTTTCATTTCCCGCTCGGGGAAAACGTCCCACCGGGAAGGTTTGTTTGAGCCGACACTCAAAAAAATAAGGCAAAGGCCCCGAAGGCCCCGCCTTATTTCCTACCTAATATTAAAAAAGAGAATCAGTTGTTTTCGGGACGAAGTTTGCGAACCACGGCTCCGGTGCGCCACATTTCGCTTTCACGCAGGGCGGCGAGTTCTTTTTCGAGACCTTCGCGATAGTCGGGTTTGCTGTTGGTGTCGATAGAGCGTTGTGCCTCGTTTCCGCAAGCCACTTCGTTGTAGAGTTTTTCAAAGACGGGTTTCACGGCATCGTGGAACGGGCCCATCCAGTCGAGAGCGCCGCGTTGAGCGGTTGTCGAGCAGTTGGCATACATCCAGTCCATACCTTTTTCGGCGAAAAGGGGCATCAACGACTGGGTAAGTTCCTCAACGGTTTCGTTGAAAGCCTCGGAGGGTTCGTGGCCGTGCTCGCGGAGCACTTCATACTGAGCCAGCAGAAGACCTTGGATAGCGCCCATGAGGGTTCCGCGTTCGCCGGTAAGGTCGGAGTAAACCTCTCTCTTGAAAGTCGTCTCGAAAAGATAACCCGAACCTACGCCGATACCGAGCGCGATGACACGGTCCTTGGCACGGCCGGTAGCGTCCTGGTAGATGGCATAGCTCGAATTGAGGCCGCGGCCTTGGAGGAACATGCGGCGCAGGCTGGTGCCCGAACCTTTGGGGGCAATCATGATGACATCGATGTCGGCAGGAGGAATGATGTGGGTGCGCTCCTTGTAGGTGATGCCGAAACCGTGCGAGAAGTAGAGGGCTTTACCGGCCGTGAGATAAGGTTTGATGCGGGGCCAAACTTCGATTTGAGCAGCGTCGGAAAGCAAGTATTGAATGATGGTGGCACGCTTGCAAGCCTCTTCGATTTCGAAAAGGGTTTCGCCGGGTACCCAACCGTCGGCAACCGCCTTGTCCCAAGTCTTACCGCCTTTGCGTTGTCCTACGATAACATTGAAACCGTTGTCGCGCAAGTTGAGGCTTTGGCCGGGACCCTGCACGCCATAACCGATTACTGCGATAACCTCATCTTTGAGGACTTCTCTTGCTTTTTCCAAAGGAAATTCTTCACGGGTAACGACATTCTCGTCAACACCGCCAAAATTAATTACTGCCATTTGTGTTTGTTTTTAAGTATGAAACAATTATATAAATATCACTTTACTGCGGCAAATGATTTCGCCGTCATCTTTTTTCACTTCTACATGGTACTCTCCCGCCCCCTTGTCGTCGCAATAGAATTGCAGCGTGTCGCCATAATGGCTCTCGTTGGCATAGGCAATCTCGAAACGTTTCACCCGCCGGGTCTTGTAGAGGTCGAGCGGGAAAAGGTCGAGTATGTGGTCGATATACTTGATGCTGTTGACATGACCGTTGATGTCGATGTCGCTATACTTGATGTCGCGTGTCGCAACAGGAGTGGCGGTGGTGTTCTTCACCTTACCGGGACGTTCTATGGGACAAGGCTTATCGCAAATGTAATCGGTAATGCCGCCTTCGTGCATGGAGAGCAGGTCGACCGGTTTGCGGGTGTCGATGTCGATCATGGCCCATACCGAACGGGCATAGCCCGTAGGTGTCCCCGACGAATCGAGTATGGCAAAGTCGCGCTCGGTAAAGAGTCGATAGACACTCTCGACCCACGTCTGAATGGTGAATTTCTCGGTCTTGCACGGGGTATCGTCGAGGAACTCCAAGACCAATCGCGACAAGACCCAGGTGTAATGGCCTTCATTGATGGTTACGATACCGAATCCGCGGTCGGAGGCATGGAACTCGGCCACATTGAGCAGGAGGTTTCCCAAGACGCCAATGGACATGTGTCCTCTGAAATCGGAGCAGAATGGCTCTACCACGAAATCATACGAACCGACTTTTTGTTCTTCTGATGACATGACAATCTTCAATTTTCGGCACAACCTTGTTTGGCTCTCAGATAGCGGGCTTCGCGGTCGGCCAAGAATTCATTTACGCGTTCTACGCAACTCTTGGTAAGCGCGACACGCCCCGAACGCACAAATTGGAGGACACACCCCAGTTGCTGCAATTCGTCATAGAGCGATGTAATGTCTTCGGTGGTCCCGTCTTTTTCGAGTGCCGAATAGGTGGGATTCACCTCCACGACACGGGCGTTGTAACGGCGTATGAGTTCCGAGACCTTCGGCTCGCGTTCGAGTACGGGAGTCGAGAGTTTGTAGAGGGCTATCTCATGCGAGAAAATCTCATCGTCGGTAAAATAGTGAGCCTGCAAGACATCGATTTTTTTCTCGATTTGCCGCACGATTTTCTTGATGTTCTCCTCATCGACCCATGCGGTAATGGTGTACTTATGCACCCCTTTTATCGAGGAAGCCGACACATTGAGGCTTTCGATATTGATTTGCCTACGGGTGAAAACGGCCGTAATCTGGTTGAGCAGACCGGCGATGTTCTCGGAGTAGACAATCATCGTATATAATTTCTTGTCCATAGGTTCTTGATTTTTTAACATTCGAGCAACATGGCATTGACCGAACCTCCGGGAGGCGTCATGGGCAGGACGTTGCCCTCCTCGATCACGCAGGCTTCGAGGAGATAGGGGCCGTCGGTTGCCAACATCTCGGCAATGGCCGAAGCCAAATCGCCCCGTTCCATCACCCGGCGAGCCGGTATACCGTAGGCTTCGGCAATCTTCATGTAATCGGGGTTGAGCATCGGCGTGAAAGAGTAACGGCGATTGAAGAACATCGCCTGCCACTGACGGACGTTTCCCAAATAGTTGTTGTTGAGCAATATCATCTTCACCGGCGCTTTCTGCTCCATCACCGTACCCAGCTCCTGCAAGTTCATTTGCAAGCCACCGTCGCCCATGAACGCGCACACCGTGCGGTCGGGTACCGCGAAGGTGGCTCCCACGGCGGCGGGAAGGCCGAAGCCCATCGTACCAAGGCCGCCCGAGGTTATAATGCTGCGGCGACGGGAGTACTTGAAGTAACGTGCCGACATCATCTGATTCTGCCCCACGTCGGTGACCAGCACCGCCTCGTTGCGGGTGGCTTCGCTCACGGCACGCACCACTTCGCCCATGTTGAGAGGACCGCTGCCGGGGTGTATCTCGGGCTCGATGACTTTGACCCGTTCCTCCTCGGCATAGGGAGCAAAAGAGTCGAGCCACTCTTTGTGGCGAGCCGGCACCATGAGTTCGGTCACGGCTTTGAGGGTATCTTTGCAATCGCCCAAGACGGCCACGTCGACTTTTACATTCTTATTGATTTCGGCCGGGTCGATGTCGAAATGTATGATTTTGGCCTGCTTGGCATAGGTGGCGAGATTGCCCGTCACCCGGTCGTCGAACCGCATGCCTACGGCGATGAGCACATCGCACTCGTTGGTCTTCACATTGGGAGCCAGATTGCCGTGCATGCCGAGCATTCCCACATTCAAACGATGGTCGCTGGGAAGTGCCGAGAGTCCCAAAAGGGTACACCCGGCAGGCATTTCGGCTTTCTCGATGAACTGAATCAACTGCTCTTGCGCATTGCCCAGTTCAACGCCTTGGCCGACGAGGACCAACGGGCGTTGAGCCTTGTTGATGAGGTCGGCGGCCATGACAAGCGACATGGGGTCGGTATCGGGAACGGGTACATAGCTGCGGACAAAATCGACCGTTGTGGGTTGATATTCGAACGTTTCGACTTGCGCATTCTTGGCAAAGTCGAGGACAACGGGGCCGGGACGTCCGCTCGATGCGATATAGAAAGCACGAGCTACCGCCCAAGGCACGTCCTCGGCACGACGTATCTGATAACTCCACTTGGATATTGGCTGGGTAACGCCCACCAAATCGACCTCCTGGAAGGCATCGGAACCCAGGAACGAAGTACCCACCTGGCCGGCAATGACCACAATGGGAGTGCTGTCGATCATGGCATCGGCAATGCCGGTAATCGTATTGGTGGCACCGGGGCCGCTGGTTACCAGGCACACGCCGACACGCCCGGAGGCGCGGGCAAATCCTTGTGCCGCATGGGTGGCACCTTGCTCGTGACGCACCAAGATGTGGTGCAAGGTGTGGCGATGGTCATAGAGAGCATCGAAAACAGGCATAATCGACCCCCCGGGATACCCGAAGAGGGTGTCGACGCCCTGATGTTCGAGCGAGCGCATCATGGCTTCTGCGCCGGTTATTATTTCTTTGTTGTCCATTGTCTTCTTGGTTTTCAATCAGAGGAATTCCTCTCATTAATCGATGATGCGGGTAGCGCCTTTGTCGGCCGAACTTACCATGGCGGCATAAGCACGCAAGGCTTTCGAAATCTGACGTTGGCGGTTGCGGGGCGTAAACGCCTCCTTGCCGCGCTGTTCTTCTTCCTCGCGGCGACGCTGCAATTCTTCGTCGGAGAGCTTGACCTGTATGCTGCGGGCGGGAATGTCTATTTCGATAATGTCTCCGTCGCGCACCAGTCCGATGTTTCCTCCGGCGGCGGCTTCGGGCGATATGTGTCCTATCGAGAGCCCCGAGGTTCCTCCCGAGAAACGGCCGTCGGTTATAAGGGCGCATTCCTTGCCGAGGTGACGGGACTTGATGTATGATGTGGGATAGAGCATTTCCTGCATGCCGGGGCCGCCTTTGGGCCCTTCATGGGTGATGACCACGACATCGCCGCTCACCACTTTGCCACCCAGGATTCCTTCACACGCGGCTTCTTGCGACTCAAAGACTTTGGCGGGGCCGGAGAATTTCCAGATGGAGGCATCGACACCGGCAGTCTTCACGACACAACCGTCGAGGGCAATGTTGCCGAAAAGCACGGCCAGACCGCCGTCTTTGCTGTATGCGTGGTCGACATCGCGTATGCACCCTTCGGCGCGGTCGGTATCGAGGGTCGGATAGGTTTCACACTGGGTTCCCATGTTATTGCTGAACACGCCACCGGGAGCGCTGGAATAGATGCGAAGGGCTTCGGGGTCGACAACAGCCTTGTCGATGTCGTATTTCTCGATGTCCTCGGCCAGTGTCGCACCATTGACACGACGGCAGGTGGTATCGAGCAGGCCGGCCTTGTCGAGTTCTCCGAGAATGTTGAGAATGCCTCCGGCGCGGTTGCACTCCTGTATGGAATACTTCTGCGTGTTGGGAGCCAACTTGCAAAGGCAGGGTACATGACGGCTCAGGCGGTCGATGTCGGCCATTTTGAAATCGACACCGCCCTCGTTGGCAACGGCCAGCAGGTGGAGCACCGTGTTGGTAGAACCGCCCATGGCTATGTCGAGAGTCATGGCGTTGAGGAAGGCTTGGCGGGTGGCAATGCTGCGGGGCAGTACGCTCTCATCGCCTTCTTCATAATATTTATAGGCGTTTTTCACGATGAGACGGGCTGCATCACGGAAGAGTTGCACCCGGTTGGCATGGGTCGCCAAGATTGTTCCGTTGCCGGGAAGGGAGAGACCGATGGCCTCGGTGAGACAGTTCATCGAATTGGCGGTGAACATGCCCGAGCAGCTGCCGCAACCGGGGCAGGAACAGCTTTCGATGCGGGCTATCTCCTCGTCGCTCACCGACGTATCGGCGGCTTTCACCATCGCCGTGATGAGGTCGGCATTCTCGCCGTTGTATTTGTGCGACTCCATGGGTCCCCCCGAGACAAAGACGGCGGGAATATTCAAGCGCATGGCCGCCATGAGCATACCGGGGGTTATCTTGTCGCAGTTGCTGATGCATACCATGGCATCGGCTTTGTGGGCATTGACCATGTATTCGACGCTGTCGGCGATGAGGTCGCGCGAAGGGAGGGAATAGAGCATTCCGTCGTGCCCCATGGCGATACCGTCGTCGATGGCTATCGTGTCGAACTCGGCGGCAAAGCAACCGAGTTTCTCGATTTCGGATTTGACAATCTGCCCGATTTCATGCAGATGCACATGACCCGGCACAAACTGGGTGAATGAATTGACGACAGCGATTACCGGACGTCCCATCTGCTCTTCTTTCATGCCGTTGGCGCGCCACAGGGCTCGCGCGCCGGCCATTCGTCGGCCTTGTGTGCAGGTCGCACTACGCAATTCGTGTTTCATATATTTCTCTTAAAAAAGGAACCTTTCTTCTTTATGGTTGAAGAAAGGTTCCCTCGTCGTTATATCCTTATGTTTTACATAAACATCTGCATAACCTTTCTTCCTTATCATGCGCCCACGACGACGATAATCACTGATAGTAGACCGGAAATATGCAGAATCGAGCTAATCATAATCAAGCTGTGTTATGGCTTATCGTAATGACGTTGCAAAGGTAAGTCTTTATATGAATATTCCAAAATAAAAGAGAGAAAAATAAGGCTTCAAGTAGAAATATATCCAACTTTACATACTTTTTCTATCAATTTATCGAAAAACCGCCGCCAGAGGCCAACATTTTTCTTTTGAGGACTCCCGCCGGCGACCCGACATACGGGCCCCGGCCTCCCCTTCTCCTGAAAACCTTCACGGGAGGCCGGGCGCGAGATGTGGCGAGCCGGGTGCCGGCACGGCAGGACAATCCGAGGGAAGGAAGTGCATCGGATTTGCTTTTTTTGAAAAGCAAGAATTTGTGTATCCGATGAGAATTATGTACGTTTGTAGCTATAATTCCGGCTGTCGTTTTTTTTCTTGTGGAAACACCTTTATGAAACTTCGCCTGTTGCTGCTCATTCCGATTCTTGTCCCGCTGCTATATTCGTGCCGGGCCACCAAATATGTGGGTGAGGGCGAATACCTGCTCGACCGCGTGTCGCTGTCGACCGACAACCGGGAGCTGAAAAACAGCGAACTCAAATCATACATTCGCCAAGAGCCCAACCACAAGACATTCGGGCTCATCGGGCTTCCCCTCTTTTTCTACAACCTCTCCAACGACAAAGACAACGGCTGGAACCGCTGGTTGCGCCGCATCGGAACGCCACCGGTCATCTATGACAGCCAGCTGACCGAGAAATCGCGCAGCCAAATCGAAAAGGCGCTCAACAACAAAGGCTATACCGACGCCATCGTGACCGTCGACACCGTAAAGCACAAAAAACGCATCAAGGTAAAGTATGAGGTAAAATCGGGAACGCCCTACCACATCGACCGCATGACCTACCGCATTCCCGACGACTCGATCCGGAGCATCGTCATGGCCGATTCGGCCAGCTCCCTCATACGCCCGGGCAAGCTCTTCGACCGCAACGTGCTCGAACAGGAACGCCAGCGCATCACCGACCGACTGCGAAACGAGGGTTATTTTGCATTCAACAAAGAATACATATCCTATGTCGCCGACACGACCATCGGGCACAAGGGCGTGGACCTCGAACTTTTCCTTTCGGACATTCCCGTGGCAGACTCTTCACAAACGGAACTGGTCTCGTTCAGGAAACACAACACCTACACCGTGCGGAATGTCTACTTCATCACCGACTATAACCCCATGGGCGGTACCCCCGAAGAAAAATATGCCATCAAAGACACCATCTTCTACAAGGGCTACTACATTCTTTATGGAGAGAAAGAATACCTGCACCCCGGGACTTTGGTGGAGAACTGTTATATCTTGCCCGGCGCAAGCTATTCGACCCGCATGGTAGATCATACCTATTCGGCCTTTTCGAGGCTTGAAGTGCTGAAATACGTCAATATTCAATTCACACCCGTACACGGTAGCGAAACGCCGCAACTCGACTGCCACATTTTGCTCACCGAAGGGAAGACCCAACTGGTCACCACCGAGGTCGAAGGCACCAACTCGGCCGGCAACTTCGGGTTCTCGCTGGGTCTCACCTATAAACACAGGAACATCTTCCACGGCTCACAGACGTTCAGCGCACGTTTTAGAGCCGCCTACGAAAACATCACGGGCGACCTCGGCGGGCTGCTGGCAAACAACTACCTCGAACTAAACGGCGAAATGGGGGTTTCATTCCCCAAATTCCTTTTCCCGTTTGTCAGCACGTCGTTCCTGCGACGCATGCGGGCGACAACCGACTTCACCATCAACATCGACTACCAGCAACGTCCCGAATATGTGCGAGTCATCTCGGGTGCGGGGTGGAACTACAAGTGGTACACGAGGGGCAACCGGTTCCGTCACCACTTCGACCTGGTAGACATCAACTATGTGTATCTGCCCCAAATGACATCGGCATTCAAAAACAACCTCGACAGTATCGCCGCCGACAATCCCCTGTTGCGATACAGCTACGAAGACCACTTCATCATGCGGTCGGCCTATGTCATGTATATGTCGAACTTGAAGAGCAACATTGCCTCATCGGCCAAACAGCGAGAAATCTATACCCTGCGGTCGGCATTCGAAATCGCCGGAAACCTGTTGTATGCCATCTCTTCCCTCTCTTCGATGAAACGGGCGTCGTCGGGCGAATACGAGATACTGGGCATCAGCTACTCGCAATATGCCAAAGCCGACCTCGACTACGCCTACACGGTCAATCTGAATGAGAAGAATGCCTTGGCCTTCCACATTGGAGCGGGAGTTGTGTACCCATACGGCAACTCCGACATGGTACCGTTTGAGAAACGATACTATGCCGGTGGCGCCAACAGCGTGCGGGGGTGGTCGGTGCGGACTTTGGGACCGGGCACCTACTCGGGCAACAACCCGCTGGCCGACTTCATGAACCAGTGCGGTGACATTCGCCTCGACATGAATGCCGAATACCGAAGCAAATTGATTTGGAAACTCGAACTGGCACTCTTCCTCGATGCAGGAAACATCTGGACCATCAAAGATTATCCTTCCCAACCGGGCGGGGCGTTCAAGTTCAACTCTTTCTACAAAGAGATTGCCTTGGCTTACGGCTTGGGCGTGCGTTTCGACTTCAACTACTTCCTGATACGAGTCGACATGGGTCTCAAAATGTATGACCCCTCCCGCATAGGGAACCGCCCGTGGGTGATTGCCCACCACTCGTTCAACCGCGATGCCTCATTCCACTTTGCGGTGGGTTACCCGTTCTGACAATCCACCTGCCTCCCGATAAAAAACACGCCGCTCGAAGGTTGCTCCGAGCGGCGTGTTTTTTACTGTCATCGCAAATCTGTTATGGACATTTGTGGGTCATAATGTCGAGCACAAGGCGATCGGTCTCGTTCATGCCCTGTGCACCGATGCGGGTCAGGTTGTGTATCGTGCGATCGACATCGTTTTCCACAATACCCTCGACCGCGGTCACGCACTTGTGTTCTATGGCCAACATGGCCGAAAAGACGGCCGTCGAGACTCCGCTGGTGAGCTTCATGGCACAACTGGGTTTGGCACCGTCGCAAATCATGCCGGTGAGATTGGCAACCATGTTCTTGACAGCATACGTTATCTCTTCATACCCGCCACCCATCAGATAGGTTATTCCACAACTCGACCCTGTCGCGGCTACAACACAACCGCACAGTGCCGAAAGTCGCCCAAGGCTCTGTTTGATATAAATTACCGTGAGATGGCTGAGCATGAGGGCGCGTATCAACTCTTCCCGGGGCTTGTTGTTTTCTTCGGCATAAACCAGGACGGGAAGGGTGGCCGCAATACCTTGGTTTCCACTACCGGAGTTGCTCATGACGGGAATCATGGCTCCGGCCATGCGGGCATCGCAGGCTCCCGAGGTATAAGAAAGTATGTGGGTAAAGACGCTGTCGCCCATGACCCGTCGCTCGTTATCATCGCGCAGGGAACGGCCCAGCGAGTGCCCATAATCTCCCGTGAAGGAGGTTTCTGCCGCCGCCTTGTTGAGACGGGCCGATTCGAGAATGAAATCGATTTCTTCAAGAGGAGCCGTCATGGCAAAATCATAAACCTTGCGCAAGGAGAGAGATGTGTCGTCATCTTCTTCCTCATCGGCCGAGGCCGAACGGCGATCGAGCAACACCTGCCCCATCTGCTCTTCATACACAAAAGTGGTGTGTCCACCGGCGATGATGGCCGCGGCCTTATCGGACCCTGCCGAAACATGTATCTCGATATATAGTTTTTCGGTAATGTCTTCTTTCAGTTTTATGTCGATGCGATTCGCGGCGATGAACTGTTTTCCCCGTTCCACATCGGCCGGAGTGATGTCTTTGAGCACTTCGAGTTGATAATCGGGATTCCCGGCCAACGCACCGAGAGCCACGGCAATGGGCAATCCGATCATGCCCGTCCCGGGTATGCCGACCCCCATGGCGTTTTTCAGGATATTGGCACTCAGCAGCACTTCAATTTTTTCAGGTTCTTTGCCCAGTAATTGCGCGGCTTTCGATACGCAAAGGGCTACGGCTATCGGCTCGGTACAACCAATGGCCGGGACGACTTCACGTTTCACCAGCCGTATGATGGCATCTCTTTCTGTTTTTTCCATGTTTCGGATAGGTTTTAATACCTGCAAAAATACGAAGAATCGAGATAAATAAGAAATTTTACCGTCGGAGATTTGTGCCTTAACAATTGTTTATGGGGAAAGCAGCGATTCCGAGTACCGAATTTTATATATTTGGCAACTTATCTTTCTCGCATCACAATGAAACACATCTGTTATCTGGCTTTTCTTATTCTCGTGTCGGGATTATGGCTGCCGGTCGACGGCCTCGCCGCAATCGGCAAAGAGTTGCCCGAAAATCCGACCGACAGCCTGCAACGCACCCAAACGCGTCTCGAAAAAGCGTTGTCCCGAAAAGATTATCGGGCAGCGACCGGATACCTCATCGACGGCTGTGAATACCAACTGCTACTGAGCGAAGACAGCCTGCCATCGCTGATAGGGCATATCAACCGTCAGGCGCGGAATTGCCCCGACACCGCGGCACAATCGCTCCTGTATGCCTACGAAGCCTCGCTGTTGCACCGCTATTACGAGAGCCATCGCCGAGAGATACAGCAAAGGGGAACTTTGACCGAACCGCCGGCCGACATGCGGGAGTGGGACACCGAAAGTTTTGCAGCCGCCATCATCAGACTATCCGAGCAATCGTTGCAAGCCGAGGAGCTCCTGCTGGCCACGCCGCTGGCACGCTTTCCGTTCCTGCCGCAGAACGACTCTATCGGCACGCCTCAGGTCTCGACCTTATATGATTTTTTGGCCGGGCAAGCCATCGACCTATACAAGACCCTGATAGTCCGTTATCCCACGCCACGGGTTGTCGAAGAGTGGCCGCTCCGCATCGACACCACCATGCTGTCGAGCCCGGAAGGGTCGCTGAGCCACAACCTGCGTCGCCGCATCATCGGCCTCTACGAGCGACTCTATGCCTTGCACAGCGACACGCCGCAATCGCCACTTGCCTTCCTGGCACGGCTCGACCGGGAACGGTTCCTGCAAGAGCAGGCTCCCGACTCGACCTACGCCCGCCGGCTGCTTGCGCTCTACCGGGAGTACGAGACACTACCTTTCTCGACCGAAGCCCTGATAAGCGCGGGAGAAGCGATGACCGCCCAAGAGCCGTTGTTGGCGACCTGGCTCTCGGCCTGTGAGGAACAGATGCAACGATATGCCGACTATCCGCGCATCGGTTGCCTGCGGAATCTTTATCTGAGCATCACCGCCCCGCTCTTTTACGCGACCGTTCCCGAGGTGGTCTACCCCGACAAAGTGACGGCCTTCACCTTCACCTATTCCCGGGCCGACAGCATCACCCTGCACATCTTCCCGCGACAGGACTCCACACCCCTCTTGTCGCGCGGCCTGACCGTGGCCGGCACCCGGATAGGGGAAACGCGGGAATGTGAAGAGAGGATTCCCGCTCTCGCCCCGGGCCGTTACCGCATCGCTTTCGACGTCAAAGGCACAGCGGCCACGACCACCGAAGCCCGCTTTTCGGTAACGCGGTTTTTCGCCTATACCCAGAACCGCACAGGCAACGGCTCGGCCAACATCGTCGTAACCGACGGTGCGTCGGGCGCCCCCCAAAGCAACTGCGAAGTGAGGTTATACACGGCCTCGCCCCGTTATTCCGACCATTATGTCTACCTGAAAAGCCTCTTTACCGACCCCAACGGCATCTTGACGCTCGACGACCGGGAGGTAGTGGCATTCAGGCCCGTGACCGCACAGGACACGCTCTACCCCATCACCCGCATTTCCGTAGGAGAACGTCTTCGCGGCACCCCACCGGGCGACGAAATATGCACGGCACTCTTTACCGACCGCTCCATCTACCGTCCCGGCGACACCTTGCATTTTGCGGGCATCGTCTTTTCCCGGGAGATAAGCGGGAGCCGAGCCCTTGCCGGTGAGAGCCAGACGGTCGAGTTGTATGGTGTCAACGGCAAAATCGCCGAATGCCCGGTCGAAAGCGACGCTTACGGCTCATTCGCGGGACAGTTCGTCTTGCCGAAACAGATTTCGGGCTACTTGCGGCTGCAAGGGTACAACGGCACCCAGAGCGTGCAGGTGGCCGAATACAGAAAAGGGTCGTTCGACATTTCACTCGACACCCCCGCCACGACTTATTTCTCGGGTCACCCCATCAAGTTGTCGGGACGCATCACCGGTTATGCGGGAGAGGCCATCGCCCATGCTCCCGTCAGGTTCCAAATCAAAGAGTCGGTCTACTATCGCGGAAACAGAGACGGACAGACCCTGTCGGGTATGGCGGTAACTGACGCCGAAGGGAAATTTCATCTCACATTCGAGCCTCAACCCTCCGACCCTCGCGCTTCGTTCCGCATGTACCAAGCCGAATTTTCGGCCACCGCCGCCAACGGCGAGACACAGAGCGTGCAGCATTGGTTCGGCGTAACGGGCAAGCCGCTGCAAATAGAGATGGAACTACCTGAGCGGCACGACAAGCAGACGCCGCTCTCCCTCTCGGCCTCGGTAACGGCCGCTCCCAACGCCGCACCCGTCATGCGTCGCACCTACGAAGTTTTCGCCTTAGAGCTGCCCCGGGACGGTGCGGACGACACACGGTTCCTCACCGAGAACCGTTATGACACGCTGCGTAACGGGCACCGCGTCGACGCCGGCGAGATAAAAGGCGACGGGACATGCCGGTTGAAAACCCGCAAATGGGCATCGGGCGTGTACCGCGTCATCGTAAGCGCAGTCAACCAGGAAGGGAGCACCGACAGTCTCAGCCGTCACGTCATCATCTATGGCGACAACGACAAGCGTCCGCCGCTGCCGACGGCCCTGTGGGTTCCCCGGCGGGAAATAACGGTGCACGAGGGCGAAAAGATGCGCATAGCATGCGGAAGCTGTTGCCCCGACGTGTCGCTCCTCTGCCAACTTTTTGAGCAGGGTGAGATGAAGTGCTGTTTCCGGACATCGGTCGACAACGAAAACATCGAACTCGATATTCCTCATGCAGTCTCGGCCGACTCACCCGCAACCCTCGTGCTGTCGCTGGTCAAAGGAAACCGCCTCTATGCCTCCGAGGTCATCGTGCGGAAGGCGAGCCCCAACCACACCTTGAAAATCATACCCCGCACCTTCCGCGACCGACTCACCAGCGGGAGCCGGGAAGAGTGGACATTCCGAGTGAAAAACAGCCGGGGCAAAGCCGTGCAGACCCGCCTCATCGCCACCCTGTATGACCAGGCGCTCGACGCCATCGCGCCCCATGCGTGGGATTTCAACCCCTTCATTACCCCGATACCCACACCCGTCTATTCCCAATCGCCCGGCCACCTGTACCTCTCGGCACAGGTGACTCCGGACGAAGGGTGCCCTGCCCGCGAAGAGTGGCAAACGGGGTGGTTACTTTCCTCCTCCGGCCTGATGTGGGGGAACGGCCTTGCCCGGCCGAACCTGCGAGCCGACGCCGCCCTCCTTACCGCCAACAAAAGCGAAAGCCGGTTGTCGACGACCGACGGAAGCGCCACAACCGAGCCGATTCTGCGTCGGGATTTCAGGGAGACCGCCTTTTTCTATCCACACCTCAAAAGCGACAGGAAAGGATTTGTCGACCTCTCCTTCACCCTCCCCGACAGCCACACCTCGTGGAAGCTGATGCTGCTGGCCGTGACGGAAGATATGCACAACGGCTTCTACGCCGACACAGTCATTGCGTCAAAACCGCTCATGGTGTTTCCCAATCTGCCCCGGTTCGCCCGCATCGGCGACCGGGTGTCGATAGCGACCCGCATCAGCAACACCTCGCGACAAACCTACAAAGGGCATTTGTCGATGGAGCTGTTCAACCCCGAGAACGATTCACTCCTGTACCGTAGCAAAACGCCGTTCGAAACCGCACCCAGAGAGACGCAAAGCCTCACAAGCACATTCGCGACCGGGGCATGGAGCGACATGCCGTGCGTGGGTGTGCGCATCGTCGCCACGGCCGACGACGGGACGTCGGACGGCGAACAACGCCTGCTGCCGCTGCTGCCCCGCAAGATATTCCTGACCGAAGCCGCCTCGCCCGAGAAACGCGGCGATGAGGGGTATGAAATCGAGATGCAAAGCCTCATCACCCCGCCCGAGGGGGAAAGCCTTTTCGACGTCACCCTGAGCTACGCGCCCTCGCCCTTGTGGTTTGTCGTGCAGGCGCTTCCGGGGCTGACCGACCTACCCGACGAGAACTCGACCCCCGACCTTCTCGCCGCCTTTTACGGCAACACGCTGGCCGCAGCCCTGGTAGAGAAGAATCCTTCTTTTGCATCGGCCATCGCTTCACAAAGCCAGTCGGCCGACACCCTCGCATCGCCCCTCTCGCAAAATGCCGACCTGAAAATGCTCCTGCTCGAAGAGACTCCCTGGCTGCTCGAAGCCCGCCATGAGAACGAGCGAATCGAGCGACTGTCAGCGCTGCTCGACCGGGAACGTTGCGCCACGGCACAATGCCGGGCATTGGAACAACTGCTCGCCTTGCAAAACGACGACGGCGGGTTCCCGTGGCGGAAAGGCATGGAAAGCCACATCGGGCAGACCCTCCCGGTCATGGAGAGTTATGTCCATCTCCATCGCCAAAACCTGCTCCGCGAGGACGAGTCACAGGTGCAACTCTACTCCCGGGCCATGAGCTACCTCAGCCGCAACCTGGCGGGCGATACCGCGCGGATAAGGCAACAAGAAAAGGTATCGACGCAACAGCTCCGTTACTTGGTCTTGCAAGCGGCATTTCCGCAATCCC
This sequence comes from uncultured Porphyromonadaceae bacterium, assembly GCA_900542765.1. Taxonomy (GTDB): domain Bacteria; phylum Bacteroidota; class Bacteroidia; order Bacteroidales; family UBA11471; genus Caccoplasma; species Caccoplasma merdavium. Next base: position 38,305 of record UQOX01000007.1, on the reverse strand, counting down.
TGACCGAAAATGAAGCGGCCGGATACGCCCTGCTGTATAAGAAAGCCACCGAAGAGTGGCGTCAAATGGACCTCATCGACAAGGCACTCACCGCACGGCTGCTCTACGACACCGGCCGGGAAGAAGAGGCCCGACGCATCGCCGCTTCGCTCATCGGCTATGCCACCACCCGCGACGAGTCGACCGCATGGGCCAATAACAAATCGGGCAACAGCACCATGGGCGACATCGAACGCCATACCCTGCTCATGCAGACGGTCGCACAGATTCTCCCCGGCGACGAGCATCTCACGGGTATGGCCACCTGGCTGTTGCAACAGAAAGAGACACGCGACTGGGGTTCGACCCCGGCGACTCTCGATGCCATCTCGGCCTTGGTCGCCCACTGCGGCCTCTCACTCGACGAGACGGGAGGAGCGGCCACCCTCATTTGGGGGAACGATACCCTACACACCGACCGCCACGCCTATGGATATGTGCAACTGAGCCACAGAGGTGAGACGTCGAGCCCGGAACTGGGTCGAGTCTTTTTCCCGGCCGACCGTGAAAGCGGCCACGCGACCAAACCCTGGGTCGGACTATACCGGCAATATTTTGCCGACGCCGACAAGATTGTGAAACGGGGAAACGGCGTGTCGCTCGAAAAACGATTGTACCTCGTGCGGGGCGACTCGCTCGTTGAACTGTCGGAGGCCACGCCGCGAGTCGGTGACAAGATACAAACCCGGCTCGTCATCATCACCGACCGCGACCTCGACTTCGTTGTCGTCAAGGATCACCGGGCCGCCTGCCTCGAACCGGCCGACCAGACCACAGGCACGACCTTCCAAGGAGAGTTGCGCGCCCTGAGGGAGACCCGCGACGCCGCCACCCTCTTCTACCTCGAACACCTGCCCAAGGGACATCATATCCTCTCCTACGAGGCATACATCGACCGCACGGGACACTACCTCGACGGCAGCGCCGCCCTGCAATGCCTCTACGCACCGCAAGAGACCGCCCACAGCCGGGGAGGCCGCATCGACGTCGGCAACGACTGAGATTACAGATTCTTGATTTTGAAAATATTGTACGACACGCCGTTGTCATACACATCGGCTCCCGAATAGCGCTTTACCCAACGTACCACACGCACGGTCAGGGGAAGCGCTATTACTTCATAGGCCGACTTCAACAACGTCTGCGAAAGAATCATCACCCCAAGCGTTTCGACGGGGAGAATGCCGCCAAAAGCCAAGGGGAAAAACAACAGAGAGTCGGCCCCTTCGCCCAAGAGGGTGGAGACGATGGCCCGCAACGAGAAACGACGTCCGTGCGAAGCCAATTTCATGCGGCTCATCACATAAGCATTGATAAAAGAGCCCACCAAAAAAGCGATGAAACTTGCCAAGGCAATGCGAGGGGTGAGCCCGAAAAGCGAAGCAAAGGCGTCCTGCTGTGTCCACACCGGTGCCGCCGGAAGCCAAATGGCCAACTGAATAAACGCCACCGCAATGAAGTTGGCCGCAAACCCCGCCCAAATAAGCAGTCGGGCCTTGCGGTAGCCCCACACCTCGGCTACACAATCGTTGATAATATAAGAGATGGGAAACACGATAAGGCCGGCCGTCATGGTGAGCGAACCCACCGAAACGATTTTCACCTCCAAAATATTGGCCATCGTGAGGCACACGCAAAACAGTATGCCCATCAAGGCAAACGCCAAATTCACAGTCTGTTTCATCGTTCTTGTTTTTTACGTGGTTGTCCTGGAATACACGACCGCCCGCAGGCGGTATCTGATAGAGGCGACAAAGGTAGGCTTTTCTGCCCTTTCTCACAACCGGGCGAGAAAATAAAGTCGATTTATCACCGTTTTGACGGCAAAATCACTACATTTGTCTTTACCCCGAGGCGGCACGCAAGAAGGCGACGTGCCGCCCACCGGAACCAAACCGAATATCTACCATGAAAAAACAGCTTCTTTCCGCAATTCTGCTGGGTGCGACCCTGTTTGGCGCCAAAGCCCAACTGTCGCTGCAAGACCTCAACGCCCCGTTCGGTTGGGCAACCTGCACCTCCCTGACCACGGGCGACACCTACCCCGTGACAGGCGGGAACGACGGGTCGCTCACTACCCTGAAAAGCAACGGAGGTGACATGAAAGCCGCCCTCAATGACGCCATACAGCACTACGACATCGTTGTGCTCGACGGTTCGGACGGCGACTTCACGATTTCGAGTTCGCTCACCCTGAAAGAGCTTCGCGACAAGACCATCGTGGGCATCAACAACGCCCGTCTCCGCTCGCAATTCCATGTCACCGACGAGATAAAGGCCGCCCTCGACAGCGTCGGGGTGAAAAACATGAGCGGGAACGATGGCGGCGGCACCCTCGTCAACGGGGTGTCGGTAAAGGAAGAAGGAGAATATTACACCCGCAAGACGCTCATCGAACTCCTCGGCGACGAAAAGGAGAGTTATCGCAAATCGGGCATTTTCACCCTCAACCAGTGCGAGAACATCATCATTCGCAATCTCGCCTTTATCGGGCCGGGGTCGGTCGATGTGGGCGGATATGACTTGATTTCGGTCATCGGCAGCACCCACCTGTGGATAGACCACTGCGCGTTTACCGACGGCATGGACGGGAACATGGACATTACCCAAAAAGCCGATTTCGTCACCGTCTCGTGGTGCACATTCGCCTACACCGAGCAAAGCTACGCCCACGCATTCAGCAACCTGATTGCCGGTTCCGACGACCCGAGCCAAGGCGAGTTCAACCTGAACGTCACCTGGGCCAACTGCTGGTGGCAAGCCGGCTGCCAAAACCGCATGCCCATGGCCCGCTTCGGCGTGATACATCTCTTCAACAACTTCTATGACTGTCCCGGCGCATCGCGGTGCATCAATCCGCGCAAAGACAGCGACTTCCTCATCGAGAACAACTATTTCGCCCCGGGAGTGACCCGCATCTTCTCCCAGACCGACGCGGCGGCCTATGTGTGGCGAGGCAACCTTTTCAGCGAAGCCTTCACACCCCAAGATTACGGCACGGTACTTGTTCCCTACACCTACACGCTCTATGAAGCCTCCGAAGTGGAACCGGTCGTAAGCGACCCCCAAAACGGAGCCGGTGCCACCCTGAAAAATCCGCTCGACATGACGCCCGGCACTTCGGCCATGGAAACGGCCGAGACAGCGGCGCCCTTGCGGCGGAGCGGCTCCTTCATCATTGCCCGCGACGCATCGGCGACCATCGACCTGTACTCGATGAGCGGTTCTTTGCTCGACAGCCAAAAGGGACGACTCGACACCGCACCCCTTCCGCCGGGGAATTACCTGACGCGCTGCCGGGGAGAGGTGATGCGCGTCATCTGCCGCTGAGCCGGCTCCCCAGGGACAAGGAAAAGGCAAGCGACAAAATCTGCCTCAGCAGACAAGACCGACAAGGCCGCCACGCAACAGGACAAACGCCACGGCAGAGATTCCACCCCGCGTTACGAGAGGCACGCCCGGGAGGCAAACAGTTTCTACAAGCGCACCTGAAAAAGGGGGAAAAACAAGAAAAATTTTCCACGAAACGGTTTTCGATAACAATTTATTTTCCTACATTTGCGATACCTGCAAATAGGTTTTGTAAGAAAGATTGTTTTATTAAGGTAAAAAACATCATGGACGAAACAGTAACAAAAAAAGAAAAATTCTGTATTGGAATCCTCACTTCGGGGGGTGACGCCCCAGGTATGAACGCAGCCGTCAGAGCGGTAACCCGTTCGGCCATATACAACGGATTCGGAGTAAAAGCCATATACCGAGGATATAAAGGGCTGTTGAGTGGCGAAATCGTCCCGTTCAAGACCCAAAACGTGAGCAACATCATACAACAGGGAGGCACCATTCTCAAAACAGCCCGCTGCAAAGAATTCGAGACGCCCGAAGGCCGTAAAATCGCCTACGAGACCCTGCAACGCGAAGAAATCGACGCGCTGGTGGTCATCGGCGGAGACGGCACACTCACGGGGGCCCGCATCTTTGCCAACGAGTACAACTTCCCCATCGTGGGATTGCCCGGCACCATCGACAACGACCTTTTCGGCACCGACACGACCATCGGCTACGACACGGCATTGAACACCATCATGGAAGCCGTCGACAAGATACGCGACACCGCCACTTCGCATGAGCGACTCTTCTTCATCGAAGTCATGGGGCGCGACGCCGGATTCCTCGCCCTCAACGGCGCCATCGCATCGGGAGCCGAGGCAGCCATCATTCCCGAAATCGCCACCGAGGTCGACCAACTGGGAGAACTCATCAAGAACGGATTCAGAAAATCGAAAAACAGCAGCATCGTGCTGGTTGCCGAAAGCCCCGTCACCGGAGGCGCCATGCACCTGGCCGAACGCGTAAAGAACGAATTTCCACAATACGACGTGCGCGTATCGATACTGGGACACCTGCAACGAGGCGGCTCCCCCTCGGCACACGACCGCATCTTGGCCAGCCGCATGGGTGCAGCAGCCATCGACGCCCTCATCGAGGGGCAACGCAATGTCATGATTGGCATACAAAACGACGAAATCGTGTATGTACCGTTCTCGAAAGCCATCAAAAACGACAAGCCCATCAACCGGGAGTTGCTCAATACCCTGCGCATACTCTCGATTTAAGAGACCCTGCAACGCATCGATAAATATTCTACCTATTTCCTTATGAGCGAAATGATGGACAACAAACAGACTCCCGCTGAGGTCTCCTCGACAGACGCGGCCTCGACCGAAAAAGCAAACGCAATCGAGCCTCAACAAGCAGCAACGGAGCAACCCGGCGGAACGGTTCCCGCCGAGCCGTCGGTCGCCCCAAACGCACCGGCAGCAACGCCCCCGAGCGAGGAGCAGGAAGATGCCATGATAGAGCGGGAATTCCAAGCTCTGCTGGTCGAGTACCTCAACTCCAACCATAGGAAAAAAGTAGACATCATCGAACGAGCCTTCCGATTTGCCAAAGAAGCCCATCACGGGATTCGGCGGCGGTCGGGAGAGCCCTATATCATGCACCCCATTGCCGTGGCAAGAATCGTGTGCGAAGAGATGGGACTGGGCTCCACCTCCATCTGTTCGGCCCTTTTGCACGATGTGGTAGAAGATACCGAATACACGGTCGAAGACATCGAAAACCTCTTCGGCAAGAAAATTGCCATGATTGTCTCGGGACTGACAAAAATTTCGGGCGGAATCTTCGGTGACCAAGCCTCGGCCCAAGCCGAGAATTTCAGGAAATTGCTGCTCACCATGTCCGAGGACATTCGCGTCATCTTGGTAAAAATGGCCGACCGTCTGCACAACATGCGCACCCTGGGGTCGATGCTGCCCAGCAAACAATACAAAATCGCCGGCGAAACCCTCTACATCTACGCGCCACTGGCTCACCGGTTGGGACTTTTTGCCATCAAGACCGAGCTCGAAGACCTCAGTTTCAAATACGAGCACCCCGAGGCATACGCCGAGATACAACACAACATCGCATCGAGCGAAGCACACCGCCAAAAGGTATTCCAGCATTTCGCCGCGCCCATTACCGAAAAGTTGCACGAGATGGGCGTGCAATTCGAGATGAAAGCCCGCGTAAAATCGATATACTCGATATGGAATAAAATGCAAAGCAAAAACATTCCTTTCGAGGAGGTCTACGACCTCTACGCCGTGCGCATCATTTTCGACCCCAAGCAGGAGGAAAACGAGAAGACCGAATGCTTCAACATCTACTCGGTCATCACCGACATCTACAAGGTGCACCCCGAACGCACCCGCGACTGGGTGAGCCACCCCAAGGCCAACGGCTACCGGGCCCTGCATGTGACGGTCATGGGCCCCGACGGCAACTGGACCGAGGTGCAGATACGCAGCCGCAAGATGGACGAGATTGCCGAACGGGGATTTGCCGCCCACTGGAAATACAAGGTGGGAGGCGCCGACGAGGAGTCGGAACTCGACATCTGGCTGAAAACCATCAAGGAAATCCTCGAAAATCCCGAGCCCAACGCGCTCGACTTCCTCGACACCATCAAACTCAACCTCTTTGCCTCGGAAATTTTCGTCTTTACCCCCAAAGGCGAATTGAAGACCCTCCCCAAAGACGCCACGGCACTCGACTTTGCCTTCTACCTGCACTCCGACCTCGGCTACCATTGCATCGCCGCCAAGGTCAATCACAAACTGGTGCCCCTGAGCCAGAAACTGCAAAGTGGAGACCAGGTGGAGGTGCTTACCTCCAAATCGCAAACCCCCAAGGAGGAGTGGATCAACTTCGTCAACACGGCCAAGGCCAAGACCCAATTACAAGCCGCCCTGCGCAAGGAACGGAAAATCATTGCCGCCAAGGGCGAGGAAATCTACAACCGGTTTATTTCGGACAATCACCTCATCACCAACGACCTGAGCGTTCTCGACCGCATTCTCAACCACTTCGACATCGACAAAAAGGAAGAAATGTTCTATCAGTTGGGCAAAAACGAAATCACGCTCGATGACGATGTAAAGAAACTCTTCAAGGGAAACAACAAAAACGTGTTCATGCGTTATCTGCGGAATCCTTTCAGCAACAACAAGAACGCCAACAAACTTCCCGAGAAGAAAAAACAAGACAACAAGACAATCGTCGTTCCCGAAAAAATCGACCGCAAAGCCACCTATATCCTCCAAAGCAGCGAAACCGAACGCAACTACATCATTGCCGCCTGCTGCAAACCGATACCCGGCGACGACGTTCTCGGGTATGTAAATGAAAAGGGCGAGGTCATCGTGCACAAGCAATCCTGTCCGATAGCCATGAAACTGAAAAGCAGTTTCGGCTCACGCCTCATCTCGGTCAAATGGGACAAACACCTGAGCGAATCGTTCCTCGTCGAAATCGAAATCAACGGCATCGACAGCCTCGGCGTACTCAACCGCATCACCCACATCATCTCCGACGACATGGCCGTGAATATCCGCAACCTCACCATTACCACCAACGAGGGCCTGTTCCACGGCGAAGTAGGCGTGATGGTGCACGATGCCCGCGACATCGAGAAGCTATGCAACCGGTTGAAGAAAATCGAAGACGTGCAATCGGCCGCCCGCAAGAACTGAAAAATATTCTTATAAACCTCAAAGGGAAATAAAGCATTCTTCATGCTCTCAATTTAATTTTATCCCATGACCGATCGTTTACAAAAACATATCCATTTACCTTTGGTAACAGCCATTATTGTCGGATTATGGATAATTTTCCAAATTTTTTACATATGCATATATTGGGGTGCTCCTCAATATAGCGATGCCTATAATTATCAAAAATGGGCTTTGGATTGCTATAATAGTGGAAACTGGTATCCTAAGACTGAACAATTTTATTCCGAACCATATATCTGTTATGCTGGATACATTAACTTTCTCATCGCCTGCTTGCACATATTTGGATCTTTTACGTTTGTCCCGATTATCAATTTATTTCTAAACATATTGCAACTCTTTGCTCTATATCAAATTTGTAAAAAAATTTGTAACCAAACAGTAGCATACTACTTTACTATTTTTTATTGTATACTACTGAGTAACATTTCAATCGTTGCGGTAACAACAAGTGATTTATTTTTTATGACATTTATGATGTGCTCCATCACTCTAATAAAAAAAAATCATCTTTTACTCATCTTGTCGGGTATGCTTATAACATATGCCAACTATGTAAGGCCATTTGCTGTATTATACCTCCTACCAATATTTTTTTATGTTCTGTACCATAAATTCAACTGGAAATATTATGTCAGCTATTTCAGCGGTATTATATTAATGACTCTGTTGTTACTTACTTTCAGCTACACAATAAACGGAACGACTCATATATCATCAACCACAGGAGGTATAAACCTGATTATTGGAGCCAATGACGACCTAAATGGCTCATACACCGATAAAGTCTTTCAAGAAGGGAATATTGGATACATCGAAAACTCTACGACATATGATGTTTTCCAGAAAGATTCTATTTGGAAATCAAGAAGCATAGAGTGGATTAAAGAAAATCCAAGGAAATATATCTTATATGCGCCCGTAAAAATGGTCCGTCTATGGTGGGCAGATAGCTACTCGCACTTACTACTATCTAACGAAAAGCACAATAACAGCGAAACGGCCCACATTATTTCGGTTTTAGTAAACTCCTTAACCTATTACGTCATTCTACTATTTTTCTGCATCGGCATTCTCAAATTAGGCAAACAAATTTGGGGATACAAGGGCATTTTCTTGATACCACTCGTGGAAGGGTGTATTTTACACATGATTATGTACGGAGGAATGCGTTACCACTATCCGTTCATGCCGATAATTATTTTATATGCCGCAATAGGTCTTTACCTTCTCCAAAAGGGGAAAATATGCCAGCACGACACCAAACCGTGCGAGCCGAATGTTTTAAGCGCGACATCGAGTTGCACCGCAGATTGAAAAAATCGAAGACGTGCAATCGGCGGTCCGTAAGAGCAGACCTATTTCACCCTATGTACTCCCCGCGGCAGCTTCACAGAAGATTTGATTTTCCCGTTATCCAGGCGTTCATGTGAAACCTCGATGACGCCCCACGGTGTAGGATAAGAACCTTTTGCCCACAACAGGTCTCCCAAATGAGGCTCGATTCTGACCCAACGTTTTACCGGGTCGACAATCGACACCCCCAACACATGGTCGCTCAGCCATGCCGTAGGGCCCGATGCCCAACCATGGCATAAACTGTGACGGAACCCCGGATAACAATAATCGCCAAAATCGCCATGAATATCTTTCATGCCTTCAGGCACGGGATTGTCGATAGGGGCGGCACCGACCGTCCAATCGAGATTGAAATCTTCCCAAAACGTCGTAGCCCCCATGTCGAGCATTCCACCCCAATAATCACGAATAATGTCGAGAGCCGTCTCATACATGTGAGCCTTAGCCAAGGCTTCGAGCATATAATATCCGTAAAAGGTTGAAAAACGCTCGGCCCCACCGACAGCCACCACCTCGTTGCAGGCCTGCACCGGGTCGAGGAGTCCGGCCAAAGCCATCAACGCAGCAGCCTGTTTTAAATGGTTATGAGGCAGTATCTTCTTTTCAAGGCGAGAAACTATATCGTGACACAAGGCAGCATCACTGTCCCTACCTATCAGGGTCAATAATTCCGACGCGTCGTTCATGGCCCAAATAATCAATGCCCGATAGCCCGCCTCGACACCCAAAGTATCGGGACTCGACGGCCAATCGAGGAAACGCCATGAAGCCAAAGACTCATTTCCCTGTTCATCGACCTTTTTATCGACCAGCGCCACAACACCGGCTATGTAATCGGCATGACGTCGCACATAATCGACATCACCAGTCTGCTGGTACCAATCACGCATGATAACAAGATACCACATACTGTATGCACTCATGTTATTGAGCCACCGGGGAAGCGGATATTGCTCACATGCCAAATCGATGCTGCGCGGGACAATCTCATGCGCACCAAACACCCGAGTAATGGTTGTCATCTCGGGGTGCATGTCGCCCAACCACACAAGGCGGTCTCTTTTGATTCCGTCCCATAAGAACTCTTGCATATTGAGATGTACGGTATAAGCTCCGGTTGCCCAAATGCGATTGAGCCGTTCATCACTGCAAGAGAAAGAACCCAGATAGGGAATGTCACGATATCGCAAAATGGCCGAAACTTCTTTGAGTGAAATCGTGGACTCCTCTTCGAGCAAGTCGATGCGGACAAAACGGAATCCGGTATTACCCAATTCGATCGAACCGTCACGAGGAATCTCCATCACGAAATCTCGTTTGGCGTGGTCATCGGTCGAGAATCCCCGCTTCCATTCGGAATTACAGGTTTCGCTGTTGGCCTCCTCTACCGACTCTCCAAAACGGATTCGTACCTTCGACGGTTCTCGCCGGCTCGAACCTCCCAAGACCAAGTGCAACCCACCATGCAGCTCACAACCGAAGTCGAGCAGCAAAAAAGGTTTTTCTTCGGGGGTGGAGCGCATCACGGCACAATTTTTTCGACCCGACTGGGGCTGACCATTGCCAGGACGCAACAGGAGTGAATCACCACGCAGCAAATCGCCATGACGGCCCCCATACTTCATCACGACACGCACCGGAGTAATATACACCCGTGTGAGTTCATCGGGACGCACCGACGCACCGGCAGCTTGCACGACAGGAGGCAATTGAGCCTGAGCAACAGCTTCCCCCATCAATATCAGGAGAGAAAAAACGAGAGCCAATTTTTTCATGGTAAAATAATTTCAGACAGTATTTACAAAAAACAGTTCAAGCGACTGTTGGTATCACGAAACCAAAGATAGCTATTCTGCTCGTGAAATCAAACCATTCGTAACAAAGAAATGACATAATTGCCCACCCATACCCGGGCAGAAAGAATGTCATCATAATTTATTGTTCATGGCCTGCAAGGCTATGGACGGGAAAGTTTGAGGCGCGACACCGAAGAGATGGCACCGCACAACGTGAGCACACCGGCCAAGAGCATGGCATCGTGAGGAGCCGTGTCGCCGAAGATGTGGAACAAGAGCGCCACCAATGCCGCGCCGGTCGTCTGGCCGAGCAGACGGGCCGTCGCCAGCATGCCGCTGGCACTTCCCGTGCGGTAGGTCGGTGCAGAGCTGAGCAACATGTGATTGTTGGGCGACTGGAAGAAACCGAAACCCATACCGCAAAGCATCAACCGCCACGCCAGCCCGAAATGGGTCGTATCGACCGGGACAAAAGCCAACGAAAAACAACCGATGCTCATCACCGTGAGCCCCACGCCGCCCAATATGCCGGGGTGCACCCGCCCCACCAGCCAACCGGCCAACGGTGCGACAAACACAATCACAAGGGGCCAGGAAGTCATGAGCAAACCGGTGCCTACGGCCTCGTAGTGGAACGTATCGGCCAACATAAAGGGCATGGCAATCATGGCCAACATCTGCGAGGTAAACGACAATATGCTGGTTATGACCGAGAGCGAAAAGGCAGGAATCTTCAACAGGTCAAAGGGTAGCATCGGATAGCTGTCGTGCAGTTGCATGCGCACATACACAATGCCGACAAAAAGCAAAAGCAATCCTCCCGACAGAATCGCAGAGAGAGGCGCATCGTGCGAATAAGCCTCGATGCAGCCGATAAGCAAGCCAAAGGTCAAGGCATTGAAAAGAGCCTCTTTCCACTTGAAGCGGCGACCTACCACCCGCGTAGGATTTCCCGGCAGGTATTTCCGTCCCAAATAAAAGGTCACCAACCCCACCGGCACATTGATGGCGAAGAGCCACGGCCAGGAGGCCACCGAAAGAATCGCGGCAGCCAAGGTAGGCCCCGCCACCGAAGCAATAGCCACGACCGTGGCGTTGAGCCCCACCCCTTTTCCCAAATGGCGCTTGGGATATATGATACGCACCAGTGAGGTATTCACGCTCATAATCATGGCGGCGCCGACACCCTGGAAGAGGCGAGCCACCACCAGCAGCGGTAAGGTGGTGGTAAGGGCACAGAACAACGAACCGACCGTGAAAACTGCCACGCCCCACAGATAAATGCACTTATAGCCAAAGAGCTCTCCCAGCGAGGAAAAGGGCAAAAGCGTCATCATAATGACCAGCTGGAAGGCATTGATAATCCAAATGGAATCGGACGAGGAGACCTGCAAATCGTCGGAAATACTGGGCAGCGCCACATTGCAGATGGTCCCGTCGATAACCGCCAGGAAAAGGCCGGCAAAGGTGGCAATCATGGCATAATAGATGCGTGGGCGATGCAATCCGTCCCAATTCAAATCGCCGACAATTTCGCCTTTGGTTTCCATAGTGTCACAAAATACAGCTGCAAAAGTAGCCATAATTCCGCAGCCCGATAAGAGATTTCGTCATTTTTACACAAAAGGCAGCGATTCCTTTTCGATTTCTGTAAACGCACAGGGAAAAAACAGAAGTACCGAAAGCCTCCGCACTCCTTTTGCGATATGAAATATTTTCTATAAATTGCAACCGTTTTGGCTCCTGCGGCCCCGACCGCAAGGCCATTCAGAAAAAGGTGTAATTCGGTCATCACAATGAAAAAAGCTTTACGACACATCTTCATGAGCCGCGTCGGGTTGCTGCAAGCAGCCTATTTTGTCGGCACCATCGCACTCATTCTCTATTTCTTTCCCAGAGAAGAGAAATCGGAGTATGTTTTTCAGGAAGGGAAGCCTTGGAAATACGGGCTGTTGACAGCCTCTTTCGACTTTCCCATTTACAAAAGCGAAGAGCAACTGAAACACGAACAAGACAGCGTCATCAAGACCCTGCGTCCGTTCTTCACCGAAGAACCCCGTGTGGGAACCGAACAGATAAACAACTTCAAGCGCGAACACCAGGACATGCTCCAAAATGCCGAGTCGGCCGACGCCTATCGCTATGTACTGGGAGCGCTGTCGGAAGTGTATAAAAAAGGCATCATCGACACCGATACCTACAACATGCTGATACACAACGAAACGCCAGGCATACGCATCGTCAGCCGCAACACCGTGAAAGGGGAGAGTGAGGTGTCGCAACTGCTCTCGTTGCGGTCGGCCTACGAATATATCATGGCCCATGCGACCGCCCAACAGCAAAACATACTGAACTCGTGCAACCTGAACAATTACCTCACCGAAAATCTCACCTACGACAGCCTCAAATCGCAAAATGCACGATTTGAACTGCTGCAACGCATTCCCTCCTCGATAGGCATGGTACAAAAAGGGGAGAAAATCATCAACCGCGGCGACATCGTCACCCCCCATACCTACCTTATCCTCAAATCGTTCGAGACAATGAACCAGCGCAACAACACGCGCACCCAACAACAAGACATGATCATCATGCTGGGACAGGGCATTGTCATCATCTGCCTGCTGATATTCCTCTACCGTTATCTGGCCATATTCTACCCGCGCACCTTCAATGACCCGAAGAAACTCGCCTTTGTCATGATCATGATTACCGGAACGACGGTCATCTGCTACCTCTTGTGCGGCATGTTCACGACGTCGGGCATGTATTTGGTGCCGTTTGCCATACTCCCCATCACCATCGTCGTCTTCCTGAAAAAATCGATTGCGCTGATTTCGAGTCTCATCTCGATTCTGCTGTGCGCCTTTGCCGTCCCCTACCCGCTCGAATTCATTTTCCTGCAAATGGCCGTGACGGTGACAGCCATCAACAACATGAAGGAGTTGGTGAGACGTTCCCAACTGTTGCGTTGTGTCATTCTCATATTCCTCACCTACTGCTTCACCTACACGGGCTATACCCTGATTTTTGAAGACTGGACCAAACTCGACCCCCAACTGTTCTTCTATTTGGGTATCAACTGCGGATTGTTGTTCTTTACCTATCTGCTCATCTATCTGCTCGAAAAGGTCTTCGGTTTTGTCTCGACCGTAACGCTGGTCGAGCTTTCCGACATCAACCTGCCGATATTCCGGCAACTCTCCGAGACCTGCCCCGGTACCTTCCAGCACTCGATGCAGGTATCGAACCTCGCCACCGAAGCGGCCGACTGCATCGGGGCACAAGCCCAACTCGTACGCACCGGAGCACTTTATCACGACATCGGGAAAATGGCCAATCCGGCCTTCTTCACCGAAAACCAAAACGGCGTGAATCCGCACAACAGCCTGCCCTATGAAGAGAGTGCGCAGATTGTCATCAACCATGTGAAAGACGGCGTGAAAATTGCCGAAAAGCTGAACCTGCCTCAAACCATCACCGACTTCATCAAGACCCACCACGGCCGCAGCAAAGCCAAATATTTCTACAATTCCTATGTGAACGAGCACCCCGGCGAGGAGGTTAACGAAGAATTGTTTACATACCCGGGGCCCAATCCCTTCACCAAGGAACAGGCCATACTGATGATGGCCGATGCCGTAGAAGCAGCTTCGCGCAGTTTAAAGGAATACAATGAAGAAAATATTTCAAAACTGGTCAACGCCATTATCGACAATCAAATCACCGACGGTCTGCTCAATAACAGCCCCATCAGTTTCCGTGACATCTGCGACATAAAGAAGGCTTTCATCGAGAAACTCAAAACGATGTATCACACCCGCATCAGCTACCCCGAACTGCACAAAAAATAACCGCTCTCCCCTCCCGGTGACATCACGGGGGGGGGGAAGGTGAATAGAAAAATTGTCGGGGCAAAGCGACTATGTGCGCTTTGCCCCGACTTGATTGTTGACACTTCCTCGCAAAACGAAGCAGGCGCCTACGCCACGAGGTGTCTTATAATTTGACTTTCAGAGTCGAAAGAATGCGGTGAAAAACTTCGGTATTATCTATCACCCCACAGAAATCTTGTGCATGGGGGCCGTAGGCATAAACGGGCACCAAGACAGGCGAATGACCGCCGGTTGCAAAATGTCCCGATACTTCCCTGCGTGAAATATCGCCATCGCCCAAAGCCAGTCCGCCGGTCTCATGGTCGGCCAAGACAATGACCAACGTCTCCCCATTGCTGTCGGCAAAACGCAAGGCTTCGGCCACGGCCTTGTCGAAGTCGAGGGTTTCACGCACCACTCCCTCGATATTGCCATTATGGGCGGCATGGTCTATCTCCGCCCCTTCGACCAGGAGGAAAAAGCCTTTCTTTGATTTCTGAGAGAGGAACGAAAGAGCATACCGGGTAACGGTTCTCAAATAGGCGGTGTCCCGTCCGTCTTTGATTTGTGCGGCATCACGGTCGCAAGCTATGAGCGCGACTTTTTCGGGAGCCGGGGCGGGCAACTCCTCGAAGTCGTGCAACACGGTAAAGCCCTGCGCCCGCAACGAATCGAGACGTTCGGTCCCGGTCGACTCAAAAAGGGAGACGCTGCTACCGGCCACGAAAAGAGCCTGAGTGCGCAACAGGTCGGAGAGGATTTCCCGGGTCATGCTACGCTGGGGTTGGTGGGTATAGAACGCCGAGGGAGTGGCTCCCGAGATTTTGTCGGTGGTAACAATTCCGGTAGCATAGCCTTTGCCCGAAAGTATCTCGGTCATATTCGGCAACCGGCAACCGGCCGTATCGACACCCAAACTGCCATTGCGGGTCTTGCGGCCGGTGGCATAGGCCGTCCCGGCTGCCGCCGAATCGGTAATGTACCGATTGGCCGACTGGCTCTTGACCAAGCCGATGTGTCGCATGCGCGCTATCGTAAGGTCGCCTTCATTGGCATGGAGGGCGGCCGTCATGTGCGCCAAGCCCATGCCATCGCCGACCATAAGGATAACATTTTTTACTTTACGGGCTGAACCGTCGTTGCGGTAGGTCGGGACATAAACTTCCTGCCGGGCAGGAGAAGCATAACTGTCGAACTGAGCCCATACCGGGGTCGTAGAGAATGCTGCCACGACCAACAGGCTGACAAAAATAATCTGCTTTTTCATATCAAGTCAAAATGAATATTTCAATCCTTCACGGGCAAGTATTGTCTCGGTGAATTCTTCCCGGGCCTCTGCCAACAAGGTTTCCTCGTCGTTGTAACGAGCCGAGAAGTGGCCTATCATCAACTTCTTCACCTGTGCGTTCCGTGCCAATGTGGCGGCTTGTCGGGCCGTGGAGTGAAGCGTGCGGCGGGCCATGGCCACGGCTTCGTCGCCGAAGGTAGCTTCGTGGTAAAGCAGGTCGACCCCTTCGACAAGGGGTATGAGCTTCTCATTGTAGGCTGTATCGGAACAGTAGGCATAACGTACCGGCGGCGCAGCCGGACGCGTCAGACGGTCGTTGGGGACAACCGTCCCGTCGGGTAACACGAAATCGGCTCCGGCCTTGATTTCGGCCCGGCGATAATGGGGTATCTTATAATATTCGGCAACATCGCCCAAGAGATGCCGCGGAGCTTCCTTTTCCTCGAAAAGGAAGCCTGCTGCGGGAATGCGGTGTTTCAAAGGGAGGGTCTTGACCGTGAGGGTGTCGTCTTCATAGACCACCTCCGACGCAAAGGGCGAAAAAGGCTCGATGCGCACCTCAAAGGGCAAGTCCTGGCAAAAGGTCTCGAACAAGGGAGGAAAGATGCGCAAAGCGTCGGGCACCGTGTGTATGACCACCTCACCGCCCCGGTCGAGAAGCCCCAGCGTCGAAATGAGACCGACCAAGCCCAGGCAGTGGTCGCCGTGGAGATGCGAGATGAAGATGTGCTGCAACCGCATGAGCTTCAACCCCTGCCGACGGTAGTGCTGTTGCGTGCCCTCCCCGCAATCGACAAGGAACACGCGGTCGCGGTGGATCAACGCCTGGGCACTGGGATTATGGCGAAGGGTGGGGAATGCCGAGCCGCACCCCAATATCGACAATTCAAATCGGGTCATTGCACGTCGTGTCGTTTCGTTTGGCGACACAAAAATAGCGATTCAACTGCGGTATCGCAAATTTTACCGATTTCGATTCGATGACATTTTCGGCCGTGAGGCCGGCGTTGTCAACCTCCATCGCCCATAGGCCAAGCAACAAAAAAAGCGCCGCACTCATCGTGCGGCGCTTTCGGAACTTTTAATACAGGGTGTATTATTTGTTGTCTTTGGAGAGTTTCTCTTTCAAAGCGGCCAACTCTTCGATGTCTCCGAGAGTGGTTTTTTCTACGGGAGTCGAAAGGGTTGCAGATTCTTCGGCTTTGGCAGCTTTCTTGGCGGCCTTCTTGGCTGAAGCCTCTTTTTGAGCCTCAGCTTTGGCTGCATCTTCGAAAATGCGGCTGTGCGAAAGAATGATGCGTTTGGCATCTTTGTTGAACTCGATAACTTTGAAGTTGAGTTTCTCATCGACTTGTGCCTGGGTTCCGTCTTCCTTAACGAGGTGTTTGGGGGTAGCAAAACCTTCTACACCGTAAGGCAAAGCGATAACGGCACCTTTTTCGAGCATCTCGACAATCGTACCTTCGTGTATCGAACCTACCGTGAATACGGTCTCGAATACGTCCCAGGGATTTTCTTCGAGTTGTTTGTGACCAAGGCTCAGGCGACGGTTTTCCTTGTCGATTTCGAGTACTTGCACTTCGATGTCGGCACCGATTTGCGTGAACTCAGAGGGGTGTTTGATTTTCTTCGTCCAAGAGAGGTCGGAGATGTGGATAAGACCTTCTACGCCTTCTTCGATTTCTACGAATACACCGAAGTTGGTGAAGTTACGCACTTTGGCGTGGTGACGCGAACCTACGGCATATTTGGTCTCGATATTTTCCCAAGGATCGGGTTTGAGCTGTTTGATACCCAACGACATTTTGCGTTCTTCGCGGTCGAGGGTGAGGATAACGGCTTCTACTTCGTCGCCCACCTTCATGAAGTCTTGTGCGCTGCGCAGGTGTTGCGACCACGACATTTCCGAAACGTGGATAAGACCTTCTACACCCGGAGCGATTTCGATGAATGCACCGTAATCGGCCATGACAGCCACTTTGCCTTTGACTTTGTCGCCCACTTTGAGGTTGGGATCGAGTGCGTCCCAAGGGTGCGGGGTGAGTTGTTTCAGACCGAGAGCGATGCGTTTCTTCTCGTCGTCGAAGTCGAGAATAACGACATTGAGTTTCTGGTCGAGCGAAACGACCTCTTCGGGGTGGCTTACGCGGCCCCACGACAGGTCGGTGATGTGGATAAGACCATCGACACCGCCGAGGTCGATGAATACGCCGTAAGAGGTGATATTCTTGACCGTACCTTCGAGTACCTGGCCTTTTTCGAGTTTGGCGATGATTTCTTTCTTCTGTTGTTCGAGCTCGGCTTCGATGAGAGCTTTGTGCGAAACAACAACGTTTTTGAATTCCTGGTTGATTTTAACCACTTTGAATTCCATTGTTTTGCCAACGAATACATCGTAATCGCGAATGGGTTTAACGTCGATTTGCGAACCGGGCAAGAAGGCTTCGATGCCAAATACATCGACAATCATACCACCCTTGGTGCGGCACTTGATGTAACCCTTGATGACTTCGTCGTTTTCAAGAGCAGCGTTCACACGATCCCACGAGCGGGTAGCGCGGGCTTTTTTGTGGGAAAGTACGAGCTGTCCTTTTTTATCTTCCTGGTTTTCGATGTAGACTTCGACCGTGTCACCCACTTTGAGATCGGGATTGTAACGGAATTCGTTCATCGAAATAACGCCATCGGATTTGTAACCGATGTTTACAACAACTTCGCGTTTGTTGATAGAGATAACGGTTCCTTCGATTACCTCTTTGTCTTTGACAGTGTTGAGCGATTGGTCATAAGTGGCCACCAGCTCTTCGCGGCTCTTCTCGCCGACAACTTCGCCTTTTTCATAGGCGTCCCAGTCGAAATTTTCAACGGGAGTGATTTGTTTTTCTTCCATAATTGTTAAATAATTGATTTTCTTACTACTAAATTAGACATTATATGGTCTCAAAAATCGGGGCAAAGATAAGTCTTTTTTTTTACCCGGCAAACCTATTATCAAGATTTTCGCTTCCTTACAAAAAATCCGGGGCAGGCCCTCTTGGTCTGCCCCGGAACAGGGTACGGGATTGGTTCGCCGTTATTTCTTGATGAATCGGTAGCGCGACACGCTCCTGTCGTCGGACTCAACCACGACGATGTACTGTCCGGCAGGAAGTTCGTCGAGCGAGACAATCGACCGCGGTGCAATGACACGTTTCACTTCGGCACCACTCAGGTCTGAAATCAAGAGTCGGCCTACACCGGCAGAGACATGGAGGTTGCCTTGTGCATAATAAACCAAGGTTCCATCGGTTGCCACCCAAGGCATATCGGAGAGGGCCGTGACAGTCAGGGTTCCCGATTGATAGACGAAGTCGTAGTGCTCCGAGACTCCACCCGAAACCGTGATGTCATATTCTCCGGCCGAAGAGGCATCGAGCGCCTCGCAGGTAATTTGCGGCACGACGTCGAGCGAGGTTTGGTCTTCGCCCATGGCAAAGCCCTTGTATTGAATTGTCAGCTCGGGCAACATGTCGCCTTCGCAACAGCTCTTGTTCTCGGCAATCACCGTAAGGGTGGCCTTCGACACGACAATCGGCACAGAGACTTCGGCCGAAGAGAAGGTCGATGTAGCAGCTTGCCGCACGATGAGCGAGGTTTCGCCCACGCCGTGAATATAGATGCGGCCGTTGGCAATAAGAGCCACGTTGGCATCGGCAACCTCATAAGTAATCTCACCCCGGTTGTTGTTGCTCGTCACTACGGGCAGGGCAAACGGCAGGTCGTTATACGCCTTCGGTGCGATCTCGGCCACCGTGAGTACCGTCTCGGTGAAATTACCGATGGTGAGGGTTCCCGAATAACAGGTCAAATCATAGTTCTCGGCCTCGCCGCCCGTGAGGGTAATGAGGTAGGTGCCGGCTTGTGTGGTCTCCGATACCTCGCAGGCGATCTCGGGCAACTGGGTGAAGGCACGCTCATCGTCGCCGTTGACAAAGCCCACACAGGTATAGGTGAGCTCGGGCATCTCGTCGCCCTGGCGGCACTCCTGGTTGTCGGCCGTCAACGTGAGGGTGGCTTTTGCCACCACGAGAGGCACGCTCTCCTCGGCGGCCGTGTAGCTGTCGGTGCCGGATTGTTTCACCGTGAGGGTCGTCTCTCCCGCGTGCTTGATGTAGATGCGCCCGTCGGTTATCTCGGCCACCGTGGTGTCGGCTATCTCATAGGTCATCTCGCCGCGGCTGTTGTTGCTCGTCACCACGGGCAGGGCAAACGGCAGGTCGCCGTAGGTCTTCTCGCCTATCTCGGCCACCGTGAGCTGGGTAAGGTTGAGAGCTATTACGGAAAGCGTTCCCGGGACATACTCGAACGCATAGTTTTCGGCTTCGCCGCCGGTGAAGGTAATCTCAAACTCGCCCACCTCCGAGGTCTCGGTAACTTCGCAAGAGATTTGAGGACGAGCTGTGAGTACCGTATCGGTTTCACCCAAAACAAATCCCTTATAGGTATAGGTGAGCTCGGGCATCTCGTCGCCCTGGCGGCACTCCTGGTTGTCGGCCGTCAACGTGAGGGTGGCTTTTGCCACCACGAGAGGCACGCTCTCCTCGGCGGCCGTGTAGCTGTCGGTGCCGGATTGTTTCACCGTGAGGGTCGTCTCTCCCGCGTGCTTGATGTAGATGCGGCCGTCGACAACAACCGCCACCGTGGTGTCGGCTATTGCATAAGAGAGTTCGCCGCGGCTGTTGCTCGTCACTTCGGGCAGGGCAAACGGCAGGTCGCCATAGGTCTTCGCCCCTATCTCGGCCACGGTGAGCCGGGTATGGTTGGGTGCCCATACCGAGAGGGTTCCCGATTTGTATTCAAACGTGTAATTCTCGGCCTTACCCCCCGTGAGCACAATATCGAACTCACCGACCTCCGAGGTCTCGGAAACTTCGCAAGAGATTTCGGGAAGCGCGGCCAACGCGGTGGTATCATCGTCATAGGCAAAGCCCGAATAGAAGAATGTGAGCTCGGGTATCGACTGACCTTGGAAGCACTCCTTATTATCGGCGGTCACCGTAAGGGTGGCTTTCGACACGGTGAGAGGCAGCGTCTGCTCGGCAGCCGTGTGGCTGTCGGTTGCAGCCTGTTTCACCGTGAGGGAGGTCTCTCCCGCCCCCTTGATGTAGACAAGGCCATCGACAATAGTGGCGACAGTCGTGTCGGCAATGGCATAGGTAATGGCGCCCTGTTTGCTATTGGTGGTCACCGTCGGCAAGGCAAAAGGCTGGTCGCCATAGGTCTTCGTATCGATGGGCTGCACCGTAAGTTGGGTGGGTATAGACTTGATGGTAAGGGTTGCGTGGGTATATACAAAGTCGTAGTTGTCGGAGAGTCCGCCCGAAAGCGTGATGGGGAAAGAGCCCAGCGACGACGAGTCGGCCGCACACGAAGCGACCGGTTTCTGCGTCAAATTCTCTTCATTCTCCCCGGCGACAAAGCCTTCGTAGGTAATGGCAAAATCAGGATTGGCCTCGCCATAATAACGCGAGGTGTCGGCCACGCTCACCGCCAAGGTGCGCTTGGCCACCGTCACCGGCAAGACGAGCGACTCGGCCGCCGTGAAATTGTCCGAAGCCTGTTGTTTCAGCACGATGTTCGTCGAGCCGGGAGCCACAACGGTCACCCGACCGTTCTCGACTGTCACGACGCGAGGATCTTCGGACGAATATTCGAGCGGGGCCTCATCGTTGTTGGTGGTTACCGACAAGGCAAACGATTCGTCGCCATAGTGTTTGAGAGCTACCGTATCGGCCGAGAGACGGGTCACCGCCGGCTCGATGGTGAGGGTCGCCGGACGATAAGAGAGGGTGTAATTGTCGGCAGCGGCACCACTCACCAGAATTGGATACTGGCCCACGGGCGACTCGGTAAGGGCGTCGCATTTTACCTGCGGCATGACCGAGAACGACGAAGCGTCGTCACCGTTGACAAAACCTTCGTAAGAAAGGGTGAAATCGGGGTTCTCCTCGCGATAGTGGCGGGTGGTATCGACAGCGGCAATGGTAAGCGGAGCCTTCTTCACGACATAGGTAAAGAAGTTGGAGACGCCTTGCGTGTAATTCTGCGAAGCGGTCTGCATGGCAATGACCATCGTCGAACCGACATGTTTGGGCTTCATCTTGCCATCGGCAAATTCCACAATCGAGGGGTCGGAAATCGCATAGATGATTTCGCTCTCGGTATTGTTCGACGTAATATCGAGCGGACGGGGCTCTTCGCCATAAACCGCCGTGTCGGGAAGGGTGATGTTGATAACCGTCTGTGCCTGGTTGATGGTGAGGTGACCGGCATGATACTCGAACTTGTAATTGGGGGCTTCGGCTCCTTCGGGCGTCACCGTATAGACACCGACCGGAGACAGGGAGTCGGCCTCCCAGCGAAGCACCGGTTTTACCGTCAGGGCCGTCGTATCGTCGTCATAGACAAAACCCGTGTACGAGAACTTTCCGGCCGGATTGGGCTCGCCATAAGGACGCTCGGCATCGAGCGCCTGTATCGAAAGCAGGGCCTTGTTCACAATCACCTCTACCGTGTCGGAACCGGCAAGATAGTTTTCGCTGGTCTCTTGCAAGGCCACCAGCGAGGTCGTTCCCACGCCCACGATTTCGAGCTTGTCGCCTTTGACCACAGCCACCTGGCTGTCGAGAGTCTTATAGAGCAGCTCTTGCTCTTCGTTGTTCTTTTTCACTTCGGGCAATGCGAGCAGAGGCTGTCCGTAGGTAAGCGTGTCGACGGCAGCCATTTCGAGATGCGAAGCGGCTTGGCGGATAAAGAGCGTACCGTCTTGATAGGTAAAATCATAATTGGCCGACTGGGCCCCCGACGCTTTCACGACATACTCGCCCACCTTGGCATCGACACCGGCCTCGGTTGCCGCAACGGGTCGTACCGAGATGGCCGTCGTGTCATCGTTGTTGACAAAGCCGCTGTATGTGAACGTGAAGGCGGGATTCTCTTCGCGGTAGAGACGCGACGTGTCGGCCACGGCAACCGTAAGCATCGCCTTGTCGACTTGCAATTCGACCTCGACGGTGTCGGAAGCATGATAGTAGGTCGACTCATCTTGACTCACGGCGAGAACCGTTTTACCGGCATTCTTTATCACGACCTGCCCATCGGCAAAACGAGCCACCGTCGTATCGGCGGGCGTGCAACGCAAAACGCCGTCGGGATTGTTCGAGGTGAGAGCCACCGGCTCGTTGCCGTAAACGACCTGTATGGGAGTGGTGTCGATAAGCGGAGTCAGTTTGTCGACAATGAGTTTGGCCCCCTCGACATAGACCAGCTCGTAATTATCGGCCGCACCGCCCGAGAGGGTGATGGGATATTCTCCCGGGTCGGAATCGACGACAGCCGTGGTCTGGGCCTGGGGCAGTTCGCTGAGCGAATGGGTACCGTCGTTACCCACAAAGCCTTTATACCGAATGACAAAGGCCGGATTCTCGGTTTTATAAAGGCGCACCGTGTCGGCCACCGAAACAGCGAGGCGGGCTTTTTTCACGACAAGGGCGACCGAGTCGGCCACATCGCCGTAGTTGCCGCTACCTTGTTGCGAGACTTTGAGCCAAGTCTCACCGGCAGCCAGTATGTTGATTTTCCCGTCGGCAATCGCAGCCACGGTTTCATCGGCAATGGCATAGGTATATGCCCCGTCGGCATTGGGCGAAGAGACTGCCGGGAGAGCGATGGGCTCGGCTCCATAGACGGTCGTGTCGATAGCCGCAATGGTGAGGCTGCCGGCCAACGGGTCGATGGTGAGATGACCGGCACGATATTCGATTTCATAATTCTCGGCAGCCGCTCCCGAAGGTACAATTTCGTAGCTGCCGACTTCACTCTCGGTCGTAGCCTCGGTCGTCACGACAGGCTGGGTAGTGAGCACCGAAGCATCTTCACCGTTGACAAAGCCTTCATAGATGATGCGGAAATCGGGGTTTGCCGTGCCATAGAGACGCGACGTGTCGGCCACCGAAATCAGCAGCGGGGCTTTCTCCACGATGAGTTGTATCTGGGTCTCGACGAGTTCGGTAAAGTGCTCGGTCGCCGCTTGCGAAACGGTAAGAGTCGTTTCGCCCAGGGCTTTCACGACAATGCGTCCCTCCTCATCGAGTTCGGCCACGTCGGGGTCGGCAATGACACAGGTAAGCGGAGCCTCGATGTTGTTGGTAACGATCGAGAACGGCTCATCGCCATATTTTTTGTGAATGGGCTCGGTCGAGACCTCGGTCATGGCCTGGGAGATGGTGAGCTTGGCCGGTTCTTGCGAGAGAATAAACTCGTAGCGGTCAGAGCTTCCGCCCGAGAGGGTAATATCATAAACGCCGAAATCGGAATCGATGGTGGCATTGGACGTGGCAATGGGCTCCTGCTGCAATATCGACGGGTCGTCGTCGAAAAGGAAGCCTTCGTAAATGAGGCGGAATTCAGGGTCGGGCTTGCGGTAGTAACGGCTGGTATCGGCCACCGAGACGTGGAGCGGCGCTTTCGTAACGGTCAGCACGCCGGAGCCGGCCGAGAAGGTGTACCAAGGGTCCTCGCCGCCAGTGACGGTGAGTTCATATTCTCCGGCCGGCGATGTGGGCAGAGCCGAAGTAACCACTTCGGGGTCCTGGGCCACGGAGGTGTGCTCCCCTATCCAGCCGGAATATACAAAGCGATAGGTCTCAGGATTTTCCTGACCATACATGCGGGACGTGTCGGCGATGAGCACCTGCAAGGGATATTTGTCGACTGCGGCCGAATGTGTCGATTCGCCAAACGTGTATCCCGACCATTGTGCGGCCACTTTCACCGTATAGGTACCGGGCAACATGTCCTGGAAGAGCACGTCGGTCGCACCGAGCACCACCGTATCGCGCACAAACAGATCGCCGGCATCGTAGATGGAGACTTTATAGGCATCGGCTTCTTCGACAGCCGACCAGGCTATGCGCAACGAGAAGGGAGCTTCTCCTGCTGACGTCTCGATGCTCGACGGGGGAAGCAGTTCCCACGAACGGGCTCCAATCGAGGCGAAGGGCGTCGCCCCGTCGTCGGTAACCACCCGCACCTTGATGGTATAGCCGGTTCCCGGCGTAAGCCCCGAAACGCGGTAGGTCGTATCGAGGAGGGAGGCATCGTCGACCGGCTCGCCTCCATCGGTCTTCTCGACGACTATATTATATAGTACATCGGGAGCGACCGCATTCCAAGAGATGTCGAAATCGGTCTTGCCGGCCACCTCATAGGCAAGGCCGTCGGGGGTGGGCACGCAATGGGGCGTGACAACGACCTCATCGGAATAGAAACCTTTGTAGTCGGCCCGCAGTTTCACCTCATAAGAGAGACGGGGATCGAGCGAAGCATCAATCGAGGTCGATGTGGCGGTAAGGTTCTCGGTCTCGGAAACCAAGGCGCCTTCGGTCGTGTAGATGCGCACACTGTAAGTAACGACATCATCGACGGCACTCCACGACATGGGCACAGGGGTCGACTCAAACACCGTTCCCACGGTAAAATCTTGCGGAGCGGGGATATAATCGTCGGTCTTGACCAGCCCCGAAGCAAATCCCGAACTGTAACCGCCGGGATAGTTGGCACAGATGCGCACCGAGTATGTCGCATCGGGGGTAAGCCCCGACATGGTGTAGCTCGGCGTCGAAACGGTCTCCTCGGCCTCTACCTCATTGAGGGCGTTACGCATCTGTATGGTGTAGCTCTCGGCTCCCGAAACGGCATTCCAGGTCACCGGCAGGGTGTGGAAGGTGGCGGCTCCGGCCTCGATGTTGTTGGGAGCGCAAAGGCCGACAACAGATTGGGTAAATGAGACGATGCCGTCGGTCACGGTAATCGTCGCATCGTGACGAGCCAGGTCAGAGGGGGCATAGGTCACCGTGACATCGGCCGTGGTGACCGCCTGCTCGATGGTGGTAGAAGAGACCGATGCGGTAAAAGCGGGATTGCTCGACGAGACCGTGAGAGGGGCTGCGGCATTGGAGTAGCGCACCGAGAAGGTCTGCGTCTTTACATCATCGGCACCCGAACCCGAAGTAAAACTGGCAAGATTTATGTCACCGGCCTCGATATACCGCGCGCGCGTTACCTTTACATTGCGGAAATTCTTCTTTCCCACGGCTCCCGTCTCGGTATACATCTTTATTTTGGTGGCCCGACGGTCAAGTGTATAAGTCAAGGTCTGCCAATCTTTGGTAAGCATATCCAACGTCGCTATCCGTACCCAAGAACCGTCAACATACTGGTCGAGATAACAGTTCCCGCTACCTCCGATTCCGAAGATTGTGGAATATTTTCCTTCAAAGGTCAAGACACCGGCTTCACCGCTGATATCATACTCGGTCGAAGATACGGTCGAGAACTCTCGTTCGCCCGCATCATCGAGTACATAGCTCTCGGCATACAGAGGAAAAGATGCACACAATAACAGACAGACTACAAGTGCACACAGTTTTTTCATTATTTGTCGTATTAATTATTCCGAAAAAGCGATTTCCGTTTGTAAAAATTTATTTGAATCGCTTTCTTTTACCTAAAAAAAATCTCATGCAAAGGTACTTCATTTGCACCTTTTCATGGATTTATTTATATTTATTAACAGACTGTGTGTCTTTTTTGAATAGCTAAACGGTAGGGCTCGCACAGAACGCCAAAAACAAAACAGGCTAATAATCTATCTATTAATAAAACAATCCATAAACAGGACCTCCTTATCGAGATGTTGGTAAGCAGGAATCGGATAGTTAATAAACACAAATACAAGTAAACATACAATACGAAAACTTTTTGTATGGCTTGTAGTTTTTATGGTTTCTCACATCTCCAAACAAGTCTCTCCCACCCGCAAACGACAGGGCCATTTTCATGGGCAAGCCACCCTACCCATACACCTGCGGGACAAAGGGTGATGCGAAGCCTGATTATACATGACGACGGAGCCGCATGCCACTTAGGCGCAGGGGGCGGAGCAATAGACGTTCGGTCCGCAAGTGTGCATGAGACGGCACAGATTCACACTCAAAAGCAAAGGTAGATGCGCCGCCCAAAGAGCGGGTTTATTTTTTATGCGCAGACGCAATCTCGTCGATCATCTCCTGCGGCGGCTCGGGCAAATCGGGCAGGGAAACCCGACGCGAAGGCCGAACATCGGAGGCTTCTCCTCCTCTGATGTAATTGCGGTATTCGAGGGGTGTGAAACCGGTCTTTTTCTTGAAAAGCGAGAAGAAGTGCTCGGCCGACTTGTAATTGAGCATATAGGAAATTTCCTTCACCGAGTGCGACGTGCGCATGAGCAGGTCTTCGGCTTTTTTGATTTTCAGTTCCTGGAAATACTTGGCCGGGGCATAGCCGGTGTAATCCTTGAACACCTTACGGAACCAGCTGTATGAGAGATTGAGGTTCTCGGCCAACTCTTCGACATCGACATTCTTATAAAGGTTCTCAATCATGATGATTTTCGAGCGTTCTATCTTCTGGCTGATGCTGTCTTCCTCGAAAATGCGGTTGTTGGAGATGTAACAGATAAGCCCCAAAATGTGCATGACGATGCCCGAAAGGCACTGCTGGGCAGCATTCTTCCCGCTATTGGCCACCTCGATGGCGGTTTGGAAGAGTTTCACCAGGTCGGCATTGAAGCCGATTTTCAGCACGGGACTGTCGGCCGTAATATGCGCCTGGCGGAACCACAACTCGGCAACGGGGCCGTTGAAACCGATATAATACTCGTTCCACCCCACTTTTTCCGAAGGCGAATAGGTGTGCCATTGCCCGGGGAAGAGACAAAGGAGAGAGCCTTTGGTAAGAGGCTGCACCTGTGTACGATCGGAGGTGAACGAACCGGCACCTTTGGTTATATACAGCAATTGGAACTCCTGCAAAACACGTCCCTTGCCCACGTTGAAGAAATATCCCGACGGGTGGTCTTTGAGGGGGTAATGCTCGCCGGCCTTGATGCTTTGGAAGCCCACGGTATTGACATAGACGCCAAAGTGCATATCGGTCTTTGTGGCGTTGAGATAACTGATTTCGTTTTCCAAATCGCTGTAGTTCATGTCCTTGCGGTTGAATCTCGTATTTTCGGGTTTCACCGCCGGCAAGCCGGCAGGGCAGCTTGTGAGGCGGCGGAATAGACAAATATAACAAATATATTTGGGATATTCAAGCCGTAGAGCCAAAATTTGCAGTCGCCCACCACAATTTACAGTCGGGCCGACAAGAAACCATCTCCGGGGGGGGCGCCTCTGCACGGGAGAAGGGAATGAGGGGGGAACAGGGAGGGATCGGAAGAGGAACGAAAGAGGGGGCTCGGGGCGACGGGCAAGCCGTCGCGGCATGGCCGGGGGAAACGAGAGTGAATTCCGACATGGAGAGGGGGATACTCCGGGAGGGATTCGAATCGAGAGAAAAAAAGCGAGGCGGTCGCCCGACCGCCTCGCTATGGTTAGGAAAGAGAGGAATCTCTTATTTTACAATAACTTTTTCTACTTCAACCGTACCGTCGCTGTAAACAGTGCGTACCAGGTTGAGACCTTGGGTCAGTTCACTTTGAACAGCACCGGAGAGGCCGTAGATTACTTGCGATACAACAACTTTCTCTACTTCGGGAGTCGTTACTGCACCGGGTTCGGGCTCGGTACCTTCAACCTTGAAGAATTGCGAGAGACGAGCATAGGTCTGACCCACAACGTCGGTTATGTTTTGAACTACGAGTTGGTAGGTACCACCAGCAAGAGGCTCGGTACCTTCGCGGGTAATCGTCATCTTATTGCCATCGATGGTGTAGGTGCAGTTGGTCGTAGGCGCGGTGGGTACACCAAAGTATACGATCAAGTTGTCGGCTTGGGTTGCAGCCAGCGGGTTGTTGAACGTAACAACGAAGGTAGTCGTGGTGTCAGCAATCAGAACAGCCTCGGCCATTGTAGTGCTACCGGCGGGAGATACCGATTGCAATTCGAGCTCACCATAACCTTCAACCAAGATTCTGTATTCGTCAACATAGAATTCTTTGGCTTCGCTCTCGAAGCGTACATACTTCTTGTCGGTTCCATTGTAAGAGAATCTTACGGTCTCTTCTGCTCCGTTGGGAACGACGATTTCATCGAGCACTTGCCATTCGGTACCTTCGAGCTCATCGCCCACCATGACGCGGATAGGAGTTTCCACTTTGGCTCTGATGTCGAGTTCAACATCGAACGGGCCTTGGAACAGGGTGTCGGGAGCAGCACCGGTCTTACCTTCCTTGTTGAGGAAGTAAGCACCATTGTCGCTTTGGAGAATGAGACGACGATCTTTCTCGCCGTAGAACGACCAGCCGTTGTACTGGCGATAACCTACATAGGTATTGCCCTTATTGAATACATGCACGCGGAAACCGTCTTTTTCGGTCGAGTTAGAGAAACCGATGCCTTCGGGCCATACGGCACCGGGTTTAACGGTACCGGCAATAACTTCGCCATTTTCGTCATAGGTGAAATCGGCATTGTAGAACCACTCTTCGATAGGATTGTGGAAGTCGGTCGAGTAGAATACTTTCTCGCGAGCCACATAGTTCTCGTTCTTGATACCTTGGATGGCAACGGGCGAGTTGTTGTATTTCTCGCTTACAGCAACAGCCATCACGGTGATGGAGTCACCATAGGCGGCAAACGGAGCGGAGTAAACTTCACCGTTCTCAATGGGATCGGCACCATCGAGGGTGTAGAGGATTTGTGCGCCGGTGAGGTCGAGCTCTTCACTGGAGATGGCGATGGTCACGTCGATGCATTTACCGTCGGCATTTTGAGCGAGAGTAATAACCGGAGCCGGCAGGGCGGCGAGAGTCGTGTTTACAAATTCGAGGCTGTCGACGGGAGAGTCATACCATTTCTCGGGCGAAACGGCGATAGCCTGAATCAAGCAGTTCTTCAAGAGAGTATCGGGAGCCTCATAGAGCTTGCTCTCGGTGGTGGGCACGGTACCGTCGGTGGTGTAGTAAATCTTGGCGGTATCGGGAGTGGCGGTGATGGTGAGTTCATAGTAACCTGCCCATTCGCCTTCGAGCGCGGTAGTTTTAATCTCGGTAGCGCAGGTACCTACGATGGGGAGTTCATACGGTTCGGCCCAAAGGAGATATTTGGCTGCGTTGACAAACATTCTGGCGCCATCTTCGGTCAAAGCACCGTCAAGCACGGTATATTCTGCACCTTCACCATCGATGGGGATAATCAGGTAACCGATATTGCCGTCGAACCAGTGCTCGGCAACAGAAGCTGCGCCGTTGGCCGTGGCGATGACGTCATGCTCGAACGTCGTTTCGGAAGGAATACCTTGCAGGTAACGTCCGCCTTCTCGACCCGGTTTTGCAAACGGCATAACCGTGTCGATTCTCGAAAGGCCGGCAAAGATGTCGTGCTCTACATAGAGATAATCGGGAATAAGGGTCATCGAAGGATTCTCGGCCGTGCCGGGGTTTGCACCGCCGCCACCAATAGCGGGGCTGGTCTTGTTGTACCAGAATGCTTTGGTGTTGAGCACGGGAATCTTGCCGAGGATTTTGTCGAACGATGTGGCAAGAGAAGTTTTCGAGCCGGTAGGACCTGCAATAACGACGAGGTCGTAGTCGGCAAGACCATCGGCTGCGAGATCGCCGGTGAGAGTTACGTCATCAAAGTTGAGAGGGGTAACGTCCATAATCGGGTCTGCTTCGAGGGCTTTGAAAATAGCTTCGTTGCAAGTTCCGTCAACAACATCGGTACCGGCCAGATAGGCTACTTTGAAAGCTTCGGGCAACGTGTAGGTACCGGTAATCACGACGTTGTTGAGACCTACTTGCTTGCCGGCATCACATTTGAAGTTGAATTCGATGGCGACACTGCCGGTAATGTCGGTGATAGGCAGGGTGGTCGTCAAGAATGAGCCGCTGTTATCGCGCAGGGGTTCGAGGGTTTCGGCATTCAATTTCACCTTCGAGCCGTCGGCTTTGACGGCATACACGTCGAGTTGGTTACCGCTGTCCGATCCGAAACGGGCGGCGTTGAAAGCCACCGAGGTGGGAGTAAACGTCACGCCGTTTTCCACGTTCAACGTAAACCGAACCGTAGGAAGAGAGGTGTCGGACATCTTAGAGGCAGGGCCGAAACGCATAAAGGTAACACCATTGATAGCCTTGGTTCCGGAGAAATCCCAACCGGAAGCAACAGCCATCGTACCGGAGGAGAGTACACCGTCGGTCGAGATGGTGGCTGTTTCAATAGCTGCCGTTGTGCAGGCATAGGTAGCTGTCACAGTTTCTTGTGCCGAAGCCCACGACGAAGCGCCGAAGAGCAGGGCAGCAGCTGCAAACAGTCTACCAATCTGAGTAATTTTTCTTTTCATGATAGAAAATTTTAGTTAATAATTGAAAGTCTTTTTTTTGTCTGCATATAACAAGACATACACGCTTACAAAATTATATTTTTGCCAAAAGTATCACACTTGATTTTTTGACACAAAAGCTATTTATAATGATTTTTCTTTGTTCCGCGACACAGGGAAGCCCCGGGCATGGCTTTACACTTTTTTGGTTATTTCATCGCGGGCGGGGCATACGCGGCAACGCCGCGAACCGGCGGGAGGCGGCATGCACCCGCGGGCGGGAAGATGACCGTCACGCGCCGAAATCGTCGTACATCAGCATCTCGGTCGGCACGCCGAGGTCCCAAAGCATCTTCTTGACCGATGCCGCCATGGGGCCGGGACCGCACATGTAGTACTCGATGTCTTCGGGTGCCTCGTGGTCTTTGAGGTAATGGTCATAGAGCACCTGGTGGATAAAGCCGGTGTAGCCCGTCCAATTATCTTCGGGTTGCGGGTCGGAAAGGGCGATGTTGAACGTGAAGTTGGGGAAGTCACGCTCGATGGCCCTGAAATCTTCTTCGTAGAAAATCTCCCGCCGCGACCGGGCTCCGTACCAATAGGATATTTTGCGGTCGGTGGTGCGGAGCGTGCGGAAGAGGTGCATGAGGTGCGACCGCAAAGGAGCCATACCGGCGCCGCCGCCGATGTATATCATTTCGCGCCGGGTATCGAGAATGTGGAACTCGCCGTAGGGGCCCGAGAGGGTCACCTTGTCGCCGGGCTTGCGGGTAAAGATGTAGGAGGAGCATATACCGGGCTTGATGCCGGCGGCCCAAGTACCGGCAGCGCGGTCGAACGGCGGCGTGGCGATGCGGATGTTGAGCATGATGATGTTGCCCTCGGCGGGATAGTTGGCCATGGAATAGGCACGGAAGGTCTCCTCGTCGTTGCGGCACACCAGCCCCCACATCTTGTATTTGTCCCACTCGTCGCGGAATTTTTCCTCGACTTGCATGTCGGTGAACTTGATGTCGTAACGGGGCACGTCGATTTGCACATAACTGCCGGGGAGGAAGTCGAACTTCTCGCCGTCGGGAACGCGCACCACAAACTCCTTGATGAACGAGGCGACGTTGCGGTTGGAGATGACTTCGCACTCCATCTTCTTGATGCCGAGCACCGATTGCGGCACATTTATCTGCAAATCGTTCTTGACCTTGACCTGGCAGGCCAGCCGATAATGGTCGTGCTGCTGCTTGCGGGTGAAAAATCCGGTCTCGGTGGGGAGAATCTCTCCGCCGCCCGAGAGTACCCGGCAACGGCACATGCCGCAGCTACCGCCTCCGCCGCAGGCCGAGGGAAGGAATATCTTGTTGGCCGCCAGCGATGCGAGGAGCGTGGTCCCGGCCTGCGTCTCGACCGTGCGCTCGCCGTTGATGGTGATGCGGCGGTTGCCGGCCGGCATGAGACGCGCCTTGGCGATGAGCAGCACGGCAACCAGCAACAGGGTGAGTACCAGAAATATGACAACCGCAGCAACAATGGTGAGGTTGCCCGATGTGAGTATGAGAGTGGTCATAACGGAACGTTTTTTACAATTTGATACCGAGGAAACTCATAAAGGCAATTCCCATGAGCCCCGTGACGATGAAGGTGATGCCGATGCCTTTGAGCGGAGCGGGCACATTGGAATAGGCCATCTTCTCGCGAATGGCGGCGATGCCCACAATGGCCAGCAACCAGCCGATACCGGAACCGAGCCCGTAGACCGTGGCCGACCACGCATTGGGGAACGACCGCTGCTGCATGAAGAGCGAAGCGCCCAAGATGGCACAGTTGACGGCAATGAGCGGCAGGAAGATGCCCAGCGTATTGTATAGCGCCGGTGCGTATTTCTCGACTATCATCTCGACGAGCTGCACCATGGCCGCCACGACGGCGATGAAAAAGATGAGACTCAGAAAGCTGAGATCCACATCGGCAAACGACTCTCCGAGCCACGAAAGGGCGCCGGCTTTGAGTATGTAATTTTCGAGCATATAGTTGACCGGCAGGGTTATCGCCAGGACGAAGGTCACGGCCACGCCCAGCCCCATGGCGGTCTTTACGTTCTTGGAGACGGCCAAATAGGAGCACATTCCCAAGAAGTAGGCGAATATCATGTTGTCGATGAATATCGACCGGATAAACAGATTGAGATTTTCCATGTGTCAGACTCTTAGGGTGTGATACTATTTTTCTTGCAAATCCTTATTGCGGAGGCGGTGCACCCAAATGATGCAGGCCACCGTAATCAATGCCATCGGGGGCAATATCATGAGGCCGTTGTTCTGATAGCCCCAGTCATAGAGGCATTGCGGCACGACGGGGTAGCCGAAGAGGGTTCCCGAGCCGAACAATTCGCGGAAGAAGGCCACAATCACCAGGATAAGGCCGTACCCCACGCCGTTGCCCACTCCGTCGAGGAACGACTCCCACGGGCCGTGCCCGAGGGCGAAGGCTTCGAGGCGCCCCATGAGAATGCAGTTGGTGATGATGAGCCCCACAAAGACCGAAAGCTGCTTGCTCACATCATAGGCATAGGCTTTGAGCACCTGGTCGACGATGATGACCAACGCCGCAACGACCACCAGTTGCACGATGATGCGGATACTGCCGGGAATGGTATTGCGCAACAGCGAAATGATGACATTGGAAAAGGCCAGCACGGCCGTCACGGAGATGGCCATGACAAAGGCCGGTTCGAGCTTGGCCGTAACGGCAAGGGCCGAACAGATGCCCAACACCTGCACGATGACGGGATTGTTGCGCGAGAGCGGGCCCAAAAGTATTTCTCTGTTTTTCTTCGATAACAGCATATCTCTATATCTTTATATTATTTCAACGATTCAAGGAAACGACGGTAGGGGTCGAGGCTGTTGGAGAGCATGGCCTGTACTCCCTTGCTGGTGATGGTTCCGCCCGAAACGGCATCGACATACTCGGCGCCGTTGAGAGGCTTCTGCCCCTTCTTCTCCACGGCAACGGGCTTGAACTCACCGCCGATGAAGAGGTGCTTGCCGACGAATTGTCCCGAGAAAGCCTCGGTCTGAATCTCGGCTCCGAGGCCGGGGGTCTCGCTCTGATGGGCGAAATAGGCCCCGTAGATGGTGTTGCCGTCGGCATCGATGGACAAATATCCCCAAATGGGTCCCCACAGGCCGGCACCGTAGAGGGGCACGATATATTTCTGCGCCCCGTTGTCGAGACGGCAGACATACACGGGCAGACGGCGCTCGGCGGCGGGCAGCTTCACCTGCACGGCAACATCGACTCCGAAAGCATCGACTCCGTCGACGGGTTTCCCGTCGGCATCGAGCACATAGCTGTCGACGATATATTTCTTATAGAGCGACTGTGCATCGTCGGCGGTAGCGGCAATGTGCACCGAGGAGAGAATCTGCTTCATCTTGTCGATTTCGACGTTGCGTGTCTGCCTCTCTTTCAGGCTCAACGAGGTAACAGCCAGCACCGCGGCCACCAAGATGACCATGACCGATGCGTAAAGGATTGTGTAAGTATTGCTTTGCTTGTTCATAGTCGTGTTGCATTATGCCTTGCGGGCTCGTTTGAGGCGGCGTTTGATGTTTCCTTCGACCACGAAATAGTCGATGAGCGGTGCAAAGACGTTCATCAGCAGCACCGCCAGCATGGCGCCTTCGGGATAACCGGTATTATACACGCGTATCAAGATGGCTATCACGCCGATAAGAAATCCGTAAATATATTGACCCGTGCGGGTGCGCGCGCCCGTTACGGGGTCGGTCGCCATAAACACGGCCGCAAAGGCAAAACCGCCAAGGCAGATTTGGTCGACGGGTGAAATCATGGAACCGGGATAGACGGGCGACGGGAACAGCGCCGCAACAGTGCTCATCACCAGACCTCCGACAAAGACCGAGAGCATGACCCGCCAGCTGGCGATGCCCGTCCAGAGCAGGACGACAGCGCCCAAAAGAATGGCCAGGGTCGAGGTCTCTCCTATCGAGCCGGGAATCAGGCCGAGGAAATAGTCGAGCGTCGAGAGGGGTTCGCCCACGATATTGTGCAGCACGAGGTCGCCGCCCCCATGCGTGGCCACCTGACCCAGCGGGGTAGCTCCCGAGAAGGTATCGACCACCTGTCCGGCTCCGAGACCGAAGGTATCGGCCGTACGGACAAAGACCTCATCGCCCGACATCTTCGAGGGATAGGCAAAGAAGAGGAATGCCCGCGTGACAAGAGCCACGTTGAAGATATTCATGCCGGTGCCGCCAAAAACCTCCTTGGCAAAAATCACGGCAAAGGCCGTGGCTACGGCTATCATCCACAGCGGGGTGTCGACCGGCACAATCAGGGGTATCAAGATACCCGATACGAGGAAGCCTTCCTGTATCTCGTGCCCGCGCCACTGGGCTACGACAAA
Organism: uncultured Porphyromonadaceae bacterium; assembly: GCA_900542765.1. Classification (GTDB taxonomy): domain Bacteria; phylum Bacteroidota; class Bacteroidia; order Bacteroidales; family UBA11471; genus Caccoplasma; species Caccoplasma merdavium. The sequence goes on along the minus strand of UQOX01000007.1, from coordinate 3,059 downwards.
CTCGATGCCGAGACCCACGACATAGGAGACGATGATTTTGGGAAGGACGGCCAGGAATCCGAAGAAGAAGACCGTCCAGAAACCGACGGCCGAGAGCTCCCCGATGGCCAGATAATGTTGATAACCGACATTATACATGCCAAAGAGCAGGGCCGGTACCAATGCCAGTATGACCACCGACATGGTGCGCTTGGTATCGATGCTGTCGTGGATATGTACCCCCGAGGGAGAGGTCGTCGCCGGCACATAGAGGAAGGTTTCAAACCCCTCAAATACCGAACGGAACATCGCCCACCGACCTCCGGGCATGAAGTTGGGCTTTATCTTATCGAGATAATTTCTTAACGTTTTCAAGGTTCTGTCGTTTTATCGTTTTAAAATCAATTCATCTCTTTCCGCAACTTGTCGAGGCCCTCCCGTATGATGGCCTGCAAGGGAAGTTTCGAGGTATCGACAAACTCGCAGAGGGCAAAATCCTCGGGTGCGACTTCGTAGATACCGAGGTTTTCCATCTTGTCGATGTCGAAGGCAAGGACGGCCTTGACCAGAAACTCGGGCAGAATGTCCATGGGCAACACCTTGTCGTACTCGCCCTGCATGATGATGGCCCGTTCGCCGCCGTGCAGACGGGCGTCGAAACGGTAGCGGCGGCCGCGCGACAGCCACGAGAAATAGGAGTGGGAAACGCTGTACTTCCCGAAACCGGGCATCGCCCAGCCGAGGAGTTCATGGCAGTCATCGCCCTCGGGTATGACGGTAATCTGGCTGTGCGGGGCACGCAGATAGTCGTGCTCGCCGAGACGGGTTCCCGTGAGGACGTTGCCACTGATGTAGCGGCGGTGATAGTCGGCCGGGACAAGATTGCCGTCGATGATCGAACTCACCTCCGCTCCCCATATCGTCTTGACGTAATGCGGGGCTTCCACCTCGGAGCCGGTAAGGGCGACGAGCCGCGAGAAATCGAGCACGCCGGTGCGGAAATAGCGGCCGATAACCAGCAGGTCGAAGGCACTGAGCGTCCACACCGTCTCTCCTTTTGAGACCGGGGCGATGTGGTGTATCTGCACGCCGACATTCCCGGCCGGGTGCGGGCCTTCAAAGGCAACGACCTCGGCACCGCGCACCGCGAGCGGACTACCGGCACGCACTCCGAGATATACGCGACCGGCCGTGAGCTTGGCCAGCACGTCGATGCCGGCCTGCAAATCGTCTTCACGACCTTTCACGACGAAGTCAAAATCGGGAGCCAGCGGAGCCGAATCCCATGCCGTGACGAAAATATCGCGGGGGAAGATGGTGGGGTCGGCAATGATGTCATAGGGTCGCTGCTTGATATACATGAAGAGTCCCCGCGCCAACAGAATGGCCTTGACCTGTTCGCCGTCGAGGGTCGCCAACTCGGGACGGGACGCATCGGCCGGCTCCATTTTTCCGTCGGGCTTCACCGTGATGTCGAGGACTTTACGCCGCTCGCCCCGGTTTACCGCCTCGACCTCGCCGCTTACCGGCGAAACGAATTGCATCTCGGGTCGATTCTTGTCGCACATCAGAGGCGTACCCACCCGCACTTTGTCGCCGGGCTTCACAAGGACTTTCGGTACGATACCGTGGAAATCATCGGGGACAAGGGCATACCGCCCGGCCGCCGGAGCCTCGACGATACGAGCCTCGGCAGCACCTTCAATGGGTATGTCCAACCCCTTTTTCAGTTTTATTGCATTCGCCATTTTCTTCTATTTGCAAATTCGGGTAGCAAAGATAACGTCTTTTCTTCAAAAGGGCATCAATCCCTAAAAATTTATTCTGTCCTATTTAACGGAAGAACAATTCTTTTCGTTCAAATTCTCCTCATAATATTCTTCCTTCCGGGAGGGCAATATTTCCACCTTCGGGAGGACGGAAAAAACGATTTCGAGCCAAAGAGATTTGCCTATTCCGAAGAAAGTCCCTATTTTTGCGACATGGAACAATTACGGGAAAGCAGATGGGTGAAAATTGTCTTTGTCTTGTGCGTTTTGACACAAGGCTTGCTGCTGTTCCCGCATCACCATCACAACGGCGCCACGGCGGCCTGCTTCGACATAAGCCACTGCACCGGCCAACATCATCACAACGACGCGCTGCCTTTCCACAACGAAAACGACGGCTGCTGCGACCACAACCACAGCTATCCCGACATACCGTGCAGCCACCGGGTCATTTCGGTGCTGCCACCTTCGCACCCGCATCTCCTGCCGGTGCCCTGCCACAACATCTTGCACACCACCTATTGCCACTTGTCGGCCGCCATACCCTGCCAGGAATGCCAACAGCAGTATGACGAGTGCAGGGTATCGCTCGGCATCAAGGAGACTCCTTCCCTGCCCGATGCATTTCTCACTTATCACGTCAAAGCCCTTCCCGTAAGAGCCGGGACTCATATCGCCTAACCCCCTTTCCGCGACGACCCGTCCGCCGAGTCGCACCACCCTTATCAGGCGCCCCAGGCGCCACTTCATTCATTCTTTTACACAAGCGATATGAAACATCTTTTATTTTTACTTGCTATAAGTGTGACCGTTTGCACCGGCTGCGCCCATGACCACGACCACAACCACGAAACCGAAGCCCCTCACGGCCACGTCGCCGGAGTAAGCCATGACCCGCATGCCGGAGAGGCCGCCGAAGAAACCGGTCATCAAGACGAAATCATATTTCCCGCCGAACAGGCGGCTCGCACCGACTTCGAAGTGCAGACCGTCGAAGCCTCGTACTTCTCCCCCGTCATTCATTGCAGCGGCGAAATCACCAACACGCCCAACGACCAGATATTCCTCTTTTCGCCCGTCGGGGGCATCGTCGTCTTCGGCGACGGGAATCCGGCCGAAGGCGTCGGTGTAAACGCCGGCGAAACCCTGTTCTACATCTCGACACGCGGATTGGCCTCGGGCAATGCCGCAGTCAAAGCACAAGCCGCTTATGAAAAAGCCCGGGCCGACTACGAACGGGCAATGGCCCTACAAGCCGGGCATTATGATGGTGTCTATTAGTCCAAAATTGTCCGTGATTCCGATCATTTT
>UQOX01000006.1 GCA_900542765.1 uncultured Porphyromonadaceae bacterium | reverse complement strand
AGAAGAGCGGTACAGAAATATACAGCCGTTTGAGAATGCTGCGTTGCTCGACATGCAAAAAGTCGGCGACAATGAGTCGTGCCGAACGGAATGCCGTGTCTCCCGACGTGATGGGGGCGGCAACCACTCCAAGTATAGCCAGCGCTCCACCCACAATGCCCAACCAACCTTTGGATATGAGGTCGACGATGATGGCCGAGTTCCCGTTTATTTTGTCAGGCTCGGTTACGTTGAAGAATGCCTGGCCTTCGGGGCTGAAAAAGTAAGTGGCAGCAGCGGCCCAAATCAGTGCGACGATACCCTCGGTGATCATGGCTCCGTAAAATATGCCGCGTCCTTGGCGTTCGTTGGTCATGCAGCGTGCCATAAGCGGCGACTGTGTGGCGTGGAATCCCGATATGGCACCGCAGGCGATGCTGATAAACATCATGGGGAATATCGGGTTATTGACCGGATCGGCCGATTTATTGGAGAGACCATCGGTAATCTCAGGTATGTCGGGGAAGGTGACAAGCAACATAATCAGAATGCCGATGGCCATGAATATGAGCGCTACGGCAAAGATGGGGTAGATGCGTCCTATGATTTTGTCGATGGGGAACATCGTTGCCAAAATGTAATAGGCAAAAATGACATAAATCCAAAATGTCGAGTCGAGATGCTCGGGGGTAAGCATGGCCAGCAAATCGGCCGGTCCGGCAACGAATACGACTCCTACCAGAATCATGAGAATAACGGTGAAGCATCGCATGACTTGCTTGGCGGTGATACCCAAATACCGACCAATGGTTTCGGGGAGGCTTTCACCGTTGTGGCGGAGGGAAATCATGCCTGCCAGGAAGTCATGTACGGCTCCGGCAAAAATGGTACCGAAAACAATCCACAGGAAGGAGGAGACCCCGAATTTAGCTCCCATGATGGCACCGAAAATCGGGCCCAGTCCGGCGATATTCAGGAACTGAATCATAAATATTTTCCAACTGGGTAGTGGAACGAAATCCACCCCATCGGGATTGGCAACGGCCGGGGTTTTTCTTGACGGGTCGATGCCGAAAATGCGCTCAACAAATTTTCCATAAACAAAGTAACCAATGAGCAAGGTTGCCAATGCAATACAAAAAGAGATCATAATGAAATGTATTAATTATGTGATTGATACTTTTGGGCAAGTGCTTCGGCGCATCGCTCTCCGTCAATAGCTGCCGAGACGATGCCTCCGGCATATCCGGCACCCTCACCACAAGGATAAAGACCTTCGAGACCAATATGGTTCAATGACTCATTGTCTCTGGGTATGCGCACGGGCGAAGAGGTGCGGGTTTCGACGCCTATCATAAGAGCTTCGCGTGTAAGGAATCCGTGGGATATTTGTCCGAAGTGGAGAAATCCTTGACGAAGTCGACGCGTGATGAATTCGGGCATCCAAAAGTGCAATGGCGATGACAGGACGCCGGGAGCGTATGAGGAAGAAGGTAAGTCGGCCGATATTTTCCCGTGTACGAAGTCGGTCATGCGTTGAGCCGGGGCCGTCTGTCGGCAGTTCCCGTTGACAAAGCATTGCCTTTCGATTTCTTCTTGGAACTTGATGCCGGCCAAGACATCACCGGTTTCATAACCGGGAAGGTCTTCGGGACGTATCTCGACCACCATGCCCGAGTTGGCCCAGCGCGAACCTCGGTTTGAGGGAGACATACCATTGACGACCAATTGATTTTGTCCACTGGCAGCGGGTACGACAAAACCTCCGGGACACATGCAGAACGAATAGACCCCGCGACCGTCGACCTGTGTGACAAAACTGTACTCGGCTGCCGGAAGATAACGTCCACGACCGGCGGGGTTGTGGTATTGTATGCGGTCGATAAGTTCTTGGGGGTGTTCGAGGCGCACTCCAACGGCGAAACCTTTTGCTTCAAGTGCTATATCGTGGGTGTGCAAGTAGTAGTATATGTCCCGCGCTGAATGTCCTGTTGCTAAAATTACCGGCCCGTAAAAAATGTTCCCGTCGTGAGATTTGACGCCAATAACTTTTTGATTGTCAAATATAAGTTCGTCTACGCGTGTTCCAAATCTTACTTCACCTCCTGAACGCAGAATCGTGTGGCGAATGTTTTCTATGACCAACGGCAACTTGTCGGTACCGATGTGCGGGTGAGCATCGGAAAGTATGGCGGGCGAGGCTCCGTGCTGGCAGAGAATGGACAGAATGCGCTCGACCGAGCCTCGCTTTTTGCTGCGAGTGTATAATTTCCCGTCGGAGAAAGCTCCGGCACCGCCTTCGCCAAAACAATAGTTTGACTCGTTGTCGACAATGTGTTCGCGACTGATGCGGGCGATGTCTTTGCGTCGTTGGTGGACGTCCTGTCCCCGTTCGAGGACGATGGGGCGCATACCCAGTTCGATGAGTCGGAGTGCAGCAAAGAGTCCGGCCGGTCCGGCACCTACGACGACCGCCGGTTGTCTGTCAGATACGTCTCCGTAGGAGATGGGTATGAAGAGGTCGTCTTGCGGCTGTTCGTTGATGTAGATGCGGACGGTCAGGTTGATGAATACCTGCCGTTTCCGGGCGTCGATAGAGCGTTTCAATATCCTGACGGCTTGAATCTCATTCTTGTTGAGCGCATATTCCCGACCCAGAAAATCCTTGATTCCGTTTTCCGTTGCGGCTTGTTGGGGTAGTATCCTGATGGAAATTTCTTTGACCATATTATCCAAATAATTGACGGAATGCCTCTTCGACTTTCCGCACCGGAATGATTTCGATTTGAAGACGTTTTGTGTCGAAACCTTTGAGGTTGTGCACGGGAACGAGAATACGGCCGAAGCCGAGTTTCTCGGCTTCGAGAATGCGTTGCTCGACCCGGGTCACCGGGCGTATTTCACCCGAAAGGCCAACTTCTCCCGTCATGGCCACGTTGCGTTCTATGGCCAAGTCCATGTTCGAAGACAAAATCGCACTGATGACGCCCAAATCCATGGCCGGGTCGTTGACTTTCAGTCCGCCGGCAATGTTGAGGAATACATCTTTTTGCGCCAGTTTGAAACCGACTCTTTTTTCGAGCACGGCCAGCAACATGTTCATGCGGCGCAGGTCGAATCCGGTCGCCGACCGTTGGGGGGTGCCGTAGGCGGCCGTGCTTACCAGCGATTGCACTTCGATAAGAAAAGGCCGTATGCCTTCGATGGCTGCCGATATGGCGACTCCGCTTAGCCCTTCCCGGTCTTGGGTGAGCAGCAACTCCGAGGGGTTGCTTACTTCGCGCAGTCCGTTTTGCATCATTTCGTAGATACCCAGTTCGGCAGTGCTGCCAAAACGATTTTTAATCGAGCGCAAGATGCGATACATATAGTGCCGGTCGCCTTCGAATTGCAAAACCGCGTCGACGATATGTTCCAATACTTTGGGGCCGGCAATGCTGCCCTCCTTGTTGATGTGACCTATGAGCAGCACCGGGGTGTGCGATTCTTTGGCAAATTTCAATATGGCTGCGGCACATTCTCTGACTTGGGTAATGCTTCCCGGGGAAGATTCGATGTTTTGCGTCGAGATGGTCTGTATGGAGTCGATGATGACAATCTCGGGCTTTACCTGGCGTATGTGGGTGAATATCTCTTCGAGAGCCGTCTCGCACACGATGTAGCAATCGGGATTGTTCCCTTGCAGGCGGTCGGCCCGCATTTTCAGTTGGCGAGCACTCTCTTCGCCCGAGACATAAAGGACCTTTTTCCCCGAAAGGCGCAAAACCGTTTGCAGGACAAGCGTCGATTTCCCGATACCGGGTTCCCCGCCTATCAGTACCATGGAGCCGGGAACGAGGCCGCCCCCCAAAACGCGGTTGAGCTCATCGTCGTGCAGGTCGATGCGTTCCTCTTGTGCCACAGAAATGTCGTCGAGCTTTTGAGGTTTGGAACGTCCCGATTCGGAGTTGAAGGAAGTATTTTGTGCTGTTGTCGGTTTGGAACTGATTACCTCCTCGACATAGCTGTTCCATTCTCCGCATGACGGGCATTTACCGAGCCATTTGGGCGATTCGGCACCACATTGGGTACACACATATATCGTTTTGAGTTTGGCCATATTTTTGCCTTTCTGAAAAGAACGAGCAAAGATAGTGTTTTCTCTATGAACTTTTTTCAAAGAGTGGGTAGAATCTTCATTATCTTTGATATAAAAAACGCAGTGCGGTATGCCGCACTGCGTTTCTGTCTATATCCCGTGGGGATTATTTTTTCTCTTTGGTGGAGGTTGAATGTCCTTTGTCGTTATCTTTTTTGTCTGCTTTTTTCATGGTATCTTTTGCTTTTTTATCTCCATTATCATGTCGGGAGTTCATACCGTCAGGAATATCCTTTCCCCAAGCAAATGCCGGTAGGGCATTCATGGCTGCTTGTTGTTGGGGAGTAAGCAATTTTTTGATGGCTTCGGTCTGTGCTGCATGTTGTGCTTTTTGTTCTTTTCGCATTTTGTCAAATTGCATGTTTCTGACGCTGTCGATCTGATTCCCATGCAGGAGTATGGCATATACTTTCCGGGCCTGTTCATGGGAGAGTTGCAGGAGGGTTTTGAGATCATCGGTCTGAGATTGGGTCATTTCGGCCACCGACATGTTTTTCCCCTTGTGGCTTTTTATGTCATCGGATTTGGAAACGCTGTGCATTGCTTTGGTCGCGTTGTGCCGTTGCGGGGTTTGTTGTGCGAAGGTCGGGATTGAGAGGATACTCAACAAAAACATGAATATTACATACTTTTTCATGACAGGTGAATTTATGAATGAAACTTTATCCATAAAGACGTCTGAAAGAGAAAAAAGTTTGTGTCTGTCGTCCTATTTGTTACTTTTTAACAGGCTTCGAACCAATCGGAGGTGATACCTTGTCTTATGGGTGATTCAATGCCCTATATTGAGGTATGTCTGAAAGAAAATGGCATTGGTTTTGGACATAATCGACTTTACAGCAGTAATGTGCAATGCCGTTTGATACAATGAGATAGCGAACCTGTAATACGGAGTTGTAACGCACGATTTGGTCGAACACGGCTTGCGTGATCTCGACATGTGGAGCTTTGTATTCGACAATGACAAACGGAAGACCGTATGTGTCGTATATTACGGTATCGCAACGACGTTTGCGGCCGTTCTGTATCAAGGAGATTTCATTCCCTATACGGCCGGCAGGGTACCCTTTTTCCCGAATCAAGTACTGTACGAAATGCTGGCGAACCCATTCTTCGGGAGTAAGGGCGACGAATCGCTTGCGCAAATCGTCGTATATGAAGGTTTTTCCCTCTTCCGATTTGAGCCGGAACGGGTATTCGGGAAGATTCAGTGCAATCATTCGGGTGTAATCATTTGCGCGTCCGGGGAAGATTCGCTAATTTTACCTCCAAAATTATGAAATGTGGCATATTCTGCCAAATAATTCGTTTCGTAAATATGGCCCAAAAAGAAACATCGACGCATGTACCTATAATCTCCGATATTCGGCGAAAGGCGTTCAAACCCGTGTATCTGCTTATGGGTGAGGAGCCTTACTACATCGACTTGATTACCGATGAGATTGTGAAAAATGCGTTGAATGATGATGAACGCGATTTCAATCAGACGATTGTGTATGGAGCCGACACCGACATGTCGGCCATTCTCACGGCTTCGCGTCGCTATCCGATGATGGCCGAGCGCCAGTTGGTTGTCGTCAAGGAGATGCAGATGATGCGAAGCATCGACGATTTGCTCCTTTACTTGCAAAATCCGCAACCCACGACGGTATTGGTACTCAATTACAAGAATGGCTTTTTAAAGAATAAGAAAATTATCGCGGAAATCAATCGACAAGGCGTCGTGTACGAATCGAAGCGTATCTACGAAAGCCAGCTGTCGGCTTTTGTCAGCGGTTATGTGCGCGACAAATACATCGCCATTGATGACCGTGCCAATAACATGTTGTGTGAGGCAATAGGGACAAACTTGTCGCGTATGGCCGGAGAAATCGATAAACTGTGTGTGCTTTTGTCGCTTTCGGGTGAGAAGCGCATCACAGCCGACATGGTAGAGTTGCATGTGGGTATCAGCAAGGAGTTCAACAATACCGAATTGATTAAAGCCATTTCTCAACGAGACCTCCTGAAAGCCAATCGGATTGTGAAATATTACGGTCAAAATTCAAAATCGGAACAACCGTTTATTGCCTTCGGGTCTCTCTTTACGTTTTTTTCCAATTTACTTCTGTTGCATTATTCGACATGTCCCAAAAACAATAACGGCATTGCTGCCGAATTGGGCGTGAACTGGTATGCGGCCGAAGATTATGTCAATGGACTGAGGTTGTATAAAGCCGGTAAATGTGTAGAGGTTATTTCGGACATACGACGTTATGATGCTCGTTCAAAAGGAGTGGAGTGCGCTCCCGATACCTCGATTTGTGATTTGCTGAGAGAGCTTATCTTTAAAATCATGCATTAATTCTTTTTGAGGTGATTTTACCCTGTAAAATCGCTCAAAGACTTTATCTATCTTCTTTTATAGGGGAGAGATTTTTTTTTCATCGTGGGACAAGGCAGAATGATTTATGCGGTATATCCATGTCAATCAGTATGTTATATTGCTATTTCCGCTGTCATAACTAAAAATCCTTGACATATTTGCTTTTGAATGTATCTTTCTCCGTAAAAAAGGCCGGGAAATATTCTTAAATCAAAATCCATAGTTTTTATGATTCATATATGTTCTTATATACAAACAAATTTCATGTTCATAAACATTTAATTGTTTAATATAATGGATATTTCGCGATGTCTAAATGAATTTTCTGCGTTTGTCCATAAATATTTTATCGTTGTGTACAGAATCATATCTTTTGTTGCAGGGTGTTTTATAAGGAGCAGATAAGAAGCTGTATTTTATTGTAAATTTGCTGAAAACAAGTCTATTTAAAATATTTGATAAAGTGCGGTTTTAATAAAATGGGAGAGGAGGCTGTTCGATTGCTCCGATTTTCAAAAATTTCCGGTATTCATGATTATATATTGTTTTATAATGTTCTAATGATGAGCATTATGGATATTTTATGTAAAGTGATAAATCAACTATATTGCGCGTTGTTTATAGAGTTGAATTTATGATTATGCCCATTGGGTTTGTAAAAATGAATTTTGAAATATAAATTGGATTGTATATCTTTGTGAACTGATAAAATCTTTATGGATTTATTTTTATAAACATTAAAAAATGGACGAAATCGAGTTGCGAGACAAGGATTTGAAGGAGCGCATTAAATGGTTGATACGTTACTATCAACTCAACGATGCCATGTTTGCACAGAAGATACAGACCAATCGGTCTACATTGTCTCAATGCCTCAACGGGCCGAACGGGGTCAGCAAGGAGTTAATCATGAAAATACATGATGCCTACCCGACCATTTCGCTCGAATGGCTCATGATAGGAAGCGGTGAGGCATTCAAGTCGGCACAGCCTACATCGTCATTAGACAAGATTTACCAGCCCGAGAATGAGACAAAACGGGCAGATGCTCAGGTCGAGACGGAATATGCCAGGGATTTTGCCTCTGATACCCCCAAAAATCGCTCTTTATTTTCTGAAAATAAGGATTATATGCCTAAAAATATCAATGTGCAACCGTCAGAGGATTCTGGGGTAGAAAACCGTCGTGTCGTAAAAATCATGGTATTCTATTCCGATAATACGTTTGAGACCTATTCTCTCGACAGTGCGAAATAGGTTTTTGGCGCAATTCGTGTTTCCTTGGGGTAAAATCCGTTTTGCCGCTTACCCCTCCCCAAATGGCTGTGACGTGCGATTGATTTTGTTTGGTGTCCCTCTCAGAGGTAGCGCTGCATGAGGTAGTCGGCGGTTGTAAGGTCTCTATCCCTGTCAATAATTTCGAAACCGAAGCGTTTGTATAAGGAGACGGCCCGATTTGTGCGGCTGACCGACAGAGAAACTTTTTTTACCCCATTGTTTTTTAATAAATCGAGCATGCTGTTCAGAAGTTGGCTGCCGATACCATTGTTACGATATGCCGGGTATAGCGACAAGGATATTTCGGGCGTATCGTCGTCGACATATCCACATCCATGCATGTATCTCACCCATATAGCCCCGACAACGAGTGCGTCGCTTTCGGCAACCAGGCATGCGTCGCCTTTGCGCGACCCGAATGATTCGATATAACACCACAGTGACGGGTGCTGTATGACGGTTCGTGGTAATAAGGGTTGGCCGGCGGGTTGGTCGATGGCTTCATAGAGGAAATCACTCAACAGAGTGATTTCCTCGGGTTTGATGGGCCTGATGTTTACAGGAAAACGATGATGATTCATTGAGAGAAATCGTTTGATTATTTAAATCCCGGTGCCGGGAAATGCATTCCGGCCATCGTGAGTTGGTTTTTCTGGGCGTAATCGAGGTAGTAACGACGTGTTTTTATGGCCTCTTCCTTGTCCATGTCGTATGTCGCACACACTTCGGGGTGCGGTATCTGCAAGGCTGCTCCATGAATGATGTCTCCGACAATGAGCAGGTCGCCGATGCGATAAACGGTATGCCCCGGTGTGTGGCCAATGGCTGAGAGTGCTATGACCTCTCCGGGCAGTGTATCGCCAAATGCAAACAGATGCAGGCGGTCGTTGTAGGCATTCATGGCCTTTGTGGCCGAGCCGTTGCCCGCTTCCATATCGAGCTATGCTTCATACTCGACTTTCGAGGCATACAGTTGGGCGTTGGGGAAAACAATTGTGTCGCCGCGCATCAATCCACCGATGTGGTCTCCGTGGAAATGGGTCAGATAGATGTATTCGACCTCCTCGGGCGATATTCCGAGGCTTTTCAGGCGGGGCAGCAGTTGGCTTTGAGACCCTCCCATGCCGGTATCGAAAAGAATCGAAATGGAGTCGTTCGTAACCCAGAAAGCATTCATCGACGAGGGTATTCCGTCGTTCAGGTCCAATGCCGTGATAAGGCTGTCTCCGGCATCGGGGAAAAGGGTGACGGGCATGAACTGCGGAGTGGCATTATCTTGTATGGCCGTTGCTTCGATGTGGCCGAGGGTGATGTGTTCCTGTTGGGAAACATTTCCGACCGATTGATTGGACGACGTGTCGGTGCAGGCAACAGAAAATGCCCCAGAGAGCAAAAGAGCTGCATAAAATCGTATGTTTTTCATGGGATAAAGTTTTGAACTTTCCAAGTTTACCAAAAATGAAATGGCTCTCCAAATTTTCATTACAAAAGGCGGCTTGTTTTAACAATATTTGGGCTTTTGTCTTAACCCGGGTCTTCTCTTCAAAAAAGGCAGAAGCAGTGTTTTATATTGCGTTAATTTCTCTTATCTTTGTCCTCAGAACTGAGATATTGCATCATGAAAAAATATGTATTGGATTTGCGGGTGACCGAGAATCAGGCGTTGCATGCGCATTATGTGCTATTGAAAGCAACGACTCCCGATGGTGCGCCGTTGCCCGAAATGTTGCCCGGCCAATTTGCCGAATTGCGTGTCGATGGCTCCGCCACGACATTTTTGCGTCGCCCCATATCGATCAACTATGTCGATACCGGGAAGAACGAGGTATGGTTTCTCATACAACTCGTTGGCGACGGAACGCGCATGTTGGCCACGCTGAAACCCGGGGATACGTTGAACGCCGTACTGCCGCTGGGTAATGGATTTTCAGCTCCGAAATCAGGCGAGAAAGTGCTGCTTGTTGGCGGCGGTGTGGGAACAGCTCCGATGCTCTATTTGGGCGATTGGTTGAAAGCCAAGGGCGTGCAACCTCATTTCTTGCTGGGAGCCCGTTCGGCACAAGATATTTTGCAGAAAGAGCATTTTGAAACCCTGGGTCCGGTCGATATTACCACAGAAGACGGTTCTTGCGGGGAAATGGGGTATGTCACACAACATTCGCTGTTGCAACGTGAACACTTCGACCGCATCTATACCTGTGGCCCCAAACCCATGATGGTGGCCGTTGCCCGATATGCTCGGGAACAAGGTATCGTGTGCGAGGTCTCGCTCGAAAATACAATGGCTTGCGGGGTCGGTGCCTGCCTCTGTTGTGTCGAGAATACGGTCGAGGGGCATGTATGTGTTTGTAAAGAAGGTCCGGTATTTAATATAGAGAAATTGTTATGGCAGATTTGAGCGTAAACATCGGACGGCTGTCGATGAAAAATCCCGTTATGACAGCGTCGGGCACATTCGGTTATGGATTGGAATTTGCCGATTTTATCGATTTGTCGCGTTTAGGTGGGATTATTGTCAAGGGAACCACATTGAAGCCCCGGGAAGGAAATCCCTATCCGCGCATGGCCGAGACACCCTCGGGTATGATCAATGCCGTGGGTTTGCAAAATAAGGGCATAGATTATTTCATCGAGCACATCTATCCGCAAATAAAAGACATCGATACCCAGATTTTGGTCAATGTTTCGGGTTCGACCATCGATGATTATGCCGAGACGGCTCGTCGGTTGGCCTTGTTGTCGAAGATTGAGGCCATAGAGTTGAATATCTCATGTCCGAACGTAAAAGAGGGCGGCATGGCATTTGGAACTTCTTGCCAAAGCGCCGCATCGGTTGTCAAAGCCGTGCGTGCCGCCTATCCGGGTACGCTTATCGTGAAATTGTCGCCCAATGTCACCGATATTACTGAAATCGCTCGCGCTGTCGAGGCCGAAGGTGCCGATGCCGTGTCACTCATCAATACGGTGTTGGGCATGGCCATCGATGCCGAAAGGCAACGCCCGGTTGTTTCGACCGTTACGGGCGGATTGTCGGGACCTTGTGTTAAGCCCATCGCATTGCGCATGGTGTGGCAGGTATTCCACGCTGTGCAGATTCCCATTGTGGGACTGGGGGGTATCATGAACGCTACCGACGCCGTAGAATTTCTTTTGGCAGGGGCTCGGGCAATAGAAATTGGTACCGCCAATTTCATCGACCCGCAAGTGACCCTTAAAGTCATCGATGGCATTGATAACTATCTCGACCGGCACGGCTGTCGTTCGGTCGACGAAATCATCGGGGCGCTGAAAGTGTAGAAATTCAATCAAATAAGCAAAAAATGGGGAGAAAACGAAATCGTTCTCTCCCCATTTTTTGATGTTGTAAATATTTGCTGTTTAGTTGTTTATTCGTTTATTATTGTGCCAATGTTTTCCAACTCTTCATCTGTGAAGATGGTATTTTCCTGCGCGCGAAGGTTGTCTTTCAACTGCTCGACCGAACTGGCTCCAATCAAAACCGACGTGACCCGATTGTCGCGCAACAGCCAAGCCAGTGCCATCTCGGCCAATGTCTGTCCCCGTTGGGCGGCTATGTCGTTGAGCCGATTTATTTGAGACATACGTTCGGGTGTGATGGCTTCCCGTTTCAGATGTCCCGTTGGACGGGCTGCACGGGAGTCGTCGGGGATTCCGTGCAGATAACGATTGGTCAGCAGACCTTGGGCCAGCGGCGAGAATGCAATAAGACCCACGCCTTCTTCTTGCAGGAGCGACAGGAGCTCGGGCTCCACCCAGCGGTCGAACATGGAATATCGAGCCTGATGTATGAGGCACGGCGTGTGATTTTCACGAAGAATGGCGATGGCCCGCCGAGTCTGCTCGGGTTTGTAGTTGGAGATACCCACATAGAGGGCTTTGCCTTGTCTCACGATGTCGGAGAGAGCCTCCATGGTCTCTTCGATGGGGGTCTCGGGGTCGGGACGGTGTGAATAGAATATGTCGACATATTCGAGTCCCATGCGTTTGAGGCTTTGGTCGAGACTGGCCATGAGATATTTGCGGCTGCCCCAGTTCCCGTACGGTCCCGGCCACATGTCATATCCGGCCTTGGTCGATATAATCAGTTCGTCGCGGTAGGCTCCCAGCGATTGTTTCAAGATGCGGCCGAAATTGGTCTCGGCCGACCCGTACACCGGTCCGTAGTTGTTGGCCAGGTCGAAGTGGGTGATACCGTTGTCAAAGGCTGTCAGGGCGATGCGGCTGTATGTCGCATAGTCGTCGACACTGCCGAAGTTGTGCCACAAGCCGAGCGACAGAGCCGGTAGCAACAGACCGCTGCGTCCGCAACGGCGGTAATTCATGGTTTCGTACCGATGGGTATCGGCGATATAGGATTCTTCTGCCATAATGGGTATTTTTTTCTATTTGCAAATATAACAAAGTGTTTGCCGACAGTCTTCTTTTTTTGAATCCTTTTTGGGTGAAGGGAAATGATTTTTTGGCTTTATACTTATGTCGGACAATTAAAAAAAGCTGTTCCCTCTCGGGGAGCAGCTTTCCGGTTTAGATTATTATGGAGATTTAGAGCAACTCTACCGAGCGTTTTACAAAGCGACTGAGGGCTTCGCCTTTGAGCATATTGTTGGAGAGGAGTGCCAAGTCGACCAGTTGGCGAACCAATTTGTTTTGTGCGGCATAGTTGCTGAGCAGGTCATTTTCCTGACGGCGCAAGGCAGCCACCTGGTCTTCTTTGTTTTTGAGGTTGTCTTTCTCCTCGGTGGGTATTTCGTCGCTTTTCTTGTTTTTGTTGGCTTCTTGCCACTTGGATATTTCGTCGTTCAACGAGTCGATTTGGCTGCGCAAGGGTGTGACTTCGGCATTGCAAGCCGCTTCGGCCTCGGTCAAGACACGTTGGGTCAACGGGTGTTGCGTGTTGACAATGAGGTTGTAGCTGTCGGGCATGTCTCCATAGAAACTCATGCCCGGTTGCATGGCCGACATATCTTTCATACGACGCATAAACTCGTTTTGCGTGATGACGATGGGTTGTGCTGTTTCGCCGATGGCCTCGAACATGACCATGAATTCGGCTTTTTCGACTGCCGGAATCTGTGATTTGAAGATGGAGGTCATCATGTCGCGTTGTGCAGGCGAGAGTGCGACTTCGGCCTTCTCTTCCTTGCGTACGAGGTTTTCGACAATGTCGCTGTCGACGCGTACAAAACGGCTCTTTTCGAATTTCTGTTCGAGCATGCCGATAAAGTGAACGTCGAGTTGTCCGTCCATCAACAATACGCTGTATCCTTTGTTCTTGGCTGCTTCGATGTAGTTGTACTGGGCGATGCGGTCGGTGGCATAGATGTATATGAGCATCTTGTCTTTGTCGGTCTGTTCGGCTTCTATCAGCGTTTTGTATTCGTCGAAGGTGTAATATTTGTCGTCGGTGTCTTTGAGCAACGCGAATTTTTGGGCTTTCTCATAGAATTTCTCATCGGAAAGCATGCCGTATTCGATGAAGAGTTTGATGTCGTCCCACTTTTCTTCGAATTGTTTGCGGTCGTTGTTGAAGATTTCTTGCAGACGGTCGGCCACTTTCTTGGTGATGTAGGTCGATATTTTCTTGACGTTTGAGTCGCTTTGCAGGTATGAACGGGAGACATTCAGCGGAATATCGGGCGAATCGATGACTCCCTGCAACAGCATGAGGAAGTCGGGCACGATGCCTTCGACCGAATCGGTGACAAAGACCTGATTGCAATAGAGTTGTATGCGGTTTTTGTTGACGTCGAAATTGTTCCTGATTTTGGGGAAGTAGAGAATACCCGTCAGCTTGAAAGGATAATCGACGTTAAGGTGTATCCAGAAGAGCGGCTCGTCCATGGTGGGGTACAGCTCATGGTAGAATTTGCGATAGTCTTCGTCGGTGAGGTCGGTCGGTTTCTTGGTCCACGCCGGGGTGGTGTCGTTGATGACTTTGTCCTTGTCGGTGTCGACATACTTGCCGTCTTTCCATTCTTGTTCTTTACCGAATACGACGGGAATGGGCAAGAAACGGCAGTACTTTTTGAGCAAAGTCTCGATTTCTCCCGCTTCGAGGAAATTCTTGTTTTCGTCGTCGATGTAGAGCACAATATCGGTTCCGCGTTCGGGTTTGTCGATGTTTTCCATCGTGTACTCGGGCGAACCGTCGCAAGTCCACATTACGGCCTGAGCGCCTTCTTGATAGGAGCGGGTGCGAATCTCGACCTTCTTCGATACCATGAACGAGGAGTAGAACCCCAGTCCGAAATGTCCGATGATGGCATTGGCGTCGTTTTTATATTTTTCGAGGAACTCCTCGGCCCCCGAGAAGGCGATTTGATTGATGTATTTCTCGATTTCTTCGGCGGTCATACCGATGCCGTGGTCTGAAACGGTGAGCGTGCCAGCATTTTTGTCGACGGAGACTTCGACGTTCATGTTACCCAATTCACCCTTGAAATCGCCTACGGCGGCCAAGGTTTTCAGTTTTTGGGTGGCGTCGACGGCATTCGAAACCAATTCTCTCAGGAAGATTTCATGATCGCTGTACAGGAATTTTTTGATAACGGGGAATATGTTATCGGTTGTTACCCCAATAGATCCTTTTTGCATGGTTTTTATGTTTATTTGTTATGTTCTGCCGGGGTGAAAACAAAAAAAATGCCAAACCCGAAGGTCTGACATTTTGACTTGTTTATCGGCTTGTTTTGTCAGCCGCTTTTTAGTTTTCTTGCAGTGTGGCAACGATTTTTTTCTGCTCGGCGTCATAGTCGAGACTGATGGTGCCGCCGTTTTTGTTTTCGCTGCGGAGTATGATTTCGGCGACCTCGTCTTCAAGATGGTTTTGTATGGCTCGTTTCAACGGTCGGGCACCGAATTGTATGTCATATCCTTTCTCTGCGACAAAGTTTTTGGCTGCATCGGAGAGCTCGATGTGGTATCCCAAGGCGGCGATGCGGTCATAGAATCCTTTGAGCTCGATGTCGATGATGCGGAATATCGACTCCTTGTTGAGCTGGTCGAATGTAATGATGTCGTCGATACGGTTCAGGAATTCGGGCGAGAATGCCTTGTTGAGCGATTTCTGAATAACCGACCGGGAGAGTTCTTTGTCGCTTACCGCACCGGTGTCGAATCCGATACCGCGTCCGAAATCTTTGAGTTGGCGGGTTCCCACGTTGGAGGTCATGATGATGATGGTATTCTTAAAGTCGACTTTGCGACCCAGGCTGTCGGTAATATGACCTTCGTCCATGATTTGCAGCAAGAGGTTGAAGACATCGGGGTGAGCTTTTTCGAGCTCATCGAGCAGTACGACCGAGTAGGGTTTGCGGCGCACCTTTTCGGTCAGTTGTCCGCCTTCTTCATATCCCACATATCCCGGAGGTGCACCGACCAGCCGTGACACGGTGAATTTTTCCATGTATTCGCTCATGTCGACCCGTATGAGGGCATCGGGCGAGTCGAACAGGTATTCGGCCAGTTTCTTGGCCAAATAGGTTTTTCCGACACCTGTCGGGCCTAAGAACATGAAGGTGCCGATGGGTCGGTTGGGGTCTTTCAGCCCGACCCTGTTGCGGCGTATGGCTTTTACGATTTTGTCGACGGCCGAGTCTTGCCCGATGATGATGTTTTTGAGTTCGTTGCCCATCTCCAAGAGCTTTTTGCTTTCCGATGCGGCGACACGTTGTACGGGAACGCCCGACATCAAGGCCACTGTTGCGGCGATTTCTTCGGCGTCGACAACTTCGCGTTGTTCTTGTGACGACTCCTCCCAGCGACGTTTTTCCTCTTCGAGCTCGTTCATCAACGATTTCTCCTTGTCCCTGAAATTGGCGGCCAGCTCGAAGTTCTGAGATTTCACGGCCTCGATTTTCTCTTTGCGGGTATCTTCAATTTGCCCTTCGAGTTCTTCGATGCGACGGGGCACTACGATGTGGGCGATATGCACTCGCGAACCGGCTTCGTCGAGGGCATCGATGGCTTTGTCGGGGAAGTTCCGGTCGCTGATGTATCGCTCGGTGAGTTTCACGCAGGCTTCAAGGGCTTCGGGAGTGTAGGTGACGTTGTGGTGGTCTTCATATCGCTCCTTGATGTTTTTCAATATCTGCAACGTCTCGTCGGGCGATGTGGGGGCAACCATGATTTTTTGGAACCGGCGTTCGAGGGCTCCGTCTTTTTCGATGCTCTTGCGGTATTCGTCGAGGGTCGTGGCTCCGACGCATTGTATTTCTCCGCGGGCCAAGGCCGGTTTCAACATGTTGGCGGCATCGAGTGTGCCGGTAGCGCCACCGGCTCCCACGATGGTGTGTATCTCGTCGATAAAGAGAATGATATTGGGGTTCTTGGCCAATTCGTTGAGTATGGCTTTGATGCGTTCTTCAAATTGCCCCCGGTATTTGGTGCCGGCTACAATCGACGCCATGTCGAGGGAAACAACCCGCTTGTCGAACAAAACCCGTGACACTTTCCTTTGCACGATGCGCAGGGCCAAGCCTTCGACGATGGCCGACTTGCCGACGCCGGGGTCTCCGATGAGAACCGGATTATTCTTTTTACGACGGCTGAGTATCTGAGCCAACCGCTCGATTTCCTTTTCTCTGCCAACGACCGGGTCGAGCCGGTTTTCTTCGGCGGCTTTTGTCATGTCGATGCCGAAGTTGTCGAGCACGGGCGTGTTGCTGCCGCTGTCCTTGGCTTGCATGGTCGAGGTCTTGTTCTCTTTTTTCTTGGAGAACGGACCGTCGTTTTCGACTTCATCGTCGTCTTCGTCCGCAAACTCGGGCCCCATCGAAGGAGTCGCGCTGTCGGCCTGGTTGTCGTAACTGTCGGCCGGACGGGAGGTGCCTGTCTTTACATAATCCAGCACGCTCTGATAGGATATTTCTTGGGCATTTAATGCCTGACATGCAATCGAGGACGGGTCACGCAATATGGCCAGTAAAAGATGCTCGGTGTCGGTGATGGGGTTTTTTAACAGCCTCGATTCGAGCAAACTCATTTTCAGTATTTTATCGGTGCTTTTGGCTACGGCGGTTTCTTGCGAAGGGGAGGCTTCGGCCGGAGTGTCGCAGGGGTGAGAGAGGAGCAATTCCTCGACGGCAGTTTTCAATCGCTCGGGTTGTATGCCCAAGTAACGCAATGCCTCGACGGCCTTGCCGGTGCCGTCTCTCAGTATGCCTAACAACAAGTGTTCAGGTCCGATAATGGGGGTGTGCAGGCGTTCAGCTTCTTCCCGGCTGTATCCCAAGACATTACGCACTCGTTGTGAAAAGTTTCTTTCCATATAATCGGTTATTTATATTTTAGCCGCTGCAAATATACAACTTTCGGCGCGTATATAAGCAATCCTATTCTTTCTCTGCAAATTGTGTGCCGATTTGCAGAACGATGGGTCGTGCCGCCTTCTTCCTGCCGTTTTGACAGATGGAAATGGGGTGGGGAAAGACCCGTTTTGAAAAATCTTGTTAACAGAAATTGGGCAAAGTGGGAGAAAAAGTTTTTATGAGTGAAAAATTTTTCTAATCGGGAAGAAAGTCGTATCTTAGTGCTGTTTTTTACATCACTCAAAAAAGATAAAAATTCGAATACATGGCGACAGAACAAGATGATAGAATTTTGAAAATTGATATCGAAAAAGAGATGAAACAATCCTACATCGATTATTCGATGTCGGTCATTGTGGCAAGGGCATTGCCCGATGTCCGGGACGGATTCAAACCCGTGCATCGTCGGGTTCTTTTCGGTATGAATGAACTGGGAAATACATCGAATAAACCTTATAAAAAATCGGCAAGAATCGTGGGTGAAGTGTTGGGTAAGTATCACCCGCACGGAGACTTGTCGGTCTATTTTGCCATGGTGCGCATGGGACAAGATTGGTCGTTGCGCTATCCGCTTGTCGACGGCCAGGGAAACTATGGCTCTATCGACGGCGACAGCCCTGCTGCCATGCGTTATACCGAAGCCCGTCTCTCGCGCATTGCCGAAGAAATGTTGCGTGACATCGACAAGGAGACTGTCGATTTTCAGAAAAACTTCGACGACACCCTCGATGAGCCCGTGGTATTGCCGACCCGCATTCCCAACCTGCTGGTAAACGGCGCATCGGGTATCGCTGTGGGTATGGCTACCAATATGCCGCCTCACAACCTTACCGAAACCATCAATGCGATAATCGCTTTTATCGACAACCGCGATATTACCATCGAGGAGTTGATGCAGCATATCAAAGCGCCAGACTTCCCGACCGGAGGCTATATATATGGATATAATGGCGTCAAGGAAGCCTATGAGACCGGCCGCGGACGCATTGTCATTCGCGCCAAGGCCGAGATTGAAACCGAAGGAAACCGAGAAAAGATCATCATATCGGAAATCCCCTATGGCGTAAATAAGGCCGACCTTATCAAAAGTATTGCAGAACTTGTTGTCGATAAGCGCATCGATGGCATATCCAATGTCAATGATGAATCCGACCGTTCGGGCATGCGCATTGTGGTAGACATCAAGAAAGACGCCAATTCGAGTGTCGTTCTCAACAAATTGTATAAACTCACCGCATTGCAGTCGTCGTTCAGTGTAAACAATATCGCATTGCTCAAAGGCCGTCCCGTCACGCTCAACCTGAAACAGCTTATCGAGGAGTTCTATAACCATCGTCATGAGGTGGTTATACGCCGCACCCGTTATGAGTTGAGAAAGGCCGAAGAGAGAGCCCATATTCTCGAAGGTCTTATAATTGCCTGCGACCATATCGATGAGATTGTACAAATCATAAAAACGTCTCAAACACCTGAGGTCGCTCGCACTCGTTTGATGGAGCGTTTCTCGCTCTCGGAAATACAGGCATCGGCCATTGTCGATATGCGTTTGCGTCAAATCACGGGCCTCATGCAAGACAAGTTGCATGAGGAGTATGATGCCCTCATGAGACAAATCGATTTCTTCCACAAAATACTTTCGGAAGATGCTGTTTGTGTGCAAGTTATCAAAGATGAACTTGTCGAAATCAGAGATAAATATGGTGACGAGCGCAAGACGCAAATCATTTATTCATCGGAAGAGTTCAATGCCGAAGATTTTTATGCCGATGACGAAATGATTATTACCATATCGCATCTCGGATATATCAAACGTACACCGCTGTCGGAGTTCCGCGCCCAAAATCGGGGTGGAGTAGGAGCCAAAGGCAGTGATACGCGAGATGAAGACTTCATCGAATACATCTATCCGGCCTCGATGCACAATTACATGTTGTTCTTTACCCAAAAAGGAAAATGTTTCTGGCTTAAAGTGTATGAAATTCCCGAAGGGGCGAAGAACTCAAAAGGCAGAGCGATACAGAATCTGCTCAACATCGATGCCGATGATAAGGTCAATGCATTTATTCGGGTGAAGAAATTACAAGACCCGGAATACAACTTGACACACAATCTGATTTTCTGTACCAAAAAAGGCGTGATAAAGAAGACTCGCCTCGAAGCATATTCACGCCCGCGGACCAATGGTGTGAATGCCATTACCATTCGCGAAGACGACCAGGTGATACAGGTGCGTCTGACGACCGGAAATAGCGAAATCATCATGGCCAATCGCGAAGGCCGTGCCATTCGTTTCCACGAAACGACTGTGCGTGAAATGGGACGTACGGCAACCGGTGTGAAAGGTATGACTCTCGATGAGAATGTCAACGACGAAGTGGTAGGAATGATTTGTGTGAACGATCCCGAAACCGAAACTATCATGGTCGTGTCGGAGCAAGGATATGGTAAACGCTCGGAAATAGAGGACTATCGCATCACCAACCGAGGCGGAAAGGGCGTTAAGACATTGAATATCACTCCGAAAACAGGCAAATTGGTAGCCATCAAAAATGTAACCGATGAGAATGATTTGGTGATTATCAACAAGTCGGGAATCACGTTGCGCATCAAAGTCGCCGATATTCGGGTGATGGGGCGTGCCACACAGGGTGTTCGCCTCATCAATCTCGAAAAACGAAACGACGAAATTGCTTCGGTATGCAAGGTCGCTTCCGATACGACGGACGAAATGCCCGAATCGGTCGAGACCCCGACAAATGAGTTCGGAGATACAACACTTGAATCAGAAAATGAAAAACAATAAAAACTCGAACCTAAAATTAAGAAAGATGAAAAAGATTTTTCTATTCGCTGTACTTTGCTTGGTTGGCGGTACGGCGTTTGCCCAGAAAAAAAATGTTTCTCGGGCAAATAACGAACTCAAACAAGAAAAACCCAACTATGAAGAAGCCCGTCAGTTGGTCAAAGAGGCAAGAGAAAATCCTGAAACACAAAACGATCCCCGCACTTGGTGGGTATCGGCCGAGGTAGAAGATGCCATTTTCCTTGAAAATGACAAAAAAAGGGTGACCAACCAGTCGTTTGACGATGCCTCGATGTATAAAGCCTTGGAAGACGAGTATGCTTTCCTCCAACAAGCTCTCTATCTCGACTCGCTGCCCAATGCAAAGGGTAAAGTTTCACCCAAATACTCCAAGAGGATAATCGAGCGTATTCATGAACGTCATCTGAGTTTCTGGGACGCAGCTGTCATTTCCTATAAGAACCAGGATTATAAGAAAGCCTATGAAATGTGGAATACCTATCTGCTTATTCCTGAGAAATATGGTATCAGCGAAGCCCGACAGAAACAGCTCGAAGAGTCGGGTACCGTAGATAGCACCTATATTTTCGGCCGTTATTATGCTGCATTGGCTGCTTACATCTCAAAAGACTATGAATTGGCAATTCCGGCTCTCAACCGCGCCAAGGAAAGTGACTATGATGTAATGACTATCTACCAGTGTTTGAATGAGTTGTATACCAGCCAGAAAGACAGTGCCAACATGTTTGCCATTTCGCAGGAGGCCGTTGAACGCTTGGGTATCAACAAGGATACGGAGAATTTCCTGTTGCAGATGATCAACATCTACATTGCCAATAACCAAATCAATGAAGCTATTGCATATCTCGACAAAGCTATCGCCGCCAATCCGCGTGCCGAATACTATAAGGTAAAAGGCCGTCTCTATGAGGAGATTTCTAATGAAGCCGAAGCCATAGCTTGTTTTGAGAAAGCTCTTGAAATCAACCCGCAGTTGGCAGATGTATGGAGCGAAATGGGCCGTATCTATTATAATAAAGCCTATGAGGAAAGTCAAGAGATAAACAAAATCAAAGATGACAAGGCATATCTAAAAGCCCGTGAAGAGCGTATTTTCCCGCTTTATCGCAAAGCATTGCCTTATTACGAAAAGGCTTACTCAATCGACCCGACAAATGCCGATTGCGTATTTGCCTTGAAAGGTATATATTATACACTTGGAATGGAGGATAAACTGAAATCTCTTGAAGGTAAATGATCTGAAACCCTAAACTTGAATAATTGAAATAAAGGCACATGGCGAAATGTCTAATAAGCTGTGTGTCTTTATTTATTGCTATTAAAGAAATTGAAATGGAATTTATATTAGACTTTGTCCTGCACATCGACAGATATATGGTGGAAATCGTGAGAGATTACCACACATGGACGTATGCCATACTGTTTTTGATTATTTTCTGTGAAACAGGTTTGGTTGTAACCCCATTTTTGCCGGGCGATTCTTTGCTGTTTGTTGCAGGAGCTATTGCCGCTCAACCGGATATGCCGCTCAATGTTCATATCCTTGCCCTTGTCGTTTTTGCAGCTGCCGTATTGGGGGATTCCTGTAATTATGAAATAGGCCGTTTTCTGGGTGCGAAATTGTTCCGCAATCCCAATTCAAAGATATTCAAGCAGCAATATCTTGACAAAACACATGAGTTTTACAAGAAATATGGAGGAAAAACCATCATCATAGCCCGTTTTGTGCCCATCGTGCGGACATTTGCACCTTTTGTGGCCGGCATGGGTAAGATGCATTATTACTATTTTATTGCATTCAATATTATTGGTGGAGCCTTGTGGGTTGCATTGTTTTGTTATGTCGGTTATTTTTTCGGAGATCTCCCGTTTGTTCAACAGAACTTGAAGGTGTTGATTGTCGCCATTATTTTCGTCTCATTGTTGCCGGCTATTATAGAAGTGCTCCGTGCCAAAATGAAGAACAATAACAAGGAGGCATAAAAGCATAAGGTTCATTCTTATGATATGCTTTTTTGGTAATCAAGTGATAGGGAATATGTAAATGGATTCCCTATGTATTTTCTACTTAACATAATATAGATTATAGGACAAATACATGTAGGGACAATAAGGTGTGATGTTGCATGTTTTACACCGAATAGCTTTATCTTTGCACATGTAAGGATGGAAACTCCGTACGGATAATATGGTTGTGCGTCGTTATAAGGAACTGACGAACTGTGATGTGGCGCGATTGAGAAATATATAAAAGCATATAGAGAATTAATAAAATAACATTAGTCGACGGATTAAGATGGAAAAGTTTTCCGAGGAATTTTGGCGTTTTGTGAAGGAGCATCAAGCCGATGATGTTCACCGGCTTCGATTGAAATATGCCGGACGGCACGACGAACAGGTAGATTGGGCTATTGATCAAATAGAAGCTCGGAAGAAAGTGGACCGTAAATTGCCTTTGTTTTTCCAAAATGAAACTTTACTTTTTCCTTCGGTATTATCTGCCGAACAGTGTTCGTCCGAAGACACGGCGATTTATAAGCAACATTTGGTTTCGGGACGTTTCGACACGATATGTGATCTCACGGGCGGCTTGGGTATTGACTCATATTATTTGGCGGTTGTTGCGTCGCGACTTACTTATATAGAACGTTTTCTCCATTATTGTGATGTAGCCCGGCACAATTTTGAGGTACTACGACAAAAGAATATTGAAGTACAGAATATCGATTGCCGGGACTACTTGTCGCAACCGCACACTCATCACGCCCTTTACTATATCGACCCGGCTCGTCGTGGTGCCGGGAATAAACGCCTCTATAACTTGGCGGATTGTGAACCGTCTGTTGCAGAGATACTTCCTATTGTCTTTGCCGAGCATGCCGCTCTTCTACTCAAAGCTTCACCTATGCTTGATATAACACAGACAATCAGAGATTTCACCCACATATCTCAGATTCATGTGGTGGCGGTAAGGAACGAATGTAAAGAAGTTCTTTTCTTGTTTGAACCTTATTATCAAGGAATTCCGCAAATATATTGTGCCCATGAAACGACAGAAAGAGATTGGCAAACGTTCACTTTTTCTCTTGAAGAAGAAGCTCTTCTCCCCTCCTCTCCCGATGCTGAGTTGAAAACCTATCTGTATGAGCCCAACAGTGCCATAATGAAGGCCGGTGCATTTAAGTCGGTCGCTGTGAAGTATGGACTTGACAAGTTGGCCGTGAACACCCACCTTTATACCGCAGATCATTATTTGGCCGATTTTCCCGGACGGATATTCGAGATTATGGAGGTAGTCCCTTTTTCGAAGCAGATTTTGAAGCGTTTAGCGAGCCGATACCCGCAAGCCAACGTTTCGACACGCAACTTCCCCCTTGCTGCGGAAGAAGTGCGTCGACTTGGCGCTATCAAGGACGGTGGAGATATTTATCTTTTTGCAACGACGATAAATGGCAGAAAGACAATAATATATTGCAAGAAAAAGACGCCTTGTTAGCGTTTGAACGCCCGGTCGATTTGGCGTTTGTCTTCACGTTCTTTTATGGATTCGCGCTTGTCATAGATTTTTTTGCCTTTGGCTACGGCAACAACCAACTTGGCCAAACCTCGGTCATTAATGAACAGCCGGGTGGGAATAATCGAAAATCCCGACTCTTTTGAGATTTTCTGCATTTTATCCAACTCTTTGTGTGTCAGCAGTAATTTGCGGTCACGACGTGCGGAATGGTTGTTGTAGGTGCCATAAAAATATTCGGCAATATACATGTTTTTTACCCACAATTCTCCATTGTTGAAAAAGCAGAACGTGTCGGATAGCCCCGCTTTGCCTAAACGTATCGATTTTATTTCGGTACCGGTGAGAACAATACCCGCCGTGTAGGTGTCGAGCAACTCGTAGTCAAACGAAGCGCGACGGTTTTTTATATTGATGGGTGCAAGTTTCATTCGGAATAAATTATTGGTTCATACCCGGCATGATCAGGTAAAGGGTACGTTCTACAACAATGGGAATCACCAAAACAAGAATGGTGACTATGAGCGTGAAAATTTTTCGTCGGGAGTCGTCGATGTGCAGGAAAAATTTGGCTCCTGTCCAGATAACATAGAATATGGCCAGTATGGCATATTCAAGAAACGAGAAACCTTTGGGCAGTATGTTTACGATAATATCGACGGTCATATACAGCGCCAATAACGAGCCCACAAAACGCTCGATTACTTCTTTCTCTTTTTTCAGCGAGAAATATGGCAGAATCTCTTTGAGGATAAACGTAAGAAAATAAAATCCGATAAAGAATTTGACAAATTCTACAATTGCTAATCGCAGGACATATTCTAAATTGGTAGAATTAAATTCATTTCCAAATAGATAGCAGAAACAAGACAATGCGGCCACCCCCATTACCGGATATAGAAACCGACTATAAAAAAGTGCATGGGCAGCCTCTCCCTGTTCGGCCATCTTTTGCCAAGTAACAGAGGGGCGGGTTATCAGTTGATATATGCGTATGAGTATATCTTTAAACATGATATGTTGACAACGATTACATGGGCAAAAATACGAAAAAAACGACTATGTGAAAATTCTTCTTCTCAAATTCGAAGCAATTAATATAATTTGATTTTTTGCCAAGTAAGAATCTTTGTCCGCATACATGTTTCGTTGATTTAGAATCATGTGAAATAATGTTAACAAACTATTTTGGACGAGTAAATTGAGGGTAGGTTTGGGATTAATGCCTATTTTTGTAATTGTGTATGCTTGCCTTTATGCGGCTGTGGATTGATATTTCTATACGGAAGCATGAAGTATATAAGATGCCATTTTATAGAAAAGACCTGATTCACAATTATATGTATGATTGTGAAAGAAGGATAGAAGTACATTGTAAACATAAGAACCATATAGATATAGAATGAAAAAAGAGAATGGAGTATGATAGTGAAGAATTTGTCTGGTTGCCTTTGAAAACCAAATATAACAAGGAACTCTTGATAGCCCAATTTCTTCGTGAACAACAAATTGAGCATTTCATACCCATGATGTATGAGTTGCGAGATGCTCAGGGCGATACCACTCGTAGCGAGCATGTCTTGGTTCCTGCCATTCACAACTTGTTGTTCGTACATCACATATATGATAAAAATTGGTGTAAGGACTTGATGAAAAGAGCGCCCTACCCTATCTATTTCCTAAAAAAGGAACGTACCGGAGATGACTATTGCATCGTACCTACAAAGGAGATGCAGAATTTCATGAGAGCTACCGACCCTTCCATTCAAGGAACAAGATTTATTGATCCTCAGAAACTTAAAGACAAAAAAGTAACCGACGTACGCATAATAAGGAAAGGTCCTTTATACGGCATAACCGGGAAATTCCTTCGATATGGTGGTCGTCATTATATAGCTATTGAGGTGAATGGTAGTGCGGCTCTGCTGAAAGTGAGTTACACATGGTGTGAAGAACTTGTATCGGAATAATAATATCAACAAAACGAATCATAAAAAAGTCAATCAATGAGAAAACTTTTTATTCGCGGATTATTTGTAATCCTCTGTGGGGCCATAACCGTACCGGTTTCGGCTCAGAGTATGAGCGACGCCCAAGTATTGGAATATGTAAAACAGGGATTGAGTGAAGGAAAAGATCAACGCGTGCTGGCTACGGAGTTGGCACGAAGAGGTGTGACCGAAGAACAGGCTCGTCGTGTAAAGCAACTATATGACCAGCAGAATAATGCGGCCAGCGACCAAATTTCCGGTACGGCAAAAGCCGAAGCTCGTTTGCGAGAGCAGGTCAGTGACGAAAGCACGGCTATGATGGAAAGTCAGGAAAGACCCCAAGATGTCGCGAGAGAAAATCAAGTATATGGTCGTAATATTTTCAATACGAGGAATTTGACCTTTGAACCGAGTGTCAATATCCCGACTCCGCTAAATTATCGACTGGGTGCGGGTGATGAAGTGATTATCGACATTTGGGGCGCGAGTCAGAATACCATTCGTCAACAAATCTCTCCCGAAGGCACAATCAATATTGGGGAACTTGGCCCGCTCTATCTCAGCGGAATGACGATGGAGCAGGCTCAGAAATTCCTGACGAAGGAGTTGCGTAAAATTTATTCCGATGCCAACAACCAGATACGAGTTACGTTGGGAAATACGCGCACGATTCAAATCAATGTCATGGGTGAAGTCGTGCAACCGGGCACATATGCCCTATCGGCATTCTCGACGGTATTTCATGCCCTTTACCGTGCCGGCGGTGTAAATGGAATCGGTAGTTTGCGAGATGTGCAGTTGGTGCGTAATGGGAAAAAGGTGGCAACCATAGATGTGTATGATTTTATCATGCAAGGGAAAACACAAGACGATATTCGATTGGAAGAAGGCGATGTAGTCATTGTTCCCGCCTATGAATCCTTGGTGCAGATTGCCGGTAATGTTAAACGGCCGATGCGCTATGAGATGAAGGCGGGTGAAACCCTCGAAAAACTGATTGAATATGCCGGTGGATTTACCAGTGACGCGTATACCAAAAATTTGCGTATGGTGCGCCAAAACGGCAAAGAGTATCAAGTCAATACAATCGATGATGTCGATTATGCCACCTGTCAACTTGCCGACGGTGATGTGATTACGGCCGAAGCCATTCTCGACAGATTCTCAAACAAGCTTGAAATCCGTGGTGCCGTATATCGTCCCGGAATATATGAACTTGATGAAAACGTAAATACGGTAAAAGCCCTTATTGCAAGGGCCGATAGTCTCACCGACGATGCCTTTACGGCCAGAGCGGTTCTTTATCGCTTGCGCGATAACATGACCCGTGAGGTGCAGCAAATAGATATTGCCGCCCTTATGAATGGCTCGATACCCGATATTCAGTTACGGCGGAACGATGTTTTGTTTATCCCGAGTATTCATGATATCAGCGTTCTCGGTGATGTGCAAATTGCCGGAGAAGTGATGCAACCTGGCACCTACCCTTATGCCGACAATATGACACTCGAAGATTTGGTTATTGCCGCAGGCGGTTTGCGCGATGCTGCTTCCTTGGTGAGAGTCGACATTTCTCGCCGCATCAAGAATCCGACAAGTACCGAAGACGCCCAACAGATTGGAGAAATGTTTACGTTTGCCTTGAAAGACGGTTTTGTGGTTGATGGCGAACCGGGATTTATACTCCAACCCTATGACCAGGTGTTTGTAAGACGCAGTCCGGCATACAGTGAACAGAAAAATGTCGCAATCACGGGCGAAGTCCTTTATGGTGGGACTTATACCATCACCCAGAAAGATGAACGTCTCAGTGATTTGGTCAAAAAGGCCGGCGGGGCGACCCAGTTTGCCTATATACGAGGAGCCAAGTTAATGCGTAAAGCGAATGCCGAAGAACTGAAACGTATGCAAGAGGTTGTTGTTTTGTTGCGTCGCCAGATGGGCGATGCAAAAGTCGACTCGTTAGGAATTGGGGTACAATCGACGTTCTCTGTCGGGATAGACCTTGCAGCCGCCCTGAAATCTCCGGGGAGTGATGCCGATATTGTTTTGAGAGAAGGAGATGTCCTTATCGTTCCTGAATACAATAATACGGTGAAAATCAACGGAGCCGTAATGCAACCCAATGTGGTATCATACAAAAAAGGCAAAAACGTGAAATATTACATCGGCCAAGCCGGCGGCTATGGAGCGTTGGCCAAGAAGAATAAGAAATATATCATATACATGAATGGTCAAATAGCCACGGTAAAACGACGCGGAAACGGCATGGTGGAACCCGGCTGTGAAATCGTCGTTCCCAACAGGCGGCCGAGACAAGCCAATTGGGGAAATGTCTTGGCATCTTTGTCGGCTGTGACATCGATTGGTACAATGGCTGCAACTATTGCCAACTTGGCAAAATAAATTACTTATCAAGGAACAAGCGGTTATCTTGTTCCTTGATGGATTGCTTATAAATTAAACACTGGATATAACTATGTCTGAAAAAGAATCCTATAAAAATCCCGATTATATCACGGAAGAAAACGATGAGATTGAAATCGACTGGGCAGGTTATTTGCGAAAACTCATAGCGGCACGAAAAGCGTTGATGTGGTCGCTTCTTGTAGGTGCCGTATTGGGGGTAATTATCGCATTCAGCATTCCTAAGGAATATACGGTAAATGTGACCCTTTCCCCTGAAATGGGTGATCAAACGAAAGTGTCGGGAGGATTAGCCAGTTTGGCATCTTCGTTTTTGGGTAGTAGCGCATCTTCTAATGGATCCGATGCCATGAACATCACATTGGCGTCAGATATAGTAGCCTCTACCCCATTCGCATTGAGCCTTTTTGACATGCCGGTACAAACTCTTGATGGTAATATCGATACGACTTTTATGGCCTATCTCGATGAGATGAAATCCCCGTGGTGGAGTTCTGTCATGGAATTCCCGGGAAAGGCAATCGGGTGGGCAAAATCTCTTTTTACGAAAGAAAAAGAAGCCGTATCGCTCGGGATTGGGGCGCAAGGCCCTATCCAACTGTCGGAAGATGATTTTCAGAAACTCTCTTTGGTCAGAGAAGTGATAATGGCCAATGTCGATGAGAAAACAGCCATAACAACGGTTTCTGTAACTTTGCAAGACCCTAAGGTTGCAGCCGTAGTTGCCGACTCTGTTGTTAGCAAATTACAGGAATATATCATCAATTACCGCATCGCCAAAGCAAAAGACGACTGTGCCTATCTGCAACAGTTGTTTCAAGAACGGCAGGCTGAATACTATGCTGCCCAGAAGAAATATGCCGAATATTTGGATGCCAATAAAAACCTCGTATTGCAAAGTGTCCGAGCTGAACAGGACCGGTTGCAAAACGACATGAATTTGGCTTATCAAGTATATAGTCAGGTGGCGAACCAATTACAGGTAGCTCGGGCCAAAGTACAAGAAGCCAAACCCGTGTTTGCCGTTCTCGAGCCGGCTACTGTCCCCCTGCAACCCTCTGGAATTAGTAGAATGAATATAATCTTTGCTATAACCTTCGTTTCTGTAATTGTTGTATTAGGATGGGTTCTATTTTGTTCTGAATTTTGGCAAAAAATAAAAAGTGGGATGTTTTAATTTCTTGAATATATAATAATCAATCATATGAAAATAGCAGTCATTGGTGCAGGAATATCTGGCCTTTCAATAGGACAACTTCTGAAAGAGATTCATGATGTTACAATATTTGAATCCGAATCACGGCCAGGAGGACTTATAAAATGTGACAGAATTCAAGGAAACTTATTTCACAGAACTGGTGGTCACGTATTTAATACTAAGCGCCAAGATGTTATGGATTGGTTTTGGCATTTTTTCAACAGAGAAACAGAATTTATTAAAACTGAACGAAATTCTGTTGTATCGATGTCTGATGGAAGAATAATACCATACCCTATAGAGAATCATGCATACTGTTTTGAAAATGATATGATGAAGTCATTCATTGAAGATATTCTTTATATGGCTTGTCACCCTCAAAATGAGCCTCAAAATTTTGAGGAGTTTTTGCGAGGTCGTTTTGGTAATACATTATATAAAGAATATTTTCAACCTTACAATGAGAAAATTTGGCGTAAAGACTTAAAAAATGTTCCGCTATCATGGTTAGAAGGCAAGTTGCCGATGCCAACTTTGCAAGAAATGATTTATAATAATTTTTTTCATGTAAAAGAAAAATCTTTTGTTCATAGTACATTTTATTATCCTCAAAAAGATGGTTCTCAGTTTATTGCAGACCGATTGGCTCAAGGATTGAATATAAAATACAATTCAGAGATTAATAGAATAGAATATGTAAAAGGTAGTTGGCATATAGTTAATGAAGAATATGATTATGTCATCTTTTGTGGGAATATAAAGGATTTACCTAAGATGTTGACGGGCGTTGATATTTCAGGATACTTGTCAGACATAGAAAACTTGGAAGCTCATGGGACGACGACAGTCCTTTGTGAAATTACGCCTAATCCATATTCCTGGATATATATGCCTTCTCGCTCGCATTTGGCACATCGTATCATCTGTACTGGGAATTTCTCCCCTACTAATAATATACAAGGTAAATTATCGGCTACTATAGAATTTACAGATGAAATTTCCCATGATGAGATATGCCATAATCTCTCAAAAGTACCATTTTCTCCTCATTATATAACTCACCATTTTGCTCCATACACATATCCTATTCAATATCATAAAACAAGAGATCTTATCAAAAATCTTAAAAATCACATTGAGAATAACGGTCTGTTCTTATTAGGGCGATTTGCAGAATGGGAATATTATAATATGGATGCCGCAATGGGAGCCGCAATCGATTTGAGCAATAAGTTGTGTAAGGCATAGTAATTATTTGTGTTAATGAGTAATTTAATTAACCGCACTTAATTATGATATCAGATCTACTTAAACGTTTAACAAACTCAGCAGATCGTCGGACACAAAGGGCCCAAATAAATATACTTCTATCGGCAAGTATAAAAGGGTGTTCTATATTGGTATCGTTACTGCTTGTTCCGGTTACATTGAAATATTTGAATAATTATGAGTATGGTGTTTGGCTTACATTAAGTTCTATCATTATGTGGATAAATTATTTCGATATAGGACTGGGAAATGGTCTTAGAAATAAATTAGCAGAAGCTTTAGCTCGTGATGATTATGAACTTGGACAAAAATATGTAAGTACAACTGTAGCTATTCTAAGTATAATTATAGTTTCTATCTATCTTATATATTTTGCTATTCACCCTTTCTTGTCATGGAACAAAATATTAAATGTGCCAGAGGGGCAGATAAATACAGATCTTGATAAATTAGTTCTGATTATTCTCGCCTTTTTTTCACTTTCTTTTATATTAAAATTTATTGGTAATGTATATTTAGCCAAGCAATTGTCGGTTATCAATGATTTCTTGGGCTTCTGTGGAAACGTAATATCATTATCTATCATATATATATTAACAATTACCACAGAAGGGAATTTGAGTTATGTTGCTATTACCTTTACATGTGTTCCCGTAATAGTATATTTAATTGCTTACCCTATAACATTCCATAAATATAAAGAACTGAAACCTAAATTTTCTGCTATAAATTTTAAATACTCATCATCGCTACTGTCATTAGGTGGGCAATTTTTTATTATACAAATAGCATGTTTAGTTGTATTCTCTACATCAAATTTTTTCATTGCACAATTATGCTCTCCAGCTGATGTAACGATATATAATATTGCTTTCAAATATTTTTCTATTGTAAATATGGCTTTTGTTATAGTAATAACTCCATTCTGGTCTGCTGCAACAGAAGCCTATATAAAGAAAGATATTATATGGATAAAGCGGAGTGTAAAGATGATATTAAAGTTTTTTCTTTTGTTGGTATGTGTATCCCTAATTATGCTATTTTTATCTAATTATATATATCAATTATGGGTTCAACTCTCTATTCCATTTTCGTTGTCCTGCATCATGATGATATATGTAACGATTGTTAATTGGAACAATCTATATGCATATTTCCTTAATGGTATAGGAAAGATTCGAATACAATTATATTGTTCTATCTTGTCTAGTATTATATTAATTCCATTAGCAATTATCTTGGGTCGTCTTTGGGGAATTATAGGAATCTGTGTTTCTATGTGTATTGCTCTGTCGACGTCAGCTATAGCACTACCTTTACAATATAGATCTATAATAAAAAAGAAAGATATATGATTGCATTTTTAATTACGACATTGAATGTTCGCGGAGGAACGCACAAACAGTTACTTAAACTTATTGAATATACCGAGAGTCAAGGCGAAGATTTCATCATCATTACAGAACCTGTTGACTGGAATAGAACATATGTCGGCTTTCAGAAATATAAAGATAAGATACGTCCTATTTTCTTTAAACCGTCAAAGCATGTTTTCTCGAAAGTATTTAATACGATAAAACGAATTTCTATATTACGAAAACTGGTAAAAGATGCTTCGGTTATAAATATTCATGATACAGGTTTTGAGTCATACTTCCCCGCTTTTATAGGGAAAAAAGTCGTATGGCAGATCAACGATCTTCCCACATATTTCCATGTTGGAGTTTCTAAAGGAGAAACGACATTTCAAGATATTTTACGAAAGAAATATCTCTTGTTTTTTCAAAAGTATATAACAGCATGTACTGTAAACGTAAGCAAGAATCAAGAACGGATAAAAAATGCATTCCATCGTGATGCCGAAGTCTTCTATTGTGGCATTGAGCCTGTAGAGGTAAATAGAAACATCGATGACACAACTCTCCGATTTAAAGACAAAAAGATAAATCTTCTTTCGTCAGGAGTATTCTTCCCTTATCGAAATTATGAAACTCAAGTTTTAGTTGTTAAGTCTCTGGTTGAAAAAGGTATTGATGCAGAACTCAATATTATAGGGACGACAAAATTTAACGTCACTTATGCAAATAAGATTCAGCAATTAATCAATGAAGCAGGATTGGAAAAACGCATAACAATATGTGGTGAAGTTGATGAAACCGAATTTAAACGACTGCACAAGAATGCCGATGTATTTATGTTCATCAACATCGATCAAAGTTGGGGATTAGCCGTTTTTGAAGCCATGAGTTGTGGGCTCCCCGTTATAGTTAGCAACAGTGTTGGCGCAACAGAGATTCTTCAAGATAAAGAGAATTCTATATTTGTAGACCCGATAAATGTCGAACAAATTGTCAATGAAATAATTCGATTGATGAGTGACGATGCTTGGTACAAAAAAATCTCTCTCTCCGCAGCCAGTTTTCATAAAGACTATACTTGGGATAGAGCCTATTCTTCAAAGATGTTGAATCTGATGAACTCCTTAAAAACAAAGAAATGAAGAAAAGTAAAGTGTCAGTTGTAACGGTCGTCTTTAATAATAAAGATGGTATAAAGGAGACCATAGAATCAGTAATAAATCAGACACTCCCGTGCGAATACATAATTATTGACGGAGGAAGTACCGATGGCACGGTAGATATCATTAAAGAGTATGACACCCAAATTGACTATTGGGTAAGCGAACCCGATAATGGCATATATGATGCCATGAATAAAGGGTTACAAAAGGTCACTGGAGAATGGGTATGTTTTATGAATAGTGGAGATAGGTTTCATGATAATACCGTTATTGAAGATATATTCCAAAAGAACTATTCTAATAAGGTGGGAGTAATATGGGGCAATACAGACCTTTATAATAAAAACAAATATGTTTCTAAATTTAAGAATAAACCTTTTACAATGGCATTGATGCCTTATAGAACTGGTATGGGTATTTGCCATCAAAGCATGTTTATTTGTACTCGAGTGGCAAAAGAATTAATGTTTGATACAAAATATCAAATTTCAGCAGATTTTGCTATGGCTTATAAAATATATAAAAAAGGGTTTAAATTTATTCACGTGGATAAAACCGTTTCAAATTATGATATATCAGGGATCTCTTCCCTATCAGAAAATGGGATAAAGATATTGCATGAAAATATGAGAATTTTTATAGAATCAAATCCTCAATATTGCATACAATATTTATTATACTCTCTTTTTAAACAATATATGCGTTTAAAAGGAAAAGTATAAATCGTTATATTAAAATAAGTGTTATATATGTATAAAAATATTTCCATTGAATATTCAATAGCAATCCGCACATTAGGTTTTGGGGGGTCTAAATATGAGTCTTTACTAAAATCAATAGATAGACAAACTATTAAGCCCAAAGATGTGCTGATTTTTATTCCATATAACTATGACCTTCCTCAAGAAAGATTAGGATATGAACAGTTCATACGGTGTGAAAAAGGCATGGTAAAACAACGAATCGCGGCTATTGAATATGTTCAAACAAAATATATATTACTTTTGGATGATGATGTTGCATTCCCAGAGAATTATGTTGAAGAACTTTTTGTATCAGCACAAGAGATGAATGCAGATGTTTGTATTTCTCAAATGATAGATTTTGCATCAAAAGCAAATAAATATTCACATCTAAAAAAAAGGTTATGGATAATCAAGCAATTCTTATTGGGAAAAAACAAGTTCACAAATATTGACGATGGATTCTCTCAAAAAATTTGGCGAACAGGTGGCGTTATCCATTTACAGAAGAAAACATCTGATAAAATATATTTTACTCAAACTGGGCATGGTTCTCATTGCTTTGCGAAGACAGAGACTTTAAAAGCTATTCATTTAGAACAAGAGTTGTGGTTAGAGGACTCGAATTATAGTTGGCCCGAAGATCAAGTAATGTTTTATAAGCTATTCTGCTATGGATATGTTATTACAATAACCCCAAGATCTACATTAACGCATCTTGATGGCGCTAGAAAAGCAAGTAGAAAACAAGCTGCTAGTTATGCCGAAGGCCGTAATTTTTTTATATTTTGGCATAGGTTCATCTATAAACGAGATAAACAATTATGGGGAAAATGTCTTGATGTACTTTCTATCACATGGAAAATCTTAGCCACATTGATATATCATCTATTTAAAGGATCTTGTAATATGTATCTTAAAGGATGCATTGATGGAATTAAATATGTTCTTTCTGCAAAATATAAAACTATACCTGTTATCCCATAGTGTAAAGAAAAAATGTGGAAGGTTTCTAAAGCATATCTTATAGCAATTGTTGTTGCAATTATTTTTTGCACACAATTAAGAGGAATTTTCACATTGATGATGCCTTTAGCACTAATCTTTGCGAATCTCTTTTTCTCATATAAAGTTTCTCCTAAAACAATCTTTTTAATTATTCTGATTGTTTTTTCTGCTTTTTGGGGACTTATATTCAACCGGGTTGATCTTGCAAATACATTCTTATTTTGCTGGTTAGTAATACCTATAATTATCCTATTATTTTGTAATATCATTCCTAATAAAAAGATTTTTATTCCGTGGGAGTATTTTTTTAAAGCTTTGCGGAATATTTTAATTGTCATAAACATTATTGGATTTATTTCATTATTTATTATATATAAAACAGTAGATGATTTTGGACGAGGATATGGCCCCCATTTTAATGGGGTCTCTGGATTAGCTGTTGTGAATGCGTATGTGGTTTTTTATTATATATCATTGATATACAATAAAAAATATCACCGAAAAGATATTTTTTATTGTTTGTTTTTTACCTTTTCCTTCATATTTTGTTTTTCGGGATTAACATTATTGACATTTTTTGCTACATTAGGAATATTCTTACTCACTAAGATTAATATAAAACGCCTTATTGCTTTTTGTATTATTATTATTACTTCTTATTATATTTTAAAAAAGGTATCTCCAGATATTTTGACATATAATATGCGAAATATTGAGATATTTATGTCTTCAGAGCAGGCTAAAAACAATGCAAGAAAGCGTGTCATGTTTGAAAACTATATACGCCTTGTTGCAGAAAATAAAATAATATCAATATTTACAGGTGTTGGTCCAGGCGGTTACAATAGTAGAAGTTGTTTTTTAATAAATAATGATTCTGACAATTTCTTTACTAAAATAATGGGACATCATATGCCTTATTTTCATGAAAAAGATATATATCCACTATGGAACTCTTCAATTGTCAGTTATGAGCGATTTACAGATGGCGCTCGTAATAAGCCTTTTTCCTCAATTATCTCCTTGTCTGCCGAACTTGGGATAATATTCTTTACATTTTTCCTGGCATTTTGGATAAAGCAAATAATACAGTATAGTCATAAAACTAAGTTTGACAAAGATTATTTCTTTCTCTTTTTGCTTAATATCTTTATGATACTGTTGCTACTTAGTAATTATTGGTTAGAATCAAGTGAATTTCTCCTATTCATATTTATCCAAAATAGCATACTTCAAAATAAAAAAATATCACAATAACAACATCATTAAACAACGACAAATGATACCTCAAATTATTCACTATTGCTGGTTTGGGAAAAAACCATTACCACCGTTGGTTGAAAAATGTATTAAAAGTTGGGAAAAATATATGCCTCAGTACCAGATTATGCGATGGGATGAGTCTAATATTAATATAAATGCATCTACTTTTATGAGAGAAGCATATAATCTAAATATGTACGCATTTGTATCAGACTACGCGCGATACAAAATATTAGAATCTTATGGGGGTATATTTCTAGATACAGACGTTGAATTAATAAAAGAAATAGATGTTATGGGAAGTTATGCAGCAACTTTTGCTATAAATAAGCATGTTAAGAAAAATATATATTTTGTAAACCCTGGATTATTCATGGCATCAATACCCCATTTCCATCTTTTAAAAGAAGTGTTATCATATTATGATTCTATTCATTTTATATCGGATCAAAACAAGCCTTGTTTGAACTATTCATCTCCAAGAATATTAACTTCTATTCTTGTAAAAAAATATGAATTGCAAATATGTGATAAGAATCAAATTTTAAATGACGAGATTCAGATTTTAAAATCGGACTACTTTGACCCAATCAACCCAAGGAAATTATGGGGAAATAAATTAGAATTGAAAAATGAAACATGTGCAATTCACCATGGTGCAGCATCTTGGATTCCATGGGAGAAAAAAGTAAAGAAATATATATCAATTATTTCTCGAAATATACTCGGGGATAGGATTGTTGATTTAATTAAAGGAACCGAAAAAATCATATGAAAAAGAAAATCGCTATATGGGCACCTCTCCGATATGCAAATTATGGAGATGACTTACAAGCCATTGCTTTTGCCCAATTGATAAAAGGTATGGGTTATGAGGTAAAATTGTATCAACTAGAAGATAGTTTGGCCTCGACTTATGATATAGAATCGGTCGCAGATATTGATTCTTTATGTAAAGATGTAAACTTATGTATCATCGCTGGTGGAGCCTTATTAACTCCGTTTAGCTGGCTTAAACGGCATATTCATAAAGCAGCCATTGAATATGAACAGGATTTTAAGGATTTATTTCGAGCTTCATTGAAATATCCAATAAAATTTTGTGCCATATCCATGGGTGGAGATGGGGCGCTCAGAGTACCGAGTAAATGGTATTCAAAATATCGAA
The DNA here is from genome assembly GCA_900542765.1 of uncultured Porphyromonadaceae bacterium. Classification (GTDB taxonomy): domain Bacteria; phylum Bacteroidota; class Bacteroidia; order Bacteroidales; family UBA11471; genus Caccoplasma; species Caccoplasma merdavium. Next base: position 54,258 of record UQOX01000006.1, on the reverse strand, counting down.
TTAAGTTTTTTGAATCGGAGAGCTTTATAAACGGGACTGTCCGTTTAGCAGGGGACGTAGAACAAATGAAAAAATTTGGAAAAGAGTTTGTTTATTATCCCGACATGTTGTTTCAAACGCCACGGTATTTTAATCATGAGACCTTATCTCCTACAACAAAATATCGTGTTGGCATAAATTTCAAAAAAGGTAAATATCTTGATCAAAAATTACTAAATGCCATATTCGACTATGCCGAAACGCATGATGACATGGAGTTCCATTTCACAACGACACATATGCAAAAGATCGGCCTTAATTATCAATATACGCCTTCTTGTGAGTCTAAAAATATATTTATTGATAGATATGAATCTCCTTCACAATTATTAGGTGTATTGGCATCAATGGATATTTTTATTACATCGATGCTACATTTGGGACTAACAGGTCTTACGGTTGGTACTCCTTTTATTAGTTATCGTGGCCCAGGAAAAACAAAATCGTTCCTTCGGTCTATTGGTGGCGATTGGGCAATTGTCGAAGATGATATCGTATTTGATCAATTAAAAGAAAGATTCTTTTTGCCCAAGGTGATGCTTTATGGAAAGTATGATTCGAAGATACTTTCTACAATGATTGAACAAAGTAAGCAACAGTATTCTTTTTGTAGAATGATTGTAGAAAAATATGCATAAAAAAAATATAGATTGGGTTGTAAAATCTGGGCTTTGCATGGGTTGTGGTATTTGCCAAGATGCGTGCCCTTCTAATTGTATAAAAATCGTACATGGATCAAAATCAATTCGTCCTGTTATTGATAGCAATAGATGTATTGAATGTGGAATATGTGCACAAACTTGTCCTGGACGAGGTCTTAAATTAAAAAATTTTGCGTCCCAATTATATAATGTAGAACAAGATAGATATATCGGACCCTACTATAAAAGTTATACTGGGTGGAGTTGTGATGATACGATTCGCTTTCATTCCGCTTCCGGTGGTGTTGTAACCCAATTTTTATTATATCTGTTGCGCCAGAAATATATGGATGGGGTGGCTGTGGTAGGATTTGATGATAAAAATAAAATGTTGTCACATTCATATATAGCCAGAACCGAAAATGACATTATTAATGCGCGAAGTTCGAAATATTGTACTACATCAATAGAAGGAATAGCGACTGAAATCAAAAATAATCCTGGTAGGTACATAATTGTTGGATTACCTTGCCATATTCAAGCTTTTCGTTTATTTGAAGAAAAATTCAAAGTAGTAAAAGATTCCATTGTTGGTCATTTTTCTATCTATTGTTCATTAAACAAAATAAATATCTCCACAAAATATTATTGTAATAGATATAAAGTTCCTTATGAACAGATAAGAAAATTTTCATATAGAGATGACGGCTGTATGGGGTATATGAAATTTGAATGTTATGATGAATCGGAGAAAAAAATACCATATATTCATTATTGGTTAGGGACACACAGTTTTTTTGTGAATAAACGCTGTTTACTTTGTAATGACCATTTTGGAGAATTAGCGGATATAAGTTTTGGTGACATTAATATTGCACCTTATAATGTGGATAAGATAGGAATAACTTCTATTGTTACAAAAACTCCTTTTTGGGATAATATTTTGACTAACGCTGCCAATGATGGCTATATTGAGTTACATGATTTACCCAAAGATGTATTATTATCGAGTCAAAAATATGTTATCATACATAAAAAAGGAGCCGGTATATCTGCAATGAGAAATATCCGCAGATGGTTTGGACTGAAAAATCCTATTCATGATGATCAGATTCAAAAAGCGACTTTCAAAATGTATATTAAACAGTTTGCGTCATTGTTAATGATGGAAGTTGGTAAGCGACCCTATTTGTGGTTTATCATTAAAATTTTAGACCGATATAAATGAGATTGCGGGTTCTTTTTATTATGCATATGCCGCCGCCGGTGCATGGGGCTGCGATGGTGGGAAAATATATCCACGATAGCCGGTTGGTGAATGAGGCGTTCGATTGCCGGTATATCAACTTGGCTACGGCGGCCAATCTGGAAGATATAGGCAAAGTGCGGTTGTCGAAACTGACCGACTTTTCTCGTCTGCTTGGCCGTATCCGCAAGGAGTATCGCTCATTTCGTCCCGACTTGGTGTATGTAACGCCCAATGCCGGAGGGGGCGCATTCCTCAAAGACTTTGTCGTGGTGCAGATGCTGAAATCGCTGGGCGCGCGTGTCGTTGTTCATTATCACAACAAAGGGGTATCGAATTACCAGCAGAAACCTCTTTTCGACTTTTGCTATAAACGTTTTTTCAAAGGGTTGAAAGTCATCTTGTTGTCGGAGCTCCTGTATGACGATTTCTCCCGCTATGTCGAGAGAAAAGATGTTGAGGTCTGTGCCAACGGCATTCCCGAACTTTTTACCGATGAGCCTGCTTTCAACCGGAAGAACGACAAGGTGAATATTTTGTTCCTCTCGAACCTGATTGCTTCGAAAGGGGTGTATGTGCTGCTCGATGCGTTGCAGATACTCAAAAAACAGGGATATGCGGTGTCGTGTACGTTTGTCGGAGGTGAGACGCAGGAGATTTCGGCCGAGACTTTTGCCCAGGCGGTTGCTCAACGTCGGCTCGATGATATGGCCGTATATGCAGGAGGTAAGTATGGAGAGGCGAAGGCTGCTTGTTTTGAACAGACCGATATTTTTGTTTTTCCCACGTTTTATCACAATGAATCGTTCCCGCTGGTCAATCTCGAAGCGATGCAATATAAGTTGCCGGTCATTTCGACCGATGAAGGCGGCATAAGAGATATTGTCGAAGACGGGGTTACTGGGTTTATTGTCCCGAAGGAAAATGCAACGGCATTGGCCGAAAAGATAGCGATTCTTATCGATGACGGTGAGTTGCGCCGAAAAATGGGTGAAGCTGGTTACAAGCGGTATAAGGAGCTCTTTACATTACCGATTTTTGAAACTCGTTTTGTGCAAACGCTCCAAAAGGTTTGCGCTCAGAGATAATTCACGTTAGATTTTTATTGCTCTAATATAATTTCAAAAATGATTCGACTGAAAACAGTTTCTTTATTGAGGCATAAGTCCGAGTTGGCGACGCTGCCCGATGGTAAGTTACTGATTAATACAATCAATGCACATTCGTATAATAATGCGCAGAAAGATCCTCTCTTTGCCGAAGCCTTGTTGCACGGCGGGGCATTGATACCCGACGGAGAGAGTATTGTCTTGGCCTTTCGCTGGTTGCGGCACGAACATATCGAACGGATTCCCGGGTGGGACTTGTTTGAGTTTGAAATGGGACGTCTCAATCAAAAAGGGGGTACCTGTTTCTTTCTCGGTGCCAGTGAAAAGACGCTTCAACTGATCAAAGAGAAAGCGCGTGAAGTGTATCCGAACATTGTTGTCGAGACCTATTCCCCACCCTATAAACCCGAATTTTCCGAAGAAGAGAATCGGGAAATGATTGCTGCGGTAAATCGTGTAAAACCCGACCTTTTGTGGGTAGGCATGACGGCTCCCAAACAGGAGAAATGGGCCTATACCCACTATGACGAGCTCGATGTGCGAGGTCATATCGGGACCATCGGTGCGGTATTTGACTTCTTTGCCGGTACCGTGGAGCGGGCTCCGGAGGCGTGGCAGAAACACGGAATGGAGTGGGCCTATCGTCTGCTGAAAGAACCCCGACGCATGTGGCGGCGCTATCTGCTGGGGAACTTGATATTTTTCCGTTATATGATGAAGGAGAAGACCGAGAAGTAGTCTGCCCCTGTTGGCGGAAGCTCATGAGATGGTAGACTGGTTCAAGGAAGCGGGCGATAGGCAAATCGTTTCGAAGAGTTCTCCCCTATCAATATAGAAAGATGATGCGAAAAGTCGGGATCATTGACGACTTTTCGCATTTTTGTTTTTTAATCTGCGCTTTTGTGCAATTTTTTCCATAATTCTATTACCTTTGCCATTCAATATATAATGAAAAATCCCTATTATGCCTAAAATATCCGAGCGGGGAAAAATCATGCCCGCCTCCCCTATTCGCAAACTCGTCCCGCTGGCCAACAAGGCCAAGAAACGGGGCATAAAAGTATATCATCTGAATATCGGACAGCCCGACCTTCCTACGCCCGAAATAGGTCTTGAAGCGGCTCGTCATATCGACCGCAAAGTCTTGGAATACAGCCCCAGCGAGGGTATTTACAGCTTCCGCGAAAAACTGGTCGGCTACTATGCCAAATTCAACATCAATGTAAATGTTGAGGATATTATCATCACGACAGGTGGTTCCGAAGCGGTGCTGTTTGCCTTCATGGCATGTCTCGACCCGGGCGATGAGATAATCGTGCCTGAGCCTGCCTATGCCAATTACATGGCCTTTGCCATATCGGCCGGTGCTATCATCAAAACGCTGCCTTCATCGATCGATGAAGGATTTGCACTCCCGCCCGTAGAAAAATTCGAAGAACTCATAACCCCGCGCACCAAAGGTATCTTGATATGTAACCCCAACAACCCGACGGGATACCTCTACACGCAGAAAGAGATGAACCAGATACGCGATATCGTGAAAAAACACGACTTGTTTCTCTTCTCCGACGAGGTGTATCGGGAATTCTGCTATACCGGTGCCGCGTACATCTCGGCCTTCCATCTGAAAGGCATTGAGAACAACGTCGTGCTTATCGATTCGGTATCGAAACGTTATAGTGAATGCGGTATTCGCATCGGTGCGCTCATCACCAAGAATGAAGAGTTGAAAAAGAACGTGATGAAGTTCTGTCAGGCCCGGTTGAGTCCTCCCTTGATAGGTCAAATCATTGCCGAAGCCTCTCTCGATGCGTCGGCCGAATATATGTCGGAAGTCTACAATGAGTATGTCGAACGACGTAAATTCCTGATTGACGGAATCAATCGCATACCCGGTTGCTATTCGCCCATTCCCATGGGAGCTTTTTATACCATGGCCAAATTGCCGGTCGACAATGCCGATGATTTCTGCGCTTGGTGTCTTGAACATTTCGAATATGAAGGACAAACGGTGTTCATGGCTCCCGGCTCGGGCTTCTACACGACACCCGGTTTGGGTATCAATGAAGTGCGAATGGCCTATGTCTTGAAAAAAGAAGATTTGGCCAAGGCTTTGATTGTCTTGCAAAAAGCGCTCGAAGCCTATCCAGGACGCACCTTATGAATGTAGAATTCTTTATTGCCAAACGCATATATGCCCGAACCGGGGAAAAAGGTTCGGTACAAATACCTCCGGCCATACGCATTGCGACATGGGGTGTCGCACTGGGTATGGCCATTATGATATTGGCGGTTTCTATTGTTATCGGGTTCAAACGGGAAATAAGCGAGAAAGTTATCGGTTTCGGAGCCCACATACAGATTACCGGAGCTGCCTATCAGAATAGCTATGAAACGGCCCCAATAGCCCTCTCTCCTGCCCTGGATACCTTGCTTTCGACCTTTCCGCAAATCGCATCATATTCCTGCTATGCCACCAAACCGGGGATATTGAAAACCGATACCGATTTTCTCGGCATCACCCTCAAAGGCGTGACGGCCGATTATCCGACCGAATTCATCGCGGGGTATCTGACCGAGGGGCGATTGCCTCGACTCGACGGCGAGACTCCCGGCAACGAAATACTCCTATCGCGCTATATGGCCGATAAGTTGCAATTGCATGCCGGCGATGCCATCTATTGTTATTTTGTCGACGAGAGTGTGCGGGCTCGAAAATTCCTGGTTTCAGGAATTTACCAAACCAACCTGACCGAATATGACCGGTTGTTTATCTTCGGAGACGCCCGCCAGGTGCAAATGCTCAACCGATGGGCCGGCGACCGATATAGCGGTATAGAGATACGCTTGAACGACGGCGATGCCATGACTCCGGTCAATGAGCAGCTCTATCCGCGTCTTCTCCCGATGAAAGACAAGTATAATGCGCCCTATTTCACTCATACCGTTCGGGAACTCAATCCACAGCTATTCAATTGGCTCGACTTGCTCGATATGAATGTGTGGGTCATTCTCATACTCATGTCACTGGTGTCGGGTTTCACGATGATTTCGGGACTACTTGTCATCATTCTCGAACATACCCGCATGATTGGCGTTTTAAAGACTTTGGGCGCAAATAATCTGTCCATACGCAAAACTTTTCTTTATGTTGCAGCTTTCCTTGTGGGGCGTGGAATGATTTGGGGAAATCTTTGTGGATTAGCACTCTGTGTGATTCAATATTATTTCCATGTCATCAAACTCGACCCGGAGATATATTACATTCCGGCTGTGCCCATTTCATTCCATGTCGGATCCCTTGTCTTGCTGAATGTTGCCGCATTCCTCGTTTCGTTGCTGATGCTTGTCGGGCCCTCTTATATAATTTCGCGCATTCGTCCGGCCAAAACCATTAAATTTGAATAAAAGCCTCTATATTACAAATCCAAGGTCTATCATTTGTATCGTAGAATTTAATTCCTATATTTGTAAGAATATATAGGATTCGGCAATGCGGGTTTGGACTGGCAAATTCCGTGTCTCGCTGTTATATTGTAATATGAAAAATTTTTTGTTATGGAAAAACAAACCTTACATTTCAATGAGACCCTTATCGACGGTATCACATATGCCGTAATGAATTTTTTTCAGTTGGTAGGTTGTTTGATCCTATATCTTCTGACGATATGGATTCCCTATGTGAATATAGGAACGACTATTGCCATGTCGTATCTTCCGGTAAAAATGGCCAAGGAAGAAGTCATATCTCCCACTCATATTTTTAACGCCGGTTACAGAAAACATATGAGCCACTTTTTTGTATTGTTGGGTATCATGATGATTTCACTCATTCCATTGTTGTGCTTCTTTGTCGTTCCAGCCATCGTGCTGTACTGGGCTTGGTCGCTGTCGTACTATTTTCTTCTGGAAAAAGGGAAAAGCCCCATCGAGGCACTCAAAGCTTCGTATGATGCCACAGATGGCAGCAAATGGTGCATTTTCGGAATATATGTGGTAATAGGCATTGCATATTTCATTGTCAACAAACTCATGTGCATGTTTATTCCATACTGGATATTCATCACTTTGAACATAGTCATCGTCTTGTTTATCATGACTATATCATACGGACTTGCCGCCTCGATGTGGAAGCAACTGAAAGATAACGTCGAATAGCAAATTCTTACCAAACAAATGCAACAGGGAAACATTCTTTCAACACACGTTTAAGAATCTGTTTCCCTGTTGTTTTTATCTCATATTTAACAGATGAAACGCATAGGATTGTTGTCGGACACTCACGCTTGGTGGGACGAGCGTTATAGAGAATATTTTGAGTCTTGTGACGAGATATGGCATGCCGGAGACATCGGTTCGCTCGACGTGGCACGCAAACTCGAAGCCATAAAACCGTTGCGAGCCGTATACGGGAATATCGACGGGCAAGAAATAAGGACAATCTATCCCCAACATCAACGATTTACAATAGAAGGAGCCGATGTGTGGATAACGCATATCGGTGGTTATCCGGGGAAATATGATGCTCGTGTCGTACCCGAGATATTTCGAAACCCTCCACGCCTGTTTGTTTCGGGACATTCACATATACTCAAAGTGATGTATGACAAGAAGTTGCAAATGTTGCATATCAATCCCGGAGCGGCCGGGAAGTATGGTTTTCACAAGCAGCGTACGCTGGTGCGATTCTCCATAGCTGATGGCTGTTTCAAAGATTTGGAAGTGATAGAATTGGCTGAGAAATAGATATATCAAATAACCAATAAAGAAAGAAACAAGATGAAAGAGTTTTTTAAATTTACGTTTGCGACCATTGTCGGACTGTTGATTACCGGTGCGATAGTCAGCGTGTTCGGAATCATCGTCTTGATGGGAGTAGCAGCAAGTTCAGATGCCGAGACGACGGTAAAAGAAAATTCGGTATATGTTTTAGACCTTGAAGGTGTAGTCTCGGAACGCAGTCAGGAAAATCCTTTCGGACGATTCTTGGGTAACAGCACAACCGTGTATGGTCTCGATGACATTGTCGCCTCCATCAGAAAGGCCAAAGAGAACAAAGACATCAAAGGCATCTGTCTCAATGCAGGCGGTTTCTCCTGCTCTTCCGCTTCCATGCAAGAAATACGTCGTGCCCTTGGCGATTTTAAAGCGAGTGGGAAATTCATCATTGCCTATGGCGACAGTTACACTCAGAGCTCATATTATTTGGCAAGTATTGCCGACAAAGTGATTCTGAATCCTTCGGGCAGTATATCCTGGCACGGCATGGCAAGCCGTCTCATGTTCTACAAAGACCTCTTGAAAAAGGTGGGTGTAGAGATGCAGGTATTCCGTGTGGGTACTTATAAATCGGCTGTTGAACCCTATATCGCTAACGAAATGAGTGCGGCAAACAAAGAGCAGACTCGCGCTTATGTGCAATCGATATGGAACCAAATCCTAAATGATGTTTCTGCTTCGCGTCATATATCGGTCGATTCCTTGAATATACTGGCCGATAGAAACATGGATTATGCTCTTGCCACCGAGTATGTTCGCTGTGGCTTGGCCGACACGCTGATGTATAAAGACCAGTTGCATGATTATTTGAAGAAGTTGACCGGTATCAAGGACGAGAAAAAACGTCCCAACGTCCTTACAATGTCTGAAATGATGCATGTGAAAGAGACAAAAGAGGCATCTAAAAGCAAAAATAAGATAGCCGTTTATTATGCCTACGGGGCGATAGACGACGCCATGGACGCTTTTGGCTCCGAAGGCATACACTCCGAAAAAGTGATGATCGACCTCCGGAAACTTCGTGAAGACGACAATGTAAATGCCGTTGTCTTGCGTGTGAATTCGCCCGGAGGAAGTGCCTATGGCAGTGAACAGATATGGCGCGAGGTTTCTCTCTTGAAAGAGAAAAAACCGGTCATCGTTTCCATGGGCGATTACGCCGCTTCGGGGGGCTATTATATTTCATGTGCTGCCGATTGGATTGTGGCCGAGGCGACCACTCTCACCGGCTCCATTGGGATATTCGGTATGATACCCGACCCGTCGAGACTGCTTACCGAGACATTAAATCTCCATTTCGATGGTGTGAAGACAAATCGTCTTGCCGACATGGGAGCCATGGGACGGCCCCTAAACACTGAGGAATGCGCCTTGTTCCAGAACATGGTAAACGACGGCTATGAACTCTTCACACGTCGCTGTGCCGATGGCCGCAAGATGCCGGTTGAAGAGATAAAGAAAATCGCCGAAGGTCGTGTGTGGACCGGTGAAATGGCCAAAGGGTTGAAGTTGGTCGACCAGCTTGGTGGGCTCGACGATGCCATTGCGGCCGCAGCCGACCGTGCCAACCTCGAAGATTACCGCGTAGAGCGCTATCCCGAGCAAATGGATTTCCTGACCTCTCTCCTCTCGAATGTATCTCCCGACCGTTATATTCAGGAAAAAGTGAAGTCGATGTTCGGCAATTTCGGGCAGACCTTCCTTTTCCTTAAAAATATCGACAAGGTAGACCGTTTGCAGGCTCGAATGCCATTTGACATCATGTTTCAATAATAGACCTGTAATTTGATGATTCCGCCCGGTGGTATGGCTCCGACAGAGTCTCCATCGGGCGTTTTGTGTGGTTACAAGCCGTGCAAACGCAAAGGAACAGGCTGAATAGTGAAAAATCACTATTCAGCCTGTCATTGTCATTCTGCGATACACGGTCTTATTACCGTAGACTCATTGTCCGAGCAATTATCTCTTTCTGTAACCACATTTCGGGCATACGCCGTCCTTGTTAAGAGCTACACCGCAGAGCGGGCAGCGCTCGATGTTGTTCTTGGTGTCGAACTCGGCAGAGCCTGCATTCACACCGCTTGTGAACGTGATTTTGGCTATGTTCAGTTTGTCTTTGAGTAAGTCATAGACAATCTTTATCATGCCCTCGACGGTCATTGTCTCTTTCGTCACCACCAGGCGTGCATCTGGATATGCGGTGGCCAGCTCGGTCTTAAAAGCCTCTCCTTTCATCTTGTTCTGCGGGTGACCGTTGCGGATACCTTGTTTTTCATACACGTCGAGTATGGCCGGCAACAGCGGATCATCTTCGCGGAGTATCAGGGCATGGTCGAAATTTTTCAACACCTCCCATGCCACCTTTTGGATTTCGTTACACGGATAGACCATGTTCACGCCTTTTTCAATCGTATCTTCTACCTCTATTGTCAGAGTCCCGGTATGACCGTGAAGATACTGTGCTTCACCTTGGAAACCATAGAAACGATGAGCATACTGCAAATCGAATGTTGTGATACTTCTCATTTTTTTAATATTTAGGGGTTAGACTTAGGTTCATTTATAATTATTTGCACCTGTACTTTTTCGATGTCTTCCGATGCAAAATTCTTATTTTTCAAGTATTTTCTTATCATGGCAGTCAGTTCGTCGTCCATGTAATCCATTACCTGTTCACCTTTGAATACATGATGATGTTCAGCGACGGTGATGTCGTAATAGCTTTTGCCTGCATCAGGATTGAAGATGTTCGATAACAGATTGGCCGTGCAGAATGAGTTGAGTATGCGATATATTGTCGATACGGTCATTTCACCGTCTTTTGACTGCACTTTCTTTATTATTTCGTCTATGCTCGCATGGCGCAACTCCATCATCGCCTCATACACAGCCTTGCGTTGTGGGGTTATTCTCAGTCCTGCCAGCTTTATGTTGTCGATTGTTTCCATTATTCTTTTATTTTCGATTCAATATTAATGCGAAAAATTCGCATCTGCAAATAATTCGCATATAAATATTGTTAAACGCGGAAATTTTCATGAATGATTATAGTAAAGAAGTTTGCAATCATCACAATCCTTGCTGTGTATCAAGAATGTCCATATTTAGTGATTCTCGGTACAAGATATAAGGAAAACATCTGTATGGAATAATTTTATTCTGAACAAGGCTTTTATTTCTCATATAATATGCCTATATTTGGATAATCCGCATTGAGCGGAATAACCTTAAAAACTTATGAGCCATGGGGAAAAAGAATTTTGTCTTAGACACCAATGTTCTCCTGCACGACCACAAGTGCATATTCAATTTCGAAGAGAACGATATTTTTATCCCGATTATCGTATTGGAAGAGTTGGATAAATTCAAAAAGGGCAATGAAGAAATCAATTACAATGCTCGGGAATTTGCCCGCCAACTCGACAAATACACCGACAAAGACTTCTTTGAAAAGGGGGCTCAATTAGGTCCCGATTTGGGACGTTTATCTATTATCGTGAATTGTTCGTTGAACAAACGTGTCAAAGAGGCTTTCCACGAAGACAAGCCCGACCATCGCATTTTATCGGCAGCCATTGAAGTTGCCGAGCAACACAAGGACATGCGCACCATCTTCGTGACCAAGGACATCAACTTGCGTATGAAGGCTCGGGCATTGGGTATAGAGACCGAAGACTATACCAATGACAAGGTGAAGGCCATAGACTTGTTCGAAAACGAACATCGAACCATTACCGATGTGTCGCCCGATGTCATCGATGCCATTTACAGTTCGAAAAACGGAATTCCGGTAGAGCAAATCGGAACGAAATTGCGCACCAATGAATGTTTTATCCTCGATAGCGGCAATTCCTCGGTACTGGCTCGCTATGTCACCGCCGACGGTATTGTGAGAAAAGTAACCAAAGAGAAGAATTTCGGCATCGAACCGCGCAATGCCGAGCAGGCTTTTGCCTTTGATTTGCTTAATGATGACCGCATCAAACTCTTGGCCATCACCGGTAAGGCCGGTACGGGAAAAACCCTGTTGGCCTTGGCCGGTGCCTTGAAACAACATGGGCTCTACAAGCAGATACTCCTCGCCCGCCCCATCGTGTCGCTATCGAATAAAGACCTCGGGTTCCTGCCCGGAGATGAAAAGCAGAAAATAGCCCCTTATATGCAACCGCTATTCGACAATCTCAATGTCATCAAGCGCCAATTTTCCCTCGACAGTAACGATTATCGCGCATTGCAGGAGATGCAGGCCGGCGGCAACCTGGTCATTGAAGCCTTGGCCTATATTCGCGGGCGCAGCCTTTCCGACACATTCTGCATCATAGACGAAGCTCAGAATCTGACACCACATGAGATAAAAACCATTATAACCCGAGCTGCCGAAGGTACCAAGATGGTCTTTACCGGCGATGTGTACCAAATCGACTCCCCCTATCTCGACACCCAATCAAACGGTTTGGCCTACATGATAGACCGCATGCAGGGACAAGAGATTTTTGGCCATGTCAATTTGGTGAAAGGCGAGCGTAGCAAGCTCTCCGAATTGGCCAGCAATTTACTGTGACAATCCATTTGTTTTCATGCAGCAAAGCCTACTTGTCGATGCGACAGGTAGGCTTTGTCGTTTATCCACTTGTGGAATATCAATGTATCCATCGATTTCCTATGTATCTGCCGGGTGATTTATACGAAACGATTTTGGCGGGAACCCCGGCTACTGTCGCGTTCTCCGGCACATCTTTCACAACGACGGCACCGGCTCCGATTGTGGCATTATTCCAAACTTTTTTCCCAACGGTTCATTTCCTATTGCTGGGTTTTTTACCTTTGACAACAAAGATAACAACTCCGGCCGTACCTGTCAATATGCCGGCCTTATTTGATTGCTTATTTTCTTTCTTTTACTTCTTTTGGTAAATATAATATTGTATTATTCGTTTCAGTATCGTATCTTTGCAAGGTAAATATGTAAAAGGTTAATAAACTGATAACAAACAAATTATACGACTATGAATTTTGTTACGAACGAAAAACTTACCATCGTTGGTGCTGCCGGCATGATCGGCTCCAATATGGCACAAACTGCCATCATGATGAATTTGACTCCCAACATCTGTCTTTACGACCCCTATGCACCCGGGTTGGAAGGTGTTGCCGAAGAGTTATATCATTGCGGTTTTGAAGGGGTGAACATCACCTATACGTCCGATATCAAAGAAGCCCTCACCGGTGCCAAATATATCATCAACTCGGGTGGCGCTGCCCGTAAGGCCGGCATGACTCGTGAAGACCTGCTCAAAGGAAATGCGGCTATTGCCGAAGAGTTCGGTCAAAATGTCAAGAAATATTGCCCCGACGTAAAACATATCGTCATCATCTTCAACCCGGCCGATATTACCGGTCTTATCGTTCTTCTGCACTCGGGATTGAAACCCTCTCAGGTTACGACGTTGGCCGCACTTGATTCGACCCGTCTGCGCAGTGAACTGGCCAAATATTTCCACATCTCGATGGACGCAGTCGAGAACTGCCGCACTTATGGCGGTCATGGCGAACAAATGGCTGTCTTTGCCTCTACGGCCAAAGTAAACGGAAAGCCGTTGACCGAGATTATCGGTACAGAAGCTTTGTCGAAAGAACAATGGGCCGAAATTCAACAGAAAGTAACCAAAGGCGGTGCCAATATCATTGCCTTGCGCGGTCGTTCTTCATTCCAAAGTCCGGCATATGTATCGGTCGAAATGATTGCTGCCGCCATGGGTGGCAAACCGTTCCGTTGGCCGGCCGGAACCTATGTGTCGAACGATAAGTTTGATCACATCATGATGGCTTGGGAAACCGATATTACAGCCGACGGTTGTCATCACAAAGCTGTCAAAGGTACTCCCGAAGAAGAGACCGCTCTCGAAAAGAGCTACGAGCACCTTTGCGCTCTTCGTGACGAAGTAATCGCCATGGGTGTGCTGCCCGCCATCAGCGAGTGGAACAAAATCAATCCCAACATTCGATAATAATTTTATCGACAAATACAAAGGCTGCGCCGAAGGGTGCAGCCTTTTTTACTTTCAGACATCAGACAACAAGAACAGGCATAATGTCATCTTCTTTGAGAAAGCGGAAAAACAGAAAAGGGAATGCGAAAACGCATTCCCTTTTCTGTTTTATATGTATGGACATTCATTACATCATGCCGCCCATACCTCCCATGCCGGGAGCCATACCGGCTGCGGCACCGGCAGGATTTTCTTCTTTCTTGTCGGCAATCACACACTCGGTGGTGAGGAACATACCGGCAATCGAAGCGGCGTTTTCAAGGGCTACACGGGTAACCTTGGCCGGGTCGATAACACCAGCGGCAAAGAAGTTCTCATATTCACCCGTGCGGGCATTGTATCCGAAGTCGCCTTTGCCGTCTTTTACTTTTTGTACTACAACGGCACCTTCTACACCGGCATTGGCTACAATCTGACGCAACGGCTCTTCGATGGCACGTTTGACGATTTCGATACCGGTGGTTTCGTCTTCGTTGTCGCCTTTGAGACCTTCGAGCGAAGAGATGGCACGGATATAAGCCACACCACCACCCGGTACGATACCTTCGGCGATAGCGGCGCGAGTGGCGCTCAGGGCATCGTCGACACGGTCTTTCTTCTCTTTCATCTCAACTTCCGAAGCGGCACCGATGTAGAGGACGGCAACACCACCGGCGAGTTTGGCCAAGCGTTCTTGCAGTTTCTCGCGGTCATAATCCGAGGTCGTCTTTTCGATTTGAGCCTTGATTTGAGCTACGCGGGCAGCGATGGCTTCCTTGTCGCCCATACCGTTGACGATGGTCGTATTCTCTTTGTTGACGGTAACTTTCTCGGCACGACCCAGCATATCGATGGTGGCCGATTCGAGTTTGAGACCTTTTTCTTCGGAGATAACGACACCACCTGTCAATACGGCAATATCTTCGAGCATCTCTTTACGACGGTCGCCGAAGCCGGGAGCTTTTACGGCACATATCTTCAACGAACCACGCAGGCGGTTTACGACCAAAGTAGCCAAGGCTTCACTGTCGACATCTTCGGCAATGATGAGCAAGGGACGTCCCGACTGAGCCGAGGATTCGAGGATAGGCAGCATCTCTTTGAGCGAGGAGATTTTCTTGTCGAAAATGAGAATATAGGGATTCTCCATTTGGCATTCCATCTTCTCGGTATCGGTTACGAAATAAGGTGAAATGTATCCGCGGTCGAACTGCATGCCTTCAACAATTTCGACCGTCGTGTCGGTACCTTTGGCTTCT
This sequence comes from uncultured Porphyromonadaceae bacterium, assembly GCA_900542765.1. Lineage (GTDB taxonomy): Bacteria > Bacteroidota > Bacteroidia > Bacteroidales > UBA11471 > Caccoplasma > Caccoplasma merdavium. Next base: position 39,156 of record UQOX01000006.1, on the reverse strand, counting down.
TCGACGGTGATGACGCCTTCGCGTTTAACCTTTTCCATGGCTTCGGCGATGAGTTTACCGATTTCGCCATCGTTGTTGGCCGAGATGCGGGCAACCGATTCGATTTTGGCCATATCGTCGTTCACCTCTTGTGCCTGCGATTTGATATTTTCCACAACACAAGCAACGGCTTTGTCGATACCACGTTTCAAGTCCATGGGGTTGGCACCGGCGGTTACGTTTTTCAAGCCGACATTGACAATGGCTTGTGCCAATACCGTAGCAGTGGTCGTTCCGTCACCGGCATCATCGCCCGTTTTGGAGGCAACCTCTTTTACCAGTTGGGCACCCATGTTCTGGAAAGCATCTTCGAGCTCAACTTCTTTGGCCACCGACACACCATCTTTGGTGATGTGGGGAGCACCGAATTTTTTCTCGATGATGACATTGCGGCCTTTGGGGCCAAGGGTTACTTTCACGGCGTTGGCCAAAGCGTCTACGCCTTTTTTCAGCTCTTCGCGAGCTTCGATATTGAATTTGATTTCTTTTGCCATAGTTGTAATGATAATTGGTTAAACCAAGTTATAAGTTAGAGAATTGCCAACACGTCGGACTGACGCATGATAAGGTATTTTTCACCGTCCAATTCGAGTTCGGTACCGGCATATTTGCCATACAATACCGTATCACCGGGTTTTACGACCATTTCTTCGTCTTTCGTCCCTTTACCTACGGCGATGATTTCACCTCTCAGGGGTTTCTCCTTGGCAGAATCGGGAATGATGATTCCGCCGATCGTTTTCTCTTCTGCGGGTGCAGGCTTGATCAATACTCTGTCTGCTAACGGTTTAATGTTCATTTCTTTTTATTTTTAAGTGAATTATAATTTCAATTCCTCTTTCTTTTTTAGAAAGACACTTTCCTTAGTGCGAAATCCATGCCAAACTTTTTTTTAGAAAAAAACTGCCAAAACGACAGATTACGCACCTTCTCCTGACACATCAAGACTGACAACTCTCCAAGTGAACGATGGAAGCAGGTATGTAACGCGATCGTGGAATAAAAAGATTGATTATAATATTTACCATAACTGGTAGAGGTAAATATCTTCTTCTTTTTTTGCTTTCGACAAATTTATTGATTAGATTTGGAACATCTTTGATTCTTAGTGAGATCTTCTATTCTTGTGCTGGCTATACGAAAGTAGAGATATAGTTTATAGCAAAGGGGGGGTATTTCTATGGAACTAATGTGCATGTTAAAATAAACGGGTGAATATGAAGCAATTTTTTTTATTTTTTCTTGCTTTTCTGCTGGTTGCACCCGCTACCGGACAGGAATTGAAACGGAAAGAAAACGCGTCAGGAAAATGGGGATTTATTGACGTCCATGGCAACACAATGATTCCCTTCCTATATGACTATGTAGGAGCTTTCAGCGAGGGTTTGGCCTCGGTCCAATTAAACGGAAAGTACGGTTTTATCGACAAGCAAGGCAATATGGTGATTCCTTGCAAATATGACAATTCAGGATATTTCAGAGAGGGCTTGGCCTCAGTCCAATTAAACGGAAAGTATGGTTGTATCGACAAGCAAGGCAATATGGTGATTCCTTGCAAATACTATGCAATATGGCCTTTCCAAGATGGTTTGGCGATGGTCATATTAAAAGGTAAAAGGGGATTTATCGACAAGTATGGCAAGGAAGTAATACCCTGTAAATACGACAATGTATGGCAACACTATGATGGGGTGGCTATGGTCGAATTAAATGGTAAGAGAGGTTTTGTAGATAAGCAAGGTAATACGGTCATTCCGTGCAAATGCGACGGTGCACACTACTTCAGAGAGGGCTTGGCTGCTGTAATATTAAATGGAAAATGGGGCTTTATCGACCCACAAGGTAATGTCGCCATTCCTTGCCAATACGACTATGCAGGGTATTTCTTCGAAGGTCTGGCCGCAGTCCAATTAAATGGCAAATATGGCTTTATCGACAAACAGGGTAATACGGCAATTCCTTTCCTATACGACAAAGCAAACTCTTTCAGAGAGGGCTTGGCTCGGGTGAAATTAAATGGCAAGTATGGCTTTATCGACAAACAGGGTAATACGGCGATTCCATGCAAATACGATTATGTATACGATTTTAATAAAGACATCGTAGAGGTTATATTAAATGACAAGCATGGATACATTGATCGGCAAGGCAATACGGTTGTCCCATGTCTATACGAGGAAATAGAAGATTTCTATGAAGGCTTTGCAAAAGTCTCATTAAATGGGAAATGGGGCTATGTCGATGCCCAAGGTAATGCCGCCATTCCTTGCCAATACGACTATGCATGGTATTTCTTCGAAGGTCTGGCCGCAGTCCAATTAAATGGCAAATATGGCTTTATCGACAAGCAGGGTAATACGGCAATTCCCTTCATATACGATTGGGCATACCCTTTTAATAATGGCTTAGCTCGGGTTCAATTAAACGGCAAAGAGGGCTATATCAACAGCCGGGGAGATTGGTTTGATACCAAGTATGACGGGCAAAAGTGATTATAGCAGACTCTCTTTTTTGTAATGTAGGCCAAGTTTCATACAGTAAAGTGTATCAATGTATGGCATAGGAAAAGAAGATTGAGAAAATACGCGATTGGCAAACGCGTGACTCACAGACGAAATGTGTAATTTAAAGTTATCGAGTGACGCGCAAACATCAGTAAGTTATCGCAAAAAATAGACACTGATTGTGTTGCTATTCAAAGAAGATGTGTTGACAAAAATATTATTTCCCGTTTGATATATAAATCCATAATCGTCTTTCATAATACGCAGGTAAGAATAATAAGGGTACATAGAAATATTTCTATCATGTCTCTGCGTTTACCTTTTCGCTATCGTATCAGAAGACAGGCGGCTTGGCATAATCAAACTCGAAAACTTCTTTTTCTGTTTGCTTCTGCTCTCCTCTTTCGTTATCTTTGTCAAAGTATGCAGCGATGCCTGAACAGATTGTGGTCAGGCGCTGATGTGTCATCGTCATGGAGCAACAGATTCACGAGATATTATACCGATATTGGGGGTATGAGACCTTCCGACCCTTGCAAGAAGACATTATCAAGTCGATTCTTGAAGGGAAAGATACGCTTGCCCTGATGCCAACGGGTGGCGGAAAGTCGATTACATACCAGGTGCCCGGTTTATATCTCGACGGGACTTGTATCGTGGTCACGCCTTTGATTGCCTTGATGAAAGACCAAGTCGACACGTTGCGTGGGCTCGGCATAAAAGCGTCGTATATCCATTCGGGAATGACCTATCGAGAGATGATTACCACACTCGACAACTGCATACTGGGCAAGTATAAGTTCCTCTATGTATCGCCCGAACGGCTCTCGACAAGTTTGTTTCAGGACAAACTCAAAGACATGTCCATCTCCTTATTGGTCATAGATGAAGCCCATTGCATTTCGCAGTGGGGATATGATTTCAGACCCGACTATCTGAAAATCGCTGAGTTAAGGCAGAAAATCCCGCAGATTCCCGTACTGGCAGTGACGGCAACGGCAACTCCCGAAGTGGCGAAGGACATTCAGGAAAAGTTGCTGTTCAGAGCCGAGAATGTCTTCCGGAAGAGTTTCCGCCGTTCCAACCTTCGTTATGTCGTTCGTTATAACGAAGACAAAATGCAGCAGTTGGTCTATATCCTTTCGCGCATACAGGGCAGCGCCATTGTCTATGTCCGCAGTCGCAGGCAGACCAAGGAGGTGGCCGAACTGCTCTACCGCGAAGGCGTATCGGTGCAATTCTATCATGCCGGTATCGATCCCGAGGAGAAAGAGGCGCGGCAACAAGCCTGGAAAGAGGGCCGCTCTCGCGTGATGGTGGCAACGAATGCGTTCGGCATGGGAATCGACAAGCCCGATGTGCGCCTCGTGGTTCATCTCGATATGCCGAGCTCTCCCGAAGAATATTATCAAGAAGCCGGACGCGCGGGACGGGACGGGAACACGGCCTATGCCGTACTGCTCTACTCGCCGACCGACAAGTCGAAGTTGCACAAGCGGGTTGCCGACATGTTCCCGGAAAAAGAGTTCATAACGCGCGTGTATGAAGCCTTGTGCAATTACTTGCAAATAGCCGAGGGCAGCGGCATAAACACCGTGCGGGATTTTGACTTGAATCTCTTTTGCAACGTTTTCAAATTCCCGATATTACCCACCTACCATGCCTTGAAGATTCTTGAACAGTCGGGTTATATCGAGTATGTCGAAGAGGCCGAGTCACAATCGCGGGTCATGGTTACGGTGCAACGCGATGAGCTTTACCGGCTCAAAGTCGATGATGCCGATACCGATACGGTGCTGCAATGCCTGTTGCGTTCCTATACGGGGCTGTTTGCCGATTACACGTTTATCAAGGAGTCGCTCATCGAGCGGCGTACGGGATTGCCTTCACAAACGATTTACGAGAGTCTCATCTATTTGGGAAAGCTGCACATCTTGCATTACATTCCGCGCAAGAGAATGCCTTTTATCTATTTCTCCCGTTCGCGCACAGCCTTGAAGTATCTCGAAATTCCCCGTTCGGCCTACGAGGAGCGGAAAAAGCGTTTTTCGGCACGCATCGAACGCATTTTACAGTATGCCATGTGCGACAATGTGTGCCGGGAGCGGTTGTTGCTCGAATATTTCGGCGAAGAAAATACCGGGCATTGTGGTGGTTGCGACGTGTGTCAGAAGAAGAAAAATGCGACCCTCTCGCCCACCCTGTTCGACCAGATTTGGGCTTCGGTCAAACTCCTGCTGCAAAAGGATTCTCTGAGCATAAACGAGATGTTGGAACAATTGCCATACACACAAGACGCTCTCATAGAGGCCATTCGGTATCTTGTCGATGAAGGATTCCTTCGGGAAGAGAATCAAAAGTATTTTCTTGGCAAGAAATGATTGGAATTTGGTTTCAGAAAATTTGTTTATGAGGCTTTGGAAAATGACCAATAGTCAATGCCAATAGGCCCGTCATTACCAAATCATTTGCACCCAGTAGGGCAAGAAAATAATTAGTCCCACGACAACAGCGGCCATGGCACACAAGAGCACAGCTCCTGCCGCAACATCTTTTATTTCTTTGATACGTTGGTCTTTCTGCGGGGAGACAAAATTGCAGAGATACTCCACGGCTGTATTGACGGCCTCAGCGGCAAGCACCATCCCTATTGTCAGGGCGATGGCCACCCACTCCATCGGCGACACCCCGACGAAAAACCCCATGCCGATGGTGATTATGGCTACAACAAGATGTATGCGGACATTGTGTTCGCGGGCGAAAAACAATTTCAACCCATTGAAAGCATAGACGAAACTATGCAGGCGTTCTTTTATAGAGAAAGGGTGTCGTTTCATATGGCAAAATAACAGGTATGAAAATCATGCTCAGCCCGATTTTCAGCACGGGAACATCGTAATACGATAATTTATTCTTCGGGTATGGAAATTGTCAGTCCGTCATACGCAAAAAGCACGTTCGAGGGTAACCATTTCTCCTCAATGGCATGCAATCCTATCTGATGGCTCATGTGTGTGATATAGGCTTGTTTCGGAGCAAGTCGGGCAATAAACGCCAACGCGCTTTCGAGATTTTGATGCGAAAAATGCGGCTTATGGCGCAAGGCATTGACAACCAGTGTATCAAGATTAAACAGCCGGGGATATTCCTCTTCGTCCATCGTGAGCATGTCGGTTATGTATGCGAAATTGCCGATGCGGTAACCGATGATAGGCAAGCGGTAATGCCACACCCTGACCGGGTTTATTTCAATATCGAAAATCCGGAACGGAGAGAGTGCCTCGATGGGATTGAGCGACAGGTGGGCTACTCCGGGCTTGGGTTGCTCCGAAAAACAATAAAAGAGTCGCTGGTGAATGATTTCGAGGACATTCGGTTCGGCATATATCGGGATAGGATTGTCCCGGGAAAAATTCCGAAGTTCGTCGAGCCCCGACGTGTGGTCATAATGCTCGTGGGTAAGCAGCACGGCATCGATGTGGCCGATGCCGCTTCGCAGCATCTGTTGGCGGAAATCGGGGCCGCAATCTATCAGGAAATTTTTGTCGCCGATGGTTAGACACACCGACGAACGTAAACGATTGTCTCGGGCATCGGTCGAGCGGCACACTTCACAATTGCAACCAATCATCGGCACGCCGGTCGATGTTCCCGTTCCTAAAAATTGTACCAGCATTTTACTGAATATAATTTACTTCGGGTGAAAGGTCGATGTCATATATTTCTTTTACCGAGCGGCATATCTTGTCGGCCAATTCGGTTATGTCCCGTGTTGTGGCATCACCCCGATTGACCAATACAAGGGACTGTTTTTCATAGACACCCGCGCCGCCATGTGTCTTTCCTCGCCACCCGGCTCGGTCGATAAGCCAGCCGGCCGGCAACTTCACCCGTTCTTCGTCGACAGGATAATGCGGCATGTCGGGGAAGCGGTTTTTCAGGCGTTCGTAATGAGCTTTGGGAACAACCGGGTTTTTGAAAAAGCTACCGGCATTGCCTGTTTCATCGGGGTCGGGTAATTTCGAGCGACGTATTTCGATGACCACTCTCCGCACATCGGCCAACGTCGGATTGGAACACCGTGCCACAGCCTCCCTCAAATTCCCGTAATCGAGATGGAACGTCGCATTTTTTTGTAACCGGTATTGTACCGCCGTCACGATGTATTGACCGCGATATTCGTTCTTGAAAATGCTGTCGCGGTAACCGTATTTGCATTCTTCGTTGGTAAATATGCGCGGTTGGCGGGTATGAATGTCGATGGTCTCGACTTTCTCTATCACATCTTTCACCTCAACACCATAGGCCCCGATATTCTGCACGGCCGACGCGCCGACCTCTCCGGGTATGAGCGAGAGATTTTCCACTCCACCCCAGTTGTTCTCGACACAGTATTTGACAAAATCGTCCCAGACGACGCCGGCTCCTGCTCGCAACACCAGCGAATCGTCGCTTGCCGACACCTGCTCGATGAAACGTATGGCCGAATGCAATATAACGCCCGGATAATCGTGCAGGAACAGGAGGTTGCTGCCTCCACCCATGTGGTAGCATGGGTATTGTTCCAACAACGGAGATTCACTGAGGAATGAACACAACTCATCGATATTGTCATACTCGACGTAGTAACGGGTTTTCACCGGCAGATGGAATGTGTGAATCTCTTGTAACGGGTAATGTTCTTCTATTTTCATCGTCAAAAACTTTTATCGGTAACGCGACAATTTGCCGTCTTCAAAAAAAAGATAGGCGCCGGTGCGGTAATACCACTCCTCTTTCAGCCCGCTGTATGTGGGTATTTCGCGGGCATTTTGCGGGTTCCCCAATGAGAGCCGGCACTCTTCTTTGGTCATGCCTTCGGTAACCCGGCCATAAGTAATCAAGCGCCAATGTTCGTCGGAGATGTCTTCATGAGCCGAACGCGGATTGTCAAAGGTGAACAGCCGATCGAAAGTGGCGGCCTGCATACGCGACGTTTGTGTCAAGGACCCGAAAATGCGATAGGTCGACGAGTCGGCATCTCGAAAGACAAACGCTATCGGATAGATGCTGTTCCCGGGTTGAATATCGATGATTTTTACCGGGCAATACCGCCGGTTGGCAGAGGTGTTCCCGACCGAGTCGACCCAGGTTGCGGGTCGGGTGTAGAGTGTCTTTCCCACCAGCAGGAGCTGCGCTTTACACACATCTTCGTCGGCGACCAACATGGGCAACAGCGGGGTGTAAGTCGTATTCTGAATCTCTTCGCGGCTTTTCCCCGTTTTGAAAGTGTATTTATGGCCATCGCAGGAGAAGAGCAAGTTTACGGTACCCGTACGCCATGGTGAGGCTTCGGCCATACCTTCGTAGAGAAATATTTTCCCCCTGTATGAAGAGTCACTTGTCGAAATATCCCGGGGTTGTATCAGCGGCGAGAGTTCGTTATCGAGGTAGATAAACCGTTTCCCCTTCTCCCACTCCCGGCATGGACGCTCGGGGAAATACGTTTCCATGAAAATCGTCTCTTTCGATTTTTGCGGAAGCGGATCCCGCTTTCTTCTCGCATCGGCCGGGAAGGACAAAGAAAGAAGTCCTGAGAGAAGAAGCAGGCAAGAAATATAACGGTATATCGGCATCATGCTTATCGGAACCTTTTTTGTAGTTCATCGTCGCTTACAATCGAAACGACGGCTTTCCCATCGGGAGTGTAATTGGGCGCCGTTGAAGAGAAAAGGTCGCTTATGAGTTTTTCCATTTCAAGGGGCGACAAGATTTGTCCATAGGGGATTGCCGCCGATTCGGCCAAGGCCAAAGAAATGGCTTCGTGCACATCGACACTTACATCTCCCCCGCGTTGGGTGGCGGTTTCGAGCATTTTATCGACCAAGGTCGGGACATCGAGGCCATCGATACCGGCGGGCACGGCATTCACGGCAAAGGAGCCTCCCCCCATGTCGGAGATGTCGAATCCCAACGCTTCAAAATCTTCGCTGACCGAAAGCAGCTCTGCCCCCTGAGACGGGGAGAGATGAATCATTTCGGGGAAAATGAGCCGCTGCGAAACGCCTTTCTTGTCTTGTATGTGCGACATGTAGCGGTCGAAGAGAATGCGTACATGAGCTCGGTGCTGGTCGATAATCATCAATCCCGACTTCACCGAAGTCAATACATATCTCCCCTTGATTTGCAAATGCTCGATACCCGTATCTATCGGGTGAGAGGGCTCTTGCATGGGAATCGTCAACGGTATGGCATCGGCCGTCGTTTCGAGCTCGGGCTGCCCGGAGAATGTCGACGTTTGCCGATTTATCTTCGAGGGGATTTTCACGCCTTCCCCTTCGGTATCGGTCCTGGTGGGCATCTCTTTGTTGGCTTGAAAATCCTGATAAAGTTGCGTCCAGTCATAATCGACCCGATGGGAATGGCCCGATACTTTTGATGACGATGTAAAGGGATTATAGTCGGGCGTGTAGGAAACCCGGGGGGGCGCTACTTGCTGCCCTGTGTGCAGAACGGGTATTTCGGGAGCACCTTCGGTATCGAAATCGATGGTCGGTGCGGCATTGAATTTGCCCAGAGTCTCCTTCACGGCTGCTGAAAGAATTTGCCAGATAGGCTGTTCGTTTTCAAATTTAATCTCTGTCTTCGTCGGGTGAATGTTCACATCGATGGTCGACGGGTCGACTTGCATGTGCAGGAAAAAATGGGGCAATTCACCGGCCGGCAACAACTGCTCATAGTTGGAGACAACCGCTTTGTAGAAATATGGGTGACGCATATAGCGCCCGTTGACAAAGAAGTATTGCCAGGCATTGCGTTTGCGCGCCGAATCGGGGTGACCGATATATCCTGTTATCGACACCAGGGAGGTCTGCACATCGACCGATAACAGATGCTGGTTGAGATTCTTCCCGAACAAGGCAACAATACGCTGGCGGAAATTGGACGGTGGTAACTGGAAGAGTTCTACATCGTTATGTACCAGCTTGAAAGATATATCGGTATTGATGAGTGCCGTACGCTCAAACTCAGATAGAATAAGGCCGAATTCTACTTGATTTGATTTCAAGAATTTTCTTCGAGCCGGCACATTGAAGAAGATGTTCTTGACCATGAAATTGGAACCCGCTGCGCACGAAACATATTCTTGCGACTCCACCTTTGAGCCCGAGATGAGAATCGATGTGCCGATTTCGTCTTCGGGGCGACGAGTCCTCAATTCGACTTGGGCGATAGCCGCAATAGAAGCCAGAGCTTCGCCGCGGAATCCCATCGTGCGCAGCGAATAAAGGTCCTGAGCCGAACTTATCTTCGACGTGGCATGCCGTTCAAACGACAAGCGGGCATCGGTCTCGGACATGCCTTTCCCGTTGTCGACAACCTGAATCAAGGTGCGACCCGCATCTTTGATGTAGATTTGTATCTCGGTCGCTCCGGCGTCGATGGCATTCTCGACCAACTCCTTCACTACGGAAGCCGGTCGTTGAATGACCTCTCCGGCGGCAATCTGATTGGCTACCGAGTCGGGTAAAAGATGGATAATATCGCTCATAGGTCTTGTTCGTCTTCAAAAAATTCTTCGGTATGACGCACTTTCTTTATCTCCGATCGGGGACGACGAGTCTCTCTGAATACGTCGGCCTTGTTTTGGGGTCGATAATTTTCGTACCACTTATAATCGGGTAAGAAAATCATGTCGGGTTTTAGTTTCGAAATGGGAGTCATCGTCCCGTCTACGGTAGGCCACATCTTCAACTTGTCCATCTGACGATTTTTCATATACATGGTCAAGAAACTGGTTTCGGCCTTGTTCATTCCCGTAAAGGTCATGTCCGACTCTTGGGGGTAAAAAATTGTCTGGACGTTTCCACTGACATCGACACGCGTAATGTCGCCATTCGTGAAATAGGCTTTCAGGTCTTTCCCCGACAGTTGGTCGAAGAATGCGGTGTCTTTCTGCTGGGTGGCAAAGGCAAAGGCCGGAATGTGGGCCCAGTCGATGGTCGAATCGTTCATATACACCTTTATCGTGTCGCCGAAAATCTGATAATCGAGATTCCACATAATCGGGCCGTCCATCATAACAAGTACAGAATCTTCGACCTTGTATATGATCGAGTCGCAAATGGCCTGCATGTCATTGCGAAATATGCGCACATCGTGATAGGCCAGCAACACGCGTTTGGTATTGTTGAGTTTGAGCGACTCCAACGTATCGGCATGCAGGTAGAGGGTGTCGGGCTGGGAGTAGTCGATCATGAGAGCCGAATCGGTTGCAAAAGACTCTTCCCGCCGTTCATTGTAAAAACCGTAATGCCCGTGCATCTGCATCATACGCAGTGTGTCGTCGACGACCATGTGCCCAAAAACCTCACCGAAACCGTTGTTCCGGTCATAGAAGATGGTGTCTCCGGTCAGTTTCTGACTTTTCGAGACAATGAGAGAACGGTTGTAGAGTTGTGCCACGTCTTCGGCCGTATTGTAGAATCCCAGCGAAGAGTAGATGGTGTTACTGTCGGAAACAATGACCGAAGGTCCCAATATGTCGGCAACCTTGGTCGTGGTGTTGTATTCGAGCGTGTCGGAGTATAGGGTAAATTGGGGATTGAACAATTTTACATCGTAATTAAATACGGCATTTTTGGTGTCGGGTGAGTATTGACCGTAGAACGAATTGAGCCGATTGACGGTGTCGGCCACCTCTCCTCCATTGAAATAGTAGCCGATGTTTATCTCCATGTCGTAGTTGAAGCTGTCGGTCGTGAGCACGACATCGCGGTTTATCATGCGCACATTGTGACGGATACGAGCTAGTTGGGTCTCACCATCGTAATAGAGTTCATCACCATAGATAAACAGCGTGTCGCCTTGCTCCATGCGCACGTTCCCGAATGCATCGAGTGAATTGGATTTCTCGTAGAAATAGGCACTGTCACAAAACATGTACATGCTATCTTTACGGAATTGGACATCGCCCCGCAATATCTGAAAATCGGGCGTAATCAATTCGTTGAACTCCAATTCATTGGCAGCTTCGAGAAAGACCTTGTCTTTCGATGTCGCCATCGTGCGGTCGGGCTCGCGACGCTCGGGCGGCTGCACCTCGGTTCCAACAGCCGTTGCATCGGGTATGATGAAGAAGAGCCACAGCACTCCGGCGACATACGGTAACAGACGCCGGAGTGACACTATTTTTTTGCCTCTTACCTGCATCGACATTATTTCTTGATCCAACCATCGTATGTGAACTCGCAATCGTCCCACCCTTCCTTGATGCGGATATAGGTCTCTTTCTGTTTTTCGCGAATCCAGTTATCAATCAATTCATTGCGTTTATGTTCCTCGACAATGCCCTTCAATATCTGAAAATCGTTCGACACATTTGCCTTATGGCCGGGAATGCGAGCTTTCAGTTTCACCATGGCTACCACTTCTTTGCCGCGTTTTTGGTCGATCATGGTGAAGGGTTGAGAAATCTCTCCCACCTCCATTTTGTCTACGATTTTTGCAATTTCCTGCGGGAGTTGGTCCATTTGGAATTTGGTAGTCGATACGCCGGTTTCGGTCATATTCACCATAAGACCTTTGTTATTGCGGGTCTCCTTGTCTTGCGACACATATTGGGCAGCCTCTTCGAAGGTGATTTTGTTGTCGACAATATCTTGTCTGAGGGTATCCATGCGGGCCATGGTCTGGTTGAGTTCTTCGCTCGATACCCTCGGTCGTAGCAGAATGTGGCGGCAGTTGATGCGGTCGCCTCGTTTCTCTATCAACTGTATGATGTGATACCCAAATTCCGTCTCAACAATTTTGGAAACTTTCTTAGGGTCATTGAGCGAGAAAGCGACGTTGGTAAATTCAGGAAGCATATCGGCCCGGCTGAAAAAGCCCAATTCTCCTCCTCGGCGAGCCGACATGGGGTCTTCGGAATACAAGATGGCCAATGTCGAAAATTCGGCTTCACCCGAAGTGATTCGTTCGCTGTATTCGCGCAGACGGGCTTTTATATCATCGATTTCCTGTTGGGGAATGAGTGGGTCGACCCGTATCAGTTGCACTTCGACTTGTACCGGGATATAAGGAAGACTGTCTGTCGAGTAGCTGGCATAAAAACGGCGCACATCGGCCGGAGACACTTTTACTTCCGCAACCAATTTCCGTTGCATGGCTGATACCGTCAACTGGTCGCGAACGGTCGATGACAATTCCTCCCGCAACTGAGGTATGGTCGCGTTGAAATACTCTTCGACCTTTTCTTTGGAGCCTATCGAATTGATCCAGGTATTGATGCGCTGTTCGACATTGGAGAAAACTTCCGACTCGGTAACAAATACACTGTCGAGACGAGCTTGCGTCAGAAAAAGTTTCTGTATGGCGATTTGTTCGGGAATGACACAATAAGGGTCTCCATTGATGCGCTGTCCTTGGCTTTGCATGGCACGGTATTGAGCCTCGACATCGGAAAGCAGTATGGCTTCGTCACCGACTATCCACACGATTTCATCGACTACACCGGGGGTCGGAGATGGCGATTGGGCAAAAGTCATGTTGCCGGCAATAAGGCAACTTATGAGTGTTGTGAGAAATAAATTCTTTTTCATAGATGTTTCGTTATCATTAGGGGCCGTAAGGTCAATATACCCGGCCATAATACTTTATCTTTCGATTTTCGAGAGCTTCTTGGTAGAGTTCTTTATTCATCTGATGCAAGAAGTCCATGCGTTTTTGGTTCAACAAAATCTCTTCGATTTGCGTGCGGGCGAAATCGAGCGGCATATTCGCTCCTGCGGGCAGATAGTCGCTGATGTTCAACAAATACCAATAACCGTCTTCATTGACCTCGATATAGGTATGGGTTTGCAAGAATCGGTTGGCATCGCTTACTTGATATGGGATTGCCCCCAAAACCTCATCGAACGAGACCCACCGGTCATAGAAATAGTCGTAGTTGATAATGTTGTGGAGCGTATATTTCTCGATATTTTCTACGGCGCCATGGTCTTTGCTGCGATACCATTTTTTCAGGTTTTTCAGCTCGGGTGACGTCTCTGCGACTTTTAAGAAAAGACCTTTGATGATAGGTGTTTTCAATACAAACTTGTCGAGATGGGTACGGTAATAATTCCGCACGGCATCATTTGATATTTCGTTGTCGAGTTTGGCGCTGAGTATTTGTTTCTGATATTCATGCACGAAAAGTTCCCGGCGATATTTATCGACCAACATATCGATTTTCTCCACATCGGGTATGTTCTTTTGGGCGGCATCATACACGAGCTCGTCTTCGGCCCAATGGCGCACATACGCGTCGGCAAAGGCGCTGCTGTCGCGGGGCGAAAGACCGTCGGGAATAACCTGTGCAAGCATCTCACGAGTGAGATAACGGTCTCCCACACTGACGATGGCTCCCGGGACCTCTTTTTTATCGAGGGTACATGCCGAGAAGGAAAGCAACAGCGCGGCGATTGTGGTTGCTATATAGCCTGGACGCATAGGGTTGTTCGTTTTATGATTTATTCATCAATCGGTTTTACCGAAGCGAGAACTTCATCGTTTACCGTGATGGGGTATTTCTTGCGCAATTTCCGCACCCACTTTTGTTCGAGATAATTTTGGTAATCCGAAATGACCGGGCCCTTCACCTCTTCGTATGATTCAGGGGTGCCGATTAACTTCCCACAGACAGCTTTGACAGGCAGAGCCGTTTGCACCGTATCGGCATTTCCGGCCATGAAGATTCTTGTATCGACAACGGCATTCATTCCTTGCTGATAAAGTCCTTTTTCGATGGAGATATGGCGCGTGCTGTCGTTGTATTCTTCATATAACTCGGCTATTACGGCATCTTCTCGGTCAGGTTTGACTTTTGACAATCTTTTTTGAGCCTCTTTTACCATCAATGAATCATCGCCCGATATGACATACCCTTTGTATCGCGGGGTGTCCCAAGCATATTTCTTCTTGTTCTTACGGAAATATTTTTTCAAGCCCGACTCATCTTCCAGGGCTTTGTTCCACACTTCGCGGTTGCTGACCTCAAACAGGAGCATTCCGTCACGGTATTCCTGCAACAGATACCGGAACTCGTCATTGGTGCGGCACAACTCGGCCGTTTCATATTCAATCAGTGCGTCATCGACGTATTGGTCAATCCATTTCCGCAATTCAACCAAAGAGCGGTTGTCGGGTGATTTCCCGGCCTTGGCATATCGAAGTAATCCTGATGCCGGATATGATTTCCCTGCAAACGAGAATAATGGCTCGTCCATTTGTGCCAGTCGGCCGTAAAAAGCCGTATCGGCTATGCTTTTCTCAATTTGATTTTTAACGGCATCGTTCCAAGCAAAATGCTTCTCTGCTTTCAGATTTTCCACAAACATCTTGTGACCGGCATCGGAACGCTCGTCTCGGGCCATGCGACGGACGATGAATTCGCGCATTTTCTCGTATGATTCGGGCCTCTTCTCTCCCAACAGTTTGATGATGTGCCAGCCAAATTCGGTACGCACCGGCGTTGATACTTCTCCCACTTTTGTCAATGCAAAAGCTGCATTTTCGAATGACGGTATAATCTGTCCCGTCGACAACAATGGCAAAAGACCTCCGTTTGCAGATGATGACGGGTCTTCGGAATATTGGCGTGCCAAGGCCGCGAAATCTTCGCCATTCTGTATTCTTTTATAGAGAGCCCAAGCTTTTGCTTCTTGTGCTTTTTGCTTCTCTTCGGGCGCGTTTTGTGACACCTTCAACATGATGTGAGAGAGTGAAACGGCCCGGGTGGGGCGTCGCCCCGTTACCTTGATGAGATGATAACCGAATTGTGATTCGACCGGCATGGATATTTCTCCAACCGGTGTCTCATACGCCGCTTTTTCAAACGGGTAAACCATG
This sequence comes from uncultured Porphyromonadaceae bacterium, assembly GCA_900542765.1. Lineage (GTDB taxonomy): Bacteria > Bacteroidota > Bacteroidia > Bacteroidales > UBA11471 > Caccoplasma > Caccoplasma merdavium. Next base: position 23,743 of record UQOX01000006.1, on the reverse strand, counting down.
TAAAAGGCTCCGAAATACCCCAAATATCCCCCATTCCTTTGTGCCGAAGGGTCTTCGGAATATTGTCGGGCCAAAGAGGCAAAATCGGCTCCTCCCATTGCCATGTTTCTCACCTCCATGGCTTTCTGATATGCCGCTTTTTTCTCGGCCTGCGTAGCTGTTGGCGCTATCGTAAAGAGTATGTGGCTGGCCTCGACCTCTTCGAGCAGACGGTCGTAGGCTTCATGGGCCAGTTTCTCCTCGGCACTTGCATCGACCATATAGGGTTTTACCAATTGATTCCTGTAACCTTCAAATTCGGCAAGGAATTGCTGCGTGGTATCTATTCCTTGGGATTCGGCCTCAGCTACCTTCAATTTATAATTCTCAAACAGCGTAACATACTCATCAAGGGGTGTCTTATCGGATTGTTGCTGGATATTTTTCCGGTATGTATATTCAAACTCTCCTTTGGTTATGCTTTTCCCGGCTACTTGCATAATCTCGCTGTCGGCAGAGACCTGAGCGTAAGACAACATGGGGAAAAACAGGGTTGAAGCCAATAAAATATGCGGAATTTTCATCGTATTGTTTTTCTTTGATGACATGATATAAAAATACACCTGTTTTAACGGCTCAAATATAATAAATTTATTATATCGAACACGTCAAACAGGTGTATAAACTTATTAAAGTATGGTAAGAGAACTACTGTTGTCCCCGGCTGTAATTGGGCGATTCACTCGTAATGGCTACATCGTGGGGGTGGCTTTCGGCAACACCGGCATTGGTGATGCGGGTAAACTTGGCCTCATGCAGGGTTTCGATGTCGGGGGCACCACAGTATCCCATGCCGGCACGCAAGCCGCCTACCATTTGATATACGACCTCATAAAGTGAACCTTTGTAGGGAACGCGAGCGGCAATACCTTCGGGTACAAGTTTTTTCACATCGGTTTCGCCGGCTTGGAAGTAACGGTCTTTCGACCCTTTTTCCATGGCTTCGAGCGAACCCATACCACGATAGGATTTGAATTTACGTCCGTTGTAGATAATCGTTTCGCCGGGCGACTCTTCTACACCGGCCAACATACCACCCAGCATGACCGAGTAGCCACCGGCTGCAAGAGCTTTGACAATGTCGCCCGAATAACGGATACCTCCATCGGCAATCAAGGGTATGCCGGTTCCTTTCAGGGCTTTGGCAACATCATATACGGCTGAGAGTTGCGGAACACCTACACCGGCTATGATGCGGGTGGTGCATATCGAACCCGGGCCAATACCTACCTTGACGGCGTCGGCTCCGGCATTAACCAAATATTTAGCAGCTTCTCCTGTCGCAATGTTTCCCACAACGACATCGATTTGCGGGAATGCGGCTTTGACATTCTTCAATACGTTTACCACGCCTTTGGAGTGTCCGTGTGCGGTATCGATGACAATGGCGTCGACTCCGGCTTCGACCAATGCCGAGGCACGTTCCATCGAGTCGGCTGTGACGCCTATGCCGGCAGCTACGCGCAAACGGCCGAGCTTGTCTTTGCAGGCAAAAGGTTTGTTTTTGGCTTTGGTAATATCTTTGTAAGTAACCAAACCCACCAAGTGGAAGTCTTTGTCCACAACGGGCAATTTTTCGATTTTGTGCTGTTGCAGAATGTCCGTAGCCTGTTGCAGGTCGGTCGACTGGGTCGTTGTTATCAGATTATCTTTGGTCATGACCTCGTCGATGGCCCGTTTCTCGTTCCGCTCGAAACGCAGGTCCCGATTGGTAACGATACCTACCAAACGGCCGTCGTTGTCAACGACAGGTATGCCTCCGATATGATATTCGTGCATAATGGCCAATGCATCGGAAACCGTAGCTGAGCGATTGATGGTTACCGGGTCATATATCATTCCGTTCTCGGCGCGTTTCACACTGTGCACTTGCTTGGCTTGTGCTTCGATCGACATATTTTTGTGTATGACACCGATGCCACCTTCCCTGGCAATGGCAATAGCCAACTGAGCCTCGGTGACGGTATCCATCGCTGCCGAAACAAAAGGTATGTTCAGTTGTATGTTTCGTGAAAAACGGGTGGTGAGATTGACTTCGCGCGGAAGCACTTCGGAATAAGCAGGGATCAACAATACATCGTCAAATGTCAATCCGTCCATTACGATTTTATCGGCAATAAATGACATAGTTGTTAGGCTTAAAGAAATTTATTGCACGCAAAGATACGCATTTTTTTGCAAGAATCATGAGTTAAAAAAATCTTTTTTCTCTTTTAGGGCTTTTTTATTTTTCAGAGTACAAAAAAAGAGTGGGTTATCCCCCACTCTTTTTGAATGTTGTTGTGACGCTTTGGTCAATTTCCCATCTCTGAGAGGAATTTGATGCGCACCAGACGTATCTCCTCTTCGGTATAATCACGGCCCAACTCTTCGATGGCCGCTTCGAGATCGTCACTTTCGGCCTCCTTGAAATATTCAAAGATGTCTTCGATGTGGTCTTCATCGATTACCTCTTCGAGGAAATAATCGATATTGATTTTGGTGCCGGAATATACGATGGCCTCCACTTCGTCGAGGAGGTCGGAAAATTCCAAGCCTTTCGACTCGGCCAGTTCGTCCAATGCTATTTTGCGATCGATGCCTTGTATGATGGAGACTTTCAACTTGGACTTGTTGGCGACGGTGCGTACGCGCAAATCTTCGGGACGTTCTATCTCATTTTCGTCGCAATGCTTTTTGATGACCTTCACAAATTCTTCCCCGTATCGTTTGGCTTTCCCCGCTCCCACGCCGGGGATATTTTGCAGCTCTTCAAGCGTTACGGGGTATGTGGTGGCCATGGCTTCCAGCGACGGATCTTGGAAAATGACATAGGGCGGGAGTTCCAGTTTTTTTGCGATTTTCTTGCGCAAGTCTTTGAGTATGGCATAGAGTACCGGGTCTACGGCACAAACGCCACCGCCTTTCATGGGAGCTTCTTCCTCTATTTCATCGAAATCATTGTCTTGTACGATTTTGAACGATACAGGGTGTTTCAAAAATTCATGTCCTGCTTTCGTCACTTTCAGCAGTCCGTAATTTTCGATGTCCTTGTCCAAATATCCGGCAATAAGGGCTTGCCGTATGACAGTGGCCCATTTTTTCTCGTCTTCACCTTGTCCGCAACCAAATACTTCGAGTTCATCTTGGTTATAGGAGAGGATTTCTGAGGTTTCTTTGCCCAAAAGCACGTCGATGACGTGTTCGGCTTTGAATTTTTCTTTTAAGGCTATTACGGTATCTAATACCGCACATAACATATCTTGTGCTTCCACTTGTTTCTTGGGGTTCAAACAGTTGTCACAATTCCCGCAATTATCTTCGGTATACTCTTCCCCGAAATAGTGCAACAACAATTTGCGGCGGCATACCGACGACTCGGCATATGCTTTCGTTTCGATCAACAGTTGTTTTCCTATTTCTTGTTCGGCGATGGGCTTTCCCTGCATGAATTTTTCCAGTTTCTCCAAGTCTTCTTTGACATAGAAGGTTATGCACTGGCCTTCGCCCCCGTCGCGTCCTGCACGGCCGGTTTCCTGATAGTAGCCTTCGAGGCTCTTGGGTATGTCGTAATGAATCACAAAGCGCACGTCGGGTTTATCGATGCCCATTCCGAATGCAATGGTTGCCACGATGACATCGACTTCTTCGAGCAGGAAAGCATCTTGGTTATGTGTGCGTGTGTTTGAATCCATTCCGGCATGGTAGGGCAGAGCATTGATACCATTCACTTTGAGGGTTTCGGCCAGTTCTTCGACCTTTTTACGGCTCAGACAGTAAATGATACCTGATTTTCCGGGTTGGGACTTTATATATTTGATAATTTCTTTATCGATATTTTTTGTTTTGGGGCGTACTTCATAATACAAATTGGGCCTGTTAAACGACGATTTGAAGACTGCGGCATCGGTCATTCCCAAGTTTTTCTGTATATCGTGCTGCACCTTGGGTGTGGCTGTTGCCGTGAGGGCAATTACCGGCCGGGAGCCTATTTCGTTGATGATGGGACGAATGCGACGATATTCGGGGCGGAAATCATGTCCCCACTCCGATATGCAATGTGCCTCGTCAACGGCATAGAACGATATTTTTACCTGTTTGAGGAATTCGATATTTTCTTCTTTGGTCAATGATTCGGGGGCGACATATAGGAGCTTGGTTTTACCCGAGAGAATGTCTTCCTTGACCAAATCAATCGACGCTTTGTTTAACGAGGAATTTATAAAATGCGCCACCCCGTCTTCTTCGCTGAAATTCCGCATGGCATCGACTTGATTTTTCATCAAGGCTATGAGTGGCGATATAACAACTGCGGTGCCTTCGGAGAGTAGTGAAGGCAGTTGGTAACAGAGCGATTTACCTCCTCCCGTAGGCATCAACACAAACGTATCGTTTCCGGCAAGCAGATTTTTGATTATCGCTTCTTGGTTTCCCTTGAAAGCATCAAACCCGAAATGCTCTTTCAAAGCTGCGGTCAAATCGTTTTTCGTTGTCATAAAGTTCTCATTTATAGTCGGTTTTCAGCACGCATAATCTGTGATTATGAACAAATTTATGAATTTTCTTTCACTATACAAATTTATCCTCCTATTTTTTAATGTAGTGTGTGCATATTTGCTTTCTTTATTTTCTCTTCGGCATAGGCTCTCGTAACGTGAAGTGACTTGCAATTGGTCGATGGAAGTTCAAACATGGCATCGATCATGATTGCCTCGACGATGGAACGCAGCCCTCGTGCACCCAGTTTGAACTCGATGGACTTGTCGACCATGAAATCGAGCGCTTCTTCGTCAAAGGTGAGTTTTATACCGTCCATTTCAAACATTTTCACATATTGCTTGATGATGGAATTTTTTGGCTCGGTCAGGATTTGACGCAAGGCTTGGCGGTCGAGTGGATCGAGGTATGTCAATATGGGCAGACGGCCTATGATTTCCGGTATCAAGCCGAACGACTTCAAATCTTGCGGCGTGATATATTGCAAGAGATTTTCCCGGTCGATGGTATCGCGTTTTTTGTCTACCCCATATCCTACGACCTTGGTGTTGAGACGCATGGCTATCTTCTTTTCGATACCGTCGAACGCACCGCCACAGATAAAAAGAATGTCTTTTGTATTGACCGGTATCATCTTTTGCTCGGGGTGTTTACGGCCTCCTTGCGGGGGAACGTTCACGACCGAGCCTTCAAGGAGTTTGAGCAGTCCTTGCTGCACGCCTTCGCCACTCACATCGCGTGTGATGGACGGATTGTCGCTTTTGCGGGCGATTTTATCGATTTCGTCGATAAAGACGATTCCCCGTTCGGCGGCATCGACATCATAATCCGACACCTGCAACAAGCGGGTAAGAATGCTTTCGATGTCTTCACCCACATATCCGGCCTCAGTAAGAACGGTTGCGTCGACTATCGTAAAAGGTACTTTCAACAATTTGGCGATGGTCTTTGCCAAGAGGGTTTTACCGGTACCGGTGCGTCCCACCATGATGATGTTCGATTTTTCTATTTCTACATCATCTGTTTTTTTCCCTTGTTTATATTGCAACAAGCGCTTGTAGTGGTTGTAAACAGCTACCGAGAGATAACGTTTGGCATCGTCTTGACCGATGACATACTGGTCGAGGAAGGCTTTTATTTCCTTGGGTTTGGGCAGCTCTTCGAGCCCGAGTTTCAGATCCGAGGCTTTCTGCTTGATTTCGCGGGCTGCAATAGAGGCTTGTTCTGCGCATTCGACACAGATATATCCGGCATATCCCGAGAGAAGCGGATAGCCGACTTCCCGTTCGCTCCGTCCGCAAAACGAGCAACGGCATTCTGTTTCTTTCTTTCCCATTATTTCGTTTTTACGCGTACTAATACATCGTCGATCATGCCATACTCTTTCGCCTCGGCAGCGGTCATCCAGTAATCACGGTCCGAATCTTTTTCGATTTGTTCATACGGTTTGCCCGAATGGTTGGCAATGATGGTGTAAAGCTCTTTCTTCAATTTCTGTATTTCGCGAGCCGTAATTTCGATATCGGAGGCTTGCCCTTGGGCTCCCCCCATCGGCTGATGAATCATCACGCGAGAATGTTGTAAGGCAAAACGTTTGCCTGTTGTCCCGGCTACCAGCAGGACGGCTCCCATTGAGGCTGCCATACCCGTGCAAATGGTCGAGACATCGCTCGAAATATATTGCATCGTATCGTAAATGCCCAACCCGGCATATACGCTTCCGCCCGGGGTATTGAGGTAGATGGAAATGTCTTTACCGGGGTCGGACGAGTCGAGATAGAGCAGCTGAGCCTGTATGACATTGGCGGCATAATCGTCGATCTGTGTCCCCAGGAAGATGATACGATCCATCATCAAACGGGAGAAAACGTCCATTTGGGCAACATTCATCTGACGTTCTTCGATAATCGTCGGAGAAATGTAACTGCTTGTTATGTCGATGTATTTGTCGAGAGCAAGGCCATTCATTCCCAAATGTTTGGTGGCATATTTTCTAAAATCGTCGTTCATAATCAAAACGTTTTTTTGAGGTTTCTGATTTTTTCTTCAAACAAAGATAGAAATAAAACCATTATCCCGCAAATTTTGTTTTTCGCGGGAAATGTGGAGAGTAACGATATAAAAAATCAGCCCGGACTGGGGGCTGATTTTTTATGTGGAAAATGTCTGTCGGATTATTTGTTTTCAAACATTTTATAGAAATCTTCGACCGAAACGTTCTTTTCGTTCAAAGAGACATGAGATTTGATCGTCTCAATGATTTTTTCTTCGGTGGCACGCTCGGCAATGTTGCTGACGATTTTCTTGTCTTTCAGCATATCGGAGGCATATTTTTCGAGCAGGTCATCGGGCACATTGGCCATACCGTATTGGGCGAACTGTGCGCGAGTTGCTTTCTTGGCCATTTCGAGCATATCGGCGTCATCGACTTTGATTTCGTATTTTTTCACGATTTCTTCCTTGATGAGTTGCCATTTCAAGTCGGGGACCATTTTGGGATATTCCTCTTCTACCGACTCGGCCGTGCGGTTTTCACCGGTCACAACCAGCCAACGTTTGAGCAGGTTGTCGGGAAGTTCCACCTCTCCCACTTTGGCTTCCAATGCGGTGCGGGCATCGAGGGCAAACTTGTAATCGCTCTCGGGTTGCAACTGCGAGGCGAGCATTTCGCGGATTTTTGCGGTAAATTCTTCTTCACTCTTTACGGTATCTTTACCGAAAGCGTTATCATAGAGTTCTTGTCCCACTTCGGCGGGTTTGAATCCGAGAATAGAAGTGATTTCGACTTCGAAGTTCGATTTCACATCGGCCGATTTATCTTTTCCGATGTGCAGCATGGCTGCAATTTCGGTGTCATTTCCGCCACAGGCAACAGAAGGATTGAATACGACCTTGTCTCCGACTTTCTTGCCGACGAATTTGTTTTTCTCGGCTTCGTCTTTGAGATAAGCCGGGGTGAGAAGCGACTCAACCGAGATGCCGCCTTCTTTGGGCGCGTTGTTCTCGTCGAGTTCTACGAACTGGCCTTTTACGATGTCTTTCTCGCTGGCTTCTTCGACAGGTTGTTGCACGCCGAAACGGCTGCAAAGAGCCTCTTTCTGCTTGGCTACCATGTCATCATCGATGTCGATGTGGTAATAGTCGATTTTGTCTTTGTCAGTAAGGGTGATGTCGATTTCAGGTGCCAAAGCCACGTCGAACAGGAAAGAGAAATCCTCCTGTTTGTCGAAATCGATTTCTGCTTGCGATTCCGAGGGCAGAGGCTCACCCAGGATATTCATCTTATTGTCTTTAATATAATTGTAAAGACTTTCCGAAACCAATTTGTTTATTTCTTCGAGCAGGATCGATTTGCCCACCATTTTCTTGATCATACCCATCGGTGCCATACCTTTACGGAAACCGGGGATATTAGCCTTCTGACGATAAGTACGCAAAGCCTTTTCTACTTTTTCTTCATAATCGGCTTTTACGATGTCAATCTTTATCAAAGCCGAAACTTTGCTTGTGTTTTCTTGTGAAACGTTCATTCTTGCGAATCTATTTGGTTATTATCTGTGTTATTTTCAGTAGATTATATTTAAAATCGAAGCACAAAAGGAGCTTATTTCGCACATGCCCGCAATTTTAATGGTGCAAAAGTAATTGTAATCTTTCGATATTCAGCAAACTTTTATCGAAATTTTTCACCTTATCGACACCACCCTTTCTTTACAAGGTATATCCAGTCTCACTTTCCTTGTGGGCCGAATAACGGCAAGTGAATTTATGGACGGGGAATTATTTCAGTGAAGGTTTGCTATAAAGAAGAAGAAATCGTACCTTCGTCGTGCTCAAATTTTGATGTTGACATGATAGACCAAGCCACCGTAGATAAAATCCTCGACAGCGCCAATATTGTCGAAGTCGTTTCGGACTTCGTCACCTTGCGAAAAAGGGGCGTGAACTATATTGGTCTGTGCCCCTTCCACGACGAGAAAACCCCCTCGTTCAGCGTTTCCCCGTCGAAAAACATCTGTAAATGTTTTAGTTGTGGGAAAGGGGGCAGTGCCGTGCATTTTATCATGGAACATGAACAAATGACCTATTATGAGGCATTGAAATACTTGGCCAAGAAATACAACATCGAAGTTCACGAACGGGAACAAAGCGAAGAGGAAAAACAGCAACAGAGTAAACGCGAAAGCATGCTCATCGTGAATGCTTTCGCGCAGGAATATTTTTCAAACATTCTTTTCAATCATGCCGAAGGGCGCTCTATCGGGCTTTCTTACTTCCATGAACGGGGATTTAGAGATGACATCATCAAGAAATTCGGATTGGGATATTCGCTCGATCAACGTGATGCCCTCTACAACGAATCCCGAAAGCGTGGATATAAGAAAGAATATCTTCTTTCCACGGGCCTTTGTCTTGAAAACGGTGACGGACAAATCAGCGATCGTTTCCGTGGGCGAGTCATATTCCCGGTTTACAGCCTATCGGGGAAAGTGTTGGCATTTGGTGGCCGCATACTGAAAAAGAATGAGAAGATGGCCAAATATGTCAATTCGCCCGAATCGGACATATATCACAAAAGCCATGAACTCTATGGCATCTATCAAGCCAAACAAGCCATCGTAAAACAGGACAACTGTTTCTTGGTCGAAGGCTACACCGATGTCTTGTCGATGCACCAGTCGGGTATTGAAAACGTCGTGGCCTCATCGGGTACTTCACTTACTCCGGGGCAGATAAGGCTCATACACCGTTTTACCAACAATGTGACGGTGCTATATGACGGCGATGCCGCCGGCATAAAGGCTTCGTTGCGAGGCATCGACATGCTCCTGAAAGAAGGTCTGCACATCAAAGTCGTCCTTTTGCCCGACGGTGATGACCCCGACTCTTTCGCTCAGAAACAAAGCGCTGCGGCGTTTACTCAATACATCAATGAACATGAAGTCGATTTTATCCGATTCAAAACCGACCTCTTGCTCGAAAGTGCCGGTCAAGACCCCATCAAAAAAGCGGCGCTCATCACCGATATCGTACAAAGTATTGCAGTAATTCCCGATAGAATCGAACGTTCGGTTTATGTCAAAGAATGTAGCCGTGTCATGGAGATTGCCGAAAATGTGCTACTCACCGAGATAAACAAACGCCGCTATCAAGAATTGGCAAATAACAAGGAAGAAGGAAATGGCAATTCCGGTTCTGACACCGATTCCAACAATACCTCTTCGACGGAGAGAGAAAGTCCTATTTCGCTTGAAGAGCCAACACGACACACCCCGCCCACACAACCGGGGACTTCGACGACCCAATATATCAATGACTTGGCAGAACGCACATTGATACGCTATATCATCAGATATGGTGACTTGGACCTTTTCCCAAAAGACGATGCAGGAGCCATGTGGAAAGTGGCTCCGTATATCTTCAACGACCTGAAAAACGACGAAATCGTTTTTTCAAATCCCATATACCAAAAAATCAGGGAAGAAGCCGAAGCCTGTTTTGCCCGCTCCGAGACGCATCTCGCCCGGTATTTTACCTCACACCCCGACCCCGAAATCAGTGACATTGCCTTGAACTGCATCAGTGACAAATATGAATTGAGCAAGGTACACACCAAATACCAACATATCGCCAGTGAAGAAGAGCGCATCGGCGAGTTGGTACCACGAGCCTTGTTCGAATTGAAAGACGCCATAATCGGGCAGGAAATAGCCGCCATGCAGCAACAACTGAAAAGAGGAGAGGAAAGCATCGAGGAGAAACGGGCTCTCATGCAGAAGCTGTCGGACCTTTTCAAGGTAAAAGCGGCATTGGCCAAGGAACTTGGCGAACGAATTGTCAGACCTCGGTAAAACGCCCCGGACATGAGTCTGATTGAGACACACGGCATAGAGAAACGTTTCGGGGCGAAAGTGGCTCTCGATACGGTATCCGTCGACATACCCGAAGGGAAAATATGCGGGCTTTTGGGGCCGAATGGTGCCGGAAAAACGACTTTGATGCGCATTCTCACCCGAATCCTCCGTCCCGACAGGGGCACCGTCGTGTTCGACAACCGTCCGTTATGCGACAAGGACATGGACCACATCGGTTATTTGCCCGAAGAAAGAGGGCTCTACAATGCCATGAGCGTGACCGACGAGTTGGTATTTCTGGCGCGTATCAAAGGAGTACCCCGACAAGAAGCCAAACGATTGGCCCAGATGTGGATCGAAAAACTCGGCCTCGGCGATAGGGCCCGACATCTCGTCGGAAGCCTTTCGAAGGGTTTGCAACAAAAGGTGCAGTTTATCGGCGCTGTCATCGCCTCCCCTCGTTTGTTGATTCTTGACGAACCATTCTCAGGACTCGACCCTATCGGTTTGGCAACCATGCGCGCCGAAATTTTGGATTTACAACAGCAAGGCACTACGATTCTCCTCTCGACACACCATCTCAACGAAGCCGCCACACTTTGCTCGCACGTCATTCTCATCAATCAAGGACGTGTCGGTCTGCAAGGTTGTCTCGAAGAAATCAAGAAACGACATGCTTCGTCGTTATACCGTTTCACGACCGAAAAATCGATAATCCTGCAAGAAGAACGCTCGCTATTCTCCATCGTTGAGACAACCGGTCGCGAACATATCGTGAAGATGAAAAAAGGGATAAGTGTTTCGGAATTGTCATCTTTCCTGTCGAGGGAATATCCCCTGTCGCGTTTCGAAGCCCAAGAGACCACCCTCGAAGAGATATTTACCCAAGTCGTTTCAGGCCCTTTACAATCCGATAGAAGCCATGAATAAATTAATGCTCATCATACATCGGGAATATCGGGCACAAGTCACGCAACGCTCGTTTTGGTTGATGACACTCTTGTTGCCCATGCTTTTCGGGTGCGGATATTATCTGCTCATGACCGCGACATCGGGAAATGATGCCCGCCAAGTGTATGTCATCGACCGTGAAGGTAGCTACGCCGATGCGTTTACCGGCAAAGCGGGGATAACCTATCTGTCCGAAAGAGAGAACTCCCTCCCCGATGATGTCACGCCTCAAACGGTTCTTTACATCGGGACGAAAGATGAGAAAGGCGTTCCTTCGACCATTTTCTATTCAACAGAGGTCAACCGGGAAGAAACAAAACAGTATCTGACGTGCCTCCTCTCCGACTACATTCTCCATCAAAAGTTACAAGAACTGCCCGATGAGATGCGGTCTCGACTTGACGTTCCCCTCGACATCATCGACCTCTCCCCGATTGGAAATTCAACCGAAATTGCGGAACACGAATATTTTGACAGACTCGTCATATTCAGCACGTTGATATATCTATTTATTTTTATATATAGTGCCCGTGTCTTGCAAAGCACCGTCCAAGAGAAAAGCAATAGAATACTCGAAATCCTCTTGACCTCGGTAAAGGCCCGGGATTTGATTTACGGGAAAATCATTGCCATCGCCTTGTGTGGGGTAACACAATTCCTGATATGGGGAGCCTTGTTCCTTTTATTTATGAGAATCGACTGTTCTACGGCATCGGACGATTTTGCCTTTATCACACCGGGTTGGACAATACTTTTCTTCCTCAGTTTCATGGGCGGTTATTTGCTCTATGCCTCCCTGTTTGCCATTGTTGGCGCCTATATCAATCCCGAGACCGACAGCCGGCAATTTGTAGTCCCCCTTACCTTTCTCTCCCTGATTGCATTCTATGTCGGACTGTATAGTCTGAACGACATGTCGGGCAACCTTGCCGCATGGTGCACCTACTTGCCATTCACCTCTCCCATGCTGCTCGTTACCCGGTATGCCTACGACATGCCCGTTGTCGAGACCCTTTGTTCCCTTGCCCTTCTATTCTTTTTTGCCGGCATATGCATACATTTTGCAAGCCGCATCTATCAATCCCGGCTTTTATCATATAAGAAAAGATAAAAAGCCCTCTTTCCACGGATAAAATCCTGTCATAAAGATTTTTTATTGGGAAATTTATTCCTACCTTTGGAGAAATTATAAATTTTTCAATTGCCTGACCAAAGACGTTTATGGAATTAAAAACCTTAAAGAAAAACATATGACAGCGAATAAAGAAAAACTGTTCGAGCAATTTCCGCCAGTCTCTACCGAAGAATGGAAAGAGAAGGTTATTGCTGACTTGAAAGGCGCCGATTTCGACAAAAAGCTCGTGTGGCGCACCAACGAAGGATTCAATGTTCAGCCCATGTATCGGGCCGAAGACATTGAAGGGTTGAAAACGACCGATTCCCTTCCGGGAGAATATCCTTATGTAAGGGGGACGAAACGCGACAATGAATGGCTCATTCGCCAGGATATTCATGTCGAAAACCCGCAAGAAGCCAATCAGAAAGCATTGGATTTGCTCCAAAAAGGAGTTACGTCATTGGGCTTCCAAATAGGACAAGAACATATAACCCCCGAAGGATTTGCCACATTACTGAAAGGTATCGATGCCGAAAACGTGGAGTTGAACTTCATCTCCTGCATAAAGAATGCCGTAAAAGTGGGCACCGAACTCACGGCTTATTTCAAAGCTCAGGGTGTAGATCTCCAAAAAGTCAAAGGTTCTATTAGTTATGGACCGTTCAAACGCATACTGAAACACGGCCGGGACTTCCCGAAATATGCCGACATGGCTGTTCAAGCCATTGAGTCTGTCTCGGAACTGCCCCACTACCGCGTGTTGATGGTCGATGCCGTGATGCTCAACAATGCCGGTTCATACATCACCCAGGAGTTGGGATATGCCTTGGCATGGGGTAATGAATGGCTCGCCGCGCTTACCGACAAAGGACTCCCGGTAGATGAAATCGCCAAGCGCATCAAATTCAATTTCGGCATCTCGTCGAATTATTTCATGGAGATGGCCAAATTCCGTGCTGCACGCATGTTGTGGGCACAAATCGTTTCGGCCTATAAACCGGCCTGTGACTGCGCCGCCAAAATCATGATGCACGCTCAGACCTCGCAATTCAACATGACCATCTACGATGCACATGTCAACCTGCTCCGTTCGCAAACCGAAACCATGTCGGCAGCCTTGGCCGGGGTGAATTCCATTACGGTAACGCCGTTTGACATTGCATATAAGCAGCCCGACGATTTTTCCGAACGCATTGCCCGCAACCAGCAATTATTGCTCAAAGAAGAATCCCATTTCAATAAAATCGTTGACCCCGCCGGAGGCTCCTATTACATCGAAACACTGACTGCTTCTATCGCCGAAGAGGCGTGGAAACTCTTCCTCGAAGTCGAAGAAGCCGGAGGTTTCTATGCCGCCCTCCGCTCTGGACAGGTGCAAAATGCGGTAAACAGTGCAGCCGAAGCTCGTCGCACAGCCATTGCCCGACGCAAAGAAATTCTTTTGGGAACCAACCAATATCCCAATATCCATGAAACGGCGCTCGATAAAATCGTTGCCGATTCGGCTCATGCTTGCGGGTGCCACCATCACGAAGAGTGTACGCCCGAAATGCCATTCCTCCGCTCAGGCCGTGGTGCAGCCGATTTCGAAGCCTTGCGATTGGCTACCGAAAAATCGGGCAAGCGTCCCAAAGTATTCATGCTGACCATCGGGAACTTGGCCATGCGGTTGGCTCGTTCGCAATTCTCGGGCAACTTCTTCGGTTGTGCCGGCTATGAAATCATCGACAACCTTGGTTTCGACACGGTGCAAGCGGGTATTGAGGCAGCCTTGAAGGCCAAGGCCGACATCGTTGTCCTCTGTTCGAGCGACGAAGAATATGCCACTTTGGCTCCCGAAGCTCATCAGTTGTTGGGCGACAAAGCCATTCTTGTCGTTGCTGGCGCTCCTGAATGCATGGAAGATTTGAAATCACAAGGTATCACGCGATTTATCAATGTACGCAGCAACGTCCTCGAAACGCTGAAAGAGTATAATACCTTATTATCTATTTAACCCGCCAATGGCTTAAAAGCATTACACTATGAGACCTAATTTCAAAAACATAAATATTCGCACCGATGCTTTCGCCCATAGCGGACATGCGGAGCTGCAAAACAACAATGCCGACTGGATAACCCCCGAACAGATTCCCGTAAAACCCATCTACACCAAAGCCGACCTCGAAGGCATGGAACACCTCAACTATGTTGCCGGTATTCCTCCCTATCTGAGAGGTCCGTACAGCGGAATGTATGCCATGCGTCCTTGGACCATTCGGCAATATGCGGGATTCTCTACCGCCGAAGAATCGAATGCTTTCTATCGCCGCAACCTGGCTTCGGGACAGAAAGGTCTTTCGGTGGCATTTGACCTGCCCACCCACCGTGGCTATGATGCCGACCACGAACGAGTCGTCGGTGATGTGGGAAAAGCCGGTGTGTCGATATGCAGTGTCGAGGACATGAAAGTCTTGTTCGACAGCATACCCTTGAACAAAATGTCGGTATCAATGACCATGAACGGAGCCGTACTTCCCATCATGGCCTTCTATATCAACGCCGGACTGGAACAAGGAGCCAAGCTCGAAGAGATGGCCGGAACCATTCAGAATGATATTCTGAAAGAGTTCATGGTGCGTAATACCTATATCTATCCGCCTGAGTTCTCGATGCGTATCATTGCCGACATCTTCGAGTTCACCTCCCAGTACATGCCCAAATTCAACTCCATCTCCATCTCGGGTTACCACATGCAGGAAGCCGGTGCGACAGCCGACATCGAATTGGCATATACCTTGGCCGATGGATTGGAATATCTCCGTGCCGGTATCAATGCCGGAATGGATATCGACACATTTGCTCCGCGATTGTCGTTCTTCTGGGCCATCGGCATGAATTACTTCATGGAGATTGCCAAGATGCGTGCAGCGCGTATGCTGTGGGCCAAAATCGTCAAACAGTTCAATCCCAAGAATCCCAAATCGATGGCTTTGCGCACCCACTCGCAGACTTCGGGTTGGTCGCTTACCGAGCAAGACCCCTTCAACAATGTAGGCCGTACCTGTATCGAGGCCATGGGAGCCGCACAAGGTCATACCCAATCGTTGCATACCAACGCCCTCGACGAAGCCATCGCCCTGCCTACCGACTTCTCGGCTCGTATTGCCCGCAACACTCAGATTTACATTCAGGAAGAGACCTATGTAACGAAAGAGATTGACCCGTGGGCTGGTTCGTATTACGTCGAAAGCCTCACCAATGAGTTGGCGCACAAAGCGTGGGAACACATTCAGGAAATCGAGAAGCTCGGCGGTATGGCCAAAGCCATCGAGACCGGTCTGCCCAAACTGCGTATCGAAGAGGCCGCGGCTCGCACCCAGGCTCGCATCGACTCGGGCAAACAAACCATTGTGGGTATCAACAAATACCATCTCGAAAAAGAAGACCCCATCGACATTCTCGAAGTGGACAATACCGCGGTACGCAACCAGCAAATTGCCCGACTGAACGACTTGAAAGCTCATCGTGACAACGATGCCGTGAAAGCCGCTCTTGACGCCATTACCGAATGCGTGAAGACCAAACAAGGCAACCTGCTCGACTTGGCCGTGAAAGCTGCCAAAGTGAGAGCGACACTGGGCGAAATATCCGATGCCTGCGAAGCTGTCGTGGGACGTTATAAAGCAATCATTAGAACCATATCAGGCGTGTATTCAACAGAAACGAAGAATGACCCCGACTTCATACGGGCCAAGGAAATTATCGAAAAATTTGCGCAGAAAGAGGGCCGTCAACCCCGCATCATGGTTGCCAAAATGGGTCAGGACGGTCACGACCGCGGTGCCAAAGTCGTAGCTACCGGATATGCCGATTGCGGCTTCGACGTCGATATGGGACCGCTGTTCCAGACTCCGGCCGAAGCCACTCGCCAAGCCGTTGAAAACGACGTGCATGTTTTGGCCGTATCCTCTTTGGCTGCCGGTCACAAGACCCTCATACCCCAAGTATTTGAAGAGTTGAAGAAACTGGGTCGCGAGGACATCGTCGTCGTTGCCGGTGGCGTTATTCCTCCGCAAGACTATGACTTCCTCTACAAAACAGGAGTTGCTGCCATTTTCGGCCCCGGTACACCCGTAGCCCGCTCGGCTTATGATGTCACCAAAATCCTCATGCAATTACGCGGTTGGGAAGAATAAACACTTCTCCTACTACAAAAAAGGAGTGCCCCGGTTTTCGAGGCACTCCTTTTTTTGTAAATTTCCCGATGGCTACAAAATTTTCATCATAACAAAATTGGTCATATACAATCGGTTAGCTTTTGCTTTTTGCTCCCGCATCACGGTGTAGCCATGTTTCTCGAAAAAAGCACGTCTTCTATGATCTACGGGGATAATTCTCTGTAAATTGACAATCATCAATAAAAAAAAGGCGGGTTCCGATTCCAAGGAGCTCGCCTTTGATTTTAGTTTCAAAAAAATCTTATTCTTGTACGCCGGCTAACTCAGGGTCGATCATGATGCGACCACAGTATTCGCAAACGATGATTTTTTTGTGCATCTTGATGTCGAGTTGTCGTTGTGGCGGGATTTTGTTGAAGCAACCTCCACAAGCTCCACGTTGGATATAAACGACGGCCAAGCCATTACGGGCGTTTTTACGAATGCGTTTGAATGCCGTCAACAGACGGGGGTCGACCTGTTGTTCGAGCTTTTTGGCTTTTTCGCGCAATTTTTCCTCGTCTTGGCGAGTCTCAGCGATGATTTCATCGAGCTCTTCTTTTTTCTCTTGCAAGTCGGTTGTCCGCTCGGCAATAGTGGTTTGACAGGTCTCGATTTCCTCTTTTTTGTTCTTTTCCTGAGCCGTATATTCGCGAATATGTTTTTCGCAAAGCTCTATCGACAAATTCTGATATTCTATTTCTTTTGTCAAGAAATCAAACTCCCGGTTGTTTCGCACATTGTCTTGTTGGGCTGTATATTTCTCAATAAGCGTTTGGGAATTTTTGATTCCTTCTTTCTCTTTGGCAATATCGCTTTGTAATTGGACGATTTCGCCTTGGAACTTTTGAACTCGGGTTTCCAATCTGGCAATCTCGTCTTCGAGGTCTTTTACTTCGAGAGGAAGTTCTCCGCGCAAGGTTTTGATGCGGTCTATCTCCGAGAGCATAGTCTGTAACTCGTACAGCGTTTTCAACCGTTCTTCAACGGTATATTCCTTTTCAGCTTTTGTCTTTTCGGTAGCCATGCTTACAAATAATTTATCGGATTTGTTTCAACCTTTGTATAATAGCACGCAAAGGTAGGAAATTTTTTTGTTATTATCTCACAAAAAATATCTTTTGTGTACTGTTCGCTTTCATAATGGCCTATTTCGGCCAATAATATGGAGTCGTCATTGCCGAAAAACTCATGGTATTTGATTTCTCCGGTCACAAAGGCATCGACTCCCATCGCCACGGCCTTGGGTATGAGAAATGAGCCTGAACCTCCGCACAATGCCACTTGTCGTATCTTTTTCCCCGTGAGAGAAGAATATTTTACGCAACCGGCCTTGAAAACCGATTTCAACCGTTGCAAAAAATCCATCTCGTCCATCGGGCAGAGCAACTCTCCCACCACCCCTGCACCGGCCTGTTCCCATTCGTTCTCTATGGCAATGAGGTCGAATGCCGGCTCTTCATAGGGGTGCACCTGCAAAAGCGTGCGCACCACCCGTGCACGCAGATGACGAGGAAGTACCATCTCAATCCTCAGTTCAGGCTCTTGGTGCAATTCACCGATTGCGCCGCAATAAGGGTGAGTGCTTTCTCCGGCCCGGAACGTCCCGAAACCTTCGCTGTTGTAACTGCATGCGTCATAATCGCCTATGGTACCGGCTCCGGCCTCAAAGAGAGCCTGCCGCACGCTATCGGCATGGCTCGACGGGACATAGGTCACCAACTTCAACAGTTGCTGGGGAAGCGGTGAGAGTATCGAGAGATTGAAGAGCCCCAACATCTCGGCCATTTTAAAGTTTACGCCATTCCACGCATTATCCATATTGGTGTGGCAGGCATAGATGGCAATGTCGTTTTTGATGGCTTTGATGAGTGTGCGTTCGATGTAATCTTTCCCGGTAAATGATTTCAGGGGACGGAACACCAGGGGGTGATGCGAAATGACCAAATTGGCTCCTTGGGATATGGCATCGTCGATGACCTCCTCGGTAATGTCGATGCACACAAGGGCGGCGTGCGCCTCCATGTCGCGTGAACCGGTAAGCAACCCGGCGTTGTCATAGGATTCCTGCAACGCCAAAGGTGCCACCGTTTCCAGGACCTGTATAATGTCTCCGACCGTTATCATGCGGAATGATTTACTGGGGCAGTTCTACTTTGAGATTCAACTCGTCGAGTTGCTTGGGATCAAGCACCGAAGGGGCATCGAGCATCACATCGCGGCCACTGTTGTTCTTGGGGAAAGCGATGCAATCGCGAATACTGTCGAGGCCGGCAAATATGCTCACCCAGCGGTCGAGGCCATAAGCCAATCCGCCGTGAGGGGGAGCACCGTATTTGAAGGCATTCATGAGGAAGCCGAACTGTTCCTGTGCGCGTTCGGGGGTAAAGCCCAGTATTTCGAACATCTTGGCTTGCAACTGCGCATCGTGGATACGAATCGACCCGCCTCCCACTTCGATGCCGTTGCACACCATGTCGTAGGCATCGGCACGGACAGCTTCGGGGTTGGTATCGAGCAAAGGAATGTCCTCTTCTTTGGGGTGAGTAAAGGGGTGGTGCATGGCCATGAGGCGATTTTCCTCGTCGCTCCACTCAAACATGGGGAAATCGACCACCCACAGCAGGGCAAATTTGTTCTTGTCGCGCAGTCCCAGTTGGTTGCCCATTTCGAGACGAAGCTCACAAAGTTGCTTGCGGGTCTTCATGGCATCATCGCCGCTGAGAATCAAAATCAAATCGCCTGGTTTGGCACCGAAGGCCGCTTTCATCTCCTGCAACACCTCTTGCGTGTAGAACTTGTCGACGCTCGATTTTACCGTTCCGTCGGCCTCGACACGGGCATAAACCATTCCTTTGGCACCAATTTGGGGCTTTTTCACAAAGTCGGTAAGGGCATCGAGTTGCTTGCGGGTATAGTGGGCGGCTCCCTCGGCACAGATACCGCCGATGTACGCCGCATTGTCGAATACCGAAAAGCCGTGGCCTTTCATGATGTCCATCAACTCAACGAACTTCATGCCGAAACGCAAATCGGGTTTGTCGCTTCCATAATATTTCATGGCTTCGGACCAAGGCATACGCAAGAAAGGTTCGGTGAGTTCTACACCGCGAATGACTTTAAAGAGGTATTTGGCCATACCTTCGAAAAGGTTGATGATGTCATCTTGCTCCACAAATGACATTTCGCAGTCGATTTGGGTAAATTCGGGCTGACGGTCGGCTCTCAAATCTTCATCGCGGAAGCATTTGGCAATTTGGAAATAACGGTCAAATCCCGATACCATCAACAACTGTTTCAAGGTTTGGGGGCTTTGGGGCAAGGCATAGAATTGTCCCGGGTTCATACGGGAGGGAACGACAAAGTCCCGGGCACCCTCGGGGGTGGAGCCTACCAGAATCGGGGTTTCCACTTCGATAAAGCCATGTTCGTCGAGGTATTTACGCACCTCTATCGTCATTTTGTGACGCAATTCGAGATTCTTGCGCACAGCCGAACGGCGCAAGTCGAGGTAGCGATATTTCATGCGAATGTCGTCGCCGCCATCGGTATTGTCTTCGATAGTGAAAGGCGGTGTCAAGGCACTGTTCAGCACCTTCAACTCCGAAACGATGATTTCGATTTCACCGGTAGGTAGGTTGAGATTCTTGCTGAATCGTTCATTCACTTTCCCGACAACCTGAATCACATATTCCCGGCCCAGATGATTGGCCTGTTCGCACAACTCGGCATTCTCTTCTTCGTTGAAAACCAATTGCGTAATTCCATACCGGTCGCGCAGGTCGACAAATGTCATACCGCCCATCTTGCGGAGGCGTTGTACCCAACCTGCCAATGTAACGACACTACCGGCATCGCTCAATCGCAATTCTCCGCATGTTTTTGTCCTATACATATATTTCCTGTTTATTGTCAAAATATTACAAATGCCTCGTTCACACCCACGGTATGCATTCCGCGGCACAAGATGCGCAAAGGTAGTTTATTTTAGATGAATAAGCAATGAATGATGCAAATTTGTAACGGGCAACATTCACGCATTCCCATCGGCACAGAATGCCGTCCTTAAAAAAGGGAATTGTCGAATTCATTTTCGCAATCTATTCGTGGGACTCCACCTCATTCCATGCCGGAGGGGTCACACCCAATAGATGTCGCACAAAAAAATCATAGCGTTTGTGTTCGCCATAACTTTCTCCCATCGTGTGCCCTTTGCCCGGCAAGACCACCAGCTCAAAATCTTTGTTCGCTTTTATCAAAGCATCGACAACCTGCATCGTCGATGCGGGGTCGACGTTGTCATCGAGTTCTCCGACAAGTAGCATAAGCGGACGTTGCAGCAGATGGGCATTCTCGACATTGGAGCAGGAACGATAAGATTCATCGACCGGATATCCCAGCCATTGTTCATTCCACCATATTTTGTCCATACGGTTATCATGACAACCACATGCGGCATAACCGGCTTTGTAAAAATCGGGATAGAACAGGAGTGCTGTCATGGCTTCTTGGCCTCCGGCCGAGCACCCGAATATGCCAACACGACTTGTGTCCATGCTGGGATAGCGTTCGGCTGCGGCTCGTATCCATGCCACATGATCGGGCAATCCGGCGTCTTTCAGATTTTTATAACAAACTTCTTCAAATTCTTTTGACCGGAAAGAGGTAGTCATGCCATCGACCTGAACGACGATAAACCCCAATTCGGCCAAGGAAGACATAACCCAATTATAAGCGGAGAAACTTTTAGGTACATACTGGTCACCTGGGCCCGAATAGATATATTCGATTATCGGGTAGCGACGTGAAGCATCGAAATTGCTCGGACGGTATATGATACCCCAGATGTCGGTTTTCCCGTCACGGCCTTTGGCCGAAAAACTCTCGGGAGCCCGCCAGCCCTCATCGAGCAACCGGGAAATATCGGCTCTTTCGAGTTCCATGATGACTTCTCCACTCGAAGCATCTCGCAACACGGTAACCGGCGGAACATCGACCTTGGAATATACATCGACAAGATAGGTATAGTCGGGTGAATACCATACACGGTGCATTCCGTCCTCGGGAGTGAGTGCGAGCAACCCGGTACCATCGAAGTTGATGCGATAATAATGTATCAGATATGGGTCTTCATGGGGATTCATGCCATTGGCCGAGAAATAAACATGCCGATTCTGCTCATCGACATACTGCACACCGCGGACATACCATGGCCCTTTTGTGATTTGCCGGGGAGCCTCTTTCGATTGCCGGTCATAGAGATAGAGATGATTGTAATTGTCCCGTTCACTCGACCAGATAATATGACGGCCATCGCGCAAATGATGCCTGTAAATGCGTGTGTAGTTCACATATTTGTCTTCCTTCTCTTCAATGATTGTTTCAACCCGTCCCGTTAAGGCAGACATTTGCAACAGACGATAAATCTTGTGTCCCCGTTCATTATACTCAAATGTGATGGCTCGGCTGTCGGCGTCCCAACGGAACCCCGACAAGGCATAAGGCGAAGGGAAGAGTTCTGTCGAGGGTGATTGCATCACACACGCCTCCACATCGAAGATGCGGGGTTCCTTAACGGGCAATTCATCTCCGGGTTTGGCATATTCCTGGCGGTGAAGTATGGGCTGTAATTGCTCTTGGGGCGATGACTCCACATAGTGGATATATCTTTTTTCGGCTACCGGGCGTATGCGGCATATTGCAATCCGGCGAGAATCGGGCGACCACATGATGCGCGCAGAATAGTAATTGCCCTCGGTGCCGTCATAGCTCAACCTTCTCTCCTCTCCGCTTTTACATTCTCGCACATAAAGGTTATGCTCTTTGACATAAGCGACATACCTTCCATCGGGCGACGCAACAGGCGTGCCTTGTTTCTCTTCATCGGTCTCTGACCAATAACGCCGACGGCCTTGCTGTCGGGGCATGACTTGTCCTAGGCAGACAAGTTTCTCCCGAGATATGTCATAGCACCAATTTCGCCCATCATAAACAAAATGCAGCGTATCACCTTGGTCATTGAGGCGGCACTGGCGTAAATCGAGATGATGGCTGTCAACACGACGTTCCACAACAGCGGATAACTGACGACCCATCTTTTCATGATTGAACAATGGGGAACGTTTCTTTCGTCGAACATCGACCTTGACGTAATGGTTCCCATCTGGGGTATAGCGCACATACCAAAAAAGATTGTCGCCACCTATCCATACAGGTTCCACTCTATCGTAATATACCTTTCCGCCATATTTCGATTTCAACGCGTAAGCTCGGTTATAATCGTCGATTTTCCCTTGTGAAGCAACTGATAAACAAGCCAGTAAGCCCACACATAGCAAGACATGCCTTAGCGCCATAAATATATTGGTTTATATGAAAAACATCTGCTGAATAGCTTCCCACAAAAGTAACAATTTGCATTTAGAAAACCTATCTAATGCGATAGTTCGTTTATTAGATGTTTTTTCTTATCTTTGCACGCACTTATATAAAGCATAAATAGTTCTGACAAACATGGACAAGAAATTTACCGAATATTCTCACTTCGATTTATCAGAGATAAATAAGGAGGTGCTGAAAAAATGGGACGCCGAACAACTCTTCCAAAAGAGTCTCGAAATACGGGAAGGCGCACCCTCATTTGTTTTCTATGAAGGTCCCCCTTCGGCCAACGGCATGCCCGGCATACACCATGTCATGGCGCGCTCCATCAAGGATATTTTCTGCCGCTACAAAACGATGAAAGGGTTCCAGGTAATGCGCAAAGCCGGCTGGGACACGCACGGCCTGCCCGTAGAATTGGGCGTGGAAAAAGCCTTGGGCATCACCAAAGAAGACATCGGTAAGAAAATCTCGGTCGAAGAGTATAATGCCGCCTGTCGCAAAGATGTGATGAAGTTTACCAAAGAATGGGAAGACCTCACACACAAAATGGGATATTGGGTCGACATGAAAGACCCCTATATTACCTATGACAATCGATACATCGAAACGTTGTGGTGGCTCTTGCAACAACTTTACAAGAAAGGGCTCCTATATAAAGGATACACCATACAGCCCTACTCGCCGGCAGCCGGTACAGGTCTCAGTTCGCATGAGTTGAACCA